>NZ_AP025591.1:0-947500 GCF_023169945.1 Anaeromyxobacter oryzae
TTCACCGCGACGTCGAGGCACGCGTCGTAGTGGAAGCAGTAGAGGTTGCGGTGCCCGGAGACGGTGCTCTCGGAGCGGATGAGCGTGGCGAGCGGTGTCGGATTCGGCTGAGTGTGCACCTGTGACTCCCGGTAGGCTGCTCGGGTCGGGAACAGGCGAGCCGTCGAACCATTCCCATTGACGGCGCGCCCGACCGAGAAAACAGCGCAAGATTGTTCTCGACCTCGCGAGCGGGAAGCCCCAGCCGGGGGCGTCATGGCGCGCAGCGAGAGGAGGGCTCCGCTATAACGGGCAGTTCCACGCGGCGCTGCATCGTGCGCACCCCGAACGACCGCGATCGCGCGCGCGTCCGGACGCCGCCGCCGAGCCGGAGGAGCGATGACCGACGGGAAATGTACTGAGTGTGAACTACTCCGCGGCGCGCGCCCGATCCCCGGCGGGATCCTGCACCGGGAAGGCGGGCTCGCCCTGCACGTCCTTTCGGACCCCTCGCCGCTGCGGGGATGGCTGATCCTCGCGAGCGAGCGCCACGCCCGCGCCTGGTACGACCTCGAGCCGGCGTCCCTCGCGACGCTCGGTCCCCTCGCCGCCCGGGTGATGTCCGCCCAGCGCGCGGTGCTCGGTGCCGAGCACGTGTACGCCTTCGCGATCGGAGACGTGCTGCAGCACTTCCATCTCCACCTTGTCCCGCGGTTCGCGGACACGCCAGACCGGCTCCGCGGCCGGCGCTGCTTCGAGGCGCGCGCGGAGGACGTCCTGCCGGAGGTCGAGGTCGTGGCCGCTGCGCGGGCGGTCGCCGCGGCGCTGCGGTGACGGCTCAGCGCGGCTTCGCGGCCGCGGGCACGAGCGGCGCGAGGCCCTCGCGGAACGACGGGAACGCGAGCGTCACCTGGAGCGCCTCGCGGGTCCGGTCCGACCGGATCCGCCGGTTCGGGCCGGGCGCGGCATCTCCCCGCGGCGGGGGGATGCCGAGCCGCGCCGCGATCCACTCCACCACCTCGCGGCGGGGTGCCGGGGCCGCGTCGCTGCCGTGGTGGACGGCGCCGGGCGCGCCGCGGGCGAGCGCGGCGAGCACGAACGCGCTCGCGTCCTCCAGGTGGCAGAAGTTCATCCAGGCGTCGTCGCCGGGGCCGAGCGCGAGCCGGCCCGCGCGCACCCGGTCCACGATACCGGCCCGGCCCGGCCCGTACAGGCCGGAGAGCCGGACGACGACCCCGCCCGCCGCGCGGACGAGCGCCTCCGCCTCGACCAGGACCTCGGCCGTCGCGCTCGCGGGCGCCGGCGGCGTCGCCTCGTCGACCTCGGAGCCGTCGCGCTGGCCGAAGACGCCGGTGGACCCGGTGTACACGACGCGGGCCCCTTGCCGCGCCGCGGCCCCGACGAGCGCCTCGTTCGCGACCACGTACGCCGCCCGGTATGCCTCCACGGTGTCAGCCCCGGCGGACTGGCAGGCGATCGCGGCGTCGAACGGGGGGAGCCGGTCGGCGGCTCCGGGCGCCGCGAGATCGAGGGCGAGCGGCTCGACGCCGATGGCGCGGAGAGCCTCGGCCCGGGCCGGATCGCGCCGGATGCCGGTCACGCGAGCGCCGCCCACGACGAGCCTGTGGGCGATCGCCGCACCGAGCCAGCCGCTCCCCGCCACGAGCACGTGCATCGAAACCTCCGCGCGGCGCGACCGCCGCTCCCGGGCGGCCCGGATCGGACCTGTCCGCCCCGCCCGGTCCGATTATGACCCGTCGCCTCGCGGCGCGCCGCGACCGCGGTACGGAGGGAGGATCGATGGTGGCGCGGACCTGGAACATCGCTTCGACCGTGACGCTCCGGGGTGGCGGCGTGCCGATGCCGATCCTGGGCCTCGGCGTGTGGCAGACGCCGCCCGGCGCGGAGACGCGCAACGCGGTGCTCGCGGCCCTTCGCGCCGGGTACCGGCTCGTGGACACCGCGCGCGCGTACCGCAACGAGGAGGACGTCGGGGCGGCGATCCGCGAGAGCGGGCTGCCGCGCGAGGAGGTCTTCGTCACGACGAAGCTGTGGAACTCCGACCACGGCTACGACTCCACGCTGCGGGCCTGCGACGAGAGCATCCGCAGGCTCGGCGTCGACCGGCTCGACCTGTACCTCGTGCACTGGCCGGTCGAAGGGCTCCGACACGAGACCTGGCGCGCGATGGAGAAGATCCTCGCCGACGGGAAGGCGCGCGCGGTGGGCGTGTCCAACTACACGATCCGTCACCTCGACGAGCTGCTCGCGCGCGCCAAGGTGGCGCCCGCGGTGAACCAGGTCGAGTTCAGCCCGTTCCTGTACCAGCGCGCACTCCTCGACCACTGCCGGCGGCACGGGATCCAGCTCGAGGCGTACGGTCCCCTCGTCCGCGCGCACCGCATGGACGATCCGACCCTCCAGCGCGTGGCGGGGAAGCACGGCCGGACGCCGGCGCAGGTCCTCGTGCGCTGGTGCATCGAGCACGAGGTCGTCCCGATCCCGAAGTCCGTCCACGAGGAGCGCATCCGGGAGAATGCGGACGTGTTCGGGTTCACCCTCGACGCGGAGGACCTCGCGGCGCTCGACGCGCTCGACGAGGGCTACCGGACGAGCTGGGATCCGACGAACGCGCCCTGAGCGCCCTGCGCCTCCGCGACGAGGCTGCGCCTCGCCGCTCGCGCTCGGGGCGAACGGGAGGGGCGCGCCGTCACCCGTGCACGGCCTTCCCGAAGGTACGCATGAAGTCCATCTCGGCCGGCGAGAGCGGCCCCTCGTCGAGACCGGCCAGGTTCGCGCGGAGCTCGGCCGCGCTCCGGGGACCCGTGAGCACGACGTCGACGTGCGGGCTCGTGAGGCAGAAGCGGTAGCAGTCGGCCGCGGTCGGCACCGGTCCGGTCCAGCCGCGCGGCGCCGCGAGGAGCTTTCGCCAGGACGTCGCGGTGTAGGCGACGATCGCCGGACGCCGGCGGGCGAGGTGCGGGAAGATGTCCTGCTCCGCGCCGGGGTGGGCGGCGTTGTAGCGGACCATGAGGAGATCGAGGAACGACTCCTCCGCGAGCCGGCCCGCGCGCTCGCGGTCGTGGATCGAGACGCCGAGGGCGCGAACCTTCCCCTCCTCCCGCAGCCGCCGGAGCTCCTCCTGGACCGCGCCGGTGAACGCGGACATCTTCCCGAGCCAGTACAGCTGGAACACGTCGAGGTAGTCGGTGCGGAGCGTGCGCAGCGCGCCCTCGGCCGCCTTTCGCACGCTGCCGCCGAGGAACCCGAGCAGCGGTCCGGCGGAGACGACGTAGCGATCGCGGTCGCGCGCCAGCGCGTCGCGGAGCGCTGCGGTGAGCCCCTTCATCCGCGGGCTCCAGAAGACGTACTGCAGCCGCTCGAGGCCCTCCCGCGCAGCGGCCTCGTCGAGGCCGAAGCTCCCGGAGAGCCCGAGGCGGTGGACCCGCTTCCCGAAGGCGGGGACGTCGCGGTGGAGGAAGTCGTCGGGCATTCGCAAATCATCGCCCCGCCTGGCCCGGCGCCGCAACGGCGCGCGGTGGGGCGAGGCGTCGCGTGCCCGGTTATCTCCGGCCGGTGGACCTCGTCGTCCTCTCCGGCCTGCAGGGCGCGGGCAAGACCACCTTCTACCGGGCGCGCTTCGCGGCGACGCACGCCCACGTGTCGCGCGACCTGTTCCGGAACGCCCCGAACCCGTCGCGCCGCCAGCGACGGCTGGTCGAGGAGGCGGCGGCCGCGGGGCGGAGCGTGGTGGTGGACAACACGAGCGTGCGCCGCGCGGATCGCGTCGAGCTCGTCGAGCTCGCGCGCGCCCTCGGGCTCCGCCCGGTACTGTTCTGGTTCCCGCCCGACGCCAAGGCCTCCATCGCGCGGAACGCCGGGCGCGAGGGCAAGGCGCGGGTGCCGGTCATCGCCATCCTCGCGACGCTGAAGCGGGCCGAGCCGCCCGCGCCGGACGAGGGGTTCGACGAAGTGCACGCGGTGCGGATCGCGCCCGGCGGGGGGTTCACCGTCGAGCCGGCTCCGTGGGAAGCGCCTGCGCCTCGCTCGTGACCTCACGCCGCCGACAGCGCCGCGGACACGATCGCACGAGCCTCGTCCAGGATCCGCGCGAGGTGCGCCTCGTCCCGGAAGCTCTCCGCGTAGATCTTGTAGACGTCCTCGGTCCCGGAGGGCCGCGCCGCGAACCAGCCCTGGTCCGTCGTGACCTTGAGCCCGCCGATGTCGGCGCCGTTGCCGGGGGCGCGGGTGAGCTTCGCGGTGATCGGGTCCCCTGCGAGCGTGGTGGCGCGGACCGCCTCGGGCGCGAGCCGCTTCAGGATCGCCTTCTCCGCCGGCGTCGCCGCCGCGTCGACGCGGGCGTAGACCGGGGAGCCGAGCGCGGCCGCGAGCGCGCGGTGGTGCTCGCCGGGATCCTTCCCGCTGCGGGCGCGGATCTCCACGGCGAGCAGGTCCATCACGATCCCGTCCTTGTCCGTCGTCCAGACGGTCCCGTCCCGGCGCAGGAAGCTCGCGCCGGCGCTCTCCTCGCCTCCGAAGCCGATCGAGCCGTCGAGGAGTCCGGGCACGAACCACTTGAACCCGACGGGGACCTCGACGAGCCGTCGCCCGAGCCGCGCCGCGACGCGGTCGATGAGCGCCGACGAGACGAGCGTCTTCCCGACGCCGGCGCTCGCCGCCCACCCCGGGCGGTTCCGGAAGAGCCAGTCGATGGAGACGGCCAGGTAGTGGTTGGGGTTCATGAGCCCGGACCCGGGCGTCACGATCCCGTGCCGGTCCGAGTCGGCGTCGTTGCCGAACGCGAGGTCGAACCGGTCCTTCAGCGCGACCAGGTTCGCCATCGCGTACGGCGACGAGCAGTCCATCCGGATCTTGCCGTCGTGGTCGAGCGGCATGAAGCCGAAGGTCGGGTCGATCGCGGGGTTCGTGACCGTGAGGTCGAGCTCGTACCGCTCCGCGATGGCGCCCCAGTAGTGCGCGTTCGAGCCGCCGAGGGGGTCGACCCCGACCCGGATCCCGGCGCCTCGCGCGGCCTCGAGGTCGACCGCGTTGCCGAGGTCGTCGACGTACGGCCGCACGTAGTCGCGCGGCGTGACGGCCGGCGCGGCGCGGGCGCGCTCGAACGGGACGCGCCTCACCCCCGCGTTGCCGGCGGCGAGGAGCTCGTTCGCGCGGCGCTCGATGACCGCGGTCACGGCCGTGTCCGCGGGCCCCCCGTCGGGCGGGTTGTACTTGATGCCGCCGTCCTCCGGCGGGTTGTGCGACGGGGTGATGACGATGCCGTCCGCGAGCCGGTCGGTCCGGCCGCGGTTGTGGACGAGGATCGCGTGGGAGATGACGGGCGTCGGGACGGGCGCGCCGCCCGCGGACACCACGACCTCCACGCCGTTCGCGACCAGGACCTCGAGCGCGGTCCGCTCGGCCGGCTCGGAGAGCGCGTGGGTGTCGCGTCCCAGGAACAGCGGCCCGGAGATCCCGGCGCCGGCGCGGTGCTCGCAGACGGCCTGGGCGATGGCGAGGATGTGGGCCTCGTTGAAGCTCCGGCGGAGGGACGACCCGCGGTGGCCGGAGGTCCCGAACGCGACCCGCTCGGCGGGGTTCGCGGGATCGGGCCGCTCGGCCGCATAGCGGCGCAGGAGGTCGGGGACGTCGACGAGCAGCTCCCGCGGCGCGGGCTTTCCGGCGAGGGGATGGGCCATGCCTTCATCCTGTCATCAGGTCGCCCCTTGTCACCGTCACGGACGGGCCCGAGAATGCTCGCATGCTCGCCGCCGCGCTCTGCGCCGCCCTCCTGCTCGGGGGCGCCCCCGCGCCGGCGCCCGGCTGGCAGCCGCTCGAGCCCGGCCTCGACCTCGGCCTCTTCGACGGCCCTGCCGGCGCGCCGGGCGACGGGAAGATCGCGGTCGTCCGCGTCGATCCCCACCGATATCGCCTGGTGCTGCTCAACGCGTCGGCGCCGGGCGAGGGTGGGCTGTTCACCGCGCGTGCGTGGGCCGACCGCCACGGCGCGGCGGCGGTCATCAACGCCGCGATGTACCAGGCCGACTACCGCACGAGCGTCTCGCTCATGCGCACCCGGGATCACGTCAACCAGGCGCGCGTCTCGAAGGACCGCGCCGTCCTCGCCTTCGACGCGCTCGACGCGGCGCTCCCGCCCGCGCGGATCATCGATCGCGACTGCGAGGACCTCGACGCGTTCGCTCCGCGCTACGGTACGCTGGTGCAGTCCATCCGGATGGTCTCCTGCGAACGGAAGAACGTCTGGTCGCCCTCGCCGCGCCGGACGTCCGCGGCCGCCATCGGCATCGATGGCAAGGGCCGCGTGCTGTTCATCCATGCGCGGAGCCCATGGCCGGTCCACGAGCTCGTCGACGCGCTGCTCGCGCTGCCGATCGATCTCCGCCGGGCGATGTACGTCGAGGGCGGGCCGGAGGCGCAGCTCTACGTGCGCGGGGGCGGGCGCGAGGTGGAGCGGGTCGGAACGTTCGAGTCGTCTCCCGGCGCGACCACCGGCTCCGCGTGGCCGGTCCCCAACGTCCTCGCGGCGATCCCGCGGGCGCCCCCTGCGCCGCGCCAGACGCGCTCGAGCAGATAGCGGCGCGGCCCGCCCTTCGAATCCCCGGCGCCCTGCGGCGCTCCCACGGGGCGACCGGCGGCGCTAGTCCGCGGCGGCGACGGTGGACGGGGCCACGTCCGCGACCTCGGTCGGCGCGCGGCGCAGGCGCTCCAGCTCGGCGCGGATGCGGCGCGGGTAGTACTGGAGCTCGTCGGGGATGCCGCCCTGCTTCAGCAGGTAGACGATCCGGTTCGGGCCGCAGTTGTACGCGATGAGCGCGACGTCGAGCTTCCCGAACGCGTCCACGAGGCGCCGGAGGTACCGCACCCCCGCCTGCACGTTCGCGATGGGATCGCGCGGATCGGCGGAGGGCAGCCCGGAGCGCTCCGCCTCGCTCTTCATCGTCGGCTCCTGGAGCTGCATGAGCCCGACGGCGCCCGCCGCGGAGCGCGCGCCCGGGTCGAACGACGACTCGACCTCGATGAGCGCGAGCACGAGGAGCGGATCGACGTGCGCGAGGTCCGCCTCGACGAGGATCGCCTCGGCGAGGCGCGCGCGGGCGCCCACCTCGAGCCGCGGCATGCGGGCGGCGAGGTGCGCGTGGACGCGGGCGGCGAGGGCACCGAGCGGCGGGCGATGCGCGGCGGCGGCGCGCGGCGGCGGCACGGCGCGCGCCGCGCCGTCCGCGGGCTGCACCGTGCGCGGCGCTCCGAGAAGGAGCGCCGCGACGACGAACAGCGTGCCGGGCTTTGCCCGCCGGCGGGGCTGTTTCTCCCGCATGGTGCCTCCTCGACCGGGAAAGTTGGTTCGAGAGGGGTGGCCTGCCAGGGTTCGTCACACCCGGTACCACTTCGACCCTCATCAGGCGCGCGACACGTCGCCGGTGTGTCACTCACGCACACGACTCGATCCCCGCGATTTTCGTGGACGCGGGTGTCGGCGCTGCACCCGCGCGGCGTGCGCGCCGCGTCAGCCTGCCTTCACCCTGAGAGGGATCACCGTCGGCGGACCCCGATCGGCGTCGCCCCGCGAGGCCTCTTCCCCGCGCTCGGAGCGTGTCCCACCGTCGACCCGCACATGCGCTCGCTCGCCTGGATCCCGGCCGCGCTCTGCTCACTCGCGGTGCTCCTCTCGTGTGGCCACGGAGAGCAGGGGCCCCGCGAGGCGGTGGCGCGGGATCGCGATGCCCTCTCCGCGCTGTGGAGCTACTACCGCTACACCCACGTCTCGGGCGGACGCGTCGTGGCGCTCGACGAGGGCGGCGTCACGACGTCCGAGGGCCAAGGCTACGGGCTCCTGCGTGCGGTCTGGATGGGCGATCGCGCCGCGTTCGATCAGATCTGGCGCTGGACGCGCGAGAACCTGCAGGTCCGCGAGGACCGGCTCCTCGCGTGGCGCTGGAAGGATCGCGTCCTCGACCGTAACGCCGCGACCGACGCCGACGAGGACGTCGCGCTCGCGCTCGTGCTCGCGTCCCGCCGGTTCGGCGATCCGCGCTACCTCGAGGCGGCGCGGCCGCTGCTCGCCGACGTCTGGGCCCACGAGGTGATCCGCGCCGGCAAGCGCTGGATCCCGACGGCAGGCAACTGGGCGCCCGCGGAGCGCTACCCGACGATCCACGTCGCCTACCTGGCCCCGTACGCGTACGAGGTGTTCGCCGCCGTGGACGCCGCGCGGCCGTGGAAGGAGCTGGTGGCCTCGAGCTACGACGTCCTCCGGTTCCTGTTCGTGGAGAAGGGGCTCGCGCTGCCGCCGGAGAAGATCTGGGTGGATCCCCGGACCGGCGCGCTGCTCCTCGAGAAGCCCGGCGGCGCCGGGCCCGACGTCTCCGGCTACGACAGCGTGCCGATCTACTGGCGCGTCGCGCTGGACGCGCGCTGGTTCGGCCGCCGCGGCGAGGCCGGGCTGCGGGCGCGGATGCTGCGGTTCCCGGCCGACACCTTCCGGGAGCAGGGCCGCCTGCGCGACCGCGCCACGACCGGCGGCCGCCCGCTCTCGCAGCTCGATGGCCTCCCCCACCTCGCGTCGGTGCAGGCGCTCGCGCAGGTCGTCGATCCCGAGCTCGCGGCGGCCATGCGCGCGCGGAGGCTCGACGCGCTGTTCGACGGCGCGCTCGCGGGGGAGCCGACCCCCTACTATCTCCACAACTGGCTCTGGTTCGGCCGCGCCCTCGAGCTCGGGGCGACCCGCCGCTTCGACGAGCCGCTCGCGTTCCTCTCGACGCTGGACTGGGGCGCGTTCCGGGACCGCTTCCCGTGGGCCGCGGTCGGCGCGGCGCTCGTACTCGCCGCGCTCGCGCGCCGGAGCGCGCTCGCGCGGGCTTCGCTGCTCGCGCTCGCGTTCGGCCTCTCGGCGCGCTACCTCGCCTGGCGCGCCGCGGGCACGCTCAACTTCGTGGAGCCCGGCGGCCCGGTGTTCTCCATCGCGCTCCTCGCCGCCGAGGCGTACGCGCTCACCACCGTCCTGCTCCTCGCGGTGCAGGTCGGCGTCCGCCGGCAGCCCCGGCCCGCGCCGCCGCCCCTCGCGCCCGGCGAGCCGCACCCCCATGTCGACGTGCTCGTGCCGATCTACACGGAGCCGCTCGACATCCTCGACAAGACCCTCGCCGCGTGCGCGGCGCTGCGCTACCCCCGCTTCACCGTGCACGTCTGCGACGACTCGCTGCGCCCGGAGGTGGCCGCGCTCGCCGCGGCCCACGGCGCCCGCTACCGCGAGGGGCCGAGGCAGCACGCCAAGGCCGGGAACCTCAACGCGGCGCTGGCGGCCCTGGAGGGCGAGCTCGTCGCCGTGTTCGACACGGACCACGTCCCCACCGCCGCGTTCCTCGAGCGGACCGTGCCGCACTTCCGCGACCCGGCGCTCGGGCTCGTCCAGACGCCGCACCACTTCTACAACCCCGACGTGTTCCAGCGCGCGCTCGGCGCAGGCGCGCGCGTGCCGAACGAGGCGGACCTCTTCAACCACGCCATCCAGGGGGGCCGCGACCGCTGGGGCGGCGCCTTCTTCGTCGGCAGCGGCGCGGTCTTCCGGCGCGCGGCCCTCGCGTCCGTCGGCGGGTTCCAGCTCCTCTCCATCACAGAGGACATCCACACGAGCCAGAAGCTGCACGCGCGGGGCTGGCGCTCGCGGTTCGTCGACGAGGACCTCGCGGTCGGGCTGTCCGCCGAGACCCTCGCCTCGTACGTGGTGCAGCGGCGGCGCTGGATGCTGGGGTGCCTCCAGATCTTCTTCCGGGACAACCCGCTCCTCGAGCGCGGGCTCCCCCTGCGCCACCGGATCGGCTACCTCGCGTCCCTCTGGTACTTCTTCTTCCCGCTCGCGCGGGCGGTCTTCTTCGCGACGCCGCTCCTCTACCTGTTCCTGCACCTGCACCCGCTGTTCGCGGAGCTCCCGGTGCTCCTCGCGTACCTCGTCCCGCACCTCGTCGCGGGACCGCTCGCCGCGAGCGTGCTCCTCCCCGGCTGGCCCCGCCTGCTCTGGGGCGGGCTCTACGAGGGCGCGGTGGCGTTCCCGCTCGCGCGCGCCACGCTGGACCTGCTCCTGCCGAGGCGGCTCGGCTTCAAGGTGACGCCCAAGGGTGTCCGCGTCGACCGTCGGACGTTCGATCTGACGTCGAGTCGGCTCACGCTCGCGGCGGCGGTCGTCGCGCTCGCCGGGATCGCGAAGGGGGCGGTGGAGCTGTGGGCGTTCGGCATCGAGGTCGAGGCGTACGCTTTCAACCTGTTCTGGGCGGCCGCGAACGTCTCGGCCGTGCTGCTCGCGCTCCTGGTCGCGTGGGAGAGGCCGCAGCGCCGCGACGACGAGCGGGTCCGGCGCCGGGTGCCGATCCGGCTCCGGGGCGCCGGCGCGGAGCTGGCCGCGGAGACGGTCGACCTCGCCCGCGGCGGCGCGGGGGTCGCCCTCCCGGAAGGCGCCGCGCTCCCGCGGAGGGTGGAGGTCGTGCTCGACGGGCCGGAGCCCGTCGTGCTCTGCGCCCGGGTCGTCTACCAGGAGCGCGTCGGCCGCCTGCGCCGGGCGGGCCTCGCGTTCGAGGGCGCGACGGACGCGGACCGGCGGGCCCTCGTCCGGGTCGCGTTCTCGGCCGACGGCGCCTTCGACGGCGCGCACGACGGCCGCGCGCGCTCGGGGCCCGTCATGGCGGCGCTGCTCGTCGCGGGCGTCACGCGCGCGCTCCGCCCGCTCCGCCTCCGGCGCCGTCACGCCGACCGGCGGGGCGTGCTACGGCCGCTCACGCGCGTCGCGGGCGGGCGGGCCGCGCGCTGGCTCGCGCTCGACGCCTCTGCGGGCGGGCTCGGCGTCGGCGGCCTCGGCGCGCCGCCCGCTCCGGACGCGATCCTGCCCGTGATCGCCGCGGCCGGCGTCACCTGGGCGCGCGTGGCACACGTGCGCCGCGTGCTCCCCGGCGTGTGGCGCGCAGGCCTGGCGTTCGTGCCGGCCCCGCCGGCTTCGGCCCGACCGCCGGCCTATCTCGCGGCCTGAGCCGAAGGACGAGGTGAACACGATGCCGCCGTTCGCCCGGGCCGCGCTCCTCCTCGCGGCGCTCCTGACGCCCGCCGTCGGCCGCGGCGGCGTCGCCGAGGCGTTCTATCTCGCCCGCGGGCGCGCCAACATGGACATCCGCAACTACGCCGCGGCGGTCGAGGCGTACCGGAAGGCGCTCGCGACCGACCCCGGCAGCCACGAGGCCTCGCGCGGGGTCGCGCTCGCGCTGCTCCGGAACGGAGACACCGATCTCGCCGTCGCGGAGCTGGACCGGCACCTCGCCCGCTGGCCCGACGACTGGGAGCTCGCGTTCGAGCAGGCGCGCATCCTGTCCTGGTCGCGCTATGCCTACCGCGCCAAGGATGCGGCCCGGTACCTCGCGCTCGGGCTCGCGCGGCACGACGATCCCGCGCGCCGCCGCGATCTCGCGCGCCTCCTCGGCAGGGATCGCGCCACGCTCGACGCCGCCCTCGCCGAGTACGACCGGCTCCTCGCGGCCGCGCCCGAGGACCGCGCGCTGCGGGACGAGCGGCTCCGGCTCCTCCTCTGGGATCCCTCCCGCCGCCCCGAGGCCATCGGCGAGCTGCGCAGGAAGCGCGCCGAGGTGCCCGGCGACGAGCGGACGGCGCGCGACCTCGCCCGGCTCCTCGCGAGGGACGCGGGGACGGCCGGAGAGGCGGCCGAGCTCTACGGCGGGCTCGTCGCGCGGCACCCCGATGACGCGCAGCTCAGGGTGGGGCAGGCCCGGGCGCTGGCTCGCGCCGGCCGTCGGGCGGAGGCGCGCGCCGCGTACGACCGGGCGCTGGCGCTCCGGCCGGCGGCCGACGTCCGCCTCGAGCGCGCCGAGCTCCTCGCGGCGGATCCCGCCACGCGCGACGCGGCGCGCGCGGACTACGAGGCGGTGCTCCGGGCGGAGCCGCGGTCGCGGCGCGCCCGGCTCGGGCTCGCCCGGGTCCTCGGCGCGCGGCGCGAGACGAGCCCCGAGGCGATCCAGGTGTACGAGGCGGTCCTCCGCGACGCGCCCCAGGACCCGGAGGCGCACCGCGGCCTGGCCCGCGCGTACGCCTGGACCGGCGACGCGGATCGCGCGCTGGCCCACGGCGAGCTCGCCGGCCGGTACGGGCCGCCACGGCCGGACGTCGACGCGCTGGCGCGGGACCTCCGCCGGGGGCGGGAGCCGGCGGCGGGCGGCGGGGTCCGGGTGCTCGCCCAGGCGGGCGGCGCCTTCGGGCTCTCGAGCGTCGCCCCCCTCGCGCGCGGCTCCGCCGAGCCGACGCCGTTCACGGAGAGCGCCGTCGAGGCGGGTCTCGCGTCCGCCCGCGGGCCCGGCGGCGCGCGCGCCAGCGGCGCGCTCGTGCGCGGCCGGGCCGAGTGGCGGCCCGACCCCGGGGTGTCGCTCGAGGCGGCGGCGGCCTGGGACGGCGCGCGAGCCGCGGCGCAGGGCTTCGCCGGCGCGCTCCGCCTCGAGCGGCGCGGGGACGGCGGCGCGCTCTCGGTGGCGGTCGTGCGGGCGGCGCGGCTGGACTCGTACCGGGCCTACGCGGGCGAGACGGTCGGCGGCCACGTCGCCGGCGCGGCGTCGGACGAGGTCGTCGAGCTCTCCGGATCCCGCGCCGGCGAGGGGCTGCGGCTCGCCGCGACGGCGCGGGCCGGCGCGGTGACCGCGCCGGGCGTCGGCCCGGTGTTCCTCGCGGGCCTCTCGGCGCGCGCGGACCGGCCGGTGGCGGACGCCGGCGGGCTCACCGTCACCCTGGGCGCCCGCGCCGAGGCGACCCATCACGCCCGCGATCTCTCCGGGCTCGGCGAGACCGTCGACTCCGGAGCGCCCCGGCTCTTCTCGCCGCCGCTCCAGGCGACCCTCTCGCCCCGGCTCGGCCTCGCGCGCGACGACGGGCTCGCCGGCGGCTTCACGCTCGACGCCGGCCCGTCGCTGCAGGTCGTGACGGGCGCGCGCCGGTCCGTCCGGGCCGGTGGCGACCTCCGGCTCGCCTGGACGCGGCGGGTCGGCCAGCGCCTCCGGCTCGGCGCCGAGGGCCAGGCGGAGCGGCTCGCGGCCGTGTACACCCGGTACGCGGGGGCGCTCTCGCTGGAGGTCCTGTTCCCGTGAGCTCCGCCGGCCCGATCGGCCAGCCTCCCGCGCGCACGGTTGCGGACGTCCTCCGCGCGGCGCCGCCGCCGGTCGACGCGCTCGCCCTGGCGCGGGACGTCGTCGCGGCGGTCGCGGCCCTGCACGGGCGCGGCGGCGTCCACGGCGGGCTCGCGCCGGGGAGGATCGTGCTCGGCGCCGGCGGCGTCCTCCTCGCGGCGCCCGCCGGGCGGGATGTCCTCGGCGACGACGCCGGCGACATCCCGTTCACCGCGCCGGAGGTCCTGCGCGGCCGGCGCGCGGGACGGGGCGCGGACGTGTTCGCCGCGGGAGCGCTCGTCCGGGCGCTGCTCGCCGGCGCCCCGCGGCCGGTCGCGGATCCGCTTGAGGCGATCCGGCGGGCATTGCACCCGGCGCGCGGCGGCGCAGGCGAAGGGCTCCCGGTGGGGATCGCCGGCGCGGTCCGGGCGGCCCTCGAGCCGAGGCGGTGGAGGCGGGCGCGGAGCGTACGAAGGCTGCTCCGCGCGCTCGAGGAGGAGGTCGCGAACGCGACTGTGAGTGCGATTCCGAGCGCTCCGGAGCCGGCCCCCCTCACCCCGCCCCTCTCCCCCCGCGCCCACGCGGATCCATGGTTCATGCGCGCGCGGGGGGAGAGGGAGGAGATCTCAGCGACCTCGACCTCGACCTCGACGCCGACCCCGACCCCAACCGCGACCCGCCCCGCCCGATGGCGGTCGCCGAGAGCTACCCATCCCGCTCGCTCCCTGCTCGCGGCCCCCTCCCATCCCCATCCTCTCTGGTCATCATCGCCCGCCGCACCACGGCCGCCACGCGAGAACACGAAGCCTGCCCCGCGCTGCCTCCGTGCCCCCCTCCCCGCGAAGCGCGCCGTCGCGGTCGCCACCGCCCTCGCCGCCGTCGTCGCGACCCTCGCCCTCGCCCTCGGCGGCGGCGGCGACGCCGCGCTCGCGGGCGACGTCGCCGACCGGCTCGCGCGGCACGATCTCGCCGGCGCCCACGCGCTCCTCGATGGCGCCGAGCGCGCCGGGCACCGCGGACCGCTCGTCGAGAAGCTCCGCGGCGATGTCGCGATCGCGCGCGGCGCGGCCGGCGAGGGGCTCCGGCGGTACCGCGTGGCGCTCGCCGCCGATCCGGCGCTCCGGAGCGACGCCAAGCTCCGCGAGAACGCCCGGAAGCTGCTCGCGCGCGCCGATCGGTGCGACACGAAGCGGGCCGCGGCGGAGCTCCTCGGCCAGCTGCGTGATCCCGCCGCGCTCCCGGCGCTCCGCGAGGCGAAGCGATCGAGCGGGCTTCTCGGGTTCCTCTGCACCGGCGACGCGCTCGACCGCGCCATCGTGGCGATCCGCTCCACTCCGGCCGGGTGACGCCGCCGCGCGGCGTGGCGCCGCGCTCGACAGCGCAGTGAATGCGGCGCAAGCTCGGACGTCCCGTTCGTGCGCCCCGGCGAAGGCCGACGTGCGCCCCCGAGGCCCCATGACCCGCACCGCGATCGCCCTCGCCCTGCTCCTCGCCCCGCTCGCCGCCCACGCCGATCCGTCGCTCCGGTGCGGCAACCGGCTCGTGTCGGTCGGCGACACGAAGCTCGACCTCCTCGGCCGCTGCGGCCGGCCGACGCTCTCCGACGCGCGCGACGTGGAGCGGACCCGGTTCGCCACGGAGAACGCGCGGCACGCGCCGGGCACCTCCGTCGCCGCCGTCGAGATGGTGACGATCGAGGAGTGGTCGTACGACCCCGGGAAGAGCGGGTTCGTCCACGTCGTGACGCTCGAGGGCGGCCGCGTGAGGGCGATCACGCGCCTCGGCTACGGCCGGCTCCCTCCGCCGGACCCGCCGGCTCCGGTGCCGGTCGCCCTCTGCGAGCCCTCCGCGATCGGGATCGACGATCACGCGCTCGACGTCGTGGGGAAGTGCGGCGAGCCCGCGACGGTCGACCGTCGCCGCGAGCGGCGCACCGCGGCCGTCCACACGCGCCACGTCGTGGAGGGGGAGACGGTCACCGTCGAGGTGGAGCTCTGGGCGTACAACTTCGGCCCGAACCGCCTCACGCAGCTCGTCACGATCGAGGACGGCTGGGTCGTCGCCGTCGAGCACGGCGGGTACGGGTACTAGGTCCCGCGCTCAGCCGCGCGCGTACCGCAGCCGCTGCTCGTCGCGGTACGGGAAGATGTCGACGATCTCTCCGGCGCGGACCCGCTCCTGGATGTCGCGCCACCAGCGGCCGGTGAGCAGCTCGCCGTGGGCCTGCAGGAACACCTCGCGGAGCCGTCCCGGCAGCCCCAGGAACGGCAGGAACTCCTCCGGGAAGATGTCGTCCGGGCCGATGTAGAACGTCGGCTCGCCGCCGTCGTAGTCTTCGTCGCCGCCCGGCCCGCCGCCTCCGCGCGGGATGTCGCGGAAGTTGCAGTCGGTGACGCGGGTGAGCTCGTCGTAGTCGTAGAAGATGACGCGACCGTGGCGCGTCACGCCGAAGTTCTTGAGGAGCATGTCCCCCGGAAAGGTGTTCGTCGCCGCGAGGTCCCGCAGCGCCTGGCCGAAGTCCCGCACCGCGAGGCGCGCCGTCCACTCGTCCGCCTCGCGGATGAAGAGGTTCAGCGGCGTCACGCGCCGCTCGGCGTAGAGGTGCCGGATCGCGACCTCGTCCCCGACGACGCGCACGCTCTCGGCGCAGTGCTCCGAGAGCTCCGCGAGCAGCTCGCGCGAGAACCGCTCCACCGGGAAGGCGAGGTGCTCGTACGCCTGCGCGTCGACGAGGCGGCCGGCGCGATCGTGGCGGAAGACGTGCCGGTACTTGTCCATCACCTCGCGGCGCGTGGTCTGCTTCGGCGGCGCGAAGTGATCCTTGATGACCTTGAACACGACGTCGAGGCCGGGGAGCGTGAAGACGCTCATCACGAGCCCCTTGTCGCCGCGCGCCGGGACGAAGGCCTCGCGCGTCGTCTCCAGGTGGCGCACCACCTCCTGGTAGAGCTCCGCCTTCCCGTGCCGGTTGAAGCCGAGCGCGGTGTAGAGCTCCGAGTGCCGCTTGAGCGGCAGGATGGACGAGAGGAACGCCACCATCGCCCGGGGCCGCTCCACCTCCACGTGGAAGTAGGACCGGGTGAAGCTGAAGACGATGGAGACGTCCTCCTCCGTGAAGAGGATCGCGTCGAGCGAGACGCCGTCCACCCCGTTCACGAGCGCGAGCACGAGGGGCGTCCGGTAGCGGCCGCGCCGGATCCGTCCCACGAGGTAGGCGCCCTTGCCGCGGAAGAACACGGGCGACGCCATCTCGACCGCCTCGATGGGCTGGCCGTCGTCCAGCTCCCGGAGGTGGGCGTCGAGCTCGGTGGCGGCGAGGCGCGCGTCGCGCGCGAGATCCTCGAACGGAACGTCGAACGCGTAGGCCTCGAGGACGCTCCGGAGCAGCGCCTCGGTCGTGATCTCCCGGGCGAACGTGCGGTGCTGCGGCACCAGCTCGCGCGGCGGGGGCGCCCCGGCGGCGAGGAACTCGATGGTGGGATCGACGCCGACCGTGGCGAACACGCGGCGGCCCACCGAGTTGAAGAAGGAGCCGGCGATCTCGAAGTCGGGGCGCGCCTCGACCAGCACCTCGTAGTCCTCCTTCATCCGCCGCCACGCGGCGCGCTCGTGCGCGGCGCCGCCCAGCTCGGCGCGGACGACGCCGACGGTCTCGTGGACGATCGCCTCGCGGAGGTCGAGCCGCTCGCGCGCGTCGCGCTGCGCGCCGCTCCAGTCGCGCGCCTCGAAGCGGGACCGGGCGCGCCGCGTGATGCTCACGCGCTCGCGCATGAACCGCTCGAAGCCGGTCCGGATCGCCTCGGCCCCCGCCTGCGCGAGGGCGGTCCGCTCGTCGACCATGCGAGCGGATGTAACGCCCCCCGCGAGCCGCCGCCGCCCTCGGCGGGGCGACGCCGGGACTCGCCACCACCCTAGAGCGGGAGCCGGCCCGCGGGACCGTACCCGGTCAGCTCGACGTACCCCTCCCCCGCGTCCGCGCCCCCGGCCGCGAGCGTCACCGGCCCCTCCCAGTACGCGAGCCCGTCGACGAGCCGCGAGACGTTCTCCGCGCCTTTCACGATGGGCGTCACCGTCAGGTCGACCCCGGCGCCGGGCACGCGGACCCGCCAGCCGGAGGGGTACGCCGCGCCGGTCTCCGGGCTCCGCCACGTCCCCGTCGCCTCGACGGACCACGCGTCCGCCGCGAGCACGGTCACCGCGCCGTCCTTCCCGACGAGCGTGCCGTTCCGCCAGTCCGCCGCGCCGTCCGGGCGCCGGAGCACGTACAGCATCAGGTCGCGGCCATCGGCGAGCCGCAGGCTCCACCAGTCCCAGCCCCTCTGCCCGGGCGCGAGCTGGGACGACCCGAGCTCCCTGTCCATCCAGCTCGCCCCGGAGACGGGGAACGTCTCGCCGCTCGCGGTGAGCCGGCCGGAGGTCGAGAGCCGGGTGAGCGAGTAGTACAGGCTCGCGTAGCCGGGGAGCGCCGACTTGCGGCTGTAGCCGTTCGGGCCCTGCAGCGCGACGGGCTTCTCCGGGCGGAGCGAGAGCTCGAGCGCGACGCCCCGGGCGTCGTCCCGCATCGCGACCGCGAAGCCGCCGGCGCCGTCGAGCGCCACCGTCCAGCGCCCGGGCGTGCCGGGCGGCGCGCGGGCGAACGCGACCACCGGGTCGTCCGCGGCGCCGAAGCCGCCGAGCGGCGGCGCCGCGCGCCAGACCACCTCCGAGAAGACGTGCGCGCCGGTCGAGAGATCGGTGATGGCGGCGTGGCCCATCACCGCCGTGCCGGTCGCCCACGCGGAGTCGAGCGCCGGCGGATCGGGGACCAGGCCGACGCGAAACAGCGTGAGCTGGTACCCGAAGCGGCGGCCCGGCGCGCCGGTCGCGCTCACGATGCCGGTGAAGTACCACCACTCGTTCCGCGTCGCGGAGTGGGCGTGGTGGTCGCGCGGGAAGGACCACCGGTGGGCAGGATCGGCGGGGGACCAGCCGCCGGAGGGGGCTGGCGCGGAGGCGAGCGCGACCGGGAGCGCGACCGCGAGCGCGAGCGCGACGGCGAGCCTAGAGCGCATCGCGCGACAGCTCCTGCGCCGGCGTGGCGCTCGCCGCGATGGCCGGGTAGAGGCTCGCGGCCGCCGTCGCCACGAGGATCGCGGCGGACTCCCCGGCGAGCGGCGCCCACGGCACCGCCAGGTCCAGGCTCCAGCCGAAGAACGCCGGGTTCACCGCCCCGACGAGGATCACCGCGAGCGCCCCGCCGCCCACCGCGCCGAGCGTGAGGCCGGTCACGCCGACGGCCAGCCCGCGCCCGAGGAACACGCGGAAGAGCTGCCCGCGGGACGCGCCGAGGGCGCGGTAGAGCGCGAGCTCGCCCCGGCGCTCGCGCGCGAGGACGAGCAGCGCGAGCGTCACCCCGGCAGCGGCGATGAGGAGGCCCATCGCCTCGAGGAGGCGCGTCACCGCGAACGTCTGCTCGAAGATCGCGAGCACCTCGCCGCGGAGCGTGCGGTTCGAGCGCACCAGGAGCGCGGCGTCCGGCAGCGACGCCCGGAGCGCGCGCACGACCGCCTCCGGATCCTCGCCGGGCCCGAGGTACAGCGCGGCGTTGGACGGCGGCCCGTCGCCGTAGAGCCGCGCATAGGTGGCGAGGTCGAGGAGGACGGCGCCACCCTCGGTGCCGTAGTCCCTGTAGACACCGGCGATCGGGAGCGTCACCTCGCCGTCGCGCGACCGGAGCGCGACCGACCCGCCGGCGGCGAGGCGGGCCTTCCGCGCGAGCGGCTCCGACACCAGCACCGCCCCGCGCCGGAGCGCGTCCATCGCCGCGGCGCCGTCGCCCGACACGAGCGCCACCCGCCGGCCACCGCCCGGCAGCGCCGCGTCGATCCCGGTGACGAGGATCCGCCGGCCGGCCCCGAACCCGGTGTGCTGCCGGAGGACGTCGAGCGCCACCGCGCCCGGGACGGATCGGAGCCGCGCGACGACCTCCGGCGCGAGCGTCGCCTCGCTCCGCGCCCGGCGCCAGGACGGCGTGGTGACGTAGACGTCGGCGCGGATCGTCGCGTCGAGCCAGCCGACCACGGTGGTCCGGAAGCTCCCGACCATGATGGTGACGCCGGCGAGCATCGACACCGCGACCGCGAGCGCGCCCGCCGCGGGCGCGGCGGCCGAGAGGCGCGACCCGAGCCGCCGCGCCCCCTCCCGCACGCCGAGCCGTCGCGGCCGCGGCAGGCGCCCGAGTACGCGCAGCGCGGCGGGGGCGGCGAGCGGCACGGCGGCGAGGACCCCGACGGCGAGGACGAACCCCGCCGGCGCCCAGCGCCCCGCCGTCGCCGCGAACACCGCGGCGGTCGCCGCGAGGAACGCGAGCCCCGCCGCGAGGAGGCGCCCGGCGCGCGCCGTCGCGCCCTCCTCGAGCGTGATGGACGCGAGGAGCGCGCGGGGGTCGGCGCGCGCCGCGTCGAGCGCCGGCCAGAGCGCGCCGGCCACGGCGCCGCCGAGCCCCGTCGCGGCGCCGAGGAGCACCAGCCCCGGCGAGAGCGCGAGCCGCTCGACGCCCTCGAGCAGGTAGAGGTTCCGGATGGTCCCGGAGACCGCCGCGACGTTGGCGCGGGCCGCGAGCCAGCCGAGCGGGATGCCCACGGCGGTGCCCAGCGCGCCGAGCAGCGCCGCCTCGCCGAGGACGAGCCCGACCACCTGCGCCCGCGTGGCGCCCACCGCCCGCAGGACGCCGAGCTCCTCGCGCCTGCGCGCGAGCGACGCCCGCACCGACGCGTAGACCAGGAAGCCGCCCACGAGGAGCGACACGAGCGAGAGCGCGGTGAGGTTCAGCCGGAACGCCCCGAGGAGCCCCTCCGCCTCGACGGTCCGCTGCGCCGCCGTGGCGACGCGGCCGCGGCCGCCGAGGCGCGCGGCGAGCCGCTCCGCGACCGCGCCGGCGGCCGTGCCGGGCGCGACGCGCACGGCGATCTCGTGGAGGCGGCCGCGCCCGCCGAAGAGCCCCTGCGCCTGCGCGAGGTCCATGAGCGCGAGGCGGCGGCTCGCGAGCGGCGCCGCCCGCTCCAGATCGACGATCGCGCCCACCTCCAGCTCGACGCGGCGCGAGCCGATCGAGACGCGGATGGCGTCGCCTGCGCGCCAGCCCATCTCGCGCGCCCACGCGGACGACACCGCGACCCAGCCGCGGCGCTCCAGCGCGCCCGCGAGGACGCCGTCCGGCAGGAGCCGCGGACCCTTCCGCGGCGAGACCAGGTCCACGCCCGCGATCTCCAGCGTCGCGCCCGGCCGGCCCTCCACCGCGACGTCCGCGCGGAACACCGGCGCCGCCGCGGCGACGCCGGGAACCGAGAGCACGTCGTCGAGGAGCGCCTCGTCGAGCGCGCCGGCCCAGGGCAGCACCGACAGGTCGGCGTCACCGGACACCGCTCGGACGGTGCCGGAGAACGCGCCGAGCGCCGACGCGTTCAGGAGCTGGATCGAGAGGACGGACGCGACGCCGAGCGCGACGCCGCCCACCGCGAGCAGGAAGAGCGCCTTCCCGCCACGGACCTCCCTCGCGACCGCCCGCGGCAGGTAGCGCCTCATCAGGAGACACCCATGCCGCGCGCGCCGCCCGCCCGCAAGCGGCGCCTCATCGCGCCGTGGGCTCGAGGCGAGCCCACGGCGCTGGCCCGCTCAGGGCGAGAGCTGGTGGTTCAGGCGGTACCGGCGGCCCGGCGTCGCGCCCGGCGCCGGGATCCGGAAGCCGCGGAGGACGCCCTCGCAGCAGTCGACGAGCCGCGGGCTCGACGTCCCGATGGACTGGAGCGGCGCGCCGACGATCACGAGCTCGTCGGGGCGGCTCTCCAGCTCGAGGCTGACGATCGCCGCCCCGCCCTCCTCCGGCTGGCCCGGCGGATTCGCCTGCGCCTCGCGCTCGGCTTCCTGGAAGCACCCGTCCATGGCGGCCCGCGCCTGCTGCAGGCCCGCGTAGACGTGCCGCGCGAGCGGACCGAGGTCGGAGAGCCGCGCCGCGACCGGCACGGCAGACCAGGGCTGCTCCCCCGCGGCGGCGGGAACCGCCAGCGCCGCGGGAGAGGCCGTCGTCGCCGTCTCGGCGGGTACGCCGGGCGCGGGCACGGCGACGGCGCCGGGCGCGCTGGTCGCGTCGCCCGCGGCGCCGACCGGCGCGCCGTCGCTGCGCGGCGGAGCGCCCCCGGGCGAGGTGACCAGGAGAACGACGACCGCCGCGAGCGCGACCAGCGCCACGGTCCAGCGGGCGGCATTCCTCGAGCGGGCGGAGGCCATCGCGCTCACCTCGCCGCCGCGCTCGTCGCCGCGGATGCCGGCGCAGACGCCGGCACCGGCGCAGCCGGCGTCTCGCCGGGCTTCGCGACGGCCGCGGGCGCCGGGCGCGCCGCGCCCCGCTTCCGGAGCTCAGGGACCACCTCGTCCAGCGCGGCGCGGGTCGACGCGATGGCGGGCGCGAGCTTCGCGTTCGCGGCCGAGAAGGTCTCGGCACACCAGCGTGCCTCCTCGCGCTTCTGCGGCAGCCGGTTGGCGAGCGCCGTCCCGGGCTCCGCGTCCATCGACTGCTCGAGGTGGATGAGCGTGTAGCGGCAGCCGCCCGTGGGGCCGGTCGGGATCGCGGCGGCGAGCGCGGCGCGCCGATCCTCGAGACGCGCCCGGATCGCGGCGAGCGCGGCGCGATCGCCCGCGCTCGCGTCCTTCTCCAGCACGTCCACGTGCGCCAGCGCGGCGCGGAGCTCGGCGAGCTCGGAGTTCGCGGCGAGGATGTTGCCCATCCCCTCCACGGTGGCGTCGCGGGCGGATTTCCAGAGCAGCTGGTCCTCGCGCACGCCGGGCGGCACCTCGTCCGGCTCCGTCGGGTTGATGACGACCTTGAGCTCCTGCGCCGCGGCCGGGCCGGCGGCGAGGAGCGCTGCGCAGAGCACGATGGCCTCGAGCTTCATGGTGTCCTCTCCGGTGCTCAGTGCGTCGGGCGCCAGACGTACCGCCCCGACGTGTCGATGTATCCCAGCGCCACCACGTCGTCCGCGAAGGCGGGTGGCCCGCCGGCGCCGACGGCCGCGAGGCCGTCCGCGAAGTCGTCCGCCGCGGTGAAGGGCGGCCTCGCCGCGTCGCCGCGGATGACCACGTCGCCCGCGTGGTTCACGAACGCGACCTGCTCCGCGTCGGTCGCGGGGTTCTCGGCCAGGTCGACCCGCGCGAGGCCGCCCGAGAACGGCCGGCAGCTCGCGAACCGCGGCGGGATGGCCAGCTTGCCGGTCCGGTCCACGTAGCCGCAGCGGCGGGTCTCCTGCACCGTCACCGGCGCGAGCCCCTCCGAGAACGACCCCGCCTCCGCGAACCGGTTCGCGATGACCGGCGTTCCCGCCGCGTCGACGTACCCCCAGGCGTCGCGGTGGCGCACCGGCGCGAGCCCCTCGGCGTAGTCGCCGCTGCCCTCGTACTCACCGGGGAGCACCTTCAGCTCGCCGGTCACGAACACCGTCCGCTTGAGGTTCATCCCCATCGCGAGCCAGATGCTCGCGAAGCCGTTCCGGAACGAGGTGCCGCCCATGTACATGTCCGAGCCGAAGTACGTCCCGTCCTTGCGCAGGAAGCCGCACCCGGCCTCGCTGCAGGCGAGCGCGAGCCCCTCGGAGAAGTCCTCGACGCGAAGGTACCGCGGGGCGATCGCGAGCTTCCCGGCCCTGTCCATGAAGCCGATCCGCCCGTTCGTCTTCACGGCCGCGAGCCCGTCCGAGAACCTCCGATGGAGCCCGGGCTCGACCGGCTCGAACGCGGGCACCAGGACGACCTCGCCGCGCCCGTCGGCGTAGCCGAGCTGCGCGCACTTGCGGACGGCGGCGAGCCCATCCGAGAACCGGTCCGCGGCGTCGAACCTGGGCGCGATGACCACCTCGCCGGTGCGATCGATGAACCCCCACTTTCCGCCCTGGCGGACCGGGAACAGCGGGCCGGAGCGGTCCGGTCCGGCCGAGACCGTCAGGGCAGCCAGGATCGCGACGACCGCGGTGACGCTCGCCATGTGCCTCCCTGGGCGGCGGCCGATGCGGGAGATCATCCCGTGCCGTCCGCCGGCGTTCAAGCGCGGCCGGGCGGCGCAGCAGCCGCGCCGCGCACCCTGCTCGAGGGGCGGCGCCCTCGCGAGCGCCGCCCCCTCCAGCGGCACCGGCGCTGCCGGTGCCCCACGTCTACGGCTGCACGACGACCGGCCGCATCATCTCGTTGTCCTCGTGGTCCACGATGTGGCAGTGCCACACGTACGGGCCCGAGGTCACCGCCAGGAACGCCGGCGCCTGCGGCACGGCGGCGCTGGCCGGATCCGAGACGGTCGTGTCCCACCGGCCGTCCCACTTCGCGATGATGGTGAGGACCTCGCCCGGCCACGACTTCGTCGTGTCTGCGTAGCCCTGCTCGTTGATGTCCGGGCCGCGCGGCGCACTCTTGAGGTACGGCGTGATGGGCAGCTTGGTGAACGTGGTGTTGCCGGGCACCGCGAAGCCCGTCGCCGCCGAGTAGCCCGCCGTGTCGAAGACCTGGCGCGAGATCACCTGGTGCTGGACCAGGTGGGTGTGGATCGGGTGCAGGTCGCCGGTCGTGTTGATGATCTTCCAGATCTCGATGGTGCCCTTCTTCGGCGTCTCGGTGATCGCGCCCTCGAACGGCTTGCCGTCGATCTGCACGCGCAGCGGGTAGAGCGTCACGGCGTCGAGCACCTCGTTCAGCACGAGCTCGCGGGTGACGACGGCCGGCTGGTTCCGGATGGCCGGGATCGCCGACGCGAAGGAGGTCGGGATGACGCTCGTGTCGGGCGCCGTGAGCGGGACGACCTTGAACATGAGCGGCTTGCCCACGTCGTTGTTCGACGGCAGCGCGCCCTTCGGGAACGGCGCCGGCGCGTTGTTCGTCAGGTAGACCTTGGTCCCCACCGCGAGGGCGGTGAAGTCCATGATGACGTCGTGCCGCTCGCCGGAGCACATGAGCAGCTTCGTGACGGCGACCGGCGCGGGCAGGTAGCTGCCGTCCTTCCCGATCTGCGTGAAGGTCTTGCCGTCGGACCGCTGCAGCGCCCAGCACCGGGCGTTCGATCCGTCGAGGAAGTGGAAGCGGTACTTGCGCGGCTCGACGTTCAGGACCGGCCACGCCATGCCGTTGATGATGGGGGTGTCGCCGAAGTACTCGGGCACCCACTGCGGGTGGACCGTCGCGTTGCCGCCCGGGGTCAGCGGCGTCTGTTGCGGAACGAGCGGCGCCGCGATCGCCTGGTTCATGCCGTTCGGATAGTTGATCGTCGCGATGTTCGGCGCCGTCGGCTGCGGCAGGTTGAACGCGCGGTCCTGGAATGCGACGTTGATCTCGTACTTCCCGCTCGGGAGCGTCGTCGGCTCGTTTGCGTCGTTGATCTGGAAGAAGCCCGCCGGGCCGGCGACCACGTTGATGCGGGTCTTGCCGAGGGCGTGATCGTGGAACCAGATCATCCCGGCCTCCTGCACCATCGGGTAGTTGTAGATCATGCTGTTGCCGGTGGGCCGAGTCATGGTGAGGGGAGTCCCGGTCGCCGCGATCGAGAGCGGCGGGTCGATGGGGAGGGCCGTCGGGCTGTAGAGGGCCGCCGTCGTCGGGTTGCCGAACCAGAGCTCGGCGAAGCCGTCGGCCTCCGGCGGGATCTCGCCGCCGTGCAGGTGGACGACCATCGCGTTGTCGGGCTGCTGCGGGCCTCCGTACTGACCGCCGCCGGGCGCGCCGAGCATGCTGCCGGTGAGCTTCGTGCCCATCAGCGTCCGGTCGATGGCGCACGGCCAGTTCGCGTTGAGGGGCTGCGGGCAGAAGAGGTGCTGGTCCGGCAGGTTGTTCACCCACTTCACCTTGACCGGAGTCCCCTTGGTCGCGCGGATGCCCATCGACGGATACGTGACGACGTCCCTCCCGAGCGGGCCGGCGCCGATCTGACCGTAACCCCACACCGGCGTGTAGAGCGGCGCGGCCGTGACCGGATCACGGAGGCCGAGCCATTCGGTTCCTGCGGGCGCCGTCGTGCCGGGCGCGACCCAGTACGCGACGGGCGTCACCGGGGCGGCCTGGATCTCGTAGTAGTCCCACCCCGGATACTTCGTCTTGTCAGGAGTGAGGTCGACCGGGATGGGCAGCTGGTTCACGAACTGCTGCTGCGTCTTGGGGGAGAGCGGGGTGTCGAGGGGCGCGAGCGCACCCTGCGTCGTGTTGGGATCGGTGTACTGTCCAGGGTAAGGCAGCGGGTTGACGACCGCGCCCGGCGGAGGCGTTGCGCTCAGGGCCAGCGCCGGCCACGCCAGCGCGGCCATCACTGCCAGTGTTCTCCACGTTCCCTTCATACTCTCTCCCTCCAGGCCGCGAGCCGTGCTCGCGGCGGTGACCGAGGCGCTCCCGGCACGCCGCACCGCGTGCTGGACCCCGGCTCCTGCGTCATTTCCTGGGGACGCTGCGCGAATCCGATCGGTCTACCGGGGCTGCCCCATTCCAGAGACCGCGTCGCGAGATCCGGACCGCCTGCGTCTGTGTGTGAACATCCTCCCTCGCGCGAATAAGGTGACGATGCTCGAGCGGCGCCTGTCACATGACCGTGGGTCCGGGCCGGGGGCGTAAGCGCGTATATGCAACACCTTCGGTGAACTCGAAGCTGCGCCATCCAGCCGCACCCGCAGGTCGTCCGCGCGCGCGAGGACGCGGACGACGCTCGGGTGGGCATCGACGATCCGCACACGGACGTATACTTTCGCGCGACCTGGTCTCCTCGAACCGCCCCGAGGTCCGATGCGCTCCGTCCGCCCCGTCCTCCTGGCCGTCATCGTCACCTTCGGTGCACCTGCCTGCGTCACCGGGCAACGCGCTGCGCCGGCGAGCGCGGCGCCCACGCCCGGCGCGCCGGCGGCGATCCCCGGCCGCTCCGCCGCGGAGGCCCTCGCCGAGGGCGAGGCCGCGCTCCAGGTCGGCAAGTACCAGGCCGCGGAGGCGGCCTTCGACGAGGCATCGCGCCTCGATCCCTCGAACGAGCGGCCTCGCGCGCTCCGTGCGGTCGCGGTGTTCCGGTCGGCGCGCTTCGACGCCGCCCTCGCGCTGGCACAGGAATCGATCGCGCGCCGCGAGACCTACGACGCCCGCCTCGTCGAGGCCGGGGTGCTGGCCATCCGGCGCCGCTTCGAGGACGCCGCCCGATCCTTCGAGCGGTGTGCCGCGCTGGAGCCGGCGAGCGCCGAGGCGTGGTCGGCGCTCGTCGGCGTCCGGCTCGCCCTGGGCGAGACGGACGGCGCGGAGCAGGCCTGGGCGTCCCTCGTCGGAGTCACGACGCCCGCCGACGCGGAGGATCGTGTCTGGACGGACGTGCAGCGGATGCAGCCGGATCCGTTCCAGGTAGAGGAGGCGCTGGATCGCTGCTCCCGGGGCACCGCGGCGTCCATTCGCGGGAACCAGCCGGAGGCGCACCACGAGCTGATGGCCGTGCTCGGGACCGTACCGACCTATGCGCACTGCTGGTCGGAGCTCGGGAGGGTGCACTGGAAGATGGGCCAGCTCGAGGACGCGGAGCGCTCGTTCCGGACGGCGCTCGCGGCCTACCGCCCGGACCAGACGCCGCTCCGCGGCGACACGGAGGCGCTCCTCGCCGCGCTCCTCCTCGAGCGGAAGGGGGACGGAGCGGAGGCGGTCCGGCTCGCGCGCGCCGCCCTCCAGCACCGCGGCGAGCGGCCGGCGACCGTCGCGCTGCTCGCGCGGGCGTGCGCCGCGGCCGGGGACGCCAGCTGCTCGGGCGCCGCGGACGGGGACGCCTCGCGCGCCGTCCCGGCCGCGTCGCGCTGAGGCGCCGCAGCCGCGCGACGCCCGCGCCGCGCGGGTCAGGGGGCGCGCTCGAGCAACCCCGCGTGCAGGATCCAGGTCTCGTCCGCGAGGGCGGCGAGCTCCCGGCTGTGCGTCACGTACAGCAGCGCGCTCCCCTCCTCCCGCGCGACGCCCAGCAGCAGCTCCATCACCTTCTGCCCGCTCGCCTCGTCCAGGTTCCCCGTCGGCTCGTCCGCGAGGAGCAGCGTCGGCTTCCGGAGGAGCGCCCGGCAGAGGGCGACGCGCTGCATCTCGCCGCCGGAGAGCTTCTGGACGGGATCGCCGCCGCGGTCGCCCAGGCCCACCCGCTCCAGCAGCGCCCGCGCCCGCGCCGCGGCGGGGCCCGGCGGATCGCCGGCGACGAGAGCGGGGACGAGCACGTTCTCCTCCGCGGTGAGGTGCGGGAGGAGGTGGAAGAACTGGAACACCAGGCCGACGTGGTCGCGACGGGCGCGGGTGCGTTCCCGGTCCGGGAGGCGGCCGAGCGCCCTGCCGAGCAGGACCACCTCGCCCGCGTCCGGCGCGTCGATGCCCGCCGCCAGGTGGAGGAGCGTCGACTTCCCGGAGCCGCTCCGGCCGCTGACCGAGACCGCCCTCCCCGCCGGGAGCTCGGCCGAGACGCCGCGGAGGACCGGCAGGACGCCGCCCGCTGTCCGGTAGGAGCGGCTGACTTCACGGAACGCGAGGACGGGCGGCATGCGGTCCCGAGTCCATGGCGCCGGCCGGTCACCGGTTCAACGGGAACCGCCGCGCCCCGGGCGCAGCGGCGGCCCTCCGTGGCCGGGCTCCGATCGCTAGCCGCGCGCGAGCCGGGTCTCGACGGTGTCGAGCGCGGCCGCGACCGCCGCGGGCGCGAAGACGACCGCCGCGATGGCGGGGCCGCAGAAGGCGAGCCCGAGCACGATCGCCGCGCCGAAGTTCTTCCCGGCGGCGAGCGACTGGCCCTGCGTCGCGAGGAGCGTCGCGGCGACCACGAGGCCGAGCGCGGCCGAGGCCGCCCAGCGCCGCCACCCCTCGAACGCGGAGGCGAACGTCGCCGCGACGCCGAGGAGCGCGTACGTCGCGGCGAGCTCGCGGTCCTGGAAGACGAACGAGGTCGCGGCCCAGGCGAACAGCGCCGTGGTGAGGAGCCCGGCCTGGAGCCGGCGGAGCCCGCTCTCGGCGCCGGCGGCGTCGAGCACGATCGGCAGCACTGCGAGGAAGAGGCCCAGCTTGAAGACGCCGAAGCGCGTCAGCCCGAGGCCCGCCCACACGTCGGCGTCCTGCACGTCCAGCACCTTCGCGAGCACGCCGCCCGCGAGCACCTGGCACGCGACCAGCGCGAGCGCGCCGGCGACGCTCGCCGCGAGGAACAGCGCGATGGACTTCTCCGCCTTGGTCATCCGAGTCCTCCTGGGAGAGGGCGCGGATTCTACCCGGATGTCCGCCGCTGACCAGCGCGCCGGGGCGCGAGCGCCCCCACATGTCGGGCGAGGTCGGTCACCCCTCCGCGGCGAAGCCCGCGCGCGCGAGCAGCGTCTCCTCGTCGAACCAGAGGTGGCGCGCGAGATCCGCGGCGGCGGCGCGATCCACGGTGACGAGCGTCGACCCGGCCCAGGCCCAGAGCTTGTTCTGCGCGTCCCAGAGATCCAGCTCGAGGCCGAGCCGCTTCGCGAGGTCGAGGATCGCGGCGAGCTCCGTCGCGCGCGCCCCCGGAGAGCGGCCGGCGAGGAGCGCCGCGAGCCTCCCCTCGACGAGCTCGCGGACGTCGTGGCGGACCGCGGCGAGGTGCAGGTGCGCCCCGAGCCGGCGCGCCAGCTCGGCGGTGGCGGTCAGCTCCGCCTCGGCGCTCGCGAGGTCGATGTCGCCGGCGCGCGCGGCGCCCGTGACGCGGAGGAGCCGCCGCGTGAGCGTCACGTCCGCGGCGACGCGGAGCGGGCCCGGCACCGGCGAATCGATGTCGTGGAGGAACTCCATCAGCCGTCTGTTGTCCTCGAAGATCTCGAGATAGTCGTCCTCGTAGCGCTCCATCGTGCCCTCGAGGAGGACCTCGGCGACGGCGCGCCGCTCGTCGAGGAACAGGTCGCCGAGCCCGTAGTCGCGCCCGGGGAAGTGCCGGTCCACCTCGCGGAGCAGGTGCGAGAGCGGCTGCGCGTGGGGCCGGCCGAGCAGCGCCGCCTCGACCTCCTGGGCGTGGGCGGGCCCGCGGTAGGGAGACAGCCCGCAGCGGAAGTCCGCGGCGCCGAAGTGCAGCACGCAGTAGAGCGCGTCGAGCGTCTCGCGGGTGAGGACGCTCTCGAGCTGGAGGCGCCCGAGCGCGATCGACACCGGGCCGGACTGCGTCGAGCGGCGGCCCTCGAGCCGGTACGTGTAGCAGAACGTCCGGCCCGCGTCGGGCAGCGGCCGGACCGAGCTCGCGATCGCGAGGTGGGCCCCGACGCCCTCGAGCGTCACGACGCTCGGCTTCACGAGGACCTGGTACACGCGGCGGCCGTCGCGGAGCGCGGGCTCGTTCGACGGCGCGCGGGCGAGGGCGGCCTCGAACGCGGGCTCGAGGTCGAGGCCCACCAGATCGCGGGCGAGCTGGATCGCGCGCGCCGCGTACCGGAGGATCTGCACCGTCTCGATGCCGGACAGCTCCGAGAAGAACCAGCCGCAGCTCGTGTACATGAGGAGCGCGTGCCGCTCGAGCTCGAGGAGCCGCAGCGCGCGCCCCACCTCGTCCGACGTGAGGGGCCGGCCCGCCTCGCGCCGCAGGAGGTCGTCCGCGTCCTGCCGCTCCGGATCGAGCACGAGGTCCACGTACCGGTCGCGCGTGCGCCACGGCTCGGGGAAGAGCGCGGCGGCCTCGCGCTCGAAGATGCCGTCGAGCTTCCCGCGGAGCACGTCGAGCGCCTCCCGCAGCGGCGCGCGCCAGGCCTGGTTCCACCCCGGCGGCCCGCCCGCGTTGCACCCGCAGTCGGACCGCCAGCGCTCGACGCCGTGCGCACAGCTCCACGACGAGCCCTCGACGATCTCGGCCTCCCACTCCACCGGGATCCGGTCGAGGGCCTGGCCGAGGTTCACGATCTCGAGATCCGGGCGGCGCCCCGCGGCGCGCAGCGCCGCCGCGAGCGTCTCGTCGCCGCCCTTCCTGTGATGGCCGAGCGTCTCGCCGTCGAACGCGATCGAGAGGATCTCGTCGTGCGCGCGGCCGGGATCGAACCCTCCCTCGAGCCGCGCGAGCAGCCGCTCCGGCGACACGAGCGCCTCGCCGAAGGCGAGGTCGCGCGCGATGTGGCCGTCGTAGAAGAAGAGCACGAGCTCCTTCGCGCCGAGCCGGACCCGGTACGGCCGCGTGGGGTCGAACCGGGCCCCCGTGGCGTCGACCCACTCGCCGTCCGGCGCGCGCACGCGCGTCGCCTGGTATGGCGAGAGGATCGTGAAGCGGATCCCCTCGTCGGCGAGCATCGCGAGCGTCGCCGTGTCGGCGGCCGTCTCCGGCAGCCAGAAGCCCTCCGGCGCCCGGTGGAAGCGGCGGCGGAAGTCGGCGATGCCCCACCGGATCTGCGTGCGGCGGTCGCGCGGGGACGCGAGCGGCAGGATCGAGTGGCTGTACCCCTGCGCGATCGCGTTGCCGTGCCCGCGCCCCTCGAGGCTCCGCGCGTCCGCCTCGACGACGTGCGCGTACACCTCGGGGCGGTGCCGCTCGAGCCACGCGAGCAGCGTCGGCCCGAAGTTGAACGAGAGGTGGAGGTAGTTGTTGACGATCTCGACGATCCGATCGTCGGCGTTCTTGAGCCGCGCCGCACCGTTCGGTCCGTAGCATTCGGCCGCGATCCGCTCGTTCCAGTCGTGGAACGGCTCCGCCGAGTCCTGCACCTCGATCGCCTCGATCCACGGGTTCTCGCGGGGCGGCTGGTAGAAGTGGCCGTGCAGACAGAGGAGTCGGCGGGTCATCCGCCTCATCCTAGGTCGCCGCGGCGCGTCGTTGTGTCCCCGGGCGGGCACCCCCTTGCTCGCACCTTTGCTCCTTAGGTAGCGTGACAGGCGGTACACACCTCCAGTGGGGCCGGGGGGCTCACTGGGACGGGCCTCCTGCCCGTCCTCTGCGGGTCTCCCGCCCACCAGCCCAGGGAGATGCGCCGCATGCTCGAACGTCGAGTCGGCTCGCTGCTCGTCGCTTCCTTCGTCGTGCTGGCAGCTTGTGGCCAGTCCACCTCGGCGCCGCAGAGCTCCACCACTGCCGCGGCGTCGTCTTCGTCGCAGCCCGCACGGGCATCGTCGGGTCGGCCGGGCGACTTCAACGTGCTCGCGGCCGGCAAGGACCGGCTGGGCGTTCCGCGCGTCAGGGCGCAGATCCCGGAGGGGACGCTGCGCGCGCCCGTCCACGTCGACTCCAGGCTCGGCGTGCCGACGTTCATGTGGGCGCTCGGAGAGCGGGCTCCCGCCGCGATCGCGGGCAAGGCCCCGCGGACTCCCGCCGACGCCGCGCGCGCGCACCTCCGCGGCCGCGCGGCCGCGTACGGCCTCGCCCCCGAGGACGTGGACGCGGCGGTCGTGACCGGCGTTCACGACACCGGGGTCGGGCCGGTGATCGTCTCGTTCCGCCAGCCGATCGGCGGGATCGAGGTGTTCCGCGAGACCGCGAAGGTCGCGATGGACCGCCGGTGGAACCTCGTCGCCATCTCCGGCAATCTCTCGCCGGCGTCCGACCCGATCGCCGCGCGCGCCACGCCGGCGGGCGGCGCGTTCGCGCTCGGCGAGCTCGACGCCATCGCCACGGCCCTCGTGGACCTCACCGGCGAGACGTTCGCCGCCGGCGACCTCGCCGCCTCCGGGCGCCGGGGCCCTTACCTCGAGGCGTCGCTCTCGCCCGTCCTGACCGCCGCCCGCGCGGAGCTGTTCTCTCGCCCGGCGCGCGCGAAGAAGGTCTGGTTCCGCCTCCCCGGCGGCCTCGAGCCCGCGTACTACGTCGAGGTCGGCCTCGGCCGCGTCGAGAGCGTCGAGTCGCTCGAGTACGGCTACGTCGTGTCCGCCGTCGACGGTCGCGTGCTGTTCCGCAAGGACCAGGTCGACGCCGACGCGTTCAAGTACCGCGTCTGGGCCGAGAGCTCGGCGCCGTACCGTCCGTGGGACGGCCCCCAGGGCACAGCGCCGTCGCCGCACCCGACCGGCGTGCCCGACGGGTACCAGGCGCCGTTCCTCCCGTCGCGGGACGTGATCCTCTCGAGCGCGCCGTTCTCGCGGAACGACCCGTGGCTCGCCGCCGACGCGACCGTCACGACCGGCAACAACGCGGAGGCCTACGCGGACATCAGCGGCGCGGACGGGTTCGACGCGAGCGACATCCGCGGCACCGCCTCCGCTCCCCAGGAGTTCGCCTACCCGTACGGCTTCGACGTCGCGCCCAACGCGACGATGAACCAGGTGCAGGCCGCGATCACGCAGCTCTTCTACGACGTGAACTTCTTCCACGACTGGTACTACGACGCGGGCTTCGACGAGGCGTCGGGGAACGCCCAGGCCTCCAACTTCGGGCGCGGCGGCCTCGAGGGCGACTCGCTCAAGGCGGAGGCCCAGGACTCGTCGGGCATCAACAACGCGAACATGCAGACGCCGGCGGACGGCTCGCGCCCCCGCATGCAGATGTACCTGTTCAGCGGGAACGGCGCGCAGTACATCACGATCAACTCGCCCCCGACGCTCGCCACGACGGACATCGCGGGCGTCGCGGCCGGGTTCGGCGCGCAGAGCTTCACGCTCACCGGCGACGTCGTGCTCGCGGACGACGGCTCCGGAACCCGGCTCGGCTGCAACGCCACCTGGGTGAACGCGGCCGCCGTCACCGGCAAGATCGCGCTCGTGTACCGCGGCACCTGCGGCTTCGCCGTGAAGGCGAAGAACGCTCAGCTCAACGGCGCCGCCGGCGTCATCATCGCGAACAACACCACCGGTGTCGCCAACATGGGCGGCGTCGACGGGACGGTGACGATCCCCGCCGTCCTGATCGCGAAGGCGTACGGCGACGCGATGGCCCTCGAGCCGCCCGCCTCCGTGAACGTCACGATCGGCCGCTCCAACGTCCTCCCCCGCGACGGCACGCTCGACAACGCCATCGTCGCGCACGAGTGGGGCCACTACATCTCGAACCGGCTCATCGGCGACGCCGCCGGCCTCTCGAACAACCAGGGCCGCAGCATGGGCGAGGGCTGGGGCGACTTCCACGCGCTCCTGCTCATGGTCCGGGCGGAGGACGCGGGCGCATCCGCGAACGCCGACTGGTCGGGCGTGTACGCCGCGGCCGGGTACGTGACGAGCGGTGACGAGTGGTACGGCGGCCCGAACCAGGGCTACTACTTCGGCATCCGCCGGGTCCCCTACTCGACCAACCTGACGAAGGATCCGCTCACGTTCAAGCACAGCGCGAACGGGAACCCCATCGACAGCACCTCGGTCCCGGTGCTGTTCGACTGGGACGGCACGAACAACGCCGAGGTCCACAACGCGGGTGAGGTCTGGGCGACGATGCTGTGGGAGTGCTACGCCGCCCTGCTGAACGAGCCCGGCCTCCCCTTCGACCAGGCGCAGACGCGGATGAAGAACTACCTCGTCGCGGCGTACAAGCTCACCCCGTCGGCGCCGACCTTCCTCGAGGCGCGCGACGCGGTCCTCGCGGCCGCGTACGCGACGGATCCCGTCGACTACCAGCTCTTCTGGAAGGCGTTCGCGAAGCGCGGCGCCGGCATGGGCGCGGTCGCCGCGGATCGCTACGCGTCCGACAACGGCCCGGTCGTCGAGAGCTACGCGGTCGGCCCGGATCTCCAGGTCGCCGGCGTCCGATTCGGCGCGGTGACCTCCGGCTGCGACGACGGGGACGCCGTGCTCGACGCCGGCGAGACCGGCACGCTCACGCTCACCGTGAAGAACACCGGTGATCGCGCGCTCGGGCCCGTCACGGCGACCATCGCCTCGACGAACGGCCAGATCGCGTTCCCCGGCGGCGCCACGGTGACGTTCCCCGCCTCCGGCCCGCTCGAGACCGTCACCGGGACCGTCCAGGTGTCGCTCGCGAGCGCGACGGGCATCGGGCAGGTGCCGTTCACCCTCACCTACCCGCCGGAGGCCGCCCTCGTGGCCGACACCGCGGAGTTCGCCCTCCGCGTGAACACGGACGAGGTCCCCGCCGCGTCCGCGTCCGACGACCTCGAGGCGGAGGCGTTCGCCTGGACGCCCGTGGCGGACCCGGCGTTCGCGAAGACGAGCCTGTTCGAGCGCGTCGCGCTCTCGCCGGTGAGCCACGCCATCCACGGCCCCGACGTCGGGGCGACCGCGGACGTGAGCCTGGTCTCGCCGCCGCTCCAGGTGAGCCCCGGCGCGTCCCTCGTCGTCGGCTTCCGGCACGCGTGGGACTTCGAGTCCGATCCGGTGGGCACGCCGGGCCGGGCGTTCTACGACGGCGCGGTCGTGGAGGTGTCGAGCGACGGCGGCACGACGTGGCTCGACGTGGGGGCGCCGCTCTACGCCGGCGGCGCCATCTCGAGCTACACCGGCGACACGAACCCGCTCGCCACCCGGCCGGCCCTCGTCGGCACGAGCACGGGCTGGCCGACGCTCCAGCCCGCGAGCCTGGACCTCGGGACGACGTACGGCGGCCAGACCGTTCTCCTCCGGTTCCGCATCGGCACCGACGGCGGCGTCGGGTTCGGGGGATGGCTCATCGACGACGTGACGGTGAGCGGTATCGGCAACACGCCGTTCCCGATCCTCATCGCCGACACGCGCCAGTGCCGCAACCGTCCTCCCGTCGCGGTCGCGGGTCCGGCGCAGGCCGTCGACGAGGGCGCCGCCGTGGCGCTCTCCGCCGCCGCCTCCTCCGACCCGGACGCGGGCACGACGCTGTCGTTCCAGTGGACGCAGCTGAGCGGCCCGGCGGTCACGCTGACCGGCGCCGGGACGGCGGCGCCGTCGTTCACGGCGCCGCTGGTGACGGCGGACGCGCAGCTCGTGTTCCAGGTGACCGTGTCCGACGGCGCGCTCTCGAGCACCGCCACCACCGTCGTCACGGTGAAGAACGCGAACCACGCGCCGATCGCGAGCGCCGGGGCGGACTTCACGGTGGACGAGGGCGGGATCGCGACGCTGGTGGGCTCCGCGTCCAGCGATCCGGACGGCGATCCGCTCACCTACCAGTGGACGCTCGCCTCCTCCGTCCCCGCGCTCCCGGACGCCGTCGTGGGCACGGGGGTCGCGTTCCTCGGAAGCGCCTCCGCGGATCGGGCGTTCGTCGTGCCGTCGGTGACCGCCGACACCGTGCTCACGTTCGAGCTCGCGGTGAGCGACGGCGCGACGTCCTCGACGGCGACCGTCCACGTCACCGTGAAGAACGTGAACCGGCCCCCCGTGGCCGTGGCGGGCGTCGACTTCTCCGTCGACGAGCGCACGCAGGTGGCGCTCTCCGCGGCCGGCTCGTCGGATCCCGACGGTGACGCGCTCACCTACACCTGGACCCGCGTGAGCGGCCCTGCCCTGGACCTCGTGGCGGCGACCATCGCCGCGAACGGCACGGCGATCTTCACCGCGCCCGAGGTGGCGGCGGACGCCGACCTCGTCCTCCGGCTCACCGTCAGCGACGGCGCCGCATCCTCCACGTCCGACGTGACGATCCACGTCCGGAACCTGAACCGGCAGCCGCTGGCGAACGCCGGCGCGGCGCAGACGGTCGACGAGCGCACCGCGGTCACCCTGAACGGCTCCGCCTCGTCGGATCCGGACGGTGAGGCCCTCGCGTACGAGTGGGTGCAGATCTCCGGACCGGCCGCGACGCTCTCCTCCGCGACCGTGGCCCAGCCCACGTTCACGGCGCCGTCGGCCGACCTGCCCACGCAGGACCTCGTGTTCCAGCTCACCGTGCGCGATCCGCACGGCGTGGCCGACAGCGCGACGGTGAAGGTCACCGTGACGAACGTCGATCACCCGAAGGGCGGCTGCGCCTCGGGCGGCGACGCCGGCCTGGTCGGCCTCCTGTTCCTCGGCATGGCGGCCCTCCGCCGCCGAGCGCTGCGCGCCCGCGCCTGACGCCGGTCGGGGCCGACTGGCGAGCACGACGGGGCGCGGCGATCCTACGGGATCGCCCGCCCCGTTTCCTCGTTCGCGCGCGCCGGCGGCAGGCTATGTTCCCGGCATGCTGGTCGCCCTCACCATCGCCGGCTCCGACTCCGGCGGCGGCGCCGGGATCCAGGCCGATCTCCGGACGTTCGCTGCCCACCGTCTCCACGGCACCTCCGCGATCACCGCGGTGACCGCCCAGAACTCCGTGGGCGTGTCCGCCTGGGTCGCGCTCGAGGCGAGGATGGTCGTCGCGCAGATCGAGGCCGTCGCGACGGACATGCCGGTCGCCGCGACGAAGACCGGCATGCTCGCGAACGCGGAGATCATCTCGGCGGTGGCGGACGCGGCCGGACGCCTGCCGCTCGGACCGCTCGTGGTGGATCCCGTCATGGTTGCGAAGAGCGGCGACCGGCTCCTCGACGCCGCGGCGGAGCGCGCGTACGTGGAGCGGCTCTTCCCCCGCGCCGCGCTCGTGACGCCGAACCTGTTCGAGGCGGAGGCGCTCCTCGGCCGCCCCGTCCGCGACCTCGCCGCGATGCGGGAGGCGGCCCGCGAGCTCGCCCGGTCCGGCGCGCGCGCGGTGCTGGTGAAGGGCGGGGCCCTCGCCGGCGACGCGGTGGACGTGCTCTTCGACGGGGAGCGGCTGGTCGAGATCCCCGGCCCGCGGGTCGATACGCGGAACGTGCACGGGACGGGCTGCACGCTGTCCGCCGCCATCTGCGCCCGGCTCGCGCGCGGCGAGGGCCTCGTGGACGCCGTCCGCGGGGCGAAGGCCTATCTCGTCGAGGCGCTCCGGCGTTCCTACGCGGTCGGCCGCGGCCGCGGTCCGGTCGACCACCTGCACCCGCTCTTCCCCGAGGGCTGACGGGGGCCCGCGCCGGATGATTCGTCACATGTCTACGCGGCCCGGCGCGTCCTCGTGAACGCGGGGGACCTGCGCGACCGTTGGGCAAGCGGGGAAGGGGCAGAGAGGCAGGGGGACGGCCGGGGCGGCGCGGCTGGGACGAGACGTCGCCGCGGGGATCGGCCTGCAAGAAGCCTGCGTCGCGACGACGGCGATGGGGGCCGGCCGGCCGGAGGCTTCGGGAGGCGCTCCGGCGCGCCCGACGGTCACGTCGGCCCGGTCAGGGCCGCGGCGGGAACGTCGAAGCGCGCACCCGCCGAGCCGGCGTCGCGGCGCCCCGTCGCCGCGGTGGCCTTGCGGGCCGGCGCGCACCTGTCCATCCATGCATCGCCGAAGATTTTCCGTGCGGCGAGCAAGTTGTGCCGAGCGCAGAGGAGGCGAACGTTCTCGATCGTCGACTTCCCGCCGAGCGCCTTCGGCTGGATGTGATCGTACTGGAGACGGTGGCGCGAGCCGCAGACGCCGCCGTTCTCGAGAGCCCACCGACAGCAGCCGCCGTCCCGCACCCACACCGCCCGCTTCACCTCCGCCGGGATGTGGTCCGGTCTCGACGGCCGCTTCTCGCGCCGCGGCTTCTCGACCAGGCCCTTCCGCTTCTTGGCCCGGTCGAGCAGGAGATCGAGCGCGGCCTCGAGGATCACCTCGGTGCTCGCCCCCGGGTGCGAGTGCGAGAGGGCCTCCTTCGCCGCGGCGACCTTCGCCTCGAACCGCTTCGTGACGGTGAGGTGCATCCGGCGGAGGTCGGCGGTGAGCGGCTCGAAGGTCGGCGCCTTCCGGGAAATCTGGGCGTTCACGGTCCGTGCGGCCACTCTGGCATCGACGAGTTCTGCCGGCGAACCGGGCGCAATGACGCGGGCGGTCGCCGGAACGCCGAGCGCGAGCGCTGCTGCGGGTTCCGGGTCGCGGACTGGTCGCGCCGCGGCCGCGACGCGAACGGTCGTCACGACCTCCCGGCGCGGAGGCCGCTCCGCCGGCTTCAGCTCAGCGACGACCGCCCGCGCCTCCTGCTTCGAGAGGTGGAGGAACCGGGGGATCACCTGGTACCGGTTCTCCGGCGTGAGCACCTGGGCGAGCTCGCCGACGGTGGAGAGGCACAGCTTGCCGTCCTCGAGCGGCTCGACCAGCTCCGGGAAGCGCTGGATGAGCTCGGCGGCGGTCTTCCGGTAGAAGGCCGCGCTCTTCGACAGCCCGAGCTCCCGGTTCAGGTGGGTGAAGAGGCTCGGGTAGCCGAGCTCGAGCCACAGCCGCTTCGCGTCGAAGCCGGCCAGGGCGACGAGGAAGGCCGCCATCGCGTCGTGCTCGCGGCGGAGGAGCTCGGAGAGGCGGATCGAGGAGTCGCGGGCGTTCATGCGGGCATCGTCTCACGCGAATTCTCACCCTCCGGAAACGCACGGATTCGAGCGCTCGCGCGAGAATCAGCGCGCTGCGTCGCCCCGGGGTTCGGACTCCGCTCGCGCCGCCTCACGCGCGTGGAGCGCTGCGAGCGCGGCGTTCTCGTGCGAGCGCGGCGCGCGAACCGCGCGACCGCCGAGGAAGCGTCAATCGCTCGATCCGATCAGTTGGGTTCCCCCGAAAGCGCTCGCGCCTCCCGCGCTCCGTCGCGACCTCTGCGGTCGCTGCGACGCAGGCTTCTTGGAGGCCGATCCACGCGGCCGACGTTTCCCCAGCGCGGACCCCGCCTCGGCCGTCCACCCTTCTTCTCAGCCCTCCTCACGTCCGACGACCGAGCCCGCTCGGGCGTGAGGCGCCGCCCTCGAACGGAGTCGTGACGAATCATGGGGGCCCGCCGCCGCGAGGTGGCCACGGGCCGCGCGCTACAGCGTGATCACCTGGTCGACCTTCACGCCCGCGAGCGCCTTGTAGAGATCCGGGAAGCAGCCGATCGGCACGCCCTCGATGAGCTTGTCGGCGATCGCGCGCTGGTAGCAGCACTGATCGCAGCCCATGAGGAGCATGCCCGTCTTCCGCGAGAGCTGCGCCAGGCGCTCGCCGGTGGGATTGCCGCGCACCAGCAGGTAGTTGTTGTCGACGAAGAAGAACATCCCGACCACGGTGGCTCCGTGCCGGCCCTCCTCGAGCTGCGGGACGATCATCTTCTCGAGGATGAAGGAGGCGTTCGGGGTCGAGAAGACGTAGGCGACGTTCACGCGGGGCTCCGTTCCGTGAGGCGAAGGCGAGGCACCGCCGCAGCGCGGAGCGCCGCGACGACCAGCTCGGCGCGGTCGAGGTGGCCGGGGTGGACGCCGGCCACCTCCGCCCGCAGCGCGTCGGCGCCGAGCGCGTCGGGCGCGCGGCCCCCCTCGAGGAGCGCGCAGGCCGCCTCCGCGTACGCGATGAGGGACGCGCAGGTCGTCGCCCGGAACCGGGCGCGGGTCACGCGCCCGTCGGCGCCGGTCCAGACGCCGATGCGGACGAGGAGCCGGTCGCCACCCGATGCCTCTCCGAGCGCGTCCGCGCCGGCGACTGCGCCGGCGTGGCGTGGTTCGGCGACGAGCTCGGCGACGGGGCGCGGCATGGTCCGTCACGTATTACCGGATCCCGCACGCGGCGCCAGCCCGCGTCCGGGCGCGGGCGTGGCCCGGCGCACACGGCCGGCGTGTCCGCGGCGACACGCCGCCCCTGGAACCCGCGAACCTCGCGGCACCGGCGGGCGGCACGCGCGCTGCACTCCTCGGCCCCGAACCCGCACCGAGGTCCCCGACATGCCCTCCCGTCTCCTCGTCTCGCTCGCCGCCGCGGTCGCGCTCACGTGGGCAATCGCCTGCAATCGCGGCGGAACGCCCGCGCCGCAGGCCCCCGCCGCGGACGCGCCCCCTGCCGCCAGCGCGCCCGCGCCCGTCGCGGCCGCGCCGTCCGCGCCGGCCGCCCCGGAGAAAGCCGACCCGAAGCCGACGCCGGCCGAGGTCGCCGCGATCGAGCACCCGCACGTCCAGAAGTAGCAGACGGCCCTAGGCCCACTCCAGCTCGGCGGTGAAGTGACGGAGGTGGCGGCTCTGCTTCACGAGGCGGACGCCGCGCACCTCCGCCGCCTTCGCCTTCGCCTCGAGGATCACCTCGGCCGCGTAGTCGAAGTGGCTCTGGGTGTAGACGCGCCGCGGGAACGCGAGCCGCACCAGCTCGAGCGCGTGGAAGGTCTCGGTCCCGTCGTCGAGGCGCTTCCCGAACATCACCGACCCGATCTCGACGCCACGGATCCCGCCCTCCAGGTAGAGGGCGTTCACGAGCGCCCAGGCCGGGTACTGCTCGCGCGGCAGGTGCGGGAGGAAGTCGCGGGCGTCGAGGTAGACCGCGTGGCCGCCGGTCGGCTCGACGATGGCGACGCCGGCGGCGAGGAGCTTCTCGCCGAGGTACTCGGCGGTCCGGAGGCGGTACCTCAGGTAGTCCTCGTCGAGCACCTCCTCGAGCCCGACCGCGATCGCCTCGAGGTCGCGACCGGCGAGGCCTCCGTACGTCGGGAACCCCTCCGTGAGGATGAGGAGGTTCCGCGCCGCCTCGACCCAGCGCGCGTCGCGGAGCGCGATGAAGCCGCCGATGTTCGCGAGCCCGTCCTTCTTCGCGCTCATCGTGCACCCGTCGGCGAGCGAGAACGTCTCCTGAGCGATCTCCTTCACCGTCCGGTTCCCCTGCCCCGGCTCGCGGAGCTTCACGAACATCGCGTTCTCGGCGAACCGGCACGCGTCGATGACGAGGGGCTTGCCGTGGCGGCGCAGGAGCTCGCGGTACGCGCGGAGGTTCTCGAGCGACACCGGCTGGCCGCCGCCGGAGTTGTTCGTGAGGGTGATCATGCCGAACGGCACCTTGTCGCCGCGGTCCGCCAGCAGCCGCTCCACCCGGCCGAGGTCGATGTTGCCCTTGAACGGATGGCGGTTCCGTGGCGCGAGCCCCTCCGGGATGACGAGATCGACCGGCTCCACCCCGTCGTACTCGAGGTTCGCGCGCGTCGTGTCGAAGTGGGTGTTCGAGGGCACGACGTCGCCGGGCCGGGTCGCGACGGAGAAGAGGATCCGCTCCGCCGCCCGCCCCTGGTGCGTGGGGATCACGTGCGGGTACCCGGTCAGGTCGCGGACCGCCGCCTCGAACCGGTGGAAGCTCCGCGCGCCCGCGTAGCTCTCGTCCCCCTGCATCATGGCCGCCCACTGGCGCGCGCTCATGGCGCCGGTGCCCGAGTCGGTGAGGAAGTCGAGCAGCACGTCCTCCGCGTCGAGCCGGAACACGTTCAAGCGCGCCGCCTCGAGCAGGCGGAGCCGCTCGGCGCGCGAGGTGACGCGGATCGGCTCGACGGACTTGATCCGGAACGGCTCGATGATGGTCCGCGGCATGGCGCCTCCCAGGCCCTGGGCCTCGGGTTCAGGTTCAGGTCCACGCCCTGTCTCGCGCTCGCTTGCTCCGGACGCAAGCGCCCGGGTGGTCCGCGCCGCCGTTTTGCGCGAAGGCGCGCGCTGCCATAGGCTCCACCCCGCCCGCGATGCCCGTCCCCCCGCCCGCCGTCCTCGACCTCCGCGATCGGCTCCTCGCCGCCGCGGGCCGCCAGGCCGGCGCGAGCCTCCGCCAGCTCGCGGCGCTCCCCGCCGCCGCGGCGACGATCCCGGCGGACCTCGCGTCGTTCCTCTGGCGCGCGCGCGGCCCGCTCTCGACCTGGCTCGCCTCGACGCTCGCCGCCCCGGCGGGCGATGGCTCCTGGGAGCGGGACCCCGCCGGCTTCCTCACGGTCCGTGCGGTCCGCGCGCTGCAGCCCTCGAACCAGTTCGCCCTCGGGCCGGACGCCGTCACCCGGCTCGACGCCCTCCACGCGCGCGCGCTCGACGAGCTCGCGGCCGTCCTCCGCGGCGCGGCCTCCGAGGCGGCGCTCGGGTCGTCCGCCGCGCGCATCGCCGCGGAGTACGTCGCGGGCCTCGGCGCCGTCGCGCGCGCCGCCCTCGCGCCCGGCGGCGCCGCGCTGAGGCAGGTCGCGAGCGCGGAGTACTCGCCGGAGCTGCAGCTCCAGGTGCTCGGCCTCGACGCGGCGGCGCTCGCGCCGCCCGTCCTCGATCTCGGCTGCGGGGCCGAGGCGCGTCTCGTCCGCCACCTGCGCGCGCTCGGGGTCGACGCGCGGGGCATCGATCGCGCGGCGGAGCCCGGCGACGGCGTTCGCCGGGGCGACTGGCTCACGGAGCCGCTCGCGCCCGGGAGCCTCGGCACGGTCGTCTCGCATCTCGGGTTCTCCCTCCACTTCCTGCACCAGCACCTGCGACCCGCCGGCGACGCCGCGCGATACGCCCGGCGGTACATGGAGATCCTCCGCGCGCTCGCGCCCCGAGGCGTCTTCGCCTACGTGCCCGGCCTGCCCTTCGTCGAGGAGCACCTGCCCGCCGCGAGCTGGGACGTCGAGCGGCTCCGGGTGGACATCCCGGCCCCGCCCGGCGCCGTCGCGGTGCCCTGGTACGCGGCGCGGATCAAGCGCCGCGCTTGAGGGACGCACGCGACCGGCGGAGCCTTCGCGCCCTGGACGCTCGCCGATCCCGCTGTGCCGCCCGCACCTACAGCGGCGCCACGCGCGACGTGCGCGCGGACACTGCGGATCCGCTGCGGCGACCTTCACCGTGAGTCCACGGTAGGCGTGGAAACCACCGGTGAATGCGTGAAGGTGGACTTCACCGGGCCTTGCGCGCCGGCGCGCGGTTCTGCTCTCCTCGCGCAACGCTTCGTCGAGGGGGGCTCGACACCAACAGGAGAACCGAATGCACCAGAAGTCGATCCCCGCCTCCGCCGCGCAGATCGAGCTCCTCCGCGAGGAGCTGTTCGTGCGCGCGGAGTGCCTGCTGGAGGCGCTCGACGCCGGCCGCCGGGCCGAGCTGCCCGCCCTGCTCCAGCGGCTCGCCGCGGCGGCGCGCGCGCAGTTCGACGCCGAGGAGCGGATGCTGAAGGAGACGGACGCGCGGAGCCTCGTCCGGCACGCCCACGAGCACGCGAAGTTCCTCGCCGACCTCGACGTCATCACGGAGCACGCCCGGCGCGGCGAGGCCGGTGAGCTCGAGGCGCTCCGCCCCACGGCCTGGCTCATGGCTTGGCTCGCCGCCCACGGCCGGACGGATCGCGATCTGCCGACCCCCACGCCCGTGCCGTCACCGCGAGTCCGCGTGGTCGTATAGACGGCGGGCTGGCGGCGACCTTCGACTGCGCCTCGCCTTTCGCCCGGGCCGACGCCGAGGGGAACGGGCGAGCGCGCGGGCCGCCGCCCGGCTCCTGCAAGCGCAGCTTCACCCCCTCGTCGGGCCCCGGGCTCCGCTCTGGGTTGCGCGGGGGCGCCGCGCCCGTCATCGAGAACGGGCGCGGCGGCTCCGCCGCGCGGAACCACGAGGAGCGTCCCGATGAAGCTGCTTCTTGCCAGGATCACCGCCGCCTTCGCGCTCGCCGCGCTCGCCGCGCCCGCGCTGCCGTGCGGGGACAGCGAGCACAAGACGACCACCGCCGAGAAGAAGGTCGAGAAGCCCGCGGTCGCCGCGGCGAAGAAGGACGGCAAGGCCGCGAAGGCGGCAGCCGCGACCCGGAACGACCAGGTGAAGACGGCGTCGGCGCAGCCCGCGAAATAGAGGCGTTCGCGTCGGCGTGACCCGTTCGCCCCGGGCGTAGCGCCCGCACTGCGGGCGCGGAGTCGAAGCACGTCGCGCGTCCTTCGACTCCGCGGGGGGTTTTCACCCCATCCACGCTCGGGGGCGAACGGGGTGCGGTCTCCGCCCCCTCACTTCCCGAACAGCCCCTTCAGCCGCTTCCGCGCCTCGTCCTCCACCTTCTTGCGCGCGGCGTCGGCCTCCTCACGCGCCCTCGCCTCCGCCTCCGCCTTCTTCTTCGCCGCGGTTTCGTCCACCGAGCCCGCGCCGACACCGATCGCCTTGCCGAGCGCACCCGCGGCGGCCTCCTTCACGATCGCCTGGACCGCGGCGTCGAGCGAGAGTCCGTCGAGGCGCGGGTTCCACGCCGGCCCGGAGATCCGGAACCCGACCGGGATCGGCGTCGTCGGCTTCGCGCGCCCTCCGGTGAGGCGCGCGATCAGCTCCGGCGCGAGCGCGAGCGTCGCCGGCATCTCCAGCGTGCCGTCGAGCTTCACGCCACCGTCGACGGTGAGGCCGCCCTGGCCCGTGTCGACCTTCAGGGGCTTGTCCAGGCGCGCGATCCCGTCCGCGATCTTGAAGGAGAACGGCAGCTCCTTCCCGAGCTTCGTGGCCCCGCCCTCGGGGACCTTGCCCGCGGCGAACGGTAGCTTCGCCGCGAGGGGCTGCGCCACGGAGGCGACGAGATCCTTCCCGTAGAACGAGCCGCCCCGCAGGTTGCCCTGGAGCGCGCCCGTGACGTTCTTCGCGAGATCGCCGGCCTTCATCCCGGTCCCGCCGAGCTCGACGGCGGCGTCGAGCGTGCCCCCGAGCACCTTGCGCTTCGAGAAGAGACCGAGGACGTCCTCGCCCTGCACCCCCTTCAGGCTCGCCACGACCTTGAACGGCGCCTCGGGGTGCGCGAGCCGGACCTGCGTCCCCTTGGCGGACACGTTCCCGCCGAACGCGACCAGCCGGGCCTCGTCGAGCGTGATCGTGTCCTCCTCCACGCGCATCGTGACCGCGACGTCCGTGGCGGTCACGCCCTCCATGCGGAACGCGCCGAGCCGCATCCGGGCGACGCCGGAGAGTCCGGCGAAGACCTTCGGATCGAGCGGCTTCGACGGCGCCTCGGCTCCCTTCGCAGGCTCCGCCTTCGGCTTCGGGATCAGGAGCCGGTCGAGGTCGAGCCGGTCGCCCGCGAGCTCCGCGTCGAAGCGGGTGGTCGGCTTCGCCGGGGTGCCGCCGAGCGCGACCTTCGCGCGGCCCGTGAGGTGGTCGCCGAGCAGGTTCGCGTCGACAGTCGAGAGGTCCACGTCCTTGCCACCGCCGGCGGCCCGGTAGCTGCCCGCGAGCTTCAGGGCGAGGGCATCGCCGGGCTTCTTGGCCACGGTGCCGCCGGGCCGGAGATCCACGCCGCCGAGGTCGAGCGTCGCGTCGAAGCGGACGCGATCGCCCCCCTGGGCCGCGTCGGCGCGCGCGACGAGCGACGCGGGCGTACCGGCCGCCTTCTCGAGCTGCTTCGGGATCGAGAGCCGCACCGGGCCGAGATCGACGCGCAGCTCGAGCGCCTGCGCCTCGCCGGTGCCGGCGCCGCGGACGGACAGGCCGATGGGCCCGGCGACCACGGCGCCCCCGAGCTGCTTGCGCAGCGGCGGGTAGTAGGCCTGGAGCGCGGCGACGTCGAGGCCGTGCGCCACGAGCTCCAGCCCCTCCACGCGCGGCGCGTTCCCCTTCAGGCCAGAGGCGCGGCCGTGACCGGTGATCGTGACCGGGCCGGCGGCGAGCTCGAGCTTCGCGATCGAGAGGTCGCCTGCGCCCGCGTCCGCCTCGAGATCCGCCGCGAGGGATGCGTCGAGCTTCCGCCCGCCCTCCTGCCCCGCGAAGGCGAGCTGCGTCGCCTGGAAGCCGCCCTGCACCCGCGTCTTCCCCTGCCCGCCGGGCACCGCCGCGCCGAGCGCCACCTGGAGATCCGCAGCGAACCGGCCACCGCGGAACCCCGCGCTCGCGGGCAGGAACGGCGCGAGCGGATCGAGATCGATGGGCTGGACCTTCAGCGTGATCGTCTCCGGGGTCGGCTGGAGCGACGCCGGCAGCGGCGCCGCCTTCACCCGCAGCTCGAGGTTCTGCGCCTGCGCGAGCACCGCCGCCTTCACGACGACCTCCAGCGGCTGCCCGGCGCGGAGATCCTTCACCTCCACGTCGAGATCGTCGACGTAGAGCTCCTTCGCGCCGGGCACCGTCCGGTCGACGAACGCGATGCGCGCGTTCTCCACCGCCGCGCGATCGATGCGGATCCGCGACAGGTCCGCGGGCTTCGCCTCGCCCGCCGGCTTCGCGGGCTCCGCCGGCTTCCCCTCCCGCGCGGAGCGCTCCTCGAGCGCCTTCGAGACCTTCTCCAAATTCGTGGTTCCGTCGGGGAGCTTCACGACGTTCACCCGCAGCCCCTCCACGACGGCCTCCCGGACCACGACGTCCTTGCCCCCGGAGAGCACCGCCCGGAGGAGATCCGCCTTCACCTCCGCGCGGCGGAGCTGCAGGACCGGGAGCTCCTCGCCGGGGCCCGCGCCGACCGACACGCCCGAGACCTTCACGCCGAGTCCGCCGAGGAGCTTCGTGCTCACGTCGTCGACCGCGACGGGCCGGCCGAGGTCCCCGGAAAGCGCCGCCGCCTGCTTGCGCACCTGGGACAGCAGGATCCGGTCGAGCGCCAGGACGCCGACGACCACGAGGACGACGAGGACCGCCAGGACTGCGAGGAGGATCCGGGGCCACCTTCTCCGGGTGCGAGGCTCGCTCATGCCGCGAGGCTAAGCCACGGACGGGCGGTTGTCAGCGAAGTCCGGTCCGGCCCGCCGCGGGACTTGGCGCGCCGCGGGGGCCGCGGCAAGCTGGCGCGCTGGTCACAAGCGGTCCCGGCCCGACTCGGAGAGAGGACCGCACCGCACTCGACGGAGGCCACCTCGTGCCCATCCTGCTCGCCCCGCTCGCCGCGCTCGCCCTCGCCGCCACGCCCGCCGCCCCGGGCGGCGCATCCCCCGCCGCGACCGACCGGTCCAAGATCCCGGACAAGTACAAGTGGAAGCTCTCGGACCTCTTCCCGTCCGACGCGGCGTGGGCGGAGGCGAAGGACGCGCTGGCCCGGGACGTCCCCGGCTTCGCCCGCCACAAGGGGCACCTGGGCGAGTCCCCGAAGGCGCTCGCCGACGCGCTCTCCGACATGGCCGCGCTCCAGCTCCGGCTCGAGCGGGTCTACGTGTACGCCTCGTCGCGCAGCGACGAGGACACGCGGGATCCGAAGCCGCGGGCGATGCGGGCGGAGGCCGAGCGGCTGGCCGTCCAGCTCGACGCCGCGACATCGTGGGTCCGGCCCGGCATCCTCACCCTCCCCGCCGAGTGGATCCGGCGCGCCATCCCGGAGGACCCGCGCCTCAAGGACTGGACCTTCTACCTGGAGGACGCGATCCGCTGGAAGCCGCACACGCTCACCGCGGACGAGGAGCGGATCGTGGCGATGACCGGCGATCTCTCCGGCGCGGGCCGCAGCGTCGACACCGTGCTCATGAACGCGGACCTCCCGTACCCCACCGTCACGCTCGCGAGCGGCGAGAAGGTCCGGCTCGATCAGGCGGGGTACCAGCGCGCGCGGACGTCCCCGAACCGCGCCGATCGCGAGAAGGTGTTCCACGCGTTCTTCGGGGCCCTCAAGGGGTACGAACGCACCATCGGCGCCGCGCTGTACGCGCAGGTGAAGGCCCACCTGTTCGAGAAGGACGTGCACAAGTTCCAGTCGTCGCTCGAGTCGGCGCTGTTCGGCGACAACATCCCGGTCGCGGTCTACACGCAGCTCATCACGGACGTGAACCGGAACCTCCCGACGCTGCACCGGTACCTCGCGCTCCGGAAGCGCATGATGGGCCTCTCGCAGCTGGAGTACGAGGATCTGTACGCACCGCTCGTGAAGGACGTCGATCGGCGCTACTCCATCGACCAGGCGATCGCGATGACGCTCTCCGCCGTGGCGCCGCTCGGGAAGCCCTACCAGGCGCAGCTCACGAAGGGCTTCGAGACGGGCTGGACGGACTTCCTGCCGGCGCAGGGCAAGCAGGCCGGGGCGTACTCGACCGGCGTCTACGGCGTCCACCCCTACCAGCTCCTCAACTTCAACGGGCAGTGGGAGGACGTCTCCACGCTGGCGCACGAGGCGGGCCACTCGATGCACACGGTCCTCTCCTACGAGCACCAGCCGTACCCGACCTCGGCCTACGCGACGTTCGTCGCGGAGGTCGCCTCGACGCTCAACGAGAACCTCCTCTTCCGCAAGGCGCTCGCCGACGCGCGCACCGACCCCGAGCGGCTGTCCCTGCTGGGACAGCACCTCGAGACGCTGCGGACGACCCTCTTCCGGCAGACCATGTTCGCGGAGTTCGAGCTCGCGTACCACGAGGCCGCCGAGAAGGGCGCCGCGCTCACCGGCGAGAAGCTCTCCGAGATCTACCTGGGCCTCGTCCGGAAGTACTACGGTCACGACCAGGGCATCTGCCGCGTCGCGGAGCTGTACGGGGACGAGTGGAGCTTCATCCTCCACTTCTTCAACTACCGGTTCTACGTGTTCCAGTACGCCACGAGCCTCGTCGCGTCGACCTCGCTCGCGAAGGCCATCCGCGAGGACGAGGCGCACGGGATCAGCGGCGCGCGGGACCGCTACCTCGCGCTGCTCGAGTCGGGCGGCTCGGCGTACCCGGTCGATCTCCTCAAGAAGGCGGGCGTGGACATGACCACCTCCGCCCCGTTCGAAGCGGCGATGGAGGAGATGAACGGGACGATGGACGAGATCGAGGCCATCCTCGCCCGGCAGAAGGGCGGAAAGCCGGTCGCGCCCGCCCCGAAGCGCTGACGAGGTTGACCGTGGGTTCAGGGCGGCTCCTCTTGACGCGCCGCGCCACGCGGCTCGGACCACGCCGGTCGCAGCCGGATCCGGACCGGTCACGCGCCCGGGCACGCCGGTCGACGCCCCTGCCGAGCAGGGCGCGTCGGCCCGTGGTGCACTACGCCCCCCACCGCCATCTTCAAGAGGCACATGACCCCTCGCGACGACGTTCACGCGTTGCCTCCTGCCTACCGCGCCACCCGGGAGGACCTGCTCGGCTTCCTCCCCGAGGAGCGCGTCATCTGCGATCCGCTCCGCCGGCTGGCGCTCGGGACCGACGCGAGCTTCTACCGCCTCGTCCCGCAGCTGGTCGTGCGCGTGCGAACGGCGGAGGAGGTCGCGCGGCTCCTCGGCGCGGCGGCGCGGCGCGCACTGCCGGTCACGTTCCGCGCCGCGGGGACGAGCCTCTCCGGCCAGGCCGTCTCCGACTCCATCCTCGCTGTGGTCGCGGGCGCGTTCCGCGGGGCCCGCATCCTCGACGGCGGCGCCCGCATCGTCCTCGAGCCGGGCGTCATCGGCGCCGACGCGAACGCGCTCCTCGCGCCCTACGGCCGCAAGCTCGGGCCGGACCCCGCCTCGATCGGCGCCTGCATGATCGGCGGCATCGCCGCGAACAACGCCTCCGGGATGTGCTGCGGCACCGCCCAGAACAGCTACCGGACCGTCGAGTCCATGAAGCTCGTGCTCGCGGACGGCACCCCGCTCGACACCGCCGACCCGGCCTCGCGCGCGGCGTTCGCGGCCCGCCGCCCGGACGTGGTCGAGGGCCTCGCCGCCCTCCGGGACGAGATCGCCGCGGACCCGGTCCTCGCCCGGCGCATCGCGGACAAGTACCGGATCAAGAACACGACCGGCTACTCGCTCAACGCGTTCCTCGACTACCGGGACCCCATCGACATCCTGCTGCACCTCATGATCGGCTCCGAGGGGACGCTCGCGTTCATCGCCGAGATCACCTTCCAGACCGTCCCCGAGCAGCCGCACAAGGCGAGCGCGCTCGCGTTCTACCCGGACGTGGAGCAGGCGGCGCGGGCGACCATGCTCCTCGAGCGTGCGCCGGTCGCGGCGGTCGAGCTGATGGACCGCGCCTCCCTGCGCTCGGTCGAGGGGAAGCCCGGGATGCCGACGGGCCTCGCCGGCCTGCCGCCCGACGCCGCCGCGCTCCTCATCGAGACCCGCGCGGCGGACCCGGCGGCGCTCGCGCTCCAGATCGACGCGACCCTCCGCGCGATGGCGCCGGTCCCGACCCTGGCTCCCGTGGCGTTCACCGATCGCAAGGCGGAGTTCGAGCGGCTCTGGGACATCCGCCGCGGCCTCTTCCCGGCCGTGGGCGCGGCGCGGCGGATCGGGACCACCGTCGTCATCGAGGACGTCGCGTTCCCGATGATGCACCTGGCCGAGGGGACCGTGGCGCTCCAGCGGCTGATGCGCGCGCACGGCTACGACGAGGGGATCATCTTCGGCCACGCGCTCGACGGGAACCTGCACTTCGTGTTCACGCAGGACTTCGCCACCGAGACCGAGGTGCGCCGGTACGCGGCGTTCATGGACGAGGTCTGCGCGATGGTCGCGACCCGGTTCGACGGCTCGCTGAAGGGCGAGCACGGCACCGGCCGGAACGTCGCGCCGTTCGTCGAGCTCGAGTGGGGCCCGAAGGCGCACGGCCTCATGAAGCGCCTCAAGGCGCTCCTCGATCCGCGCGGGCTCCTCAACCCGGGCGTCATCCTGAGCGATGACGCCCGCTCGCATCTCCGGAACCTGAAGCCGCTCCCCCGCGCCCACGACATCATCGACCGCTGCATCGAGTGCGGGTTCTGCGAGCCGCGCTGCCCGTCCCGGGACCTCACGCTGACGCCGCGGCAGCGCATCGTCGCGCGCCGCGAGATCGCCCGGCTCGAGGCGACCGGCGAGGACCCGGAGCGACGCGAGCGCCTCGAGGCCGACTACGCGTACCTCGGGGACGAGACCTGCGCGACGGACGGGCTGTGCGCGACGGCGTGCCCGGTCGGGATCGACACCGGCAACCACACGAAGTGGCTCCGCTCCCAGCGAAGCGGGGGGCGCGGCGCCGCGGAGTGGGCCTCGGAGCACTTCGCGGGCACGGTCGCCGGGATGCGCGGCACGCTCCGCGCCGCGGACGCGGCGCACGCGGTGCTCGGGACGCGCCTCATGGGCGCGCTCGCCCGCGGGCTCCGCGCGGCGAGCGGCGGGAAGGTCCCGCTCTGGAACCCGGAGATGCCGCGCGCCTCGGCCCCCGTCGCTCGCCCGCACCGCGACGGGAGCCCCGGGGCGCTCCGGGCGGTCTACTTCCCGAGCTGCATCGCGCGGACCATGGGCCCGGCGCGGGGCGACGCGGAGGGCGTCGAGGTCCACCGGGCGATGTCCTCGCTCCTCGCGAAGGCGGGCTACGACGCCGTGTTCCCGGAGGGCCTCGAGGGCCTGTGCTGCGGCCTCGCGTTCGAGTCGAAGGGGTTCCTCGCGCAGGCGGACGCCAAGGCGCGCGAGCTCGAGGAGGCGCTCGTCGCGGCGAGCGAGGGCGGGAAGCTCCCGATCGTCTTCGACACGAGCCCCTGCGCCTACCGGATGCGCAAGGTCGCGACGCGGATCACCGCGCTCGATCCCGTGGAGTTCATCCACCGCCACCTCCTGCCGCGCCTCTCGATCGAGCGCGTGCCGGGGCCCATCGCGCTCCACGTACCGTGCAGCGCCGTGAAGCTCGGCCTCACCGAGACCTTCCGCGCGGTGGCGAGCGCCTGCGCGGAGCGCGTCGCGCTCCCGCGCGAGGTGGGCTGCTGCGGCTTCGCCGGCGATCGCGGGTTCACGCACCCGGAGCTCAACGCCTCGGCGCTCGCGCCGCTCCGCGGCGCGCTCCCCGAGGGCTGCGCCGCCGGGTACTCCTCGAGCCGGACCTGCGAGATCGGCCTGTCGCTGCACTCCGGCGTCCCGTACCGCGCCCTCGCGGCGCTCGTCGATCGGTGCGCGTCCGGCGCCGCCGCGGACGTCGCGCTGGCGTCCGCCGCGGGCGCGGAGGCCGAGCCGGGCTCCTGACCTTCACCCAAGCAGCTACGCGCGGGAGAAAAGCGCATGTACCACCAGAATTACAATCCGCTCGGCAACGTCTTCCTCTCCACCCTCGTCGCGGCGGTCCCGATCCTCGTCCTCCTCTACTTCATCGCGCTCCACCCCCATCGCGACGAGGAAGGCCGCAAGCACCTCGGGATCGCCGCCCCGTACGCCGCGTTCTACGGCGTCATCGCGGCGTTCGTCGTCTCGTGCGTCGCGTTCGGGATGCCGCTCCGCTCGGCGGTGTCGGCCTTCGCGCTCGGCTCGCTCTCCGGGTTCCTCGGCATCATCTGGATCGTCCTCGCCGCGATGTTCCTCTACACGATGACGGTCATCACCGGGCAGTTCGAGATCGTGAAGGAGTCGATCATCCACATCTCCTTCGACCGCCGGCTGCAGGTGCTCCTCATCGCCTTCTCGTTCGGGGCGATCATCGAGGGGACCTCGGGCTTCGGGACGCCCGTCGCGATCGCCGGCGCGGTGATGGTCGGCCTCGGCTTCTCGCCGTTCCAGTCCGCGGTGCTGAACCTGCTCGCGAACACCGCGCCGGTGGCGTGGGGCGCCATCGGGACGCCCATCGTGACGCTCGCGGCGGTGAGCGGCCTCGACCAGGTGACGCTCTCGGCGATGGCGGGGCACCAGCTGCCGTGGGTGTCGATGCTCGTGCCGTTCTGGCTGGTCGTGACGTTCGTGAAGATGGAGGGCGGCACCTGGAAGCAGGCGTTCGAGGTGTGGCCCGCGGCGGTGGTCTCGGGCGGCTCGTTCGCGCTGATGCAGTACTTCGCCTCCGGCACGCAGTCCTTCCACCTCATGACCGACGTCGTCTCGGGCGTCTTCTCGGTGGTGTGCACCGCCCTCTTCCTGAGGTACGTGTGGCACCCGAAGACCCGGTTCCTGCTGCGCTCGCAGCGCGAGGCGTCCGAGCGCGCGGCGGCGCGCAGCGTCGGCGCCGCGGGCCGCGACCCGGGCCACACCGAGTGGGCGTACCCGTACTCCTTCGCGCAGACGGCCTACGCGTGGCTCCCCTGGGCGATCCTGATCGCCTGCTGCGCGATCTGGGGCATGCCGACGTGGAAGGCGTACCTGAACAACCTCTTCTCCGGCGTGAAGTTCAGCACGACGTTCCTCGGCTCGCCCCTCGGCGGGACGCTCTCGCTCCCGGCGTGGGACATGCCGGCGCTGCACAACCTGGTGGAGCGCATGCCCCCCATCGCCCCGGTCGGCGCGAAGCCCGAGGCGGCGCGCTTCACCATCAACTGGCTCTCCGCGGCCGGCACGGGCGTGTTCGTGGCCGCGATCCTCTCGGGCCTCGTCCTCCGGATGAACGCCGCGCAGTGGCGCGAGGCGACCTCCAGGACGCTCCACCGCATGAAGACGCCGGTGCTCGTCATCGGGCAGGTGCTCGGGCTCGGCTACCTCACCCGCTACGCCGGGACCGACGCGGTGCTCGGCCTCGCGTTCACGTCCGCCGGCGCCGCCTACCCGTTCTTCGCCGCGTACCTCGGGTGGCTCGGCGTGTTCCTCACCGGCTCCGACACCGCGTCGAACGCGCTCTTCGGGAGCCTGCAGCGGATCACCGCGCAGCAGCTCAAGCTGAACGAGATCCTGATCGTCGCCACCAACTCCACCGGCGGCGTGATGGGCAAGATGATCGACGCCCAGTCGATCATGGTCGCCTGCGCCGCCTGCTACGAGAAGCCGAAGGAGCGCACGCACGCGCTCGGGCCCATCTTCCGCACGGTGTGGTGGCACTCGCTCGCCGGCGCGGCGGTCATCGGGATCATCGCCCTCCTCCAGGCCTACGTCTTCCCCCACTCCATCCCGGTGCCGCCGCTGAAGTGAGCCGTCGGTCCAAGGGGGGCCCGCCCGGGCCCCTCCCCGAGCCTCCATGCCCCGAGTCGCCCTCTTCATCCCCTGCTACGTCGATCAGCTCTACCCCAGCGTCGGGATGGCGACGGCCCGCCTCCTCGAGCGCCTCGGCTGCGAGGTGGTCTTCCCGGAGGACCAGACCTGCTGCGGTCAGCCCATGGCGAACGCCGGCTTCGCGGACGACGCGGCGCCGCTCGCGCGGCGATACGTCGAGGTGTTCCGGTCGTTCGACCACGTCGTCTGCCCGTCCGGCTCGTGCACGTCGATGGTGCGGAACCACTACGACGGGCTCCTGCCCGCGAGCGCGGGGCTCGAGAAGGTGAAGCGGAGCACCTTCGAGCTCTGCGAGTTCGTCGTGGACGTCCTCGGGGTGAAGAAGCTCGACGGCCGCTACCCGCACAAGGTGGGCCTGCACCAGAGCTGCCACGGTCTGCGCGAGCTCGGGCTCGGGACACCGAGCGAGCTCGTCGCGCCGCCGGGCAGCAAGGTCGCCGGGCTCCTCGCCGGAATCGAGGGGCTCGAGCTGGTCTCCCTCACCCGCCCCGACGAGTGCTGCGGCTTCGGGGGCACCTTCGCCGTCGTCGAGGAGGCGGTGAGCTGCCTCATGGGTCGCGACCGGATCGCCGATCACGTGAAGGCGGGCGCCGAGATCGTCACCGGCACCGACGTGTCCTGCCTCATGCACATGGACGGCCTCGCGCGGCGCCGCAGGGACCCCGTCGCGTTCCGGCACGTCGCCGAGATCCTCGCGGAGGCCACCGCGTGACCGCCCCCGGGCGCGCGCCCGCCCCGGGCGCCCAGGTCCCGGCGCACGCCCTCCCCGGCGGCCACGCCGAGCGCGCCGCGCGCTTCGCGGCGGACGAGGACCGCGCGCACTGGCACGACCAGTCCCTCTGGTTCGTGCGGCTGAAGCGCGACCGCCTGGCGCACGCCATCCCCGAGTGGGAGGACCTGCGCGCGCTCGCGGCGAGGATCAAGGCGCACACGCGGAGCCGCCTCGCCGACTACCTCGAGGAGTTCGAGCGGAACGCCCGGGGGCACGGGGCAGTGGTCCACTGGGCGCGCGACGCGGAGGAGCACAACGCGATCGTCCACCGGATCCTTGCGGACCGCGGCGTGACGCGGCTCGTGAAGTCGAAGTCCATGCTCACCGAGGAGTGCCACCTGAACCCGTACCTCGAGGCGCGCGGGATCGAGGTGGTGGACACGGATCTCGGCGAGCGCATCGTCCAGCTCGCCCACGAGCCCCCCTCCCACATCGTCCTCCCCGCCATCCACAAGAAGAAGGAGGAGATCGGCGAGCTCTTCCACGACACCATCGGCACGCCCGCCGGAGTCTCGGATCCGAAGCAGCTCACCGAGGCGGCGCGCGTCCACCTCCGCGAGCGGTTCATGGCCGCCCAGGCCGGCCTCACCGGCGTGAACTTCGCCGTGGCCGAGACCGGCGCGGTCGTGGTCTGCACGAACGAGGGCAACGCCGACATGGGCACCTCGCTCCCGCCCATCCACATCGCGTGCATGGGCGTCGAGAAGGTGATCCCGCGCGCGAAGGACCTCGGCGTGTTCCTCCGGCTCCTCGCCCGCTCCGCCACCGGCCAGCCCGTCACGACGTACACGAGCCACTTCCAGGGCCCGATCCGCGGCGGCGAGCTGCACGTCGTCATCGTCGACAACGGGCGGACCGCGCTCCTCGCGGACGAGGACTTCCAGGGCGCGCTCGCCTGCATCCGCTGCGGGGCATGCATGAACACGTGCCCGGTGTTCCGCCGGAGCGGCGGCTACTCGTACGGCTTCACCGTCCCAGGGCCCATCGGGATCGTCCTCGCGACGGCGCGCGATCCGGTGAAGCACGCGTCCCTCTCGTACGCGTCGAGCCTCTGCGGCTCGTGCGACGACGTCTGTCCGGTCAAGATCCCGCTCCACGAGCTGATCCTCGAGCGCCGGCGCGCAGGCGTCCGGAGCGGCGAGGCGGGGGTCGCGAAGCGCCTCCTCATGAAGCTCGCGCGGACCGTCCTCGGCTCGCGGGTGCTCTACGTCCTCGCCGGGAAGCTCGGCCGCGCCCTCGGGCGCCGCGCGCCGCGGGGGCTCCTGTACGGGCGGTGGAACGTCTGGGGGCGCCAGCGCGAGCTGCCGCCCCTCCCGGCGGAGAGCTTCCGCGAGCGGTGGAGGAAGGAGCGGAGCGGCCATGGGTAGCCGCGAGGAGATCCTGTCCCGCGTCCGCGCCGCTGCGCCCACCGCGGTGCCCCTGCCGGACCTGCCCGCGCCGGCGCCGCTCCCGGCGGATCCGGGGGCGGCGTTCGACGTCGCGGTGCGCGCGGTCGGCGGCGAGCCGGTCCGGGTGCCCGATCCCGCCGCGCTGCCCGGCCTCGTCCGCGGCCTCGCGGAGCGCCTCGGCGCCCGGCGCGTCGCGAGCGCGGTGGCGATCGCCGGCCCCGGCGACGTCCCGCTCGAGTCGGTCCCGGACCCTCACGCCCTCGAGGGGATCGACCTCGCCGTCGTTCCCGGAGCCTTCGGCGTCGCCGAGAACGGCGCGGTGTGGGTGGACACGCGGCCGCTCGCGCAGCGCGGCGTCTTCGTCGTCGCCCAGCACCTCGCGCTCGTGCTCCGCGCCTCGGAGATCGTGAGCGACATGCACGCCGCCTACGCGCGCATCGACCTCGCGGGCCCGGGGCTGCGGCTGTTCATCGCCGGGCCGTCCAAGACCGCCGACATCGAGCAGGCGCTCGTGATCGGCGCGCACGGCGCGCGGTCCTGCACGGTCTTCGTCGTCGGCTGACCCGCTCAGCGGAACGGCCAGTAGTGGAACCGGCGCGCGAGCACCAGCGCCACCGCGATCGCGAGGACCAGCGCCCAGGCGATCCGGCGACGGCGCCGCTTGGCGCCGTCCGCGTACGGGTCCTCGAGGGAGCGACGTGCGCCGGCCGGCAGCGCGGCGATCCCCGTGAGCGCCGTACCGAGCGCCACGTTCACCGTCACGCGTCCATTCACCGCCCATCCGGTCGCGTCCAGCAGCGGCCCGAGCGTCCGCTGCCTGAGCTTCAGCCACGCGATGAGCATGGACGGCCCCGAGACGATCATCACGAGCGCCGCCACGGCGACGAGCTTCGCCCACCAGGCCAGCTCGATGAAGCCGGCGACGAAGCCGCCGAACAGGGTGCCGAGGGCCCCGGCGCCGACGCCCAGGGCGGCGATGATGCCGACCATCTTCCCGACGTCCACCGCAGCCGCCGCGGGAGCCGGCGCCTTCGCGCCCGTCGCGGTGCCCACCGTGGTCTCGGCCGTCGCCGCGAGGCGCGTGTCGGCCGCCTTCTCCTTCGCCGCCGCGAACCGCGCCACCTGCTCCTCGATCATCCGCAGGAGCTTCTTGTAGGGCGCGAAGAACGCCTGCCGGATCGAGATCGGGTTCTCGACGACCTTCACGATCGTCGCGTCCCAGTCGCGTCCCTTGCGGTCCCAGAACACGCCGTTCCGGCCGACCATCAGGTAGTCGGCGTCGCCCTGCGTGAAGCAGGCGGCGATCTTCATGGTCTCGCCGCCCGGGCGGCGGCAGTCGCAGTACGCGAGGTACATCCGGGACAGGCCGGCGAGGGCCGCGTGCGCCGACGGATCGTCGACGCGGACGCACAGCTCGCAGCTCCGCGCGTCGAGGTAGAGCGTGCCCGCCTGGAAGATCGCCTTGCGGGCCGGGTCGTAGAAGTCCGCGAAGGACACGAAGTTCCGGAGCAGCGTGTGCAGGTCGCGGTGGTAGTGGACCACCCGGACGACGTCCCCGACGGCCGCCTCCTCCGCCTCGAGCGCCCGGTCCTCCGCCAGGAGCGCCTCCGCGGCGCCCTTCCCCTCGGCGAGGATCGCGCGTACCCGGGCCGCCCCGAGCTTCTCCACCGCGGCGCCGGCCTTCTTCGCGCGCCACGCCTCCCAGGGCAGGAACCGTGCCGAGATGAGCTCCCACTCCTCCGCGGAGAGCGCGGTCTTCGCCTCGCCGTGCAGGGGGACCACGACCTGTCGCCGGAAGGCGTCGAGCGCGGCGGCCCACGCGGGGTTCACGCCGCCCACGAGCGGCAGGGCGCGCGCCGGCTCGACGCGCGCCAGCGGGAACAGGGCGACCTCGTCGCGCGACGCGGCGAGATCCCGCGCCGCGAGCGCGAGCAGGTCCGGCTCGGCCCGGTTCATCGCCGCCGCGGCGCGCGGGTCCTGCGCGGCGAGCCGGCACCGGACGAAGAAGTCGTCGACCTTGGCCTTCACCGCCAGGAACGCCTCGCCGGCGGCCGTCGTGCCCGGCCCGAGCACGGCCACGTCGGGCTGCTCGCCCGCGCGAGTCCAGATGTCGAACCGCGCCGCCTCCTCGAAGAACGCGTCGAGCCGCTTCGCGTCGATGCCCGGCTTTCCACTCCGGTCCGCGACGCTCCCCAGGCAGGCGATGACGTCCTGGACGAGCTGCCGGGTCCCGGCGTCGCGCGCCGCCTCCGGCGGGATCACGCCGTCGCCGTTGAACAGCGTGTTCTCGTACAGCCGCGCCGTGTCCGCGACGTCCGCGGCGGAGATGGCGTCCGCGTCGGGCTTCCCGAGCCGCTGCAGGACGAGCCGCGCCGCGCCGAGCAGCACGCGTCCCTGCGGCCGCGTCGCATCGATGGCCGCGAGGTGGAGCGCGCCGCCGCCCTTCACGAGCGCCTCGAGGTCGAGGAGCCGCTCCCGGCACCAGCGGATCGCGGCGACGACCTCGGGCACGCGCACCCGGCCGTCCCGGTCCGTGTCGAGCAGCTCGAGCGTGTGGCCGTCGAGCTCGAGCCCACGCGTCGGGCAGGAGAGGGCCACCCACAGCTTCGGATCGAGGTCGTCGAGGTGGGCGAGATCCTCGCCGGTCTCGAGCCGCACCTGGTCCAGGCCACCGACGCGGTGGAAGCGCCAGCGATGCGGTGGGGCGGGAGGAAGAGGCTCGGAGGGCGCCGTGGGCTCGGGGGCGGGCATCGCGACGGACGTCGGCTGGGGCACGGGTCCTCCTCGGTGCACCGCCGGCGGCGGCGCGCCGCGATTATCCCGCCCGGCGCGCAACCCCGGCGCGCCGCGCGCCGTCACGACCCGATCGGCGCACGTCGCGCGCTCCTGGCACCGACGGAGGCCCCCGCCGGGCTGCGGCGCGCCGAAACAGGGTCGCAGCCGTCGGCAGCGCCACGCCGTGCGGCGGGGAAGGCGCGTGCTCAGGCCCTGCGGCCCGCCCCCGGCGGCGCGTTGTACCCGCGAACGCCGTACGGCTGCAGCCTCTCCAGCCACGCCGCCTCGAGGCGCTCGAGCGCGTCCCGGCGGTAGACGAGCCCGTCCTCCGGCTCCTCGAGCACCTCCAGCACCTCGAACACGAACGCGTCCACCCCCAGCGCGGCCACGTCCGCCTGCAGCGCCGCGTTCCGGTGTTGCCCGTGCGCGAGCGTCATCCGCGCGCCGTTGATGGTCTTGAGGTTCAGCGTGCTCGCGACGAGCACCCGCCCGCTCCGGACGTTCCGGATCTGGTAGATGCCCGCCTCGGTCTTCGTCTCGCGGGCGCGCTGCTTCAGCGCGGCTCTCCGGTCCATGGTGTCCTCGCTCCAGCGCTCAGGGGTTCGCGGGCCGCTGCGGCGGCTGCGGGCTCTCGAGCCGGGTGGCCTCGTCCGCGAGCGTCAGCACGTGGGCGCGGACGTCCTTCGGCCACGCCTTGACGAGCGTCCGGAGCCGCTTGCCGTCGCCGGCATAGAGCGCCCGCGAGGCCTCCTCGAACCCGGGGAGATCGCCCGCCATCGACCACATGAACCGGCCCGCCGCGTCGCGGACCCGCCGCGCCTGCTCGCGATCCGGCTCGCGCTTGCGCGCATCGTCGACCAGCCGCCGCAGCGCCGCCGAGATCCCGTTCGGCTGCTGCTCCAGCCACTCCCAGTGGCGGGGCAGGAGGGACACCTCGCGGCACACGACGCCGAGCTTCGGGCGCCCGGGGCCCGCCTTCTTCCGCGCCTCGGCGCGGGCGACGACCTCCTCCGGCGTGCCGCGCAGGTCGAAGTCGACCTGGCGACCCGTCGCGTCGCTGAAGACGAGCGCCCGGCCCCCGCCCGCGTCGTGGTGGGTCTTCAGGGCGAGGAGCACGTCGCGCCTCGGCCCGGAGGCGAGGAGCCGCTCCCCGACGAACGCCGTGAACCGATCATCGTCCGACATGGATCCTCCGTCGCGCTCGTCCCCGGTATTTCACCCGGGTGAATCGTGCGGAGGTGTAGCGCGGCCGGACCTCGGCGTCAATATCGCCCGGGTCAAATACTCCGCCGGAAGGCCGGGCGGTCAGTAGCAGGCGCTCAGCCCGGCCGCCCCGTCCACGTCCGTGAGCTTCAAGACCACCGGCTTGCACGGCCCGACCGGCTGGTCGGAGCGGATGGCCGGGTGCTCGGACCCGATCGTCAGCCCGGAGGCCGTCACCCAGGCGCGCGGCGGATTCTGCCCGGAGCCGATCGTGAGCTGGACGTCGCGCGCAGCTCGGGACGCAACGAGGTCCGCGTCCGCCGGCGTGAAGTCGAACAGGACTCGCACGGGATCGTTCGTGCAGTTGCTCTGATCCGCCGGAGCCGCCTCGACCACCGTGATGCGCGCCGTGCCGGGCGTGTCGGTGTAGGCGCCGCACCGCCCGATCCCCTCGGTGACGACGCCGCAAGCCAGCTGCGTCGCGAGCGCCGTGGCCGCGAACGCGGGCACGAGCAGTCGCCCCCGTTCTTCCTGTCTGGTTCGCATGTGGCCCCTGTCTCCCTGATCGCTTGGACGGACAGTCTACACAGGGTCGCATCCACCGAGCGTGATTCGTTGCCGCGGGGCGGTCACCCGCCGCCGCGCGGCCCCCGGTGCCTCGGGCTCCGCCGGTCGCGGGCCGCCGCGAGCTGCAGCTCGACCATCCGCGCGAAGGCCGCCCGCATCGGCTCGAACCGCGCCGGGTCGCCCTCGAGCGCGCCGAGCGCGATCGCGGTCGCCTCGAGCGTCGACATGAAATCCGGCTCCGGCTCGCGGCGCAGGTCGCCGTAACCTCCGGGCCGGTCGGGCGCGACCGAGATCCTGGGGAGCGCAGCGATCCGCGGGTTCGCCTCGAGCATCTTCTCGACCTGCACCCAGGTCCCGTCGATGACCACCAGGATCCGGGGCGGATCCTCGGCGCGCGCCGCGGCGGGCACGGCGCCCGGGCCGGGGAAGAGCAGCGCCGCCGAGGGATCGGCGGCGACGTCCGACAGCGGCGGCCGTCCGTCGAGCGCCACGCCCCGGTGCAGCTCCGAGTTCGGGAGCGCGATCCGCGTGAGCCACGCCGTGCAGATGGCGAGCCGCGCCTCGCGGGGATGCTGGAGCAGCACGACCCGCGTCCGTGTCGGGATCTCCGGCAGGTCGGCGCACACGCAGTGCGCGGTCGGTCGGAGGCAGCGGCGGCAGGTCTCGCGCACGGGGCGCGGAGCCTAGGGGGTCGAACGCTCCGGTTCAAGCCCTCGCCGCGGCAACCCGCCCGCCTCCCGGGCGCCCGGGCATCCGCCCCGTGTGGCCAGGGGTCCGCGCGTTCCCGCCGCCCCGGCGCGGCGGCCGGCCCCGCTATACTCCCGCGACGGCCGCACGCGCGGCGGAGGGACCTGCGATGAGCGGAGGGGGTGCAGCGGCCGCCGAGCGGCGGATGCGGGCGATCCGGAACATCGGGATCATGGCCCACATCGACGCCGGGAAGACGACGCTCACCGAGCGCCTCCTGTTCGTCGCCGGCCGGACCCACAAGATGGGCGAGGTCCACGAGGGCGCCGCGGTGATGGACTGGATGGACCTCGAGCGCGAGCGCGGGATCACCATCACCTCCGCGGTCACCCGGTTCGAGTGGGCCGGCCACGAGCTGCACCTCATCGACACGCCCGGGCACGTGGACTTCACCATCGAGGTGGAGCGATCGCTCCGCGTCCTCGATGGCGCGGTGGCGGTGTTCGACGCCGCGCACGGCGTCGAGCCGCAGAGCGAGACCGTGTGGCGGCAGGCCGACCGCTACCGCGTCCCGCGCCTCGCTTTCGCGAACAAGATGGACCGGGTGGGCGCCGACTTCGCGATGACGCTCGCCTCCCTGCGCGCCCGCTTCCCGGATCACGTCATCGCGCCGGTGCAGCGGCCGCTCGGCGCCGAGGCCGCGTTCACCGGCCTCGAGGACCTGGTCGCGCGCCGCACCGTCCGCTTCGGGGACCCGGACGACCCGCGCGCCTACACGGTCGAGCCGGGGATCTCCGCGGCGGGCGAGGCCGGGCGGGCGGCGCTCGTCGCGGCGCTCGCGGACCTCGACGACGCCGCGGCCGACGCGGTGCTCGAGGACCGCGACCTCGACGAGGCGAGCCTGCGCGCCGCGATCCGGCGCGCGACCGTCTCGGGCCGGTTCGTGCCGGTGCTGTGCGGCTCGGCGCTCCGCAACAAGGGCGTGCCGCAGGTGCTCGACGCGGTGTGCGACTGGCTGCCCTCCCCGCTCGACGTGCCGCCGCCGGCGGGGGTGAACCCCGAGACCGGGGAGGAGGAGCGCCGGCTCGCCACCGAGAGCGGATCGCTGCTCGCGCTCGCGTTCAAGGTGTCGCTCCTCGACGAGAAGCGCCGGCACGTCTTCGTCCGCGTCTACTCCGGGCGGATCGCGGAGGGCGACGCGGTCTGGAACGCGAGCCAGCGAAGGTTCGAGAAGGTCGGCCGCGTGCTCCTCATGCACGCCGCGCACAAGGAGCGCGTGCCGTCGCTCGGCGCCGGGCAGATCTTCGCGGTCGCCGGCCTCAAGGAGACACGCACCGGCGACACCCTCACCGACAAGAGCCACCCGCTGGTGCTCGAGCGGCTCTCCGCGTACGAGCCCGTCATCTCCCAGGCGATCGAGGCGCCGTCGCAGCGCGAGCGCGAGCTCCTCGTCGAGGCGCTCGGGCGGATCGCCGACGAGGATCCGACCTTCCGCCACGGCGAGGACCCCGACACCGGCCAGCTGCTCGTGTCCGGCATGGGCGAGCTCCACCTCGAGATCGTCGCCGAGCGCCTCCGCCGCGAGTTCGGCCTCGCGGTCCGGACCGGGCCGCCGCAGGTCCTGCTCCGCGAGACGATCACCGCGGCCGCCGACGCCGAGGCGGCGTTCGAGCGGACCACCGAGGACGGGCCGCTGTTCGGCGCCGTCGCGGTCCGCGTCGCCCCGCTCCCGCGGGGCGGCGGGTTCGCCTTCCGGCTCTCGGCGGCGGCGGCGGCCCTGCCGTTCCTGCGGGAGGAGGTGCGCCGGTTCGCGGAGGACGGCGCGCGGGAGGCGGCGGAGGCGGGGGTGCTCGAGGGGCACCCGCTGCAGGACGTCGAGGTGACGCTCACCGGCGCGACCTGGCGCGACGGCGCCTCGAAGCCCTTCGCGTACAAGATCGCGGCGGCCGACGCGGTCCGGACCGCCGCCGCGAAGGCGCGCCCCGTCCTCCTCGAGCCGGTGATGCGGCTCGAGGTGGTGCTCCCTGCCGAGCACCTCGGCGCGGTGATCGGGGGGCTCGATGCCCGCAAGGGCGCGGTCCTCGACGTCGCCGACCGGGGCGCCGCGGTGAAGGTGCTCCAGGCGGAGGCTCCGCTGCGGCGGCTGTTCGGGTACGCGACCGAGCTCCGCTCGGCGACGCAGGGCCGGGCGCTCTTCACGATGAAGTTCGAGCGCTACGACGCAGCCTGAGGGCGCCCGGCGGGCTCGCTCCCCCGCCCCCTCGGGCGCCCGGCTCCCGGGCGCTCCCGCTGCGGCGCGAGTGCGCGAGCACCATCTTGTTTCACGATGGGTCCAATCACCGCCGTGCTGCCGCTCGTGCTCACCGCGGTGTTCCCCGTCCGCGGCGCCCCGCTCGGCCCGCCCGATGGCCCACGGTGGTCGACCGCCACCCTGCACCTCCGGTCGGTGCGACCCGATCCCATGCGGACGCTCGGGCTCGACGCGACCGTCCGTGATCCCGGCTCCGTCCCGGGGACCCCCGCCTGCCTCGCCGAGGTCTGCCCCGCGCCCTCCTTCGCCGTCCCCGGCGGTGCCGCTCCGGGCGAGCGCATCCGGCGGGGCGAGGTCCTCCTCGGGCTCCTCGCCCGCTCGCGCTTCGGGCCGCTGGCGACCATCGCCTCGCGCGTCGCGGAGTCGAACGTGCGGCTCGACTACGCCCCGGCGCGGGCCGGCGGGGAGCCGCGCGGGTGGGGACAGGTGGTCGTGAGCCTCCGCTGGAGGCTGGACGCCAACGGCCCGGCAGCCTCGGTCGCCCGGGAAGGCCCGTAGCCCCCGTCAGCCGAGCTCGCGGATCATGCGCGCGCGGAGCGCCTCGTCGGGCAGGCGCCCCTCGCCGGCGCGCATGTTGTCCTCGAGGTGCTCGCGCCGGCCGGTCGCCGGGATGACGCACGTGACCGCCGGGTGAGAGAGCACGAACTTGAGGAGGAGCTGCGCCCAGGTCGTGCATCCGAGCTCGGCCGCCCAGGGAGGCAGCGCGCGCCCGCGGAGCTGCGCGAACAGCCCGCCCGCCTCGAACGGCAGCATCACGATCACCGCCGTCCCCTTCTCCGCGGCGAGCGGGAGCAGCCGGCCCTCCGCGGCGCGCGCGTGCAGCGAGTAGGGGATCTGGACGAAGTCCACCTCCCCCGCGCGGACGAGCGCCTCGATGGCGTCGAACGCGCCCGGCGAGAAATGGGTCACGCCGATGTAGCGGATCCGACCCGCCTCCTTCGCCGCGCGCAGCGTGGGGAGGTGCGTCCGGACGTCGATGAGGTTCTGGACCTGCATGAGGTCCACTCGCCCGAGGCGGTCGAGCGCCGCCGCGAGCTGCGCCTCGCCCTCGCGCCGGCCGGTGACGCGGATCTTCGTCGCGACGAACGGGCTCACCATCCCCTCGATGTCCCGCAGGAGGCCGCCGAGGGCCGCCTCCGCGCCCGCGTGCGCCGGCGAGCTGTCGAGGACACTCCCGCCGCCCCGGAAGAAGACGCCGAGCAGGTCAGCCATCGCGGCCCGGTCCGCGCCCGCGCGGCCCTCGCCGAACGCGTGCCACGTGTTGTGCCAGGTCCCGAGGCCGAGCGCCGGGACGGACTCGCCGGTGCGTGGCACCTGCCTTACGAGCATTCGTGCTCCTTGAGCGCCTTCGCGGCGCGGTCCGCGTCTCGTGGGGTCCCCGCATCGTACCGCAAGCACGGGTCGGGAACCCCCGAGGATCGTGGCCAGGAGCGAACGCTTGCGTCTCTTCACCCGCAGGGGCGCCGATGACTCACGCCCGCTGTCCTGCGCTCACGAGATGGACGCGTCGAGGACTCCCGGGCGAATGTCGCACCCGGGGGGCTGCCCGATACGGAGCCCGATGATCCGCAGCACCAGCCTGAAGAGCCGCCTCCTGCTCACGCTCGGCGGGGTCCTCGCCGCGACCGTCGTCGCGGTGGGCGCCTTCGCCTTCCGGGCGCAGGAGCGGCAGCTGCTCGAGGCCGCCACCGGCGAGATGGCGAACAACGTGTCCCTGTTCGGCGCGAGCGTGGAGGCGGACGCCGAGGGCCTGTCTCGCGCGCTCACCGCGCTCTCCCACGTGGGCGAGCTCCGCGGCCCCCTCGCGGCCGCGGACCGGGGCGCGCTGCTCGCGGTCGCGACGCCGCTCTTCCGGGAGCTCCGGGAGCGGAACAACGTCACGCACATGTACTTCATCGCGCCGGACGGGAGCGTCATCCTGCGCGTGCACAAGCCGGAGCAGTTCGGGGACGTCCTGACCCGCGCGACCTACCTTCGCGCCCGCGACACCGGCCGGCTCGCGTCCGGCATCGAGATGGGCAAGAACTTCTTCTCGCTGCGGGCGGTCCTCCCCGTGCGGCAGGCGGGCACGCTGCTCGGCTACATCGAGATCGCCGAGGAGATCGACCACCTCTTCGCGCGGACGCGCGCCCTCACCGGCGCGGAGGTCGCGCTGCTCCTCGACGAGCGCTACCTCGCGGCGAAGCAGGCGGACGTGAAGGGCGACCCGGTGGGAGGCCGGCGCCTGCTGCACGGCACGGACGCGGCGCTCGCGACGCGGCTCGCCCGCGCCGTGAACCTCGACCTGGCCGAGTCCGGCACGATCGTGCGGCTCGTCGATGACGGCGGACGGCGGATCGTCGTCGGGGCGGGGCCGCTGCGCGACGCCGCGGGCGACCCCGCCGGCGTGCTGCTCTTCTCCCGCGATCACACGCCGCTGTTCTCCGCGGCGACGCGGAACGTGCTCCTCCTCGTGGCGCTCTTCGCGTCCATGCTGGCGTTCGCGGGCGCCCTCGTCTACGGAGCGCTCCGGCGGAGCTTCTCGGCCCTCGACGAGGCGGTGCGCGTCTCGGCTCGGGTCGCGGGCGGAGACCTGACCGTGCACATCGCGGTGGAGCGCATGGACGAAGCGGGGCGGGTCCTGGCGGCGCTGAAGGACATGGTGGCGCGGCTGAGGGAGGTGGCGTCGCGCGTGCAGGGCGCAGCGGTCGCCGTCGCGGACGGCAGCGGCGAGCTGGACGGCGGTGCGGTCGTCATCTCGCGCGGCGTTTCGGAGCAGGCTGCCGCCGCCGAGGAGGCGTCCGCGACGGTGGCCCAGATCAGCGCCTCCGTCGACCGGAACGCGGAGAGCGCGGAGGTGACCGAGCGGCTCGCGGCGGAGTCGGCGCGCGCCGCGGAGGACGGCGGGCGCGCCGTGCGCGAGGCCGTCGAGGCGATGAAGCGCATCGCCGAGCGGATCGAGGTGGTGGACGACATCGCACGGCAGACGAACCTCCTCGCGCTCAACGCCGCGATCGAGGCGGCCCGCGCCGGCGCGGAGGGCAAGGGGTTCGCGGTGGTGGCGAGCGAGGTTCGCAAGCTCGCCGAGCGGAGCCGGGTCGCGGCAGCCGAGATCGGCGAGCTGTCCACCGCGAGCGCCGTCGTCGCGGAGCACGCGGGAGAGCGGCTGGCTCGCCTGGTCCCGGAGATCCAGCGAACGGCCGAGCTGGTCCGCGAGATCGCCGCCTCGAGCCGCGAGCAGGCCGGCGGCGCCGCCCAGATCCGGGGCATGGTCGACGGCCTCAACGAGACGACGCAGCGCAACGCCGGCGCCGCCGACCGGATCGCCGCGACGGCCCAGAGCCTCCGCGCGCGCGCGGACGAGCTCCGCGACGCCACGGCGTACTTCGCGGTCGACGCCGCGCGACCGCCTCGGAGACCGCCGCCTCCGGCGTGACCGCCCGAGAAGGCGAGACCCCGGCGGCGGGCGGCCACCGGGGTCCCGGAGCGGCGATCGAGCGCGGAGCTACACGCCCAGCTTCTTGAAGAAGTCGTTCCCCTTGTCGTCGACGAGGATGAACGCGGGGAAGTCGACGACGTTGATCTTCCAGACCGCCTCCATGCCCAGCTCGGGGAAGTCGATGCACTCCACCTTCTTGATGTTCTCCTCGGCGAGCACCGCGGCGGGGCCGCCGATCGAGCCGAGGTAGAAGCCGCCGTGCTTCTTGCACGCGTCGGTGACCTGCTGGCTGCGGTTCCCCTTGGCGATCATCACCATCGAGGCACCGTGCGACTGGAGCAGGTCCACGTAGCTGTCCATGCGGCCGGCGGTGGTCGGGCCGAAGGAGCCCGAGGCCTTGCCGGGCGGCGTCTTCGCGGGGCCCGCGTAGTAGATCGGGTGCTTGAGGAGGTACTCCGGCACGGGCTTCCCCGCGTCGATGAGCTCCTTGAACTTCGCGTGGGCGATGTCGCGTCCGACGACGATGGTGCCCGTGAGGAGGAGCGGCGTCGAGACCGGGTGCTTCGAGAGCTCGGCCAGGATCTCCTTCATCGGCTTGTTCAGGTCGATCCGGACGCCGTGGTCGTGCTTCCCCTTCTTCATCTCGAGCGGGATCAGGCGGGACGGGTCGTGATCGAGCTCCTCGAGCCAGATCCCGTCCTTGTTGATCTTCGCCTTCACGTTGCGATCGGCGGAGCAGGAGACCGCCATCGCGACGGGGCAGGACGCGCCGTGCCGCGGCAGGCGGACCACGCGGACGTCGTGGGCGAAGTACTTGCCGCCGAACTGGGCGCCGATGCCGAGGCCGTACGCCTTCTCGAGCAGCCGCTTCTCGAGGGCGAGGTCGCGGAACGCCTGGCCGTCCTTGTTCCCCTCGGTGGGGAGCGCGTCGTAGTACTTGGCCGACGCCATCTTCACCGTCTTCACGCACTGATCGGCGGAGGTGCCGCCGATCACGATGGCGATGTGGTACGGCGGGCACGCGGCGGTGCCGAGGTACTTCATCTTGTCGACGAGGAACTTCTCGAGCTTGTCGGGCGCGAGGAGGGCCTTCGTCTCCTGGTACAGCATCGTCTTGTTCGCGGACCCGCCGCCCTTGGCGATGAAGAGGAACTTGTACTCGGCGCCGTCGGTCGCGTAGAGGTCGATCTGCGCCGGCAGGTTCGTGCCGGTGTTGACCTCGTCGTACATGTTCAGCGCGACGGTCTGCGAGTAGCGCAGGTTCTCGCCCGTGTACGTGAGGTAGACGCCCTCGGACAGGTACTTCTCGTCCTTCGCGCCGGTCCAGACCTGCTGGCCCTTCTTCGCGATGATCGTCGCCGTGCCGGTGTCCTGGCAGATGGGCAGCTCGCCGCGGGCCGCGATCTCGGCGTTCTTGAGGAACGCCATCGCGACGCCCTTGTCGTTCTGCGAGGCCTCGGGATCGGAGAGGATCTTCGCGACGGACTCGTTGTGGTCCGCGCGAAGGAAGAACGACACCTCGCGCATCGCCTCCTTCGCGAGCCGGGTCAGCGCGGAGGGCTCGACCTTGAGGATCTCCTTCCCGTCGAACTGCGCGACGGAGACGCCCTCCTTCGTCAGCAGCCGGTACTTGGTCGTGTCCTTCCCGAGCGGGAAGGGGTCCTGGTAACGGAACTCGGGGGTGGCCATGGCGTCTTCTCCTTCGCGCGAGGTCGAGGGCGGGCGGCACGGGGTGAACCGGTGCCGCGGTGCCGTGTATGCCGGGGGCGCAAGGAAACCACGACCGGGCGGCCGGTGTCGATGTCGAAGGCGGGCGAGATCGCGACGGAATTTTCGCCCGGAGCGGTCCGGTTTCGGGCGCGCCGCGGCGACCCGCCGCCGGCGCTCCCGCGCTCACCAGGTGACGTCGAAGGTCGCGGCGTCCGCCGTGTGCTCCACGAGCGCGGCGCGGACGGTGGTCTCTCCAGAGTGGTGGTATGCGCCCTCGAGGACGCCCCGGTAGAAGTGCGGGTAGCCTCCCGTGCCGCGGAGGTGCAGGCGGATGCAGCGCTCGCCGAGCGGCGTCGCCCGGACCTGGATGAAATTGCCGCCGGTCCGGAAGAACGTCTGGGCCTCGAGGAGCGTCGCCCGGACGCCGAGCTGCGCGAAGTAGCCGACGAGCCCGCGCCCGAGCTCGCTCCCGGCGTACGCGGCCGGGACCTCGCGGCCGAGCGCGAGCTCCGCGGCGTCCGGGTCTGCGCCGGGCGCGACCGCGGCCGCGAGCACCGGGAGCGCCGCGTAGAACGTGGAGGCCCGGTAGATGTCGTGCGGCGAGTCGGGGTCGATCCCCGCCGCGACGAGGCCCGCGCGCGCGTCCGGGCCGAGCCGCGGCGCGAGGTACGCGAGGATCGCGTTCACGAACCGTCCGTAGAAGCACCGTACGTCCATGGGGCGGCGGAATGTCGCACGGAACGGGCGCGGGAAGGAACCCGGGATCCCCCTAGAATTTTCGCTTACCCGACGCGACCGGCCGTGCGAGGCGCCAGCCGCTCCTTCGCCAGGAGGAACGGGCGCTCGATGGCACGCCAGGTGACCCACGCGAGCGCGAGGCTCGCGAGCGCGGCGCCCGCGACGTACGTGGCGTAGCCCGCCCGGCTCGCGAGGAGCGCGGCGCCAGCCGGCGTCGACCGGAGCGCTCGGAGCGCGCCGACGTGCACGGGGTAGTGCACGACGTAGAGGCCGTAGCTGTACCGCCCGAGCGCCCGGAGTGGCGCCGCGGCGAGCACGCGGGCGAGCGCGCCGCGCGTGCCCTCCGCGAGGACCGCCCCGGCCACGAGGCCGCCGGCGGCGAGCGCGAGGCCGGTGTGGCTCCAGATCTCGAGCGCGCGGTCGTGCATGTCGAAGCCGCGCGGCGCGCCGAGCGCGACGAACGCCGCCGCGCCGGCCAGCGCCGCCCACGGCCAGGCCCGCCGGGCAGCGGCGCGGCCCGACTCCGACCGGAGCAGCACCGCGAGGAGCGCGCCCGCGGCGAGGGCGTCGAGGCGGCCCGGCGTCACCCGGTACGCGGTGCCGACCGGCCACCCCGACGTCGCGATCGCGGCCCGGAGCGCGGGCCCGGCCGCGACGAGGGCGCCCGCGGTAAAGCCGAGCGGCACGAGGCGCCGTCGCGCCGCGACGAGCACGACCGCGGGCCAGACGACGTAGAACTGCTCCTCGACGGCGAGCGACCAGAAGTGCGAGAGCGCGGGGATGACCTGGTGCGCCGGGTACGCCCAGTTCCCGAGGTAGCTCCAGTACCACCAGCCCCACCGGCCGAAGGTCCACGGGTCCACGAGGCCGAGCGCGGGGCCGGCGAGGCCGAACACCGAGAGCGCCGCGTAGTAGAGCGGGAAGATCCGGAGCGCGCGACGGACGAGGAAGGACGACCACCACCCCCACGAGGGCAGCGCCCGCCCCTGCTCGTCGCGCTGGAGCGTGTCGACCAGGATCCCGGTGATGAGGAACCCGGAGAGGACGAAGAAGAGGTCGACGCCGGTCCAGCCGAGGCCGAGCGCGGCGACGAGGCGCCGGTCCCATACGCCGTCGCCGGGCCACGCGTTCAGGAAGTGGCACGCGAGGACGCCGCCGATGGCGACGCCGCGGAGGCCGTCGAGGGTCCGGATGTTCCCGGCTGGGAGCCCCCCTGGGCGCGGCGCCTGCGACGGCCGCTCCGGCGCGGCGGGCTCGGGCGACGCGAGGGCGCGGGCGGGGGCGGGCACGGCGCCGGATTCTGCCCGCGGCGCGCCCGGGGCACAAACGGCGAGGGCCGCCCGGAGGCGGCCCCGCGGGGTCCGTCGCGGTCGTTCGGGGCCTACCGGCCCGCCTCGAGCCGCTTGACGATCTCGTCGGCCATCGCCTTCGTCCCGAGCTTGCCGCCGAGGTCGCCCGTGCGGCAGCCGTCGGTGATCGCCTGATCGACGGCGCGCTCGACGGACGCCGCCTCCGCCTCGAGCCCGAGCGAGTGCCGGAGGAGCATCGCGGCCGAGAGGATCGTGCCCACCGGGTTCGCGATCCCCTTCCCCGCGATGTCCGGCGCCGAGCCGTGGATCGGCTCGTACAGGCCGGGGCCCGTCGCGCCGATGGACGCGGACGGGAGCATGCCCATCGAGCCCGCGAGCACCGACGCCTCGTCGGTGAGGATGTCGCCGAACATGTTCTCGGTGACGACGACGTCCATGGTCGCGGGGCTCGTCACGAGGCGCATCGAGGCGGTGTCGACGAGCATGTGGTCGAGCGCGACGTCCGGGTTCGCCTTGCCGATCGCCGTCGCGATCTGCCGCCACAGGCGCGACGACTCGAGGACGTTCGCCTTGTCGACGCTCGTCACCTTCTTCTTGCGGCCCTTCGCGAGCCGGAACGCGAGCTCGACCACGCGGCGCACCTCGAAGTCCGAGTACTCGAGCGTGTCGAACGCGCGCTCCGCGCCGTTCCTCGTGTCCCGTCCCTTCGGCTGCCCGAAGTAGAGGCCGCCGGTGAGCTCGCGGATGACGAGGATGTCGACGCCGGCGAGCCGGTCCGCCTTGATCGGCGAGGAGTCGACCAGCGCGGGGTGGACGCGCACCGGCCGCAGGTTCGCGAAGACGCCGAGCCCCTTGCGCAGGCCGAGGAGCCCCTGCTCCGGGCGGACCTTCGCGGTGGGGTCGTCCCACTTCGGGCCGCCGACCGCGCCGAGGAGCACCGCGCTCGACGCCTTGCAGTCGGCGAGGACCTCGTCCGTGAGGGCGACGCCGTGGGCGTCGATGGAGCAGCCGCCCATGAGCCGCTCGGAGAAGGCGAAGGAATGGCCCTCCTTCCGCGCGACGACCTGCAGCACCCGGACCGCCTGCTCCGTCACCTCCGGCCCGATCCCGTCCCCCGGCAGCACCACGATCTTCGCGTTCATGTCGCTTCTCGTTCTCCGTTCTCTAGTTGTCGGCGAGCGTGAGCCCGTACTCGACCGCGTCGACGAGGGCGATCCAGCTCGCCTCGATGATGTTGGGGCTCGCGCCGACGGTGCTCCAGCGGCGCTTGCCCTTCTGCATGTCGATGAGGACGCGGGTGACCGCCGCGGTCCCGTTCTTCCCGTCCAGGATGCGGACCTTGTAGTCGGAGAGGTGCAGGTCCGCGATCTGCGGGAAGCGGCCGGCGAGCGCCTTCCGGAGCGCCGCGTCGAGCGCGTCGACGGGGCCGTCGCCCTCGGCGGCGGTGTGGTGCACCTCGCCCTCGACCCGGACCTTCACCATGGCCTCGGCGAAGAGCCCGCGGCCGCTGCGGTGCTCGACGGCCACGAGGAAGTCCACGAGCTCGTAGGGCGGGCGGTAGCCGGGCTTGCGGCGCGCGAACATGAGCGCGACCGACGCCTCGGCCGCCTCGAAGGAGAAGCCCTTCGCCTCGAGGGCCTTGATGTCGTTCAGCACCGCGGCGACGTCGGTACCCTCGCCGACCTTCAGCCCCCACTCCTCCGCCTTCGAGAGCAGGTTGCCGCGGCCCGAGAGCTCGGACACCACCACGCGCATCTGGTTGCCGACGAGCGCAGGATCGACGTGCTGGTACGAGGTCTCGCTCCGGCGCATCGCCGCGACGTGGATGCCGCCCTTGTGCGCGAAGGCGGACTTGCCGACGTACGCGAGGTGCTCGTCGGGCGCGAGGTTCGCGACCTCGGCGACGAAGTGCGCGACCTCGAAGAGCGTCTTGAGCTTCCCCTCGGGGAGGCAGCGGAGGCCCATCTTCAGCTCGAGGGCGGGCACGATCGAGGAGAGGTTCGCGTTGCCGCAGCGCTCGCCGTAGCCGTTCACCGTGCCCTGCACCTGGACCGCGCCCTCGTGGACGGCGGCGAGGGAGTTCGCGACGGCGCACTCGGAGTCGTTGTGGCAGTGGACGCCGAGCGGGTGGCGGACGGCCGCCTGGACCTTCCGGACGATCTCGCCGATCTGCCACGGGAGCGAGCCGCCGTTCGTGTCGCAGAGGACGAGCGTCTCGGCCCCGCCCTTCACCGCGGCCCGGAGCGTCTCGAGGGCGTACTCGGGATCCGCGCGGTAGCCGTCGAAGAAGTGCTCGGCGTCGTAGACGACCCGGCGCCCCTGGGCCCGGAGGTAGGCGAGGCTCTTCTCGATGATGCGGAGGTTCTCCTCCCGCGTGGTGCGGAGCACCTCCGAGACGTGGAGGGTCCAGGTCTTGCCCACGACGGTGCAGACCGGCGTGCGCGCCTCGAGGAGCGCCTGGATGTTGGCGTCGTCCTCGGGCCCGCCGTTCACGCGGCAGGTCGAGCCGAACGCCGCGATCTTGGCGTGCTGCCAGGGGATGTCGCGGGCGCGCTCGAAGAACTCGGCGTCCTTCGGGTTCGACCCGGGCCAGCCCCCCTCGATGAACGTGACGCCGAGCTCGTCGAGGCGGCGCGCGATCCGGAGCTTGTCGTCGCACGAGAGGGAGATGCCCTCGCGCTGCGTCCCGTCGCGGAGGGTCGTGTCGTAGATCTGGATCACGGCGTGCTCCTGGGACGACGCGCCCCCGCCCGCCGGATCGCCTCCCGATCCGCCGGCCGCTCAGCCGTCCGCTGTGGTCGAGGTCCCGAAGGACCGCACCTCACTATACACGGAGGCCGCGCCGGATCGAGCCCAGCGGGCGCCCGGCGCCGTCGCTCAGCGGAGCAGGAACGCGAGCGCCCCGGCGACGCCCGCGAGGCCGGTGACGACGTACAGGACCCCGGCCGCGACCGCCTTCCCGCCGACGAGCCGCCCGCCGCTCGTCGACATGGTCCGGCGCACGAACCCGTCGCGCACGCCGATCCAGGCGCAGGCCGCGCCGGAGACGAGCAGCACCACGACCACCACCCAGTGGAGCGGGTTCCCGCGATCGAGCAGCGCTTCCACGGGCCGCATTCTACCCACGCCGGCGCTGCGCCGCGCCCCCGCGAGGGGCTGGATCGATTTCACCGGACGCGCGTTGCTACGGCCGACACCACCGGAGGTCCCCGTGAACCGTGCCGTGCTCCTCGCAGTGCTCCTCGCCCTCCCCGTCGCGCCCGCCGCCCAGGTCCAGGTCCCGCCCCGGGAGCCGGCGCCGGCGTGGCCTCCCGCCCTCGGCCCGCGCGCCATCAGCGTGACCGGCGAAGGGAAGGTCGCGGTCCGGCCGGACCTCGCCGTCGTCGACGCGGGCGTGGAGTCGACCGGGAAGGACCTCGGGAAGGTCACGGCCGACGCCGCCGCCCAGCAGAAGCGGCTGCTCCAGGCGCTCGCGCAGGCCGGCATCGCCGAGAAGGACGTCCAGACGACGCGCCACGACGTCACCGTGAACCGGCCGTGGAAGGACGGGAGCCCGGGGCCGATCACCGGCTACACGGTCGTCGACGAGGTCCGGGTGAAGGTTCGGGACGTCTCGCGGCTCGGGGCGGTGCTCGATCGCGTCGTCGCGGCCGGCGCGAACACGCTGCGCGGCCTCTCCTTCGAGAAGGAGGATCCGGCGCCGCAGCGCCGGGAGGCGCTCGCCCGGGCCGTGGGCGACGCGCGCGCCAAGGCGGAGGCGATCGCGAAGGCGGCGGGCGTGGGGCTCGGCGACGTCCTCTCGGTGGACGAGGCCGCCGCGGCGCCGCGACCGATCCCGATGATGCGGGCGGTGGCGAGGGAGGGTGGCGAGGCGCCCGTGTCGCCCGGCGAGGTCGAGGTCTCGGGGCAGGTCGAGGTGACGTTCGCGATCCGCTGACGTGGCGCGAGGCGGGCGGCGCGGCTACGATTCGCGCCTTCTCGTCCGAAACGGGAGCGCGCCATGTCGAAGCCGCAGATCGAGGACCTCGTGAAGGGCAAGGGACCGGAGGCGGTCCGGGACAAGACCGTCGAGGTGCACTACACGGGCTGGCTCACCGACGGGAAGCAGTTCGACTCGTCGGTGGGCGGCAGCCCGTTCTCGTTCCGGCTCGGCGCCGGCGAGGTCATCGAGGGCTGGGATCGGGGCGTCGCCGGCATGAAGGTCGGCGGCAAGCGCAAGCTGACGCTCGCGGCCGACCTCGCGTACGGTGCGCGCGGGGCGCCGCCGGAGATCCCGCCGAACGCGACGCTCGTGTTCGAGATCGAGCTGCTCTCGGTGTACTGAGCCTCACGCCCCTGCGGCGCGGTGCCGGCCCCGGGGGGCGCGCGGAGCGCGGAGCGGCGGCCGCCGGACGAGCGGCACCGCCTCCGCGACGTGCGCCGCGCTCTCCACGAGCGCCGAGAGCCGCGCGAGGGGCTTCCCCGCCGCGTTCCGGTCGAGCGTCGCCTGCACCGTCGCCCGGACGCGCGCGGCCATCGCGCCCTGGTAGTCGGGGTCGCGGAGCGCGTCGCGCACGCCGTCCATCCGGACGGGCTCGTGGAAGACGATCTTCCACCGCGCCGGCAGCGGGACGAGCGAGAGCGGGAGCCCGAGGATCGACCCGATCACCGGCTCGAGGCGCCGCACCGTCCAGGCGACCGGGAGGCTCTCCTCCCCGCCGAGGACCGCGACCGGTACGACCGGCGCATCCAGCGCCGCCGCGACGCGGACGAACCCGCGCTTCCAGGCGCGCTGCCGGTAGGCCTTCCAGAACGGCTTGCAGTTCCCCTCGACGCCCTCCGGGAAGATCCCGCACGCGCGGATCTGGGGCGGCAGCTTCTCCGGCCGCTTCATCCACGAGACCGGCACGGCGCCGAGGCGGCGAAGGAACGGCCCGAGCAGCGGGGCGGCGAGCGCGGCGTCGTGCGCCGCGAAGAACGGCGTGAGGTCCGGGCCGATGGCGTCGAACACCGCGAGGCCCGTGAAGAACCCGTCGAGCGGGAACCAGCCGGCGTGGTTCATCGCGTACACGACCCGGCCGTCGCGCGGCAGGTGCTCCGCCCCCTCGACCTCGAGCTTGAAGTACCCGAGGCGCAGGAGTGCGCGCATGGCCGGGATGACCGTCCGCTCGAGCAGGGCGTGGTCGATGACCGGGGGCGCGGACGCCTCCGCGCTCCGGAGCTTCTGCAGCATCGCTGGTCCCCCTGCACGTCGCGAGCGGTCGGCGGCCCGCGCGGTTTTCGAAGACGCCGGCCACTCTATGGTCGGCGCCCCCCGGAGGGAACGTCCCCAGGCGGACCGATTCTTCCGTCGGCGCGCGCGAGCCGCACGCCCGCCGCCCGGGCCCACCGGGCCCCCGCCCGGACGCCGGCGCTCCGCTCGCGACAGGCTGCCGCGCCCGTTACGAGGACTGCGTCGTACGGACCCGCCACCGGAGGTAGCGATGACCCAGGGGATCGACTTCGCGCGGCTGACGCTCAGGGACGCCCTCGACCTTGCCATCCTCATGGAGGACGAGGCGCAGGAGCGGTACGAGGAGTTCACGCGGATCGTCGGCGGGCGCTACCCGGGCGACGCCTCGGACATGTTCCGGATGATGGCCCAGAACGAGGCCAAGCACCGGAAGCAGCTCTCCGACCGCCGCGCGCAGCTCTTCGCCGGGCAGACCACGAGCGTGACCCGCGACATGATCGACGACCTGGAGGCCCCGGACCGCGGGACGCCGCGCGTGTTCATGTCGGCCCGCCAGGCGATGGAGGTCGCGCTCCGCGCCGAGGAGAAGGCGCGCGACTTCTTCGACGGCGCGCTGCCGCACGTGCAGGACCCCGAGGTCCGCGCGCTGTTCCAGGATCTCCGGGCGGAGGAGGAGCGGCACGGGGAATTCGTCCGCGCGCGCATGGTCCGCCTGCCGCCCGGACCGGACGTCGAGGAGGACGAGGCGGACGCGCCGGGGTCGGATCCGGGGAACTGAGTGCCCTTCGCCCACACGGTCGGCGGCGTCGGCTGGCGGTTCGAGGACCTGAAGGACCTCCTCGCGAAGGCGTCGCCGCACCGCTCGGGGGACGACCTCGCGGGGATCGCGGCGCGGAGCGCGGAGGAGCGGATGGCGGCGCGGTGCGCGCTCGCCGACCTGCCGCTCGCGGCGCTCCTCGCCGAGCCGGTGGTCCCGTACGAGGTCGACGAGGTGACGCGCCTGGTCGTCGACGGGCACGACCGGGCCGCGTTCGCCCCCATCGCCCACCTCACCGTGGGCGCGTTTCGCGAGTGGCTCCTCGACGACGCGACCGGGCCCGACGACCTCGCGCGTGCGGCGCGCGGGATCACGCCGGAGATGGCGGCGGCGGTCTCGAAGCTCATGCGGAACCAGGACCTCGTGGTCGCGGCCCGGAAGTGCCGCGTCGTGACCCGGTTCCGCGACACCATCGGGCTCCCCGGGCGCCTGTCGGTCCGCCTCCAGCCGAACCACCCGACCGACGATCCGCGCGGCGTCGCGGCCGCGGTCCTCGACGGGCTCCTGCTCGGCGCCGGCGACGCGGTCATCGGCGTGAACCCCGCCGGCGACGCGCTCCCCGACCTGCTCGCGCTGTGGCGGCTCCTCGACCGCCTCGTCCAGGGGCTCGCGATCCCGACGCAGACCTGCGTCCTCGCCCACGTCACCGCGCAGCTCCGCGCCATCGAGGCGGGCGCGCCCGTCGACCTCGTCTTCCAGTCCATCGCCGGGACGGAGGCGGCGAACCGGAGCTTCGGCGTGGACCTCGCGCTCCTCCGCGAGGCGCACGCCGCGGCGAGATCGCTCCGCCGGGGCACGGTCGGCGACCAGGTGATGTACTTCGAGACGGGCCAGGGGAGCGCGCTCTCGGCGAACGCCCACCACGGCGTCGACCAGCAGACGCTCGAGGCCCGGGCCTACGGCGTGGCGCGCGCGTTCGATCCGCTGCTCGTGAACTCGGTCGTGGGGTTCATCGGGCCGGAGTACCTCGCGGACGGGAGGCAGATCGTCCGCGCCGGCCTGGAGGACCACTTCTGCGGGAAGCTCCTCGGCCTCCCGCTCGGCGTGGACGTCTGCTACACGAACCACGCGGACGCGGACGGGGACGACACGGACGTGCTGCTCACGATGCTCGGCGTCGCCGGCGTGGCGTACGTGATGGGCGTGCCGGGCGCGGACGACGTCATGCTCGGGTACCAGAGCACGTCGTTCCACGACGCGCTGTACCTCCGGAGCGTGCTCGGCCTCCGGCGCGCGCCCGAGTTCGAGGCGTGGCTCGCGCGGATGGAGCTCGTCGACGACGCGGGGATGCCGATCCCCCCGGCCGCCGGGAGCCGGCTCCTCGCCGCGGCGCGAGAGGTCGCCGCGTCGTGAGCGGCGATCCCGACCCGCTGGACCTGCCGCCCGGCGGCCCGCTCGCGGCGCTCCGCCGCTTCACGCCCGCCCGCATCGGGCTCGGCCGCGCCGGACCGGCGCTGCCCACGCGCGAGCTGCTCCGCCTCGGGCTCGCGCACGCGCGGGCGCGCGACGCGGTGCACGCGGCGCTGGACGCCCCGGGGCTCGAGGCGGCGCTCCGCGCCCTCGACCACGCCCCGCGGCTCGTCCGCAGCGCCGCGCCGGACCGGGCGACCTACCTCCTCCGCCCGGATCTCGGGCGCCGCCTCGACGCGGCGTCCGCCGCCGCCCTCGCGCCGGCGCCGGATCCACCGCCGCCGGTGGCCGTCGTGCTCGCCGACGGGCTCTCGGCGATCGCCGTCGTGCGGCACGCGCCGCCGCTCCTCGCGGCGCTCGCGGCCCGGGCTTCGGAGCGATGGACGGGCGTCCCGGTGGTGATCGCGCTCCAGGCGCGGGTCGCGCTCGGCGACGAGGTCGGCGCGCGCCTCGGGGCGAGGCTCGTCGCGGTGCTCGTCGGCGAGCGTCCCGGGCTCTCGTCACCGGATAGCCTCGGCGTCTACCTCACGCTCGCGCCGCAACCGGGCCGGACCGACGCCGAGCGGAGCTGCGTCTCGAACGTCCGGCCGGAGGGGCTCGGCTACGCGGAGGCCGCGGAGCGCATCGACGGGATCGTCGCCGCGGGGCTCGCCGGCGGGACGACGGGCGTCGCGCACCTCGGCGGGAGCGCCGCTTCGCCGGCGCTGCCGCGATGAGCGCGTCTCGTCACCCGAGCCAGCTCGGGTTCTGCGTCGTCCCGTCGTAGCTCTCGCTCGTCTTGTACCGCTCGTCGGCGCCGCTCGCGCCGGCCGGCGCCGTCTTCGCCAGGACGGCGCTCACCTCCGCCTCCGACATCGGCTGGAACCCTCGCGCGATCCGCAGCGCCTGCTCGACGCGGTCGAGCGAGTCGCAGCCGGTGATCACGGACGAGGCCGGGAGGCTCATCGCGTACCGCAGCGACTCCTCCGCGGTCGCGAGCCCCCGCTGGACGATGCGCCCGTCCGCCATCGGCTTCATCGAGAGGACGCCGATGCCCTCCTGCACGAGGCGCGGGAGGACGCGCTGCTCGAAGCTGTCGTAGTGCGCGTCGAGGACGTTGAGCGGCATCTGCACGGTGTCGAACGTGAAGCCCCGGCGCGCCGCCTCGTCGAGCATGGCGAGGTGGATCCCGGGCGACTTGTGGCCGGTGAACCCGATGAAGCGGATCTTTCCGGCGCGCCGGGCGTCGTCGAGCGCCTCGAACGCGCCCTCGTCGAAGGCGCGCTGCGGGTCGCTCGGGCGGATCACCTCGTGGAGCTGCATGAGGTCCACATGGTCGACGCCGAGGTGCTGGAGCGACTCGTCGATCTGCCGCGACGCGGCCGCCCTCGTCCGGCCGTCGATCTTCGTCATGAGGAAGACGCGGTCGCGGTAGCCGTCCCGGAGCGCCTCGCCCATCCGGCGCTCGCTCTCGCCGTCGTGGTAGTCCCAGCAGTTGTCGAGGAAGGTGATGCCTCCGTCGATCGCGGTCCGGACGATCCGGATGCTCTCGTCCTTCGACGCGGGGACCGCGAGGTGGTAGCCGCCGAGGCCGATCGCCGAGACCGCGGCGCCGGTGCGGCCGAGCCTCCGGAGCGGGAGCTGCGGCGTCGGCTGGGACCCTCCTCCACCTCCACCGCCGCCTGCTCTCCCGCCGCCGCAGCCCACGGCGGGAAGGACGGTCAGCGCCAGCGTGGCGCGAAGGAAGTCCCGGCGGGTCATGGCGCCTCCCGGGTACAAGGTGGCCGCTGCGGGTCGCTCGCGGGAGCAGCGGGGGCGGCCGGGCGGCCAGGCCGAGAATCAGTCCGCGGCTACGCCTCGCGCGGCGCGAGCGCGCGGATCTCCCGGAGCGCCGCGACGACCGCCGACTCGTCGGGCCCCGGCACGCCGCGGGCGGCCGACTGAGCGAGCGCGTCGACGATCTCGTTCACCGCGTGCCCGTCGTGGCCGCGGACCCAGCGGTACGCGACGGTGAGCTCGCGGGCGCGCGCGTCGAGCGCCTCGATGAGGTCGCGGTTCAGGACCGGCTCGCCGGTCGCCGTCTTCCAGCCCTTGCGGCGCCATCCGTGGATCCACTTCGAGAGCGCGTCGATGACGTAGCGCGAGTCCGAGATCACCTCGACGGCCTCGCCCGCCGGCAGCCCATCGAGGGCCTCGAGCACGGCCCGGAGCTCCATCCGGTTGTTCGTGACGGCGTACCCGCCGTCCTCGACCCACCGCGTGCCGCCGAAGCGCAGCGCGGGGCGGGCCCGGTCGAGGACGACGAACCCCGTGCCGCCGGGGCCGCCGGGGTTCACGAGCGCCGAGCCGTCGGCGTAGACGAGGAAGCGGGCGGTGCCGGACATGCGGACGCGCACCCTACCCCGCCGCCCTGACTCCGGTAAGCTCCTGCCGTGCGGCTCATCGCGACGGCCCTCACCTACCTCCTCGCCGCGAGCATCCTGTTCCTCGCGTTCCCCGTCGCCCTGGCCGTCTTCGTGGTCACGTGGCCGTTCGATCGGCACCGCCTCGCGACGAGCCGGGCGGTCCGGCTCCTCGGCGAGATCCTGCTCCGCGCCGCGCCGCTGTGGTCGGTGGAGATCGAGGGCGCCTACCCGCCCCAGCCCGGCGCGTTCGTCGTCGTCCCGAACCACCAGTCGATGATCGACGCCCTCGCGGTGGCCTGCCTACCGCGCGAGGCGAAGTGGATGGGGAAGGCGTCGGTGTTCCGGTTCCCGTGGATAGGCTGGGCGTTCCACCTCTGCGGCCACGTGCCCGTGCTGCGAGGGGATCGCGAGAGCGGCGCGGCGGCGAGGGCGCGCGTGCGCCGGTACGTGGAGGCGGGGATCCCCGTCGGCCTCTTCGCCGAGGGGACGCGCAGCCGCGACGGTACGCTGCGGCCGTTCCGGGCCGGGCCCTTCAAGACCGCGATCGAGACCGCCGTGCCGATCGTGCCGGTGGCGATCTCCGGCGCGGGCCGGGCGATGGCCCCGGACCAGCCGCTGCTCCAGCCGGCGAGGATCCGGGTGCGGATCCTGCCGGCGATCCCCACCACGGGGCGGCGGCTCGAGGACGTCGACGCGCTCCGGGAGGAGACGCGGCGCGCGATCGCGGGGGCGCTGGGGGAGATGGAGCGTGACCCGTGACCGTGCCGTGAGCCGGCACGCCCACGGGCACGGCGACGGGCCACGGGGCGAGCGCCGCGTCGACGCTCCTACGCCCGCTCGAGGATCCCGACCAGGAACCTCCAGAAGCTCTGGACGGACGGGATCGAGACCTGCTCGTCCGGCGTGTGCACGTCCCACATGCTCGGGCCGATGGAGGCCATCTCCATCCCGGGGTACTTCTCGCCGATGAGGCCGCACTCGAGGCCGGCGTGGATCGCCTTCACGATCATGCGCTTGCCGAACAGCTCCTCGTGGACGCCGTCGACGAGCTTCACGAGCTCGCTCCGCGGCTCTGGCTTCCACCCCGGGTAGCCGTTCGAGCCCGACACCTCGAAGCCCGCGAGCGCCGCGACGGCCGCGATGCGGGCCGCGAGCGCGCGCTTCGAGGCGTCGATGGCGCTGCGGGTGAGGAAGTTCACCTCCACGCGGTCCGCGTGCGTCTCGACGATCCCCATGTTCGTGGACGTCTGGACGAGCCCGGCGATGTCCGGGCTCATCGCCTCGACGCCGTGCGGGCCCGCGAGGAGGAGCCCCACGACAGCGCGGGCGTCCGCGGCGGAGAGGACCGCCTCCGGCTGCGCCGGCTCGAGGCCGACGGCGAGGTTCGGGTCGAGCGCGCCGAGCGCCGCCCGCCATTCCCCGGCGAGCCGCGCCACGTCGGCGGCGAGCGCGGCCTCGCGAGCGGGGTCCACGAGGACGATCGCGGACGCCTCGCGCGCGATGGCGTTCCGCTTGTTGCCGCCGCGGACGCTCGCGAGCTGCAGGTCGTGCCGCAGGACGACGGCCTCGAGCACCTCCGCGAGGAGCCGCACCGCGTTCCCGCGGCCCGCGCCGATGTCGATGCCGGAGTGGCCGCCCTTGAGGCCCGAGACCTTGAGGCGGAGCGCCTTCCGGCCCGCGCCGGGCGCGACGCGCGTCACCCGGCGGGTGGCCGTCGAGTCGACCCCGCCCGCGCAGCCGATGGTCAGCTCGCCCTCCTCCTCGCTGTCGAGGTTGAGGAGCCGCCGTGCGCGGAGCCACCCCGGCTGGAGCCCGTTCGCGCCGGTGAGGCCCGTCTCCTCGTCGATCGTGACGAGGACCTCGAGCGCCGGGTGGCGCACGTCCTTCGCCGCGAGCGCCGCGAGCGCGGCCGCGACGCCGATGCCGTTGTCCGCGCCGAGGGTCGTGCCGCGGGCGCGGACGCGGTCGCCGTCGCGGTACACCGCGATGGGATCCTTCGCGAAGTCGTGGGGCGTGCCCTCGTTCTTCTCGCAGACCATGTCGACGTGGGCCTGGAGCGCGATCGCCGGCCGGTCCTCCCGGCCCGGCGCGGCCTTCTTGCGGAGGAGCGCGTTGCCCACCGCGTCCCGCTCCACCTCGCACCCGGCGGCGATGGCCTGGTCGACGACCCAGGCCATCGCGGCGGTCTCGTTCTTCGAGCCGCGCGGGATCCGGGAGAGGCCGAGGAAGTAGTTCCAGAGGAGCTTCGGCTCGAGGTCGGCGAGGTCGGACATGGTGGAGCCTCCGGGGGAGACGGGGTCGGCGCGGCGCGCGGAAGATACCAGCGTTCCGGAAGGGCGGCAGCAGCGGCCGCGCAGGCGCCGGCCGGGCCCGCCCGGGTCGCTGACACCGCGCGCCGCCGGCGACAGATCGGGCTCGTGAGGCCCGACGGACCAAAGCCTCCCGGCGGGAACGGGACGGAGCCGGTGCTCCTGATCCACTGCCCGTCGTGTGCTCAGACGGTCCGGCGGGAGGACTCGACGGCCTGCGCGATCTGCGCGCGCCGGGTCTGCCTCGCCTGCATCCGGCCCTACGGTCACCACATGCGCGCGTGCGAGGACTGCCGGCTCGCGGAGTGGTGAGGCGCGCCGCCGGCGGGACGCTCCACCGCGGGCGGTTGCGCGGGTGTGCGCGCGGACCCCACTCCTTACCACCGGGCGGCGGGACGCGTGCGGGAGGGGGGCGGCGATGGACTTCGAGCCAAGCGACGAGCAGCGCGCGCTCTGCGACGCGGTCCGGACGTTCGGGCGAACCCTGAACGACGGCCTCGCCGAGCGCGACCGGCGCGGCAGCTTCGACCGGGCGCTGTGGCGCCGTTGCGCCGAGTTCGGCCTCCAGGGCCTGCCGATCCCGCCCGAGCACGGCGGCTCCGGCCAGAGCCTCACCACGACGCTCCTCGCAATGGAGGCGCTCGGGCGCGCCTGCCGCGACAACGGGCTCGTCTTCTCCCTCAACGCGCAGCTGTGGGCGGTCCAGCTGCCGCTGCTACGGTTCGGCACGGACGCGCAGCGGCGGCGGTGGCTGCCGCCGCTCTGCCGGGGCGACCTCGTCGCGGCGCACGCGATGACCGAGCCCGGGTCGGGATCGGACGCGATGGCGCTCGCCACGCGCGCCGTCCGCGACGGCGACGCCTACGTCCTCACCGGGACGAAGACGTTCGTGACGAACGGCCCGGTCGCGGACCTCGTGCTCGTGTTCGCGACGGTCGACCCGGCGGCGCGGTCCGCCGGGGTGACGGCGTTCCTCGTCGAGCGAGGCACCCCCGGGCTCGGCCTCTCGGACCCGATCCCGAAGATGGGGCTCCGGACGTCGCCCATGGGCGAGGTGGTGCTGGAGGGCTGCCGCGTCCCCGCCGGACAGCGGCTCGGCGCGGAGGGCGCCGGGATGGGGATCTTCAGCGCCGCGATGGAGTGGGAGCGCGCGTGCATCTTCGCCGCGCACCTCGGCGCGATGGAGCGGCTCCTCGAGGAGACCGTCTCGTACGCGAAGGTCCGGCGCCAGTTCGGGCAGCCCATCGGGAAGTTCGCGCCGGTCGCCGACGCCATCGTCGACGCGAAGGTCGCGCTCGAGGCCGGCCGCCTGCTCCTGTACCGCGTCGGGGCCCGCAAGGACGCGGGGAAGGACGCGGTCCTCGACGCGGCCATCGCGAAGCTCTTCGTCTCCGAGGCGCACGTCGCGCAGGCGATGTCGGCGCTCCGCGTGCACGGTGGCTACGGCTACACCACCGAGCTCGGCATCGAGCGCGAGCTGCGCGACGCGATCCCCGGGACGCTCTACTCGGGGACCTCCGAGATGCAGCGGAAGATCATCGCCCGGCTGCTCGGGCTCTAGGGGAGCGTTCATGGACCCGAGCACGCTCGTCGAGTGCCTGGACGCGGGGGCGGCCCGCACCGCGCCCGGCAAGATCGCGGTCGCGAGCGGCGCTGGCGTCCTCTCGTACCGCGACCTGCACGCCGGCGCCGCCGGGATCGCGGCCCGGCTCGCCGCCGCGCACATCGGGCGCGGTGACCGCGTCGGCGTCTGGATGGAGAAGACGCCCGCCGCCGTGACGGCGCTCCTGGGCGTCCTCCGCGCCGGCGCGGCGTACGTCCCCCTCGACCCGCGCTCGCCCTGGCCGCGCTGCCGGGCCGCCGCGCTCGACTGCGGGCTCGCCGCGCTCGTCGTGGACGCGCCGAAGCTCGACCTCCTCCCCGGCTTCCTCGACGGGCAGGCTCCCCGGCTCGTCCTCGTGCACGGCGCCGGCGCGGACCGCGCGCGTGCCGTCGCGTCAGGCGTCCCGCTGGACCGGCTCGAGGCAGCGGCCGCGCTCGACCCGGCGGACCTTCGGCCGCCCCGGCCCGACGACCTCGCGTACGTCCTCTACACCTCGGGCTCCACCGGCACGCCCAAGGGGGTCGCCCACACGCACGCGTCGGCGACGGCGTTCGTCCGGTGGGTGCAGCGGAGGTTCGCGATCGTCCCCGGCGACGTCTTCTCGAGCCACGCGCCCTTCCACTTCGATCTCTCGATCTCGGACCTCTGGGCGTCGCTCGGCGCGGGCGCGTCGGTGCGGCTCCTCTCCGCGACGGAGGCGATGCTCGCCCCGCACCTCGTCCGGATGCTCGACGCCTGGGGCATCACCGTCTGGTACTCGGTGCCGTCCATCCTCGCGTCGATGCTCGAGCACGGGCTGGCGGCGCGGCCTCCGCGGGCGCTCCGCCTCCTCCTCTTCGCGGGCGAGGTCTTCCCGGTGGCGGGGCTGCGCCGGCTCCGGCGCGCGCTGCCGGCGGCGACGCTCGTGAACCTCTTCGGCCCGACGGAGACGAACGTCTGCACCTACCACGTGCTCGGGCCGGACATCCCCGACGAGCGCACCGAGCCCGTCCCCATCGGGATCGGCTGCGAGGGCCTCGACACCTTCGTCGTGGACGACGAGGGGGAGATCGTGGAGCGACCGGGCGTCGAGGGTACGCTCTGGGTGAAGGGTGGCCACGTGATGCTCGGCTACTGGAACGCGCCGGAGCGGACCGCGGCGATGCTGCGGCCGGACCCGAGAGGGCTCCCGGGCACCGCCTGCTGCACGGGCGACCGCGTGCGGCTGCTGCCCGGCGGTGGCTACGAGTTCCGGGGGCGCCGCGATCACATGGTGAAGGTCCGCGGCCACCGGGTGGAGCTCGGGGAGATCGAGGCGGCGCTGGCGGCCCACCCCGCCGTACGCGAGGCCGTCGCCGTGCCGCTGCCGGACGGGAGCCACGGGAACCGCATCGTCGCGTCGGTCGTACCGCGCGCCGGCGAGGCGGTGGAGCCGCGCGCGCTCCGCGCGTGGATGGGCGGGCGGCTCCCGACCTACCTCGTGCCGGAGGGGCTCGACGTCCGGCCGGAGCTGCCGCGGACCTCGACGGGCAAGGCGGATCGCGCGCGCCTGCGCGCCGAATGGGAAGCGAGGGGGGACGGACATGGCGGACGGGATGGGACGGCGGAGCGGGGATGACGGGATCGAGGGGGCGCTCCTCGCGTTCGTCGCACGGGAGGTCGCGGCCGCGCCGGACGGCCTCACGACGGAGGAGCACCTGGTCGAGACCGGGCGGGTGGACTCGCTGGGCCTGCTCCAGATCCTGTCCTTCGTGGACGCGAGCTGGCGCGTGGACCTGATGTCCGTCGGCGATCCCGGCGACCTGCGCTCGATCGCGACCCTCGCGGCGGCCATCCGGCGGGAGCAGGCGGCGCGCCACGCGGTGGCGGAGGGGGCGTGAGGGCCGCCGCCGTCGCGGCCCGGGCGCCGGGGACCGCGCCGGAGCCGGGGGCGTGGGAGTCGTTCCGCGCGGACCTCGGGCGGTACTTCCGGTACGCGCGCGCGGAGACGCTCTGGGAGCGGCTGCGGATCGCCGTCCACACGGAGGCGGTCGCCGCCCTCGCGGTGTACCGCCTCGGGCGGTGGCTCCGCGACGAGGCGCCCGCGCCAGCGCGCCTCGCGCTGAAGCTCCCGCACTCGCTCGCCCACGAGGCGGTGCGCGTGGCGCTCGGGATCTGCCTCTCGCCCGACGCCCGGATCGGCCCGGGCCTCTACATCGGCCACTCGGGCGGCATCTGGGTGGCCCCCGGCGCGGTGATCGGGCGGGACTGCAACCTCTCGCAGGGCGTGACGCTCGGCATCGGCGGGACGGTCCGGCGCGGCGCGCCCGTCCTCGGCGACCGCGTCTGGATCGGCCCGAAGGCGACCGTCAGCGGCCCGGTGAAGGTCGGCGCCGGGGCCGTGGTGGGCGCGAACTCGCTCGTCGTCACGAACGTGCCGGAGAAGGGCGTGGCGGTCGGTGTGCCGGCGCGCGTGGTGGCGCTCTCGGGGTCGGGCGCGCTCATCGGGTGAGCGCCGGCGCAGCGCTCGCCCGCCGTCGCGCCAGGCCGAGTCCACGCGGGGCTCGGGTTGACAGGTCAGGGGGTGTGCGCTGTAGTCGACTGTAGCTCGAAGGAACACAGGGCAGCCCTCCGGCTCCGTGCCGGTGCGGCTCCACGCGCGTGGCGCTCACCACAAGCCGTCCCGCAGTGAGTCCGGCGTCGGCTGATCGCCGTCCGGTCCTGGTGGTGGACGACGACGCTTCGATTCGCGAGGTCGTCCAGGCCGTCATCGAGGTCGAGGGCTACCCGGTGGTGACTGCGGCCGACGGCGCGGAGGCGCTCGATCGGCTCCGGGGCGGCCTCCGCCCGGGCGTGATCCTGCTGGACCTGCGGATGCCCGGCATGGACGGGCGAGCGTTCCGCGATCTGCAAGGCGCCGAACCCGAGCTCGCCGCCATCCCCGTCGTGATCCTCTCCGGAGACAGCGACGCCCCCGGGGTGGCGAGCGGCCTCGGGGTGGAGTGGCTCCTCAAGCCCGTCGACCTCGACCGGCTGCTCTCGGTCGTGGAGCGTCACTGCGCTCCGCCTGCCCGTTCCGCCGACCCGTCGGCGTCGCGAAGCCTCTCCGAGGGGTGAGGGCATGATGCACGCTCCTCCCCAGTACACCACCCGGGAGACGCTCTCGAACGACGGCCGCACGGCGCTCTACCGCGCGATCCGCGACCTCGATCACGTGCCCGTGGTGCTGAAGGTGCTCGACTCCGAGCGTTGCCGACCGAAGGACGTCGAGCGGCTCCGGCACGAGCACGAGATCGGGATCACCCTCGAGGGCGGAGCGGTCGTGAAGCCCCTCGCGCTCGAGACCTACCAGGGGTTGCCGGTGCTGGTCCTCGAGGACTTCGGCGGCGAGTCCCTCGACTCAGGCATCGCGGGACCGATGGCGACGGACCGGTTCCTCGCACTCTCCGTGGGCATCGCCGGCGCCGTCTCCGAGCTCCACCAGCAGGGCGTCATCCACCGGGATCTCAAGCCCGAGAACATCCTGGTCCACCCCCGCACGCTGGAGGTGAAGCTCGCCGATCTCGGCCTCGCCACGCGGCTGCCGCGCGAGCAGCAGGCGCCTCGGCCACCGCTGCTCATCGAGGGATCGCTGCCGTACATGTCGCCGGAGCAGACGGGCCGCATGAACCGCGCCGTCGACAGCCGGACCGACCTCTACTCCCTGGGCGTCACCTTCTTCCAGATGCTGACGGGCCGCCTCCCCTTCGAGGCGCGCGATCCCCTGGAGTGGGTCCACTGCCACGTCGCCCGTGCGCCACCCTCCGTGTCCCAGATCGTTCCGGGAGTGCCGGAGCAGCTCGAGCGGATCGTGGCGAAGCTCCTGGCCAAGATGGCCGACGACCGGTACCAGACCGCTCGCGGCCTCGAGTCCGATCTCGAGCGCTGCCTGGCGGAGTGGCGCGCCACCCAGCACGTCGCTCCGTTCCCGCCGGGACAGCGCGACGTCCCGGACCGCCTGCAGATCCCGCAGCGGCTGTACGGGCGCGATCGGGAGATCGCCGCGCTGCTGGGCGCCTTCGAGCGCGTCGTCGACACCGGAGCTCCCGAGCTGCTGCTGGTCTCGGGCTACTCGGGCATCGGCAAGTCGTCGCTGGTCCACGAGATCCAGAAGCCGATCGTCCGCCGGTGGGGGCTGTTCGCAGAGGGCAAGTTCGATCAGTACAAGCGCGACATCCCCTACTCGACCCTGGCCCAGTCCTTCCGGAGGCTGGTGCTCGACGTGGTGGCCGAGGGGGCCGATCGCATCGCCGAGTGGAGGGAGCGGCTCGGCGGCGCCCTGGGCATGAACGGCGGCCTCATCGCGGGCATCATCCCCGACGTCGAGCTGATCATCGGGAGGCAGCCCGCGGTCCCCGAGCTCCCGCTCACCGAGGCGAAGAACCGCTTCCACCTGGTGTTCCGGCAGTTCCTCGGCGTGTTCGCGTGCAAGGATCACCCGCTCACGCTGTTCCTCGACGACCTCCAGTGGGCCGACGCCGCGAGCTTCGAGCTCCTCGCGGACGTCCTCACGCACGCGGAGACCCGGTACCTCCTCGCGATCGGCGCCTATCGCGACAACGAGGTCGACGCCGCCCATCCGCTCGTGGCGCTGCTGGCCAGGCTGCGGACGGCGATCCCGGTCCGCGAGCTGGTGCTGCCCCCGCTCTCCCGCGAGCACCTCGACCAGTTCGTCGCCGACGCGCTGCGGAGCTCCCCGGAGCAGACGGCGCCCCTGACGGATCTCGTGGCGGAGAAGACGGCGGGGAACCCGTTCTTCGCCATCCAGTTCCTGCTCTCGCTCCGGGGTGATCGGCTCATCCGGTTCGACGCGGACACGCTGGCGTGGCGCTTCGACGCCGCGTCCGCCCGCGCCAAGGGGTACACCGACAACGTCGTCGAGCTGATGGTGGCGAAGCTCCAGCGGCTGTCCGGCGAGGCGCAGGAGGCGGTGATGCTCGCCGCCTGCGTGGGGAACGTCACCGGCGCGGACACCCTGGCGCTGCTCCGAGGCCGCTCGGAGGAGCAGACCCATCGCGACCTGTGGGAGCTGGTTCGCGAAGGGCTCCTCGACCGGTCGCGCGGCAGGTACCGGTTCTCCCACGACCGCGTGCAGCAGGCCGCGTACGCGCTCATCCCCGCCGACCGGCGCAGCGCGACCCACCTCAGGATAGGCCAGCTGCTCCTCGCCCATACGCCCGCCGAGCAGCTCCCGGAGAGCGTGTTCGACATCGTGAACCAGCTCGACCTCGGCTCCTCCCTGATCATCGATCGGCGCGAGAAGCAGCAGGTCGCGCGGCTCGATCTCATCGCCGGGCGGCGAGCGAAGGCCTCCGCCGCGTACGACGGCGCCGCGCGCTACGTCCGCAGCGGCATCGCCCTGCTCGGCGACGAGGGCTGGACGCTCGACTACCCGCTCGCGTACGGCCTGCACCTCGAGCTCGCCCAGCTCGAGTACCTGCTCGGCGACCGCGCCCGTTCCCAGGAGCTCGTCGCCACGCTGCTCGCCCACGCCCGCGACGAGATCGACAAGGCCGCCGCCTACGAATTCCTGGTCGACCTGCACACGACCCAGGGAGACAACGAGAAGGCCATCGACGCGGCCCTCCAGTGCATCTCGCTGTTCGGGATCGAGCTGACCCCCCACCCCACCCGGGAGGAGGTGCAGCGGGATTACGACGAGCTCTGGCGGAAGCTCGGGGAGCGCCAGATCGAGGACCTCATCGATCTGCCGGCGATGACCGATCGCGAGACGCAGGCCGCGCTCGGCGCGCTCGCGGCGCCGACGGTCGCCGCCATGTTCACGGACCTGAACCTGCTCCTCCGGCTGAGCTGCCAGATGGTGAACCTGTGCCTCGGGCACGGAAACGCCGACGCGTCCGCGGTCGGCTACGTCTGGCTCGGCATCACCCTCGGTCCGGTGTTCGGGAAGTACCAGGAGGGCTATCGCTTCGGCAAGCTCGCCTACGACTACGTGCAGAAGCACCGGCTCGTCGCCCTGAAGCCCCGCATCGACATCTGCTTCGGCGATCTCATCAACTTCTGGACGAAGCCGCTCAAGGGCGATCTCGAGTACCTCCGGGAGGGGTTCCGCGCTGCGGTCGAGGTCGGCGACCTGACCTACGCCTGCTACTGCGCCAACCACATGGTCACGGTGATGCTGACGCAGGGCTCGCCGCTCGAGACGGTCCTTCGCGAATCGGAGGTGCGCCTCGACTTCGTGCGGAAGGCCGGGTACGCGCCGGTCGTCGACGAGATCGTCAGCATGCAACGCTTCATCCAGGACATGCGAGGGCTCACGGCCAGCTTCTCGGCGTTCGACGACGCGACCTTCGATCAGCGGGCGTTCGAGCAGCACCTGGAGCGCGAGGTCAGGCCGCTCACCGTCTGCTGGTACTTCATCCTGAAGCTCGCCGCGCGCTTCATGTCGGGAGACTACGCGGAGGCGCTCGACGCGTCGGAGCGGGCGCGCGCCCTGCTCTGGTCGACGCCCGGGCACATGCAGGTCCCGGAGTACCACTACTTCCGCGCGCTCTCCCTCGCCGCCGCACACGGGGGCGCGCCGCCGGAGAAGCAGCGGGAGTACCTGGAGGCGCTCCGCGGTCACGACGCGCAGTTCCGGGAGTGGGCCGACAACTGCGCCGCGAACTTCGCCAGCAAGAGCGCGCTCGTCTCCGCAGAGGTGGCCCGCGTCACGGGCGACGACCTGGGGGCGATGCGCCTCTACGAGCGGGCGATCCAGTGCGCACGCGACAGCGGGTTCGTCCAGAACGAGGCGATCGCCTACGAGCTCGCGTCGAGGTTCTACCGAGCGAGAGGGTTCGTGGCGTTCGCCGACTCGTATCTCCGCGACGCGCGCGCCTGCTACCAGCGCTGGGGGGCCGACGGCAAGGTGCGGCAGCTCGAGCGGCTCCATCCCGACGTCCTCGAGTTCGCGCCGTTCGCCCCGTCCGCGACGATCGCGGTCCGATCCGAGCACCTGGACCTCCTCTCCGTCATGAAGGCGTCGGAGACCATCGCGGGAGAGATCCTGTTCGACAGGCTGCTCGGCACGCTGCTGAAGGTCGCGCTCGAGCAGGGGGGCGCGCAGCGCGTGTGCCTCGTCCTGGCGCGCGGCGAGGACCTCACCCTCGAGGCCGAGGCCGTCGCCACGGAGGACGGCGTGACGACGCGGCTCCTCCCGTCGGTGCCGGTGGGAGCGGCGGGCGCGCCGCGCCAGCCCGCCGCGGCGTCGCTCGTGCCCGCCTCGATCGTCGAGTACGCGCGGCGGACGCGGGAGCCGGTGATCCTGAACGACGCCGCCACCGACCCCGGGAGGTTCGCCTCCGATCCGTACCTCACCCTGCGCAGGCCGCGGTCGGTGCTCTGCCTCCCGATCCTGCGCCAGGCCGAGCTCGTCGGTCTCCTGTACCAGGAGAACGGCCTCGTCACGGGCGCCTTCACGCCCGACCGGCTGATCGCGCTGAGGCTCCTCGCCTCCCGGGCCGCGATCTCCATGCAGAACGCGCGGCTCCTCGCCGAGGAGCGCGCGGCGAGGACGGCGGCGGAGGACGCGAGGAGGACCGCGGAGCAGGCGAAGGCCGCGGCCGAGGAGGCGGAGCATCGGTCCGCGTTCCTGGCCGAGGCGGGGGCGCTCCTCGCAGGGTCGCTCGACGTGGAGGAGACGCTCGTCCGGCTCGGTCAGCTGTGCGTGCGATCGCTCGCCGACTGGTGCCTCATCGATCTCCTCGACGGCCGGCAGATCCGGCGCATCGCCGGCGCGCACGCCGATCCGGCCAAGGAGCCGGTGCTCGAGCAGCTCCGGAAGCGTTATCCACCGCGGCTCGACGCGCCTCACCCCGCCGCCCGGGTGCTGCGCAGCGGCGAGCCGCTCCTGGTGTCCGACCTGACCGACGAGGTCCTCCGCTCGTTCTGCGACGACGACGAGCATGTGAGGCTCGTCTCGGAGATGGGGAGCCGGAGCGCGGTGATCGTGCCGCTGCTGGCGCGGGGGAAACCCCTCGGCGCGCTGACGCTCACCTCGGGCACGCGGGGCCGCTACGGGCGCACCGACCTCGAGCTCGCCCGGGAGCTGGCCGATCGCGCCGCGATCGCCATCGACAACGCGCAGCTGTACCGGGAGGCGCAGCGGGCCATTCGCATCCGGGACGAGTTCCTGTCCATCGCCTCCCACGAGCTGCGGACGCCGATCCAGTCGTTGCAGCTGGTGGTGCAGAGCCTCGAGCGCGGCGCTCACGCCGGGCGCATCGCGCCCCGCATGCTCACCATCGCCGCGCGAGAGACCGAGCGCCTCGCGGCCCTCGTCGCGCAGCTGCTGGACGTCGTGCGCATCCAGGGCGGCCGGCTCAAGCTCGCCCTGGAGGACTGCGACCTGGTCGCCGAGACGCGGCAGGTCGTCGAGCGCATGCAGGTGGCGATCGAGCGGGCGGGGTCCCCCGTCACGCTGCACGCGGCGGAGGCCATCGCCGGGCGGTGGGACCGCTCGCGCATCGACCAGCTGCTCACCAATCTCCTGTCCAACGCGCTCTCGTACGGGGCGAGCAAGCCCATCGACCTGACGCTCGCGCGCACCGACGGCGGCGTCCGGATCACGGTCCGCGATCACGGGATCGGCATCTCGCCGGACCGGCTGCCGCACGTGTTCGAGCGCTTCGAGCGGGCCACCAACACACGCCACTACGGCGGGCTGGGCCTGGGCCTCTTCATCGCGCGCCAGATCGTGCAGGCGCACCAGGGGAGCATCGCTGCGGAGAGCGACCTGGGCCGCGGCTCCACGTTCACGGTCGAGCTGCCGCTCCAGCCCCGCGAGGACGCGCCGGGCTGAGCCTCGCGGCCGGCGTCACCGCGAATCGGCGCCGCGCTCCGACGCTGCCGCGGACCACCCCCGCCGCGCGCTTCACCGACCGTACGCCTTCTCCGGGCTGATCCCGAGGCGCCGCAGCGTCTCGCGGTCCGGCACGCCGGTCTCGGCGAGCCCCTCGTGCCCCTGGAACCTCTCGAGGGCGCGCGTCGTCGGCTCGTCGAGCTCGCCCCGCCGGTGCGCGGCGAGGTAGCCGCGATCCGCGAGCGCCTGCTGCAGGTCGCCGACGGCGCCGGGCGCGAGCAGCCCCTCCGGCGAGGCGGGGACGCGCGGCCGTCCCTCCCGCGGCGGGACCCCGCTCGCCTGCGGCCGGTCCGGCTGCTCCGGCCGCTGCTCCTCGCGGACGCGCTCCTCGGGGTGCCGCTTCGGGCAGCCCGCAGCGAGCGCGCCGAGGAGGAGGATGACGGCGGCGCGGCGGCTCACCCCTTCTCTCCGCTCGGCTGCGCCCGGGGCGGACCGTGGCCCGGGGAGAGCCCGCGCCGCGCCTGCTCCAGCGGGTTCTCCTTCTCCTTCGCCTTCGGGGGCGGGAGCGCGCCGAAGCTCGCGGTGAGGCCGCGGACGAACGCGTTCCGGAGGATGCCGACGATCGTCGGCACCGCCTGGACCTGCGGCCCCTCCACCCGCCCCTGGATCGGGACCGTCGTGGCGACGGCGTCGCGCCCGTGCGTGTCGTCGGCGAAGATCTTCAGCGCGGCGTTCCCGAGCAGCTCCTTCAGCTTGTTCGCGAGCCCGGGCTTCGCCGCCTTCAGCTCTCCGCCCTTCAGCACCGGCCTGACGCCGCCGTCGAGCCTCCCGTCCACGGCGGTGAACGCGACCGCCATCTCGAGGACGCCCTTCTCCGGCGCGACTCCGCTCTTCGCGCCGAGCAGGTCCGACAGCTCGTCCGCCCGGAGCCCCTCGAGCTTCCCTTCCCCGGCGAAGGTGAGTCCCTTCGCGAGCGGGTCGGCGGTCGCGAACACGGTGACCTTCCCGGACCTCTGGAGCGTGCCGCGGGCGGCGAGCACGGTGGGCTCGTGCTTGGCGAGGGCGGCCCGCGTCGCGAAGTTCTCGAGCGTGGCCTCGATCCCGTGGAGGCGGAGCCGAGGCCGCTCCTTCTCGCGGGCGTCGATCCAGAGGATCTCGCCCCCGCGCACCTGGACGCGGTCGAGGCGGAACGGCGCGAGCCGCTCGAGGCGCCGGCCCACCTTGGGCGCCTCCTTCGGCTCCTGGCTCGCGGCCTCGCTCTTCCCCTTCCCCTCCCCCTCCTCGTCCCGGCGCGCCGGCGCGGTGAGCAGGTTCAGCCGCGGGCGGTCGAGCTCGACCGCGGCGACGAGGTGGCCGTGGAGGAGCTCGGTGGCGTACAGGCCGAACTCGGCGCGGTCGACGGCGAAGTACGGGAGCGCGGCGCCGCCTGCGGTCGTCTTCTCGATGCGCAGGTCGTGGATCTCGTACGAGAGGTCCCGGAGCCGGACGTTCACCCCGGAGAACGTGCCGCGCATTCCGTCCATCCCGGCGAGCATCCGCCGCGTGTACCAGGCAGCGAGCGGATCCAGGGCGAGGTGGAGCGCGATCGCCAGGACGGCGAGCACGGCGACGACGATGGCGACGACCTTCCCGGCCCGGCGCACGGCGCTTGACGGACCTCCCGGGGGGATCCTGCGCACCCCCGCCGAGGTCGGCACCGGCGCCCCCGCGCGCCCCGGCGTGCCGGCCGGGCCCGTGCCCGCCGCCACGCGGGGCCGCGCCGCCGGGCGCCGGCGATCGGCGCACCGCGAGGCAGGCCGGCGCTCAGGCGCCCACGGCGTCGAGCGCCTGCGCGAGGTCCGCCTCGAGATCGGCGGGGTCCTCGATCCCGACCGCGAGCCGGAGGAGCGCGGGCGGCGCCTCCGGGTCCTGCCGCCGCCGCCACTCGACGAGCGACTCGACCCCGCCGAGCGACGTCGCGTCCTGGAAGAGCCGGAGCTTGCCGGGGAGCGCCCGGGCCGCCTCCTCGCTCCCGAGCTCGATGGAGAGCATCGGGCCGGGCCCCTTCATCTGCCGCTGCGCGAGCTCGTACCCGGGGTGCGTCGGGAGCGACGGGTGCCAGACGCGCGCGACGCGCGGCGCGAGGAAGGCCGCGAGGCGCGTCGCCGTCGCGGTCTGCTGCCGGACGCGGAGCGAGAGCGTGCGGACGCCGCGCAGCACGAGCCAGGTCTCGAGCGCACCCGGCACCGCTCCGGACAGCGTGCGCGCGGCGCGCAGCGCCTCCGCCAGCTTCGGCTCCCGGGCCACGAGGACGCCGCCGAGGGCGTCGGAGTGGCCGGAGAGGAACTTCGTCATGGAGTGGTAGACCAGGTCCGCCCCGAGGGCGAGCGGCTGCTGGAGGACGGGGGTGGCGAACGTCCCGTCGACGAGGAGCCAGGCGCCGGCGGCGCGGGCGCGCGCGGCGTGGGCGGCGATGTCCTGGAGCTCGCAGGTGGGGTTCTTCGGGGTCTCGAGCCAGATCAGGTCGCCCTTCCCGACGGGCGCGTCGAGGGGGACCTTCTCGACGCCGAACCTCGCGAGCGCCTCGATGGCGTAGTGCGTGGCGTGGTACCCGCCGCGGGCGATCGCGACGCGCCGCGGCGCGAGGTGGAGCAGCGCCGCCGTGGCGGCGGCCTGGCCGGACGCGTACACCGCGGCGTGGCCGCCCTCGAGCGCCCCGAGCACCGCCTCCAGGCGGCGGCGCGTCGGGTGGTCGGACCGCGAGTACACGAGCCCCTCCGAGTTGCCCGCGACGTAGGTGGTGGAGACGTGGATGGGAGGGGCGACGTCGGGCGTCGCCTCGATGCCCGCGTCGGCGTGCAGGGCGAGGGTCTCGGGACGGAGAGGCTGGCTCATGCGGCGCATGGTCGCGTCGGAGCCCGCCCGGCGCAAGCGCCTCGACACGGCCTGCTCGTGCGCCGGGCACCTTGGCCCTCGCCGGGGGTGACGTGCTTCTGATTCCTGCGCCGGCCGGGGAAGGCGTTTAGGATGCGGCCATGGCGAAAAAGCGCGTCGGCATCCTCACGGGCGGCGGGGACGTCCCCGGCCTGAACTCCGTCATCAAGAGCGTCGTCTACCGCGGCGCCGAGCACGACATCGAGGTCGTGGGGCTCCGGCGCGGCTGGGAGGCGCTCACGCACCTCGACCTCTCCGATCCCGCGAGCCGCGCCAAGTACGTCCTCCCCCTCAACCGCGACAACACGCGGACGGTGGACCGGACCGGCGGCACGTTCCTCCACTCGTCGCGCACCAACCCCGCGAAGATGAAGAAGCTGCCGCGCCACCTCGCCGGCCAGACGTTCCCGTCCGCGCAGAGCACCAAGGCCGGACAGACGACCGTCACGTACGACCTCTCGAAGCAGGTGCTCGCGAACCTCGACGGCCTCGGGCTCGAGTACCTGCTCGCCATCGGCGGCGACGACACCCTCTCCTACGCCCAGAAGCTCCACGCGCAGGGGTTCAAGGTGATCGCGATCCCGAAGACGATGGACAACGACGTCCGCAACACCGAGTACTGCATCGGCTTCTCCACCGCGATCACCCGCGCGATGGACGCCATCGAGCGGCAGCGGACGACCGTCGGCTCGCACGAGCGGATCGGGATCTTCCGGGTCTTCGGCCGCGACGCCGGCTTCACGTCGCTCTACACCGCGTACGTGTCGTCGATCCGCTGCCTGATCCCCGAGTACAAGCCGAAGCTCGAGCTCCTCGTCGACCTGCTCCACCGGGACAAGGCGGAGAACCCGTCGTCGTACGCGCTGGTGGTCCTCTCCGAGGGCGCGGAGTGGGAGGGCTACAAGGTGCAGGAGTACGGGGAGCCAGACGCTTACGGCCACCGCAAGAAGGCGAGCGTGGCCGAGTCGCTCTCCGACGAGATCAAGCGGCGCACCGGCGAGGAGACGATCGTCTCGGACCTCACGTACGACCTCCGCTCCGGCGATCCCGACTTCATCGACAAGATGGTCGCCCTCACCTTCGGCACGATGGCGTTCGACGCGCTGCTCGAGAACAAGAGCGGCATCATGTCGGCGCTCGTGGACGGGAAGTACGACCTCGTGCAGATCCCGGATCCGAAGCTCGGGCCGCGGAAGGTCGACGTCGAGACCATGTACAACAAGGAGCGGCTGCGCCCCATCTACGCGAACAAGCGGGGGCTCCCGATCTTCTTGAACAAGATGTGAGGAGCCGGGCCGCGCGCGCCGATGCCCGACCACTCCTTCCCCCAGGCCGCCCAGATGGCGGACGAGTCGATGGTCCGCACCCTCGCGGCCCAGGCGGACGCGATCTGGCCGCAGGAGGCGCCGCTCCTCGCCCGGTACCGGGTGCCGGCGGATGCGTCGATCCTCGACGCGGGCTGCGGCACCGGCGAGGGCACGGTCCGCCTCGCCGCGGTCTTCCCCGGCGCGGAGCTGCTGGGCGTCGATCTCCTGACGCCTCACCTCGACCGGGCGCGGGCCCGCGCCGCGGACGCCGGCCTCGGCGGCCGGGCGCGGTTCGAGCAGCGCTCGATCTTCGACCTCGGCCTGCCCGCGGCGACGTTCGACCTCGTCGTCTGCCGCCACGTCCTGCAGGCGGTGCCGCACCCCGAGCGCGCCATCGCCGAGCTGGTCCGCGTGACGCGCCCGGGCGGCGTGGTGCACCTCATCGCGGAGGACTACGCGATGATCCATTTCACGCGCGGCAAGCTCGACGCGAACGCCTTCTGGCCCGCGGCGCCCGCGCGCTTCGGCGCGGCGACGGGGACGGACATGCTGGTGGGCCGCCGCGCCCCGGGCATCCTCCGCGATCTCGAGCTCGAGGACGTGACCGTCGACTACGTCGTGGTGGACACGCTCCGCGTCGCGCGTGAGACGTTCGCGGCGATCTGGCTCGCGTGGCGCGACGGCTACTCCGACGCGCTCGCCGAGCATCTCGGCTGGAGCCGCGCGGACGTCGTCGCCCACTTCGACGATCAGATCGCGACGATCCGCGATCCCCACGGCTACGCCGTCTGGTTCGTGCCGGTGGTCGCCGGCCGCGTGCCGGAGCCGCGAGGCGTTTGAGGGAGCGGTCCCGGCGCCGGTCGCGCCGGGACCCGCGTCCGCTCCGCGCGATCAGTCGTTCGTGTACAGCTGGAGCGTCCAGAACGAGCCGGTCCCGTAACCGGGGAGCGCCACCGGCGTGAAGACGCTCGCGCTGGTCGCGACGCCGTTCACGACGCCGAGCGCCGCGTCCGGGTTCACCTTCAGCGCGCACCCGACGAGCAGGAGCGGCGCGGGGACGCCGGGCACCGGGAACGTGAGGCTCGTGATCTCGCAGGTCCCCTGCGCCGTGAAGGTCCCGTCGTCCAGGGCGAACACCATCGAGAACGGGCTCTTCACCTTGGGATCGAACGGCGTGTACGTCAGGATCTTGCCGCAGCCGATCGCGGTGCCGACGGGGCGACCGGCGTCCTTCATGACGAGCCCGTCCGAGGCGCGGCTCCGCGGCGCGTAGAGGTACGCGCCGAGGCGGACCGTGTCGCCGGCGGGGCACGCGGGCGTGACGTCGGGGTGCTCCTGGGACCGCAGCAGGTAGACGCGCTCGCCGGCGGCGGCGGGCAGCGACAGCGCGGCGAGGACCAGGGCGACGGCGAGGCGCTGGATGGACATGTGGTGTTCTCCTCCGGTGAACGAGCTACCGTCAGCTTACTTCACACGCGGACGATCTGGCCGCCGAAGTGGACGCCCGCACCCACGGCGGCGAAGAGGACCGGCTCGCCGGAGCCGAGCTTGACGCGACCTGCGGCGACGTCCTCCGCGAAGAGGAGCAGCGTGGAGGCCGCCGAGGTGTTGCCGTAGCGGTCCACGTTCACCGGCACGCGATCCTGGGGGATCCCGGCGCGATCGGCGAAGCCGAGGAGGACGAGCTTGTTGGCCTGGTGCAGGTAGTACCGCTGGATCTCCGGGACGACCTCGGGCGCGGTGGCGCGCAGCTCGTCCACCGCGCGCATCATGTACTCGGGATAAGCGCGGGCGACCGTCGGACCGTCGACGAAGAATGCGTGGTCCGCCATCGTGGCGCGGCTCGGCTGGACCTGGGCGCCGCCGCCGCGGTGGATGACGAGCTGCGGGTGATCCGTGCCCGACGTCGAGGCCATCACGCCGAGGCGCGTCCCCTCGTCGCCGCGGAGCACGATCGCGCCCGCGCCGTCGCCGAACATGTACATCGAGAGGAAGGCGTTCACCCGGCGGTTGCCCGGCATCTCCGAGGTGAAGATCTCGCGGTCGAGATAGGCGGAGGCGAACGTGGAGGCGACCACCGCGATCGTCTTCGCATGCCCCGAGAGGATGAGCTTCCGGGCCATGTCCGCGACGTAGACGGCGCCACCGCACCCGGAGTCGATCACGACGGCGCTGGCGTCGCAGCGGCACCCGAGGCGGCGGTGCAGCTCGACCGCGTCATGGCAGAAGTTCAGGCGATCTGGCGTGGTGGTGACGAGGTAGAGGCCGTCGAGATCGCTCGGCGTGAGCCCCGCCCGGTCGAGCGCCTGCCGGACCGCGGCCTCCGCCATGTCCGTGTTCGAGCGCGGCCCCTCGACGTCCTCGGGCGGCGGCAGCGCCTGGCCCTTCTCCGCGTCGAAGTCCCAGAGGAAGCGCCGCTCGCGGATCCCCGTCCGCTGCTCGATCCGCTCCGGCGACCACCCCGGGATCGCGCGCGTGATGCGGTCGTTCTTCACGACGCGCGGTGGGACGTAGGCTCCGGCTCCGACGTAACGGACGGTCTTCATGATCCGGTCTCCCTCCGGCGGCGCGCGACGCGCGTCCCGAGGCGCGCTGCGGTGTTCCGTCGCGCTCCCGGGTGCAGGTCGGTACCCAGGGTCGGCGACACCCGTTCGCGGCACGCGCGCAAGTGCCGGACGTTGCAGGTCCAACACTTGGTGACGGGGGGTGCTTCTCGGGACATGACCCGAGACCTTGCGACGAGGGTGCCACTTTTGGTGAACGACACCGACGGTGCCGTGCCGACCCGGACCGACATCCTCTCCTCGCGACCCGGCGCGTGGGCGAGCCGCGACGTCGAGGCGAGCGCAGGATTCGACACGGAGCGTGCTCACGTCCCGGCGGGGGGACCGGCGTGAAGCGCGGTGCCACGCGCGGTGAGCGCCGCGGCGAGCGCCGCGGGTGGAAGCGCGACCGCTGCCGGCGTCCGCCGGAGCGCGCTCTCGGGCATGGACGGCACGACGGCGGTGGCCGGTGCCTGGCAGAACGCATCGCCGCCGGCGCGGGCGATCTCCGCGAGCCCCGCGGCGCCGTCCGTGCCCATGCCGGAGAGGACGAGGCCCGTCGCCCGGGCCCCGAGCCGGCTCGCGCACGCGAGCAGGCGATCCCCCGACGGCACGAAGCGGGAGGACGAGGGCGCGGCGCGGAGCACCGAGCCGTCGAGCAGCAGGTCCCGCCCGCCGACGGCGACGTACGCGGCCCCGGGCGCGAGGGGCACGGGGGCGTCCACGAGCACCGTCCTCCATCCGGAGGCGCCCTCGAGCCACTCGGCGAAGAACGGGACGAACTCGGCCTCCATGTGCTGCGCGACGAGGGCGGCGCGGCCGCGGCACGGAAGCTCCCGCAGGAGCGCCGCCAGCACCCAGACGCCGCCCGTCGAGCTCGCGATCGCGATGACGTCGGCCGGGGCGCCGCTCCCGCGCACGGGGGCCGGCGCCGCCGCGATCCCGGCGCCGGGGCGCGGCGCGCGCGCGGCCGACACGACCGGCACGTTCGCCATCAACAGGATCCGCGCGGCGATGTCGGGGGCGCCCGCGGGGACGAGGTCGACGACGCCGGGTCCGCGAAGCTCCGGACCGGCGGGGACGCCGGGCGGGAGGATCCCGATGACCGGGGCGGCGACGGACGTCGTGGCGCGCTCGAGTCGCGCGAGCAGGCCCGCGCGATCCGGCCCTCCGACCACCGCCGCGCCGCGGTAGCGCCGGAGCAGGTGCGGGCTCGGCGTACCCTGGAACGCGCGCATCACCAGCGCGCCCGCCCGCGCCAGCTCGCCGTCCAGCCCCGGGACGGCCGCGAGGGCGTAGTCGTCCAGCACCACCGCGACGGACGTCATGCGGGCCTCACGCCGAGGCGCGCCAGCGTCTCCGCCAGCACGCCGGCGTTGAACTGGGACTTGACGAGGTATGCGTCGGCGCCCGCCGCAGCGCCGGCGGCGCGGGTCGCGGCGTCGTCCTGCGACGTGAGCAGGACGATCGGGAGGCGCTCCGTCCCGGCCCGGGCGCGCAGCGCGCGGGTGAGGGAGAGGCCGTCGCGCCGGGGCATGTTCACGTCGGAGACGAGGACGTCGGGCGCGGCCTCGGCGACGCGCTGCAGCGCCTCCTCGCCGTCCGCGGCGAGCCGGACCCGGAAGCCCTGCGCCTCGAGGAGCACCCGGAGCACCTCGCGCGTCGCGAGCGAATCCTCCGCGAGGACCACGTCGAGGCGCCCCGCTGGGCGCTCCGCGCGCGCCGGCGCCGGCGCTCGGTCCTCGCGCACCGGGCGCGCCGGGCGGGGCACGGAGCGTGCCGCCCGCGCGCGCTCGAGGAGGAGGCGCGGGTCGAGCAGCGCGATGGGGGTTCCGTCGCCGAGCCGCGCGAGGCCGGTCACGAGCGCGTTCGGCTGGGCCACCCCCGGGACCGCGGCGGGGACGACTCCGACCACGGTCCCCACCTCGTCGACCGAAAGCGCCGCCTGCCGCCCGTCGCTCCGGACGACGACCGCGAACCGCTCCCTGCCCGTCGGCAGCGCGCCGCCCACCGCGGCGGCGAGAGCGCAGAGGGGGAGGATCATCTCGTCGACCGCGATCGTCCAGCCGGACGGCCCCTCGTGGACGGCCGCGCCGGCCGCGGCGAGGTGCACGGTACGCTCGACGGCGGAGAGCGGGATGCCGAACGTCCTCCCCGCGGCCTCCACCACCAGCGCCTCCACCGCGAACACGTCGAGGGGCAGCGTGAACGCGACCGCGCTGCCGAGGCCGCGGACCGAGCGTACCTGGATGGCGCCGCCCGCGCCGCGCGCGAGCTGCGCCACCGCGGAGAGGCCCAGCCCCCGGCCCGAGATCTCGGTGGCGGTGGTCCGCGTCGAGCCGCCCTCGAACGCCCAGCGCTGCAGGACGACGTCGTCCGAGAGGGCCTCGACCTGCGCAGCGTCCCCCGTCCGGCGCGCCAGCTCGCGCCGGAGCGCGGGGAGATCGAACCCGGCGCCGTCGTCCGCGACCTCGACGCGCAGCGTCGACTCGACCGCCTCGACCGACACCGTGATCCGCCCGTCCGGCGGCTTCCCCGCCGCGGTGCGCTCGGCGGGCGGCTCGATCCCGTGGTCGATCGCGTTCCTGAGGAGGTGCCGGATCATGCCGCGGGCGGCCTGCAGGGTCCGGCGATCGGCGCGCACCTCCCGGCCGGCGACTGCCAGGGTCACCCGCTTCTCGAGCCGCTTGCCGAGCTCGGCGGCCTCACCGTCGAGCCCGGAGAGCGCCCCGTCGGCCGGGACCAGCCGCAGCGACGCCACGAGCGCCTCGAGCGCCACCGCCGACGCCGCGACGGACTGCGCGGCGCCGTCCGCCACGGCGCCCGCGGCGAGCGCCTCCTGGAGCTGGACCGCGGCGCGCGCGAGGGACGCGGCCAGCCGGAGCGCCTCGTCCACGTCGGCGGCGGGGACGCTGACGCGCTCCGCCGCCTCCGCCGTGGCGCGCGGCGCGGCAGCCGCTCGCGCTGGCGCGGCATCCACCGCGCCGGGCTCCGGCGCCGTCGCGCCCGGCGGCGGGGTGACGTCGCCGATCCCGACGAGGGCCAGCAGGCGCGCCACGACGTCGCCGGGGACCCCGTCCCCGCCGCTCGAGCCCATGCGCGCGATGCCTTCCTCGAGCGCGTCGATCGCGGCGCCGACGCGCTTTAGCCGCGGCGTCGCGTCCGCGGCGGCGGCGTCCCGGAGCCCCAGCGCCAGCGCCTCGAGCGCGTGCAGCCCGCGTGCGAGCGCCTCGTAGCCGAGCGCGGCCGCCGCGCCCTTGAGTCCGTGCGCGACGCGCCCGAACTCGACGAGCGGCTCGCCGAGATCGCCCTCGGCGACCCGCGCCGCGGAGAGGCGGAGCGCCTGGACGGTCTCCTCGGCCTCGGCGACGAAGAGGCCGACGAGGCGCGCCCGCGTGGCCGCGTCCACGTTCATCCGGATGCCGCCTTCCAGGCCCACGCCGCGAGCCAGCCGCCGTCGAGGAGGGCCGCCCCCCCGGCGAGGCGCCCCGCGATCCGCACGCCCAGGGCGGAGCCGTCGGCGTCGACGGCCGAGGCCGCGACCCGCTCCTCGGCGAGCTCGAGCGGCCCGTCGATCACGACTGCCACGAGGCCCTCGTCGGCGCGGAGGACGAGCGCCGGCGCGCCGTGGAGCGCCGCCGCGGCGCGCGGGCGGCGCGCGGCGAGCCCAGCGAGGTCCGCGACGGCGAGGGGCCGCTCCTCCACGAACGCGACGGTGCGCTCCTCACCGGACGCGAGCGGGACGTCGAACGGAGAGGCGAGCGCGACCACCGCCCGCTCCACGACGGCCGCGTCGATCGCGCACGGTGCGCCGCCCAGCCGGAACACGACGACGCGCAGCGCGTCGCCGCCGCCCTCCTCGGTCGCGGGCTCGGCCAGGGCCCGGGCGCGCCTTTCGAGGGCGTCCGCGTCCTGGACGACGATCCTCGGGAGTCCCAGCGCGAGCGTCACGCGCGCTCCGGTCCCTGCAGCAGGACGCGCGCCGCGGCGGCGAGCTGCGCCGCCGACAGGCCCTCCGCGCACGGCACCGCCTGGTCGGGGGGCAGCCGCTCCGCGGCGTCGAGCAGCTCCCGCAGTACCTCGCGGCCGCGCGGCCCGTCCACGGGCAGCAGCACCTGGCCGAGGAGCAGGCGCGCGTAGAGGTGGCGCGGGTCGTGGAAGAGGGCCGCGCGCGCGGCGCGGAGCGCCTCGGCCGTGCGGCCGGCGCCGGCGTGCTGGAGCGCGGCGTGGAGGTGCGCGGCGATCTCCTCCCCCGAGCGCGCGTCGGGCGCCGCGATGGCGGGCCCCTGGGACGCGACGGTCCGCGCCCGGGGGTGTGGGCCGGCCACGCGCGCGACGGGACGCCGGCGCGGGCGCGGCGCGCGGGTGGGCGAGGCGGCCGGCGCGCGGCCGGCGCCGAGGTGCCCCGCCGCCTCGAGCCCGCCGGCCGCGAGGAGGTGCGCCTCGGGCGCGGACACGACCAGGAGCGCCCCGCGGTCGAGCCCCTGCGCGAGCGAGACGGCGGCGCGCTCGGCTTCGGCGGCGCGGAAGTAGATGAGGACGTTGCGGCAGAAGACGAGATCGTGTCCGCCGAGGCTCGCGTTCCCGCTTGCGGCGAGGTCGAGGAGGTTTCCGACGTCGAACCTGCACAGCGCAGCGGCGGCAGGGTCGATGCGGTGACGGCCGGTGAGCGGGTCGTCGAGCCGGACCCGGCCCCGGAGCCACTCCGGCCGGCAGCGCTGGACGGACCACCCGGGCACCATCGCGGCGCGCGCCGCCTCGACCCGCGCCGGCGAGGGGTCCACGCCGACGATGCGGACGAAGGCGGTGGCCGCGGACGCGGGGATCCCCCGGCGCTCGAGCAGGTCCAGGAACAGGAGGGCGGCGCTGAACGGCTCCTGCCCCGACGAGCAGCCGAGGGAGAGGATCCGGACCGGCCGGCCCGCCGCCGCCGCGCGGTCGAGGAGATCGGGGCCGGCCTCGTCCCGCAGCCACTCCCAGAGGCCGTCGTCGCGGAAGAGCCAGCTCTCGTCGATGGGGAGCCGATCGACCACGCGGGCGAGGTACGCGGGGTCCGCGGGATCGGCGGCGGGCCCCGCGCCCGCGACCGCGGTCGCGATCTGGTCGTCCGAGAGCCCCTCGAGCGCGAGGCCGTAGGCAGCCTCGAGCGCGCGGCGCGCGGCGGCCAGCGCCGCGATCACGCCCGGGCCTCCGGGAGCGTGTAGGCGCCGGCCGCCTTCTGCAGGCTGCTCGCGAGCTCGTGGGCCTTCGCCGAGAGGTCGCCGAGCAGGCGCGCGCCGTCGCGGATGGACTCCGAGGCCTTCTGCATGTTGGTGAGCGCCTGCGAGACCTGCCCCACGCCCGCCTGATGTTGGCGCGCGGAGCCCTCGACCTGCCGCATCAGGCCCACCGAGTCGTGCACGGTCACGCCGAGCTGGCCCACGACCTCCCCGAGCCGCTGCACGAGCTTCACGCCGTCGTCGACGGTGCGCGCGCCGGCCCCGACCGCGCCGTCCACCTGGCCCGTCCGGTCCCGGATCTCGGCGAGCAGCTCCCGGATCTCGGCCGCCGCCTTCCGGGAGTCGGCGGCGAGCGCCCGGATCTCCCGCGCGACCACGCCGAAGCCCTTCCCGGCCTCTCCGGCGCGGGCCGCCTCTATGGCGGCGTTGATCGCGAGGGTCGACGACTGGTCGGCGAGGAACGAGACCGTCTCGGTGATGCCGTCGATGCGCTGCACGCGCTCCGCGAGCGCGGCGGAGGCCTGGGAGACGCGCTCCAGCGAGCCCGAGATCGCGGTCATCGCCTGCGCCGCGCCGTCCGCCGTCGCTCCCCCGTCCTCCACCACCGCCGCCGCGGCCTCCCCCTGCCGGATGAGCTCGCCGGCGCGGTCGGCCGACACGGCGGACGTCTGCGCCATCTCGGTCATCGTGTTCGCGGTCTCGGTCACCGCGGCGACCTGCTCCGTCGTCGCGGCGGAGAGCTGCGCGGCTGCCGACTGGAGGCTCACGACGATGCTGCCGACGTCGCCCGAGACGCCCTGCGTCCGGCCCACCACGACCCGCAGGTTGCCGGTCATCCGCTGCATCGCCTCGCCGAGCGCGCCCGGCACGTCCACCTCGCGGCGGAGATCGCCGCCGGCGATGGTGCGCGCCTGCGCGACGATCGCCTCGAACGCGGCCTGGAGCCGCTCGTAGGCGTCGCCGAGATCGCCGGGGATCCGCGCCCCGCCGACCGCCTCGCCGCGGGAGAGCGCGGTCATCCGGCGGGAGAGCTCGAGCATCCCGCTCCGCGAGTCGCGGAACGCCTGGATGAGGCCGCTCTCGCCCTCGAGGTCGCGGGTGAGGTCCCCCTTCGCCATCGCCTGCAGCTGGTCGAAGACGCGCCGCATCTCCTCCGTGATGCCGGCCGTCGCGGTGGCGAGGTCGCCGATCTCGTCCGTCGCGACCCAGCTCGGCAGGCGCGGCGCACCCGCCGCCATGGCCCGCAGCGACGCCTCCACCTCCGCCGCCGCCCGCGCCTGCCGGCGCGCGAGCAGGAGCCCGGTGACGCCGAAGGCGAGGAGGATCACGAGGGCGATCCCGAGGAGTGGCAGCACCGTCCCGCGGGCGAGCTGGTCGAAGTCGGCGTGGAGGACGTCGGCGGCCACGCCGTCGCCGCTCGCGTGCAGCCGCGCGACCAGGTGCTCGACCGACTGCTGGTACTTCGAGACGAGCACCATCCCCGAGAAGGCGACGAGCGAGAGGAGCGCGACGCCGAACGCGTAGGGGAGGTACCAGCGCTGCCGGGGCCAGAACAGCCCGCCGCCCCTCGGCGAGAGGCCCGGCGCCCGCGCCGCCTCCGCGAGCGCGGCGGGGCGGACGTCCTCCTCGACGAGCAGCACGAGGATCATGCCCGGGAAGAGCGACGCGAAGAACGCGATGGCGGCGCCCGCGGGGACGACGCCGAGCGGCTTGCCGTAGATCCACATCGCGAGGAGGCCGAAGGTGATCCCGCCCACGAGCCAGGCGAGCAGGTTCGAGAGCACCTCGACCTTGCGCGGCAGCTCGAGGATCCGGGCGAGCCGCGCGCCCGCAGGCTCCCCGGGGTGCTCGGCGAGCGCGGCGCGCACGAGGGCGCGCGAGACGAGGAACTGCTGCGTCGCGGAGACGACGAGGATCGGCCCGAGGAGGCCGACGAGCGCCCTCCCCAGCGCGGCGTCGTCGAGCCCGATGAGGAGGCCGAAGACGTACGCGCCCACGACGGCGCTCGGGACGGCCGTGAGGAGGATGCGGGCGAAGACCTTCCGGTGGATGGCTGCGACTTCGACGGGGCTCATGGGCGGGCGGCGTCCGGGGCGAGGTGGCGGTTGATCGCGTCGAGGAGCGGCTGGGGCTGGATGGGCTTCTGGAGGACCTCGCGAGCGCCGGCGGCGCGGGCCCGGAGAACGGTCTCGGCGTCGCGATCGGAGGTGAGGATCACGACGGGCACGCCGCGCGTCCGGAGATCCGCCCGGAGCGCCTCGCACAGGGCCACGCCGTCGAGCCGCGGCATGCGGAGATCCGCGAGGATCAGGTCCGGCGGATCGGCCTTCGCCTTGGCGAGGGCCTCCGCGCCGTCGGCCGCCTCGAGGAGCGTGACGTCGCGCGCGATCAGGTAGACCTTCATCAGCTCGCGGGTGACGCGGCTGTCGTCGACGAGGAGGATCCGCTTCATGGTGCTCCCTGGCCCGCCGCGCCGGCGAGCGACAGCAGCCTCGGGACGTCCAGCACCGCGAGCGCGCGCGGCCCCGAGTACCCGGCCACGAGGTCCGGGGGCGCGACGTCGCCCGCGGGCGGCGCCGGCGCGTGCTCCACGACGTCCTCGACGGCGTTCACCCACAGCATCAGGCAGCGTCCGCCGCCCCGCACCGCGACGAGCTGGTCGCTGGCGCCGAGCCGGACCTCGTCCGCGCCGAGCAGGCTCGCCACGAACACGACAGGCCACTGCGCGCCGTCGACGGCCACGACCGGCGCTCCGGCCAGACGGGCCGCGGGCAGCGCGGCCGCGTGGACGCGTGCCACGTGCCTCATCGGGACGAGGACGCGCCACGGTCCGACGCGCGCGACGAGCAGCTCCTCGCCTGCACGCACCTCGTCGTCCGAGGTGGGGCGCTGAAGGTGGGGCTGCGCGACGGCAGACGGCATCTGCCGCATGCCGTGAAAACTCCGTACCACGACCGCGGGTCATCCTCCGCGCGCACGCACGATCGGTAAACGCCCGTCCTCACGGGCGATGGGGAGAAAAAGGGCGACTCGCGAGGACCTCACCCTCCGTGCAGCCCTGGAGACCCTGAGGTGGTCGTCACCCGGCCACGGGACGGTGGCGCTGCGGTGGAGTGGCGCGGCGCAGGGGGCGAACACGCCGGGCCATCGCGGGTTGAGCCCGCCTCGCGCGGACGCTATGAGCCGAACCGCGATGGACCTGAAGGTCGAGTGCTACGCCGGGTACCGCGGGGAGGAGACGCCGCGGCGCCTCGTCCTCGGCGACCGCCGCGTCGAGGTCGTGGAGGTGATCGATCGCTGGTACGGCCCCGACCACCGGTACTTCAAGCTCCGCGGCGACGACGGCGCCGTGTACCTCGTCCGCCACGACGAGCCCGCGGACCGGTGGGAGCTGACGCTGTTCCAGCGGGAGGAGCGGTGAGCGTGCCCGGCCCCGGAGATCACCGCGGCGCAGGGCACGCCGCCCGACACGTCGAACGGCCCCGCGCTCTCGATCGGGAGCTCCCGGACGAGCGACGCGGAGCCCTCCGGCCTTCCTGCGTTCACTCGCCCCAGTGACCGGCGAGCACCCAGAGTCCCCAGGCACAGAGCGACGCGCCGACGGCCCTGTGCATCGACAGGTGGGCGGGCGCGAGCTTCTCGACGAGCACGAGCACGGACAGGAGCACCATCCACCCTGCGTTCATCACGCCGTTGACGAGCAGCAGCGCCATGAGCGGGGCGCAGCAACCCACGCAGTAGCTCCCGTGGAGCAGGCCGACGCGGAACGCGCCGCCGGCCCCGTCGCGCCAGTGAGCGAGCACGAACGATAGGGGCGACCGGCAGCGCGCGAGGCAGGCGTGCTTGAGCGGCGTCCACTGGAACACGCCGGCGGCGAGCAGGACGCTGCCGGCGAACACCGGCCCCCGCGCCATCATCGCCGGCGACATGAGCGCCGCGGCGTGCAGGGCCTCCTGCGCGAGGGTCGCGACCACGCTGAACCCCGCCCATGCGCCGAGGTACCCCGCGAGGAACACACCGGTGGGCACGAACGGGCTGCGCGCCTCGCGACGCCGCCGGTTCACCTCCGCGAACGCGAGGACGGTCGGCGCGACCGATGGCAGCATCATCGCGGTCATCATGAGCACCCACATCGCCAGCAAGAGGGCCGCGTCGAGCGCGGTCCACGCCTGCATCCGCGGCATGAGCGCTGCGATCAGCGAGGACCCGTGCTCCATGCCCCAGGCCATGTAGGCCTGGTAGGCCCACGCGATCGCCGAGGCCCCGGCGACGCCTGCGCCGACGATCCACCGGTCGCGGCGGAGCACGGCCTCCAGCGCGGTCGCCGCCTGCATCGCACCCCCGGGCTACGGGCGGTAGTCGAACGGCGAGTAGAAGCCGTTCTTGCCCGTGACCTCGAGCGCGAGGCCGTGATCGTGGTAGCTCGCGCGCTTCGAGCGGGCCACGACGGCCGGGAATCCCGGGACCGCGGTGAACGGGTGGTTCGAGAGCGTGACGTCGTTCCCTCCCTGCCCGGACACCGCCTCGATCTCCGCGTCCGCCACGCCGTCGATCCGGAGCGCGCGCCGCTTCCCCTCGGCCCGGAACTCGATCGCGGCGCTCTTCACGCCCAGCACCTCGCCCACGAGCGGCCCGAGCGCCGCCGGCGCCCCTCCGGCCTGGCCCGAGAAGATCTTGGCGAGCGCATCTCGCTGCTCCGGGTTCGCGCGGTCGTCCACGTACAGCGCGACCTTCCACTTCACCTGGGTCATCGGACCCGGCGCATACGCCGCGAGCGCCACGTTGAGGCCGTCGAGGGAGACCTTCTCGTACCGGCCCCTGTCGATGTGCCAGCCGATCACCACCGTGCACTCGCCGGTGGTGGGTGGGCCGAGCACGACGCACGGACACGCGGCCTCGCAGTTGCAGGCCTCGCAGTACTGCCCGGACACGCTCCAGTTCCCCGCCATCTCCACCCCTCCTCGAAACGCGCGACGAGGCGCGATCACCGGCTCGAGGCGGCCAGAGCGCCCCCAAGCCACGACCGCCATAACCCTCGCCGCGGGTGGCGCCAGGGAGACCGCGTCGCCCGTGAGGGGCCACTGGTGTCATCCGCCGCACAGCAGCGGTGCGGCGAGTGACGCGCTCTTCGGCCGGAGCGCCGGGCCATCGCCGGTCGAGCGAGCCGGCCGCCGCAGCGGCGTCACATGTCGTAGAGGCTCGATCCCCGCCGCTCGAGCCCCCGCTCCTTCGCGAGCGCGTCCAGATGGAGCGTGGTCCAGTCCGCGAGGAGGAACGGCTCCACCGGCTCGCGCGTGATCGTCTTCACGTAGCCGTTGCACGACCGGCACGTATCGAGCCGGAGCCCCTCCTCGCCGTCGACCTCCAGGACGTCGAGCCGATCCTGCGCCTCGTTCCCGCAGTGCGGGCACGCGATGCGCTTCCACGCCCAGGTGGTCCCGCACGGGCCGCAGCACAGGATGCGCGCGCGGCCAGCGCCCTCGGGGACGAGCTGCGCGAGCACCGGCGGCGCGCCGCACGTGGGGCAGTACGGCTGCCGCCACGCCTGCGCTCCGCTCCAGGCGCGGTAGGCGTCCTTCACCGGCTCGAGGGTGCGGCGGAGGGCGGCCCACCCGAGGAAGACCAGCAGGCCTCCGTGGCGCGCCGGCGCGCTCCCCTCCCCGCGCACGACCCAGGCGATGGCGCGGGCAGCGGCGTCGGGAGCGGCGTCGGGAGCGGCGAGATCCGCGACGAGCTCGCCGGCGTCGCGCGCCAGCCCCGGCGGGACCGGCGCCGAGGCGACGTCGGCGGCGAGCGAGCGGACGAGCGTCGCCGCCGGCGCGAGGTCGATCGCGACATGGGTCGCGTGGAGGAGCGGGACGCCGCTCGCGTGATCCGCGGCGTAGGCGTCCCACGCCGGCGGCGCTATGGGCGCGGATAGGAACGCGGCGGCGGTCGCGTCCACGCGGCCCTGCAGCCCGGCGATCTTGGTGAGGAACGGGTGCTGCTGGATCCACTCGGAGAGGGTCATGTGAGGCACTCTTCTTAGAGAAAGCAAAAGCTCCCGGCAGCGCGAGCCGCCGGGAGCCGTGAACGACCATTCACGTGGGATCGGGCCGGAGCCGACGCGCCCCGGCCCGACGCCCTTCCTAGTGCCCCGGCTCCTCCTTCGGGAGGACCGGCAGGTTCCGGACCGCGAGCCCGAAGAGGAAGATCGTGGCGGCGATGAGGCCGACGGAGATGCCCCACTCGAACACGCTCGGGAAGTAGCGCGCCGGCGCGTCCTGCGGTGCCGACCCGCGGAGCGTCATCCCGAACACCACCACGCTCATGCGGTTCAGCACGATCCCGGCCGTGGCGAGGGCCGCGGCGAGGCCGAGCACCGCCGGCTTCCGGCGGAGCCCCTCCGTCGCGAGGAGCGCGAGGGCGACCACGCCGCCCACCCCGACCTCGACGAGGAAGAGCGGCTTCCCGAGCGCGTGGCCGAGCTGGCCCCGGACCGCGAGGTCGCCGACGCGGAAGGCCTCGTAGGCGAGGAGCGCCCAGAACGCCGTCTTGCCGAGCGCCGCGAGCTGCTCGACGCGGAGCTTCCGGCCGAACGCCTTCGCGATCCACATCTCCACGAGGATCACGAGGCCCAGGCCCGCGGCGATGGACGAGAGGAAGAAGTAGACCGGCATCACCGGCGACCACCAGGCCTTGTCGAGCTTGTCCGGCATGAGGAGGAACAGCGAGCCGAGCGAGCTCTGGTGCATGGTGGAGAGGGTCACCGCCGCGATGGCGAGCAGGATCGGCACCGGCTTCTCACCGGGCTTCGTCCGGAACGCGACCGCGAGGACGCTGAACACCGCCGCCGCGCCCGCCGTGTACAGGACGTTGCGCGACATCAGGTAGACGAACAGCGACACCGCGAACACGACGTACCAGGGCGACCACCGCTGCCAGGTCTCCATCGCCGACTTCAACCCGAGCTTCTCGAGCGGCACCGGGAAGAACTCGAACGCGAGGACGGTGACGTAGAGGCCGACGCACCACGAGACCTCGAACATCGCCGAGTGGTGCGGCGCCTGCAGGCCGAGCTGGTAGAAGTGCCACGGCAGGCCGAGGTCGGCGAGCAGCGTGACGGTGACGAACGAGTAGGACAGGAGCCCCATCAGCACGGCGGAGCGTCCGATGGAGTACAGGTCCTTCCGCTGGAACACGTAGATGAGGCCCGCCGTGGCGAACGCGCCCGCGGCGATGGCGATCCACACGAGGTCGAAGACGATCCAGAGGCCCCAGGCGTAGGTGTCGTTGAGGTTCGTCGAGCCGCCGAGGCCGAGCGCGAAGCGGGCGATGAAGCTGACGCCGCCGAACGCCATCAGCGCCGCCAGGAGGAGGTTCGCCGGCGTCCAGAGCTTCCTCGGGGAGACCGGGGCGAACTCGTGGTGGTGCTCCTCCGCCTTCTTCACCTCGGTCTTCCGCTTCGACAGCGCGTACACGCCGCCGAGCGCCGCGCCGACGCCGATGACGGCCGGCGGCACCGCGCCGAGGGCGACGGCGCTCCGCTGCGGCAGCGGCTCCGTCTGGAGATCCGTCCGGAACCCGAGCCGCTCGAAGGGGACGGCGGACAGGTAGAGCATGTTCGTCCCGCCGACCTCCTTCTCCCCGTACACGTGGTCCACGTACTTGCCCGGGCTCGCGGCCATGCGGGCCCGCGCGTCCGTGAGGAGCGCCTCGCGATCGCCGTAGGTGAGCGCGCCCGCGGGGCACTGCTTCACGCACGCCGGGACGGAGTGCGCCGCGGCGAAGCGCTTCCGCTCCTCGTCGGAGAGGGCCTTGCCGTTCCGCTCGTCCGGGATCGCCGGCGTGAGGCGGTCGTGGCACATGTCGCACTTGCGGATCTTCGGCGCGAGCGAGTCCCACTCCGCGGTGGGCACGCCGAACGGGCAGGCCCAGACGCAATAGCGGCAGCCGATGCACTTCGAGTCGTCGTAGGTGACCGGCCCCTCCTTCGTCTTGTGGAGGGCGGTCACCGGGCACGCCGCCGCGCAGGCCGGCTCCTCGCAGTGCATGCACTGCCGCTTCGCGAAGGCGTACCGGAGGCCGCCCGGCGCCTTCGGATCCTCGACCTCGCTGTACGTCAGGACCGTGAAGGTCTTGGACGACAGCGTGGTCGGGTTCTGGAGCCCCTTGCCGGCGGCCTGGAGCTGGGTCTTCTCCGCCGGCAGGTCGTGCCACTGCTTGCAGGTGACCTGGCACGAGCGGCACCCGATGCACTTCGTCGTGTCGATGAGGGTCGCGTTGCTCATGATCGTCTCCTCGGTGCGCGCCGCAGCTACCGCTGCGCCACCGCCTCCTCCGCGCGCACGACGTTCACGAGGCACGCCTTCGTCTCCTGCGTGCTGGCTCCCGGGTCGACCGCGTCGATCGTGAGGTAGTTCGTGCTCGGCCCCGTGCTGAGCCCCTTGAACCCCCAGTTGTAGGGCATCCAGACCACCGGCACGTCCTGGCCGGCGATCCTCATCACCTGCATGCGCTTCGTGACGACCGCCTTCACCGTCACCGCGCCGCGCGCCGACGAGACCTTCACCTGGTCGCCGGTCTTCACCCGGAGCTGCTCCGCGAGCTTCTCCGGGAGCTCGCACATCGGCTCCGGCACCAGCTCGTTCAGCCACGGCACGTTGCGGGTCGTGGACCCGGCGCACCAGTGCTCCGCGATGGAGGACGTCATGAGCACGTACGGGAAGTCCTTCGACGTGCCGATGGGCTGCTTGCCCTTGACGCGCGGGTACTTGAGGACCGGGTTGTTCTGCACGTGCGGGTGCAGCACGTTCGCGACCGGGCTCTCCACCGGCTCGTAGTGCTCCGGCAGCGGGCCGTCCTTCGGCGTGTACGAGCTGTCCACCGGGAGCTCGTCCTTGGGATCCTTGAAGGACTTGTACGGCCCGGCGACGAGCCGGCCGACGCCCTCCGCATTCATCCGGAACGCGCGCTGGCCCTCCGGCGTCTCCGGGCCCTTCGTCGGGTCCGGCACGTCCGGCGTGTCCTTGCCCTTCCACTTCTTCTCGGTCTCGTCCCAGGCGACGATCGGGATCGTGTTCGGCCAGGGCTTGCCGCTCGCGTCGCAGGACGCGCGGTTGTAGAGGACCTTCATGTTGCCGGGCCAGGTCCAGGCGAAGTCCTTGTAGAACCCGATGCCGGACTTGTCGGCGTTGTCGCGGCGCTTCGCGAGGTTCTTCCCGCCGCCGTAGACGCCCGCGTAGATCCAGGCGCCCGACGACGTGGAGCCGTCGGCCTGGAGCTGCCCGATCCCGCCCACGTAATCACCCGCCTTCAGCACCTTGCCGTCGAGGAGCGTCACGTCGCGGACGACCCTGCCGCTGATCTCCTTCAGCACGTCCTCGGCGAGGGAGGCCTGCGCGTAGTCCCAGGTCGCCTTCTGGAGCGGCGCGTCCTTCGGGTCGACCGACCCCTTGTAGAGGTCGCGGACCTTCCGGAAGACCGTGTCGAGGATCTCGATGTCCGTCTTCGCCTGGCCGGGCGGCTTCACCGCCGCGTACCGCCACTGCACCATGCGGCCGGAGCCGGAGATGGTGCCCTCCTTCTCCATGAAGTAGCTCGCGGGGAGGAGCAGCACCTCGGTCTGGATCGTCTTCGGGTCGGTCCCCGGGCGCTGCCAGAACGACGCCGTCTCGGTGTCCCAGAGCTCCTGCACGACGAGCATGTCGAGCTTGGAGAGGGCCTCGTGGACGTAGGCGAGGTTCGGGTTCGTGACCATCGGGTTCTGCCCGATGGCCCAGAGCATCTTGACGGTGCCGGCGTAGGCCGCGTCGAGGATGCCGTAGACCGAGTAGTCCTTCTTCGCGCTCTTCTTCGGGAGCCACGCGAAGCCGAAGTCGTTGTCGGCCGTCGCGTTCTCGCCGAACCAGGCCTTGAGGCCGTTCACGGTCATCTTCGCGCGGAAGGTGCCGTTGTTCTTCGTCCAGGCCTTGAGCGTCGGCTCGTCGTGGTTCGGGTAGTTGAGGTAGCCGAACATGTAGCCGTTCAGGACGGACATGTCGCAGGCGCCCTGGACGTTCGGCTCGCCGCGCAGCGCGTTCACGCCGCCGCCCGCCACGCCAATGTTCCCGAGGAGCATCTGGAGGATGCCGTAGCACCGGATGTTCTGGATGCCGACGGTGTGCTGGGTCATCCCGAGCGCGTAGAGGATGGTGCCCGGCTTGTTCTTCGCGAACGTCTCGGCGATCTCGACGATCTGCTTCGCCGGGACGCCGGAGACCTGCTCCGCCAGCTCGGGCGTGTAGCGCGCGAAGTGGGCCTTGAGCTTGGCGAAGACGGACTTCGGATCGTCGAGGTCCTTGGCCTTCACCGGCTTCTTCGTCTTCGCGTCGACCGCGTAGCCCCAGGAGCCCTGGTCGTACTTGTGCTTCTCGTGGTCGTAGCCCGAGAACACGCCCTCGTCGAAGCCGAACGCGTCGTTCGCGAGGAAGAGCGCGTTCGTGTGCGTCTTCACGTAATCCTCGTCGTACAGCCTGTTCGCGAGGACGTGGTTGATGACCGCGGACAGGAACGCGATGTCCGCGCCGGGGCGGATGCGCGCGTAGACGTCCGCGATCGAGGACGTGCGGTTGAAGCGCGGATCCACGTGGATGATCTTGGCGCCCTTCTCCTGCGCCTTGCGGATCCACTTCATCGCCATCACGTGGTTCTCGGCGCAGTTCGACCCTTCGATCAGGAAGACCTTGGCGTTCTGGAGGTCAGCCCAACCGTTCGTCATCGCGCCGCGGCCGAAGGAGGCCCCCAGACTGGGGACCGTGGGGCTGTGTCAAAGCCTGGCCTGATGCTCGACGTAGCTCGTCCCGAGGAGACGGCCCATCTTGTTCCAGAGGTAGCACTCCTCGTTCGTGTGCTGCGCGCCGCCGAGGAGGGCGATGGCGTCGGTCCGGTTGACCGGGTACTCGACCTCGTTGCCGTCCTTGTCCTTGTCCTTCTCGGTCGCGACCCAGGTCGCGTCGCGGACGGCCTTGAGCTTCTTCGCGAGCTTCTCGTAGGCCTCGTCCCAGCCGATCTCGACCCACCGGTCGGAGCCGGGCGCCCGGTACATCGGCGCCTTCACGCGCTGCGGGGACTCGTGCGTCGCCTTCATCGCGGCGCCCTTCGAGCAGAGCGCGCCGAAGTTGATGACGTGATCGGGGTCGCCCTCGAGGTTGACGAGCTTGCCCTCCTTCACGTGGGCGACCATCCCGCAGCCGCACGAGCAGAAGTTGCAGGCGGTCGTGAACTCCTTCGCGCCCTGCAGCTTCAGCCCGCGGGTCGCGGCTCGAGCCTCGCCGGGACCGAAGCCGAGCTCCGCGAGCGCGAGCCCGGCGGTCCCGCCGGCGGCGATCTTCAACCAGCTTCTCCTGCCGAGATTCATCGAGTGCTCCTGTCGATTTAACCTGAGCCGCTGAGGGTTTAGCGGACGTGCGGCGCCCTTCAGCAAGGAGCACGCCACGGCGCGCCGGAGATCGACTCGCACCGAGAGCAAACCCGCCGCGCAACCCGCGCGCGCCCGAAGGACGGCGAGGCGAGCGGCGCGCAGCTTCTGCCGGAGCGAGCGCGGGAGGGTCACGGACACTCCGCCCGGAGTGTCACGAGGCGACGTGACATGTCACAGGCGACGTGACAGACCGTGAGACAGGAGGTGGCGGGCGCACACGCGCCGGCGCGAGCGTCAGCGGGTGATGCCGAACCGGCGCAGGCGGCGGTAGAGCGTCATGCGGGAGACGCCGAGCGACGTCGCGGTCCGGGCGATGTTCCAGCCGGACGCGTCGAGCGCGGCGACGAGCTCGTCCCGGCCCGGCTCGTCCGTCTCTCCCTCCGGCCCGTCGACGCGCCGCTCTGGCGCGAGCGGCCCGGGCCGGTCCAGGGCGACGGCGCGCCCCCGCGACGGCGGCTCCGGGATGTCCGCGAGCAGCAGGTCGCGCGGCTCGATGACGGGGGTCGCGACGACCGCCGCCGCCCGCAGCACGACGTTCTTGAGCTCGCGGACGTTGCCCGGCCAGCGGTGGCGCGAGAGCACGTCGAGGGCGGCGGCGGACAGGTCGAGGCCGCTCCGCCCCATCCGCTCCTCCGCGTCGGCGAGGAGGGCGCGGGCGAGGAGCGGGACGTCCTCGCTGCGCTCGCGGAGCGGCGGGATGGGGATGGCGAGGACGTTCAGGCGAAAGAAGAGGTCGTGGCGGAAGCGGCCCGCCGCGACCTCGTCGTCGAGCCGGCGGTTGGTCGCGGCGACGATCCGGACGTCCACCGGCCGAGCCTTGCTGCCGCCCAGCCGGACCACCTCGCCCTCCTGCAGCACGCGGAGCAGCGCCGTCTGCGCCTGCGGCGGCAGCTCGCTCACCTCGTCGAGGAAGAGCGTGCCACCGCTCGCCTCCTCGAGCTTGCCGGCCTTCCCTTCCCGCTGGCCGCCGGTGAAGGTCCCCGGCTCGTACCCGAACAGCTCGGCCTCGATGAGCGTCGTCGGGATCGCGCCGCAGTTGAGCGCGACGAGCCGCTTCTCCGCTCGCGCGCTCGCGGCGTGGATCCCCTGCGCGAACAGCTCCTTACCGGTGCCCGACTCGCCGTGGAGCACGACCGGCAGGTCGTTCCGGGCCGCCACCTGCGCGAGATCGATCGCGGCGCGGAGGCGATCGGAGCGCCCGAGGATGCGCTGGAAGGCGTCGCGGACCACCCCCGGCGCGGGCACCGAGGGGGCGGCGCGCCCGCGCCCCGCGGGCGGCAGGACGCGGAGGATCGCCCCCACCACGGCGCGCTCGTGGCGGACGGCGGCGCCGACGGCGCGCCGTCGCTCCTCGCCCGGCCCGGTCCACTCGATGGCGAGCGCGTCGTCCGCGGCGGCGGCCGGGCCGCGCAGCGCCGCCAGCACCCGCTCGCGCGCCGCGGCGGGCAGCTCGCCGCCCTCGAGCGCGAGCCGCCGGAGCGCGGCGTCGTTCGCCTCCAGCACCCGACCCCGCCCGTCCACCGCCACGAGCGCGTCGCCCGCGTCGCGGGCCCCGCGCATCGCGTAGCGGACGAGGGCGTCGCGGATACCCTGCCGCGCGCGGAGGCGCTCGCCGATGGCCGCCGCGATGGCGACCGCCGTGACGATCGCCGGGGGGGCGGGCGCGTCCCACGACGCGGTGAGATCGACGATCCCGACCGGCGGCGCCTCGGCGTCCGGAGCGAGGATCGGCGCCGCCGCGCTCGTCCACCCGTGCCAGGCCTCCACGAAGTGCTCGGACGCGAACACCTCCATCGGCCGCCGTTCCGCGAGGGTGGTGCCCGGCCCGGAGGTGCCGGTCGCCTCCTCGCGCCAGCTCGCCCCCGGGCAGAAGTTCGACGCGGCGAGCGCCTCGCCGACGCGTGGGTCTCCGCCGAGCCAGAGCATCCAGCCCGCCGCGTCGAGGTACGCGAGCACGTGGCCGTCGTCGCGGAGGCGGGCCGAGAAGCTCGCGAGCACCGGCCGCGCCACCTCGAAGACCTCGTCCTGGGCGCAGCGCCGCTCCCAGAGGTCGTCCATCGGGACGCCGGGCGCGCGGCGCAGCGCGGGGTCGACGCGGTACACGTCCCGCGCCCGCGTCCAGGAGCGGGCGATGTCCGGCCGGACGTCGGAGAGCTCACCGTCGCTCACGAACCGCGCCCACGCGCGGTCGAGCTGGCGCCTGATCGCCGATCGGTCTGCCGGGTCCACCCGCACGCCGGCGCAGCGTACCGGGGCAGTCGAGGGTCGCTCAAGGGGTGACGTCCGGGGTATATGCAGACCTCGCGCCGGGGGTGCAGCCCGCCTGCCGGCGAGCGCCCGCTCCCCACCGGGGCGGGCTCGGATCGTGCAGGATGGCGCGGCGTGACCGCTCGCGACGGAGGTGACGGCGTGCTCAAGGCGATCTCGACCCGCGACCTCGACCTCCGTCGCAAGATCCTCGTCGTCGCGCTCCTGCCGACGGCGCTCCTCGTCGCGGCGTTCCTCGTCGTCTTCGCCATCCAGCACGGCCGGATCGCCGGCAAGGTCGAGAGCGGCGTCGGCCGGCTCGCCGAGGAGACCCTCACCCGGGCCGCGCGCGACCTGCGGACGCTGTGCGAGGCGACGCACCAGGAGCTCTCCGCGCAGGTGCCCCGGAGCCTCCGCGTCGCCCGTGACCAGCTCGACCGCCTCGGCCCGCTCTCCTTCTCGCCGGAGACCGTCACCTGGCAGGCCCGGAACCAGCTCGACGGGAGCGTCACGGAGGCGGTCCTGCCGAAGCTCCTCCTCGGGAGGACGTGGGCCGGCCAGAACGCGGACCGCTCCCGGCCGACCGTGCTCGTCGATCGCGTGAAGGAGCTGGTCGGCGCCGAGGCGACGCTCTTCCAGCGGATGAACGACCGGGGCGACATGATCCGCGTCGCCACCACCGTGCCGGACCGGAGCGGCGGCCGCGCCATCGGCACGTACATCCCGGCTGTGGATCCCGACGGCCGGCCGAACCCGGTGGTCTCGACGGTCCTCCGCGGCGACACCTACCGCGGCCGCGCTCGCGTGCTCGACGCCTGGTATCTCTCCGGCTACGAGCCGCTCCGCGACGCCGCGGGCCGCGTCGCCGGCATGCTCTTCATCGGCCTCCGGCAGGACGCGCTCGAGGGCATCCGGACCGGCGTCGCCGCGTCGCGCATCGGCGAGAGCGGCACCATCTACGTGCTCGGCGCGAGCGGAAACCAGCGCGGCCACTACCTCATCCCCCCGCCCGGCCACGTGGACGGCGAGGACGCGTGGGGCGCCACGGACGCCGCCGGCCAGGCGCACGTCCAGAAGATCGTGTCGGCCGCGCTCGCCGCGCGGCCCGGAGAGATCGTCCAGGTCTCGTACCCGCGCGCGGCGGCGGGCGGGACCCGCGAGCGCGTCGCCGCCGTCGGCTACTTCGAGCCGTGGGACTGGGTGATCGTCGCCGAGATGGACCGCGAGGAGGCCGTCGCGGCGCTCCGGCAGGTGCAGACGTCCCTCGCGACCTCGGTGTTCGTCGTCGCCGTCGTCGCGCTGCTGCTCGTCCTCGCCGCGATCTGGGCGGCGCGGCTCGCGGCCGCGCGCATCGCGGCGCCCCTCGAGGCGATGGCGCTCGCCGCCGAGCGCATCGCGGAGGGCGACGTGCAGCAGGCGGTCACGTACCGGTCCGGCGACGAGGTCGGCCGCCTCGCGGAGGCGTTCCGCGGCACGATCCGCTACCTCCAGGAGGTCGCGCGCGGCGCGGCGGCCCTCGGCGAGGGCGATCTCTCGACGCCGCTCGTGCTCCGGTCCGACCGCGACCAGCTCACGCGGAGCTTCCAGTCGGCCCAGGCCGAGGTCCGCCGCCTCGTCGAGGACATGGACCGGCTCACCCGCGCCGCCGTCGAGGGGCGGCTCGAGGTCCGCGCCGATCCGGCGCGCCACCACGGCGACTTCCGCCGGATCGTGGAGGGCGTGAACGCGACGCTGTCGACGCTCGTCAGCCACCTCGACGCGATGCCCACGCCGGCGATGATCATCAGCCCGGACTACGACATCCGCTACATGAACCAGACCGGGGCGAGCCTGCTCGGGAGGTCGCAGCAGGAGCTCGTCGGCACGAAGTGCTACGACAGCTTCCGGAGCGGCGACTGCCGCACCGAGCGGTGCGCCTGCGCCCGCGCGATGGCGCGCAACGGCGAGGCGAGCAGCGAGACCGACGCCCACCCCGAGGGGCTCGACCTGCACATCCTCTACTCGGCGGTGCCGCTCCGCGACCCCGCGGGGCGCGTGGTCGGCGCGTTCGAGATCGTCACCGAGCAGTTCGCGGTGAAGGCGGCGGACCGTGAGGCACGGCCGGTCGCCCACACCGCGTCCCGGTCGCCCTGAGCCTGTCGAGGGGCGATCGCGCCCGTTCGCGGTTCGACGGGCTCACCCTGCCCGGTCGCCGCCGATCACAGCGGGAACGCGAGCCGCAAGCCGACCATCGCCGTCGAGTTGAGCACGCCGACCTCGAGGCCGAACGAGGCCGATCGGCCGAGCACGCCGAAGCCGGCCGCCGCGTGGAACCGCACGGCGTCCCCGTCGTCGAGCACGATCCACGGCCCGATGAGGCCGTCCAGATAGACGCCGCCGGTGCGCAGCCGGAGCCGGAGATCGATCGGGATTCCGAGGCGGCCGGGATCGGTGAGGAGCATGGCGCCGAAGCGCCCGCCGATCGTGAGGTGCCGCGCGAGCGGCGATTCGACGGCGAGCGTCGCCTGGAAGGCGCCGACCTCCGGGTCGAGCAGGTAGTCCGCGCCGAGCCCGAGCGCCGTCCCCGCCCGCGCGGGCGCCGCCCAGAGGAGCCCGGCGAGCGCGGCCGCGCCCAGCATCGTCCGTCGAGAGTTCATCGCGTCCTCCATGTGGCGCGGGTGCGCCGGCGGAGGGAGCGTAGACACTCGCCGTGCGGCTGTCGCTGTGGGCGTCCGGCGCCGAGGTGGGCTAGAAGCCCTTGTCGCCGTGCTGCGCGTGGTCCGCGTCGAACGTGGCGTAGTCGCAGGTCAGCTCCTCGCCCTCGCCGATGTCGCGGGCGGCGACCGTCGTGCCACCGTTCGCGTCGGGCAGGTCGAGGCAGTTCGGCTCGCGGTCGTGGTTGAAGAAGCGCGCGTCGTCGCCGCACAGGACGTACGTCCCGAGGATCCGATCCCGGTACGTGTACTTCCGGATCTGCGCGCGCGCGGGCGGCGCGAGCGCCTCGATCTGCGCCGGCGTGAGCTGGACGTCGATGGCGCGATCGAGGCGCCAGATCACCGTGCCCTTCCGGATCGGCTCGGAGGCGAACAGGCCGATGCCGTGGATCCGGCTCTTGTCGAGGTGGGTCTTCACGAGGAGCATGCGCGGGGTCCCCCGGAGGTTCCGCACGTATGGCCGAGTCTCGGCGCGGAATCAACGCCCCGCGGCGCGCACGATCGGCTCCCCGGGCGGGTGGCGGGCGCCCGCCGCGTTCACTGGGCGGCATCGCGCGCAGACACGCGCGCGGCCCGGCGCCTGCGCAGAGTCCGTGCAGGACGCGTGCGGGTGGATTAGCTTGCGGCGGGCCCCCCCGGGGGTTCCGGCCTATCGATGCCGAGCACCCTCCACATCCCCGCCCGCGTCCGCCGCCACGCCGCGCTCGCGGCCGTCGTCGCGACGGGCCTCGCGGTCACGATCGGCGCCTGGCTGTTCGTGCGCGCCGGCGTCGAGGCGCAGCAGCAGGCGCGGTTCGGCGAGATCGTGAGCGCCAGCACCGCCGCCGTGCGCGATCGCATGGAGGCGTACACCCAGATGCTGCGGGCGACCCGCGCCGCGGTCACCGCGCTCGAGCGACCGCCGGCCGCGCGGGAGTTCCAGGTCTACGCCGAGAGCCTCGCGCTCCAGGACCACTACCCCGGGATCCAGGGGCTCGGCTGGGCCGTCGCGCTCTCCCCTCGGGCCGTGCCGGCCCACGAGGCGGCGGAGCGCGCCGCCGGTCGCGACGGCTACCGCGTCTGGCCCGAGGGTGACCGCCCGTTCTACAGCGCCATCGTCCACCTCTATCCGCTCGACTGGCGAAACGCGCGCGCCATCGGGTTCGACATGTACTCGGAGCCAATCCGCCGGGCGGCGATGGAGCGCGCGCGCAACACCGGCGACGTGGAAGCCTCGGGGAAGGTGGAGCTCGTCCAGGAGGCGGGCGCGGAGCGGCAGGCGGGGTTCCTGCTGTACGCGGCCGTCCTCGCGCGCAAGGGAGATCCCGCCTCCCTGGTCGGCTGGATGTACGCGCCGTTCCGCGCGACGGACCTCGTCGCGTCCGCGCTGGAGAGCGTCGGCCGCCACCCGGTGAGCGTCGCGGTCTACGACGGCGCGAAGCCCGATCCGGCGCAACTCCTCCACGACGACGGCGACGCGCCGGACCGCCCGCGCCGCGCGCTCGAGAGGCGCATCCCCGTCGCCGGCCGGACCTGGCTCCTGCGCTTCACCGCCCTCCCCGGCTTCGCCACGCGTACGGAGCGCGCGCTCCCGCCCGCCACGATCGCCCTCGGGCTCGCGCTCACCGCGCTCCTCGCCTGGATCACCCGCACCGAGGTCCGCGCGCGCGGCCGCGCCGAGCAGGCCGCGCGCCGGACCGCATTCCTCGCGGGCGCGGGGAAGGCGCTCGCGGCGTCTCTCGACTACGACCGCACGCTCGGGCGCGTGGCGCGGCTCGCGGCGGGGCGGGTCGCGGACGCGTGCCTCATCTGCGTGCTGGAGCCCGACGGACCGCTCTGGCGCGTCGCGCACCGGGACCCGGCGACGGCGCGACGGCTCGCGGACGGCCTCGCCGCGGCGGGCGTGGAGCCGGCGAAGCTCGCGGTCCTCCCGGCGTCGCACCCGCGGATCCGGCCCGGGCCCGCGTCGGTGCCGCCGGCGCCGACCACGCCCGAGCTCGCCCGGGTGCTCGCCGGTGCGGGCCTCGAGGTCGCCCTCTCCGCGCCGCTCGGCGCGCGCGGCGAGGCGCTCGGGGCGGTCACGTTCCTCGCCACCCGGGCGCGGACGCTCGGGCGTGCCGACGCCGCCCTCGTCGAGGATCTCGTCCGGCTCGCGGCCGCCGCGGTGGACACCGCGCGGCTGTACCGGCGCGCGCAGGAGGCGGTGCACGCGCGCGACGAGTTCCTCTCCATCGCCTCCCACGAGCTGAAGACGCCGCTCACCTCGCTCGCGCTCCAATCCGAGAGCCTGCTCGCGACCGCGCGGCGCGAGCGCTCCGAGTCGCTCGAGCGGAAGGCGGAGGTCGTGCGCCGCAACGTCGACCGCCTGACGCGCCTCGTCGCGAGCCTGCTCGACCTCACCCGGATCACCGCCGGGCGGCTCGAGCTCGAGCTCGAGGACGTCGACCTCGCCGCGCTCGCCGCCGACGTCGTGGAGCGCTTCGGCGACGAGGCCACGCGCGCCGGGTGCGCGCTGCGGCTCCACGCGCCCGAGCCGGTGATCGGCCGCTGGGACCGCCTGCGGCTCGACCAGGTGCTGACGAACCTGCTCTCGAACGCCGTGAAGTACGGACCGGGGCGGCCCGTCGACGTCCGCGTCTCCGGGGAGGGCCGCCGCGCGACGCTCGCCGTCGAGGATCGTGGCATCGGGGTGTCCGAGGCGGACCAGCGCCGCATCTTCGACCGGTTCGAGCGCGCCGTGTCCAAGCGGAACTACGGCGGGTTCGGGCTCGGGCTCTGGATCGTGCGCCGCATCGTCGAGGCGCTCGGCGGTCGCGTCTCCATCGAGAGCGCGCCCGGCGCCGGCGCGACGTTCCTCGTCGAGCTTCCGCGCGTGGCGGAGCTCGCCCCCGTGCCCCGGGCGGAGCAGCACCCCGGCGCGCCGGCGCGGTGATCGCGCGGACCGGGAGTGACGTCGGGTTCACGGTGCGTAGACGGGGCGTTGTGCGCGAAGGTCGCACGCCGCACCGTCTCGAGAGATGCGGCGGCCGGCAGCCCTCTCCTTCGCGCTCCTGTCCGCCACGCTGCTCGCCTGCGCGCCCTCCGGGGCGCCGTCGCACCCCGGGCACGCGGACCCACCCCCGGTCGACCCGTCACCTCCGCCACCTCCACCTCCCCCGCCACCGCCTCCACCTCCGCCCCCGCCGCCCGATACCGGCCCCACGCTCCGCACCGCCTGGCCGGTCGGCCGCGCCGCAGGGTACGTGAACCCCATCCCGGCGGAGAACGCCAACGGCGGCGATTGGGGCTGGGCGGACGGGCAGGCGGGCGGCGGGCACCTCGAGGCTTACGCGGATCGGGTCTCCGCGCACGCCGGCGAGACGACCCGGATCATGGCGCGCTCTGACGTGGCGCGCGGCGTGACATGGGTCCTCTACCGGCTCGGCTGGTACGGCGGTGCGGGCGCGCGCGCGATCGCCTCCGGAGGCCCGGCGACGGTCGGGCCGCAGCCGCCGTGCCCGCCGGCGCCGGGGACCGGGCTCGTGCGCTGCGCGTGGCCCGCGGCGTTCACGATCCCGATCGACGGCGCGGCGGTGTCCGGCCTCCACGTGGTGAAGCTGCTCCGCGACGACGGCGTCGTCGCGTTCGCGCCCGTGGTCGTCGTGGACGAGCGCCCCGCGGACCTGCTCTTCCAGGCGGCGGTCAACACGTGGCAGGCGTACAACTCCTGGGGCGGGACCTCGCTGTACGACGATCCGGGCCACGTCGTGTCGGGGAGCCTCCCGCCGCTCGTCAGCTTCGACCGGCCGTACGGCGGCTCCGGCGGCCTCGGGCCGATGCTCTACTACGAGCTGCCCTTCGTCCGGTTCGCCGAGCGGAACGGCTACGACGTCTCGTACACCACCGACGTCGACGTCTCGGTGCGCGGCTGGCGCCACGTGTTCCGCGCGGGCGCGGTGGTCGTCGCGGGCCACGACGAGTACTGGTCCGGCGCGATCCGGGACACGCTCGAGGCGGTGCGCGACGCGGGCATGCCGCTCCTCTTCTTCAGCGCGAACACCGGTTACTGGAAGATCCGCTACGACGACCTGGCGCAGGCGCCGGCGAACCCTCGCGTCATCGCCTGCTACAAGAGCACGCAGCAGGACCCGGGCGCGGATCCCGTCTCCGGCCCGGAACGCACCGGGCGCTTCCGCGACCCGCAGATCGCGCGGCCGGAGAACGGGCTCGTCGGCGCGTACTACGAATCCTGGCTCCTCCTCTCCTTCCCGCTGGTCGTCACCGACCCGTCGAGCTGGCTGTTCGCGGGGACCGGCCTCGGCGCCGGCGACACGCTCCCGCTCGTGGTCGGCGTCGAGTACGACGTCGTCGGGGACAACGGCGCCGATCCGCCGGGGCTGCGGGTGGACGCGCGGTCGCCGGTGCTCGACGCCGAGGGGAGCCCCGGCTTCGCCGCCGCCGTCCACTACCGGGCGCCGAGCGGCGCGCTGGTGTTCGACGCGGGCAGCATCCGCTGGCCGCAGGGGCTCGACCCGTCCGACGACGCCTACGATCCGCGCGTCGAGCGGATGACCGCGAACGTGCTCCGCCAGGCGCTCGGGCTCGACGTGCCGGCCGGCGTGGGCGCCGGCGGGGTGTCACGATCCGTCTACGCCCCGCCGTCGGGGCCGTTCGCGCGCTCGGTGACGACGCGTGCGACCGGGCTCTCCGGTCCGACGGGGGTCGCGATGCTCCCCGACGGCACGCTCGCCGTCGCCGAGCCGCGGAACAACCGCATCCTCCGCGTGACGACCGCCGGGGCGATCTCCGTGCTCGCGGGCGACCTCGCGGCCTCGCGCCTGCCGCAGTTCGACGGCGTGCCGGGGCTCCAGGCGAGGTTCGATCACCCGACCAGCCTGCTCTCGATGCCGGACGGGAGCGTCCTCGTCTCGGACACCGTGAGCGGCTGCATCCGCCGAATCGGGACCGACCCCGACCACATCGTGACCACGTTCGCGGGCGCGATGGGCCAGCCTGGCCGCGTCGACGGGTCCGCGGCGAACGCGCGGTTCTCCTTCCCGATGGGGCTCGCCTACGACGCCCTGAACCGGCGCGTGCTGGTCGCGGACTCCGCCAACGACCGCGTGCGCGCCATCGATGCGGCGGGGAACGTGACGACGCTCGCCGGCGGCGCCGGCCGGGACGTGGACGGCCCGGGCGCGACCGCGGGCTTCGTCTACCCGACCGCGGTCGCGGCGGGGCCGGACGGGCGCGTGTACGTCGTGTCCAGCGTGACCGGGAAGGTGAAGGCGATCGGCGCCGATCCCGCCCACACCGTGATCACGCTGGCGGGCGGGGCCCTCGGCGCCGTGGACGGGCGCGGCAACCGCGCGCGGCTCGCTCCGCAGGCCGGCGCGGTGTTCACGGGTGGTCAGCTCCTCGTCTCGGATCCGGCGGGCTTCCGCGTCCGCGCCGTGCTCCCCGGGACCGGCACGACCGACACGGTGGTCTCCACGTGGGCGGGCACGGGAGCGCCGGGCGCCGTCGACGGCCCCGGGTCGACCGCCGAGCTCGGGCTCCCGGCCGGCCTCGGTCTCGGGGCGAACGGGTGCGTGTACGTCGCGGACGCGGCGAACGGGGCGATCCGGGCGTTGAACCCGTAGCGCGGGACGGGGACGGCTTACGCGCGCCGCGAGCGCGGATCAGGCGATCCGACCGAGCGGCGGGTCGAGCGGCCGGCGGATGCGACCCAGGGACCGAACCAACGTGGACCGCTCCGATCTCCCGATCGCTCTAGGCCTCACGTCGCATCCGCCCACGCAATCGCCTCCTTGCGCCCTTCATGACGACGGTCGGCGCGTCGTTCCCGGGCTAACGGACCCTCGCAGCCACGATCCCACGAGCAGGAGAGCGCCATGAACCAGCCGACCACCGCCGCCAGCGGACCCGCCGTACACCTCGGTCAGGACGACGGGGAGGCCTTCCGCCTCGGACCGCTCGAGATCATCGTCAAGGAGAACGGCTCCGGCACGCGGATGAACCTCGCGGTGGCCGAGTTCCGCGGCACCACGTTCCGCATCCCGCCCCACGTCCACACCGAGCACGACGAGACGATCTACGTCCTCGAAGGACGGATGGGGGTGAAGCTCGGCGAGCGGACCCTCACCGCCACCGCAGGCAGCTCGTTCACGATCCCGGTCAACGTGCCCCACGCGATCTGGAACGAGAGCGGCGAGCGGGTGCGCTTCCTCAACGTCATCGTCGCCGCGCGCTATCTCGACTACTTCCGCGAGATGGCCGCCGCGGCGACCACGGGCCTGCCACCGCCCGACGTGATCGCGAGGGTCATGGGGCACTACGGCCTCCGGCCGGTGGAGCAGTAGCCTCCCGGTCCCGCCTCGCCGCGATCCGTACCCGCCGCCGCCCGCGCTCACGGAGCCGGCTGGCACCGCGGGCAGAAGTACGTCACCCGGGCGTGGATCCCCTGCCGCGCGAACGCGACAGGAGCCCCGCACCGGCGGCAGGGCTCGCCTCCCCGTCCGTAGACGAACAGCCGCTCCCCGGGGTTCCACCGCCCCGTCGTGCGCCGGCCGGACGGCGCCCCCGCGCGGACGTTCGCGAGGAGGAGCCGCCGGGCCTCGGCGACGATGCGATCGACGTCGACGTCCGGGAGCTCCCGGACGCGCCGCGCCGGGTGAACGCCGGCCACGAAGAGGATCTCCGACTTGAAGACGTTCCCCGCGCCCGCGACCGCGGCCTGGTCGAGGAGCGCCTCGCCGACCTCCGCGTCGGGCCGCGCCCGGAGGCGCCGCGCCGCCTCCGCCGCGTCGAAGTCCGGCGCGAGCAGGTCCGGCCCCATCCGCGTGAGGTCACGCTGGCGCGCCAGCGCGCCGCGGTCCAGCAGCTCCGCGACGGGGACGTCGAAGGCGACCGCGACGGCATCGGCGGTCTCGACGACGATCCGCATCGCGCTCCGCGGCCGCTGCCAGCGCGCGCCCGGCCGGTACAGGTGCCAGGTCCCGTTCATGCGGAGGTGGGTGCGGAGGACGAGCGGGCCGGCCTTCGACTCCGCGGCCGCGGCGCGGCCGCCACGCTCGGGCCGAACGATGAGTGGCTGGCCCGAGAACGTCATCAGGAGGTGCTTGCCGGCGGCGGTGACGGCCTCGACGGTTCGGCCCGCGATCGGCCGGTCCACGTCGACGCGGGCGAGCTTCGGGAGCACGGTCTCGAAGCGCACCACCGTCCGCCCCGCGAGCGCGCGGTGCAGCGTGGCCGCCGTGCGGTGGAGAGTGTCGCCCTCCGGCATCAACCGAGGTCGGCGTCGGCGGGGAGCACGACCGTCGGCGGGAAGCTGCGCCGCGGGAGCCGGAGCGCGCCGCCGGAGGGCGCGAAGCCGGCCTGGACCAGGAACCCGGCGAGCGGGTGCTCCGCCGCGGGCACGCCGTTCACCTCCTCGACGAGGACGCCCTCGTCGCGGCCCTGCGCGCCGCGGGCCAGGTCCACGAGGGCGCGCGCCGCGGCGCGGCCGGCGCGCGAGCGCTCCGGCTCGGCCTCCGGGAGCCAGGCGAGGAGCTGGCGGAGGCCCTTGCCGAGGTAGACGACCGGGTCGCCGTCGACGATCACGACGCGAGCCCCCGCGGCGCGCGCGGGCCGCTTCCCGTCCGGCGCGCCCGGGAGCGGCGGCCACTCGAGCAGCGCGCCGTAGGGGTTCGCGGGATCGGCGGCGGCGAGCGTCGCGACCTCGGGCGCGTCGGCCGGCTCGCGCGCGGCGCGGAGCAGGTCGAGGGCCGCGCCCTGCGCGAACTGCATCGCGCCGACGTCGGCGACGAAGTAGCCGCGGCGGATGCGTCCCGCCTCCTCGAGGTGCCGGAACACCTCGTACACCGCGCTGAACCCGCCCGGCAGCCCCTCGGCGGCAGCGACGCCGCGCGTGACGACGCCGTACCGGTGCAGCAGCTGCTGCGCCATCGCCGCGCTCCACTCGGTCGGCGACGGCCGGGGCCGGCCGCCCGCCTCGCGCCGCGCGGCGACCAGCGTCCAGCGGCCCGAGGCGGGGGGCGGGGCCGCCAGCCTGGACCGGTAGGCGCCGGTCCCGACTCCGGTGCGCCGCTCGTGGCGGCGGCGCTTCTCGCGCCGCGGCGCCGTCTCGACGTACGCGCGGAGGGCCTGGAACGTGTCGTTCGTGACGAGGCCGCGCCAGACCAGCGTCCAGAGCGCGTCGACCGTGGCCTGGGCGAAGCCGCCGCCCGCGGCCTCGTGCAGCTCGGCGAAGAACGAGGCGCCTCGCCTCGCGAGGTGGTCGAGGATCCGCTGCTCGCGGTCGCCCTCCGGCGCCGGGGGGGCGGGCTGCTCCGGCGGGATGAGGCGCGGGAGCGCGTCCGCGAGGTAGAGCGCCACGCGCCCATCCCGCTCGCCGATGGGCTCGAGCCCCACCCAGAGCACCTCGCCCGACGCCGCGAGCGCGTCGAGATCGCCGCGCAGGTATCCTTCCACGCGCGCCGGCAGCACCTCGGTCTCGAGGATCGAGGCGGGGATCGGCGCGCCCTGGAGCTTCTCGACGGCGTCGAGCACCGCGTCGAGGCCGTGGCCCTTCCGGACGGCGCCGTGCCAGGCGAGCAGCGCGCGGGCGAGCACGCGCGGCTCGACGGGCTCGATCTCCTCCCGGAGGCGCGCGAGCGACCGCCGGCGGAGGCTCCGGAGGACGTCCGCGTCGCAGAACTCCCGCTCGCGGCCGTGCGGCCGGAACGCGCCCTCGAGGAGCCGTCCGGCGTTGACGAGCCGGTCGAGGGCGCGCTCCGCGGCGGCGCGGCCGAGGCCGAGCCGCGCGGCGACCTCGTCGGTCGTGAACGGCGCGTGCCGGCGCGCGAAGCGGAGCAGCAGGCCCTCGAGCGGCTCGCGGACGGGCGCGAGGAGCGCCTCGGGGAGTCCCGGCGGGAGCGGCACGCCGAGCGCGTCGCGGTACCGGGCGGCGTCCTCGACCGCGACGAGCCGCTCCTCGCCGGCGATGCGGAGCGGCACCGCGCGCCGCTCGGCGACGAGCCGGTCGGCGCTCGCCGCGACCTCGGGCGTGGCGCTCCGGCGGGCGATCTCCGCGCGGGAGAGATCGCCGAGGCGGAGCAGCAGGTCGGCGACGCCGTCGGCGCTCCGGACCCGCAGCTCGGGCGGCAGGTGCTGCAGCCGCGATTCCAGCTCCGCCATCGCGTCCGCGTCGAGGAGCGCGCGCAGCTCCGCCTCGCCGAGCAGCTCGCGCAGCTGGGCCTGGTCGATGGCGAGCGCCTGCGCGCGGCGCTCCGCGAGGGGCGCGTCGCCGTCGTAGATGAAGCTCGCGACGAAGCCGAAGAGGATCGAGGCCGCGAACGGCGACGGCGCGCGCGTGTCTGCGGTCACCACGCGGACCCGGCGGGCCTGGACGTCCCGGAGCAGCTCGACGAGGGCCGGGAGGTCGAAGGTGTCGCGCAGGCACTCGCGGTAGGCCTCGAGCAGGATCGGAAACTCCCCGAAGCGAGAGGCGACCGCGAGGAGATCGGCGGCGCGCTTCCGCTGCTGCCACAGGGGGGCGCGGTGGCCGGGGCGGCGCCGGGGCAGGAGCAGCGCCCGCGCGGCGGCCTCGCGGAACCTGGCCGCGAAGAGCGCCGTCGCGCCGAGCTGGCCGACGACGAGGTCCTCGAGCTCGTCCGGTTCCGGGAGCAGCAGCGCCGGGTCGGGCGGCGCGTCCGCGTCCGGGAACCGCATGGCGAACCCGTCGTTCGTCCAGAGCGTCTCCACCTCCACGCCGAGCCGCTCGCGGACGCGGGCCACCGCCGCCATGCACCACGGCACGAGGACCGGCGTGCCGAGGGGCGCGAGGAGGCAGATCCGCCAGTCCCCCAGCTCGTCCCGGCTCCGCTCGATGACGAGCGTCCGGTCGTCGGGCACCGCCCCCGTCGCCTGGGCCTGGTCGGCGAGGTAGCGGACCAGGTTCTCCGCGGCGCGCGCGTCGAGGCCGTGGCGCGTCCGGAGGCGCTCCACGGCGGCGGACCGCGGGACGTCGCGGAGCTCCCGGACGAGCGCGCCGATCCGGCGCCCCAGCTCGAGCGAGCGGCCGGCGGCGTCGCCGTGCCAGAACGGCATCTTCCCGGGCTCGCCCGGCGCGGGCGAGACGAGGACCCGGTCGTGGGTGATGTCCTCGATCCGCCAGGTGGACGCGCCGAGCATGAAGGTCTCGCCGACCTTCGACTCGAACACCATCTCCTCGTCGAGCTCGCCGACGCGGGTCTGCCCGGCCTTCCCGCCCGCGAGGAACACGCCGTAGAGGCCGCGGTCCGGGATCGTCCCCCCGTTCACCACCGCGACGCGGCGGGCCCCCTCCCGCGCGCGGAGGACGCCGCGCACGCGGTCCCAGGTGATGCGCGGGCGCAGCTCCGCGAGCTCCTCCGACGGGTAGCGGCCCGAGAGCAGGTCCAGGACGCCCTCGAAGATGGTCCGCGGCAGCTCGGCGAACGGCGCCGCGCGCCGGACCGCTGCGTGGAGGTCCTCGACGGTCCAGTCGTCGAGCGACACCATCGCGACGACCTGCTGGGCGAGGACGTCGAGCGGGTTGCGCGGATACCGCGTCTCCTCGACGGCGCCCTCCTGCATCGCTTCGGCGATCGCGGCGCAGGCGACGAGGTCGGCGCGGTACTTGGGGAAGACGACGCCCCGGCTCGTACCGCCGACCTGATGGCTCGCGCGCCCGATCCGCTGCATCCCGCTCGCCACTGACGGCGGCGCCTCGATCTGCACGACGAGGTCGACCGCGCCCATGTCGATGCCCAGCTCGAGCGAGGAGGTGGCGACGAGCGCGCGGACCCTGCCGGCCTTGAGGTTGTCCTCGATGGCGATCCGCTGGGTGCGCGCGATGGATCCGTGGTGCGCCTGCGCGAGCAGCTCGCCCGCGAGGTCGTTCAGCGCCGCCGCGAGCCGCTCCGCGACGCGCCGGCTGTTCACGAAGAGGATGGTCGAGCGGTGCGCCTTCACGAGCTCGACGAGGCGGGGGTGGATCGCCGTCCAGATCGAGGCGCGCACGGGCTGCGACGCGGGGCCGTCCGGGATCTCGAGCGGCTCGCCGAGGCGCGACATGTCCTCGACCGGCACCTCGATGCGGAGCTCGATGCGCTTCCGCGCGCCCGCGTCGACGATGGTGACGGGCCGCCATTCGGGGGCGGCCGCGGCGTCGCGGACCTCGCCGAGGGCGCGGACGGTGCCAGCCGCGCTTCGCCCGCGCCGGGACGTGGCGCCTCCCGTGGCGCCCCCGAGGAAGCGCGCCACCTCGTCGAGGGGACGCTGCGTGGCGGAGAGGCCGATGCGCTGGAGCGGCCGGCCGGCGAGCGCCTCGAGCCGCTCGAGCGACAGCGCGAGGTGCGCGCCGCGCTTCGTCGGCACGAGCGCGTGGATCTCGTCGACGATCACCGTCTCGACCGAGCGGAGCACCTCGCGCGCGTTCGAGGTGAGGAGCAGGTACAGCGACTCCGGGGTGGTGATGAGGATGTCCGCCGGGTCCCGGCTGAAGCGGGCGCGCTCCTTCGCCGGCGTGTCGCCGCTCCGGACCGCGACGGCAGGCACGCGGAAGGCGTCGCCGCGGTCCGCCGCGACCTGTGAGATCCCGGCGAGCGGCGCGCGGAGGTTCCGCTCGACGTCCACCGCGAGCGCCTTGAGCGGCGAGACGTAGAGGACGCGCAGCCGCTCCTTCCTGGGCGGCTCCGGCGCGAACATCAGCCGGTCGAGGGACGAGAGGAACGCCGCGAGCGTCTTGCCGCTGCCCGTCGGCGCGAGGAGGAGCGTGCTCTCCCCCCGGTGGATGGGGGGCCAGCCGAGCGCCTGCGCCGGCGTGGGCGCCTCGAAGACGCGCGCGAACCACGCGGTGACCGCGGGGTGGAACGGCACGTCCGGGGCGGGGCCACGCTCGGGCACCCGCCTGTTGTAACGCAGGGCGCCGACGGAGGCAGGGTGGTGTACCCGAACGATCACCACTATCTCAGCGCGATCTCCGGGCGCTCCACGGCAACGGTCATGCTCCCGACCCGCGCCACGACCCGCAGCTCTACCTTCGCGCCCTGGAGCCCGGCGAGCAGCGCCCCGCCCTCCGCATCCAGCTGCGCACCGCCAGCGCGCGACCGCTCCCGGACCGCCACCCGAGGCGGCTCCGTCCACGCCGGCGCTGGAGCCGGGGACGCAGGGGCCGGCGGCGGCCCCACCGAGACGGCTTCCGCCACCACCGGCGTCGCCCCCGCCGCAGCCGGCGGCACCGCGATCAGCGGGGCCTGCGCCGCAACCACAGGCTCCTCCACGATCCTCTGCCCCGCCGCCACCACGGGCGCGATCGGCGCCCGCGCAGGCTCCTCCGGCGCCGCGGGCGGCGGCACCGCATCTGCCCGCGCGCTCCGCTCCACCGCGGCGGCCGCCGACGCACGCCGCACCGCATCCAGCACCTGCCGCTGCGTCGCCGTCGGACGGCGCAGCGGCGGCGGCTCCTCGACGGCCACCCTCGGCACCCGCGCCGGCTCCGGAGCGACCGCCGCCGCCGGGGGCACCGGCTGCGCCGCGACGGCCGGCCCCGCGCTCGCGCCCTCCGTGGGCTCGACCACCCGCACCGGCGGCGCCGCGTCGAGCGACATCGCCGTCGCCGGCAGGTCCCGAACGAGCGACGGCGACACCTGCGTCGTGCCGCGCGCCGCCTTCCGCGGAAGCAGCCCCGCCTCCGCACGGGCCTTGTTGTAGGCGGACCACTCGGACGGCTTCCGGCTCGACGGGGCGGTGGGCGCGGGCGAGAGCCTCGCGGCGAGGGCGAGGGACAGCACCAGGGTGGTGACGGACATGGGGGCGGGCGCCGGCGGGGGAGAGCACCGGCCCCGCGACGTTGCACCCCCGGCGCACGGGCGGGGAGCCCCCGGGCATGCGCCGGCCCGTCGTGGCACGGGGGGGACCCCTCACGCGCGCGGCGGGGAAGGGAGGAGTGCTTCGGCTGTCGGTCGAGCACCGGTGAACGGCTCACGCAAAATCGGGACACGGGACACGGGACACGGGACACGGGTCACGGGTCACGGGTCACGGAGAACGGGTTCGGCAACGGAGAACGGTAACGGCAACGGGAACGGCACGCGTCTCTAGCCTTCTTGCCCGTTACCGTTACCGTTGCCGTTTCCGTCACCGTCATTCGTTCCCGTGTCCCGCTTCCCGTGGCCCGTGGCCCCCGGCCCGTCCCCCGGCCCGTCCCCCGGCCCGTCCCCCGGACCCGCCCCGCCCCCCCTCCTCGACCCCGCCTTGCGCGCCGCCTCCGGCCCTCCTAGGCAAGCAGCCGTGCAGGCGTGGGACCTCGCGATCGTCGGCGGCGGACACAACGGCCTCGTCACGGCGGCGTACGCGGCCCGCGGCGGGCTCCGCACCATCGTGCTCGAGGCGCGCGACCGCGTGGGGGGCGCGTGCGTCACCGAGGAGCCCTGGCCCGGGTTCAAGGTCTCCACGGCCGCGTACGTGGTGAGCCTGTTCCGACCGGAGATCGTGCGCGACCTCGACCTCGCGCGGCACGGCTACGTCGTGCTCCCCCGGAGCCCGTCGTCGTTCACGCCGCTCCCGGACGGCCGGTCGCTCCTCCTCGGGCCGGATCCCGCGCTGAACCGCCGCGAGATCGCGCGCCTCTCCGCGCGGGACGCGGAGCGGTTCCCCGCCTACGAGGCGATGCTCGACCGGATCGCACGAGTCGTCGAGCCGACCCTGCTCGAGACGCCCCCCGATCCGTTCTCGCGGCGCCCCCGCGACCTGCTCCGGCTGGCACGGCTCGGCTGGAGCCTCCTCCGCCTCGGCCCGGACGGCCCGCGCGCGATCGAGCTCCTCGTCGGAGCCGCGCGCCCCGTCCTCGACCGCTGGTTCGAGTCCGACGCCCTCAAGGCGACGCTCGCGACGGACGCGATCATCGGGGCATTGGCGTCGCCGTCCACGCCGGGGACGGCGTACGTCCTCTTCCACCACGTCATGGGCGAGGTGAACGGCGTCCGCGGCGTCTGGGGCTACGTGCGCGGCGGCATGGGCGCGCTCTCGGAGGCGCTCGCGGCCGTGGCGCGCGCGGCCGGCGCGGAGATCCGGACGGGCGCGCCGGTCGCGCGGATCCGCGTCCGGGAGGGGAAGGCGGACGGCGTGATCCTGGCGGACGGCTCCGAGCTGGACGCGCGGCGCGTCGCCTCGAGCGCCGACGCGCGCCGCACGCTCCTCGACCTCGCCGGCCCCGCCCACCTGCCGGAGGGCGTCGCCGATGCCATCCGCGCCCTCGACTTCTCGAGCGCGTCGCTCAAGGTGAACCTCGCGCTGTCGGAGCTGCCGAGCTTCGGCGCCCTCCCCGGTCACGCGCCGGGTCCCCAGCATCGCGGGACGATCCATGTCGCGCCGTCGCTCGACTACCTGGAGCGCGCGTTCGCCGACGCCGCGCGCGGGCGGCCCTCGGAGGAGCCGGTCATCGAGTGCACGATCCCGTCGGTGGTCGACCCGACGGTCGCGCCGCCGGGGCGCCACGTCATGTCGATGTTCGTGCAGTACGCGCCGTACCGCCTCGCCGAGGGGACCTGGGACGCGCGGAAGGAGGCGTTCGCCGACCGGTGCGTCGAGCTGGTGGATCGGGTCGCCCCCGGGTTCCCCGCCTCGGTGCTGCACCGCGAGGTGCTCTCGCCGCTCGACCTCGAGCGGCGGTTCGGGCTCACCGGCGGAAACATCTTCCAGGGAGCCATGACGCCCCAGCAGCTCTTCTTCCTGCGGCCGCTGCCGGGGTACGCCGACTACCGCACCCCGGTGCGCGACCTGTACCTCTGCGGCGCCGCCACGCACCCCGGCGGCGGAGTCATGGGCGCGTGCGGCCGGAACGCCGCACGGGAGATCCTGCGGGACGCACGGCGCGGCTGGCCCGAGCGGCGGGGTCACGCACGGTAGACTCCAGCCCGGCGACCGGATCCCCGCCCGGGAAACCGGCGCGAGGGCCTCTTCCGGGTTACAAGGAGGGCGCCGTTCGTCCTCCAACCGACCGAGGTCGCCCGATGACGCGCGCCTTCCAGGAACACCTCCGGACGCAGCTCGCCCAGCTCGACGCCGAGGGGCTCGTGAAGCGGGAGCGGGTGATCACGAGCCCGCAGGGCGCGTGGGTCGAGGCCGACGGCAGACGCGTGGTGAACCTCTGCGCGAACAACTATCTCGGGCTCGCGGGGCGGCCGGAGCTCGTCGAGGCGGGCCGGGAGGCGCTCCCCCGCTACGGCTTCGGGATGTCGTCCGTCCGCTTCATCTGCGGGACCCAGGACGTGCACAAGGAGCTCGAGGGGCGGCTCGCGCGCTTCCTCGGGTTCGAGGACGCCATCCTGTTCTCTTCCTGCTTCGACGCGAACGGCGGCGTCTTCGAGGCGCTCCTCGGCGAGGAGGACGCCGTGATCTCCGACGCGCTGAACCACGCGTCGATCATCGACGGCATCCGGCTCTGCAAGGCGCGCCGGTACCGGTACGCCAACGGCGACATGGCGGACCTCGCCGCGCGGCTCGCCGAGGCGGACGCGGCAGGGGCGCGCTTCAAGCTCGTCGTCACCGACGGCGTGTTCTCGATGGACGGCTACTTCGCGAAGCTGCCGGAGATCTGCGCCCTCGCGGAGCGGCACGGCGCGCTCGTGATGGTGGACGACAGCCACGCGGTCGGGTTCGTCGGCGAGAAGGGCCGCGGCACCCCCGAGCACCACGGCGTGATGGGCCGCGTGCACCTCGTGACAGGCACGCTCGGGAAGGCGCTCGGCGGCGCGGCGGGCGGCTACGTGGCCGCGTCGCGCGAGGTCGTCGAGTGGCTCCGGCAGAAGGCGCGGCCGTACCTCTTCTCGAACACCCTCCCGCCGGTGATCGCGGCCGTGTCGCTGACGGTGCTCGACATGCTCGAGCAGGGCGACGAGCTCCGCCGCCGGCTGCGGGACAACGCCCGGCACTTCCGGACCGAGATGACGAAGCTCGGGTTCGAGCTGCTCCCGGGCGAGCACCCGATCGTGCCCGTCATGCTCCACGAGGCCCCGCTCGCGCAGGAGTTCGCGCGGCGGCTCCTCGAGGAGCGCGTCTACGCCGTCGGCTTCTTCTTCCCCGTCGTCCCGCGCGGCCAGGCGCGCATCCGCACGCAGATGAGCGCGGCGCACTCGCGCGAGGACCTGGACCTCGCGGTCGCCGCGTTCGCGAAGGTCGGCCGGGACCTCGGCGTCATCCGCTGATCCCTCCTCCCCTGCCCGCACACCCGGAGCCGCGCCATGAAGGCCCTCGTCAAGTCGAAGCCCCAGGAAGGCATCTGGATGGTGAAGGACGCGCCCGCGCCGGAGGTCGGCGTCCACGACGTGATGATCCGCGTCGTGAAGAGCGCGATCTGCGGCACGGACGTGCACATCTACAACTGGGACGCGTGGAGCCAGAAGACCATCCCGGTGCCCATGATCGTCGGCCACGAGTACGTCGGCCGCGTCGAGCGGGTCGGCGACGAGGTGGAGGCGTTCAAGCCTGGCGACCGCGTCTCCGGCGAGGGCCACGTGACCTGCGGCTTCTGTCGGAACTGCCGCGCGGGGCGGCGCCACCTCTGCCGGCACAGCGTCGGCGTCGGCGTCCAGCGCCCCGGCTCCTTCGCCGAGTACGTCGTCATCCCCGCGGTGAACGTCTACCGGATCCCGGACGACATCCCGGACGACGTGGCCGCGATCTTCGACCCGTTCGGCAACGCCGCGCACACCGCCCTGTCCTTCGACCTCGTCGGCGAGGACGTCCTCGTCACCGGCGCGGGCCCCATCGGCTGCATGGCGGCGGCGATCGCGCGCCACGTCGGGGCGCGGCACGTGGTGGTGACGGACGTGAACGACTACCGGCTCGGGCTCGCCGCGAAGCTCGGCGCCTCCCGAACCGTCAACGTCGCCCGCGAGGACCTCCGCGGCGTCATGAAGGACCTCGGGATGAAGGAGGGCTTCGACGTCGGCCTGGAGATGAGCGGGAACGGCCGCGCGTTCCGGCAGCTCATCGACGTGATGAACCACGGCGGCCGCGTCGCGCTCCTCGGGATCATGCCCGGGGAGGAGGCGATCGACTGGAGCCAGGTCGTCTTCAAGGGGCTCGTGCTGAAGGGCATCTACGGGCGGGAGATGTTCGAGACCTGGTACAAGATGGTCGCGATGCTGCAGAGCGGGCTCGACATCTCCGCCGCCATCACCCACCGCTTCCCGATCGACGAGTTCCAGCGCGGCTTCGACGTGATGCGGAGCGGGCAGTCCGGGAAGGTGATCCTGGACTGGGAGGCGTGAGGGAGCCTCGGGGGCTTCCGCCAGCCGGGCACCTCGTCGGCAACGCGCACCGGATGGTGCTCGAATACGCGACGCGCTCCTGTCTGCTCCGACGAACCCCTCCCTTCACGGAAGCAGTGCAACCTCCGGGTGCTTGCTGGTAGAAGCAGAACCGAAGGGAGGTGAGGATCTTGATCGCGATCGAGTCGCGCGCGCCCCGCGAGCGCTGAGGCCGCAAGGCCGGGGAGCCGGTGGCTTCCCAAGACAGATCAGGGAGCGCGGTCGGAGGATCTTCACCTCTGCTCCTCCGCCGCTAACGACCTTCATTCCGGGAAGCCGGGGCGCGGCTCGTCGGCGCACGGCGACTCGTGCGTTCACGTCGTCGGCAGGACGAGGCATCGAGCACATGGACGATACCTTTCACGCGGATGACGCGTGGGATGCCGGCGGCATGGGGTGCGGAGAGCTCGTCTTCCTGCTCGCGATGCGGATGCGCGCCATGAAGCCCGGCGCCGTCCTCCAGCTCACCGCGACGGATCTCGGGGCGCCGCACGACATCCCGGCCTGGTGCCGCATGACCGGACACCCGCTCCTCCGAGCGGAACACCCCCAGTACTTCATTCGACGAAAGGACAGCTGACATGCCTGGAAAGCTCTGCGTCTCGATCACGCACGCGAAGAACGACACCGACAAGGCGACCGTCGGGTTCGTGGTGGCGAACGCCTCCGTGGCGTCCGCGCAGGAGACGCTGGTGTTCCTCTCCACGGAGGCGGTGCGCATCGCGGTGAAGGGGTACGCCGAGGAGATCCACGAGGAGGGCTTCGCTCCGCTGAAGGAGCTGGTCTCGAACTTCGTGAAGACCGGCGGCACGATCTACGTGTGCTCGCCGTGCTTCAAGAAGCGCGGACTCGACGAGAAGGCGCTCATCGAAAGGGCGACGATCGTCGGCGGCGCGAAGCTCGTGGAGTTCCTCGCCGCCGGTGCCGCCTGCATCTCGTACTAGCGAGCGAGAGTCGAAAATGATGAGCTCCGAACCTCGTCACCCGTACCAGCCGCAGGCCAGCTTCGACGGCGGGAGCCTCGACTGCGGGAGCGGCCTCCTGCTCCTCATCCGGCAGCACATCGATCCGCTGGCGGACGGCGCGCTCCTGGAGATCAGGTCCTCCGAATCGTCGGTGCGCGTGGACCTTCCGGCCTGGTGCCGGATGACGGGAAACGAGCTCGTCTCGCAACAGGACGGCGCCGGCGGCTCGAGCTTCCTCGTCGCAAAGGGGAAGTTCGTCCCGCCGGCGCCCGTTGCGACGGCACCGGCAACCCGGGTGGGCACCGTCCGCCCTGCCAGGCCGGTGCAGGTGCCCGAGCTGCTTCCGGCCCCTGCGCCAGCGCCGGCCGTCGCGCCGCTGTCGGTGATGGGCGTCGGCAGCTGGCCGCGCCCGCGCTGGTTACTGGAGGCGCTGCACGCGCACCTCGAGGGGAAGCTCGGCGACGCCGAGTTCGAGCAGACGGCCGACGACGCGGTGAAGCTCTCGGTGGCGGCGCAGGTCGCGGCGGGCGTGGACGTCGTGACCGACGGAGAGCAGCGACGCGACAACTACGCGAGCTTCATCGGCGCGCGGCTCGACAACTGCCAGCTCGTCCCGATCACCGATCTCCTCTCGTACGTCAGCGATCCCGCCGAGTTCGAGCGGGAGCTGCGCGCGCTCGACGTCCCGGCGGGGAAGGTGCGCCACCCGGCCGTGCTCGGGCCGCTCTCGCGGAGCCGACCGCTCGCCGTCCACGAGCTCGAGTTCGCGAAGACGCAGACGGTGCTGCCGGTGAAGGTCGCCTTGCCCGGGCCTTACCTCCTCACCCGCACGATGTGGATGGAGTGCATCTCGGATCGGGCTTACGCGGATCGTGAGGCGCTCGCGAAGGACGTCGTCCGCGTGTTGCGAGAGGAGATTCACTTCCTCCTCGCTGCCGGCGCGGCGCTCGTGCAGATCGACGAGCCGGTGCTGTCGGAGGTCGTCTTCGGCGGCAGCGTGACGGGAAACCGCACGTTCATGTGCGGCGTCCTGGACGCGCGCGGCTCTCCCGACGCCGAGCTGGGATTCGCCGAGGCCCTCCTCGCCGAGCTGACCCGCGGCCTTCCGCGCGAACGGCTCGCGCTGCACATCTGCCGCGGCAACTGGACGCCGGACGAGCGGGTGGCGCTCGCCGGCGATTACCGCCCGCTCTTGCCGTTCCTGACGCGCGCGCCGGTAGGCACCGTCCTGCTCGAGCTCGCGACTCCGCGCGCCGGTGAGCTCGAGGTGCTGCGGGGGCTGCCAGACGACAAGCGGATCGGAGTCGGCCTCGTGAACCAGAAGCTCGCCACGGTCGAGGTCGCGGACGACGTCCTGGCCCGCGCCGAGCACGCGGTCCAGCTGTTCGGTGCGCAGCGCGTGCTCCTCAACCCGGACTGCGGGTTCGCGACCTTCGCGGACAACCCGATCGCGTCCGCGGCCGTCGCCGCGGACAAGCTTCGGGTGCTCGCTCACGCTGCACGCGCCCTCCGGCGGCGCCACCTCGCGCGTGGTGACTAGGGCGCTCACAGCGACCGCAGGAACGCGACCAGGGCCTGCCGGTCGTCGCTCCCGAGCTGCCGGTAGCGCCTGACCACCACGTTCGCCTCGCTGCCCGGGCTCGCGTGCGCCTCGATGGCGTCACCGAGGTCCCGCGTCCGGCCGTCGTGAAGCAGGAAGATCCGGTATCCGAGGCCCCACAGCGGCGCGGTGCGGAACTCGCGGGGGCCGGCGGTACCCTGGGAGACGCCGTCCGCGAGCCCGACGCCCATGTCGTGGACGAGCAGGTCGGAGTAGAGGCTCACCGGCTGCTCCGAGAGCGCCGCCGTCCTCGCCTTGCCGGTCCGCAGCGTGGGCGTGTGGCAGAGCACGCACCCGGTGCTCGCGAAGACCGCACGGCCGCGGACGATCGCCGGCGTGTCCGGCGCGGGGGCCGGAGGCGCGAGGAAGCGCATGAACGCCGCGAACTTCGTGATCCCGGCGTGCGCCGTGCCCGGATCCGTCACGAACGAGGCGAAGTCCTCGGGCAGCGGGTTGAAGGCGCAGCCCGGGTCCTCCTCCCGCTCGTTCCCGAAGAGCGCGTTCGTGACGCCCTGCTCGACGTTGTAGGCCTCCCCCGCGAACATCAGGAGCGACTTGTTCTGCGCCTTCCAGCCGAAGCGCGTGATGCTCCCGTCGTTCCCGCTCACGTTCGGATGACCGGAGATGCCGAGCAGCATCTTCGCGAACGCTCTCGCGCGCATGTTGTCGAGGATCGCCTGGTCGGGGATCGCCTCGATGAGCCCGCCCCCGAAGACGGGCGTGGGGATCCGGAAGATGACGTTCGGGTCGCCGCCCTGACCGGTCACGGGATCGCCGGCGGCGCCGTAGTCCGGCTGCCGGAGGGAGCACCCGGGCGCGTCGGTCCGACCGGTGATGACGTACATCTGCACCACCGAGCCGTCGCGGGACCCGTCCGGCCGGGCGACGTATCGCGCCTCTCGGATCGGGCCGTCCGGCGCGACGAACCAGGGGACCCGGTTCGTCGCCCCGGCTGCGGAGGCCATCGCGACCTGCGGGTTCACGGCGGGGCTGGTCCCGCCGGCGGCGGGCTGCGCGTGGCACCCGGCGCAGCTGTCGAGGTTGAAGCGCGGCCCGAGGCCCGACTCGGTGCCCGGGATCACCGCGTCGCCCTGCACGGATGCCCGGACGACGAAGTCCTGCAGGCCGGCCTGGAAGAACGCGAGCTCCTCGGCCGTGAGCCCGGGGAGCGGATCACCGATCCCCTGAGCGGCGGCGCGGATGCCCGTATCGTGGTTCGAGCCGGCGGCAGCCGGCGCGAGCGGCATGGCGAGCAGGACGACCAGCGCGCGGAGCGGCGCCCGCAAGCGCGCATGGGCGTTCCGCCTGGAATTGCATCGAGCAGTCCACATGAGTCCCCTCCAAGCCGGGCAGGCGCCTCGGGCGGCTGCGGCTTCGAGCGTTCGAACGAGAGGAGTGCAAGCTGACCGCTCGACGAGCGGGCGCCCACGCTACCGGTGGGCACTCACTCGCGGGCTACGGCGATCGCAGGTTCGCGATTCTGCGCGCATGGCGAGAGCCTGTGTGCTGGCCCCTCGTCTGCGCGCGCCGACCGGCCCATCGCCGCCGGTGGCAACGGACCGACCGCCGCTCACCCCGCGACGACGGTCCCCTGGTGGAACAGGATCTTCCAGGCGCCGTCCACCTTCCGCCAGATCGTCAGCCGGCGCGTCACGCGCTCGCGCTGACGGAGCGTGTAGGTGAGCGCGTACGTGGATTCTCCGAGCTCCCGGCAGTGGAACTCGCTCGTCTCCCACGGATCGTCGTGCGGGCACGACCAGCGGTCCTCGACCGTCGCGAGCACGAAGGCGCGACCGTACCGGCGCCCGGAGGCGCCCACTTCCCAGAAGTCCGCCCCCGTCTGCGCCTCGAGCTCGGCGCGCGTCGTGCCGAGCTCGGGGCGATGGAAGATCGGCTCGCGCGCGCGCAGCTCCTCGAGGACGCCGAGCAGCCGCGGCTCCGTCGCGAGATCCGGCTCGGAGGTCCCGTCGTCCTTCATGGACGGGGATCAGCGGTGGCCGCCGCCGCCGCGGCCGACGGCGCCGCCGCGAGGGGCGAAGCCGCCGCGGGGAGCGCCGACTCCGACGCCGCCCCCAGGCACCGGACGCATCACGGGTCCTCCGCGGAACCCCGGAACGGCGACGGGACCGCGGTAGACAGGCGCGCTCCCTGGCAACGGCGCACGCGTCGCGTACGGCCGCGTCGGGTAAGGGCGCGTCGGGTACGTACGCCCGGGGACCGGATGCCCAGGGTATGGACGCGTCGGGTACGTGTACCCGTGCCCGTGCCCGTAGTGGTAGTACGGAGCGTAGTAGTTGTACCAGGCGAACCCGACGGCTCCGTAGACTCCGAAATACGGCCACGGGCCGTATCCCCAGACCCACGGCGCCCCGACCCAGCACCAGCCGTAGACCGGGTAGTAGACGTACATGTACGGGTAACCGCCGCCACCATCCGGCGGGACGTACGTGTACGACGAGTCATACGGCATCCAGACCCAGCCGTACTGGGACGTGTAGACCCACTGCCCATCGGGCGCAGCAGCCTGCTGCTGCTGCTGCTGCGGCGGCGCGGGGATCTTGGCCGGCGGCGGGGGTGGCGTCTCCTTCGGCTCGGCGACAGTGGGCTCCTTGCTCGCGGCCGTGTCGTCGGGCTCACTGGTCCACTCTTCCTGCTGGGCCCTCGAGATCGCGGGAGCGAGGAGCGTGGCCAGCGCCAGCGTAACGACCAGCTTCAGCGTGGTCCTCATGGCGGACTCCTCGGCTGCCCTATTCTTACACACACGCAGGGGGGCGCGCAGGGGTCATCGGGGATGCGATCCCGTTGGACGCCAACTGATTCTCGGCCGCCGCGACGAGCGCCCCGCAGGCGTCCGCGGAACGGCTCCTGCGCTCCCGCGCCCTGCGCGCCCTCGCCGGCATGGCGCGCACGCCGCCGACGGGAGCACCGGCGTCGCGCCCTATTCGACCAAGGAAAACGCCGGCCCGGCTTGGAGCCGGACCGGCGCAAGGCCAGCCGAAGGGGGGTCGGCCTGCCTACTTGCGGGTCGGGTTCTCGCTCGGTCGGCAGGCCGTGCGGCTGTCGATCTCCGAGATACCCGCCCAGAACCGCTGCAGCATCGTGAACAGGCGCTTCATCGTGCGTCGTGCTCCTTCGTCGGGGTCTACTTGCCCGCGCTGAGGGCGGCGTCGTCGAGCATCGCCGGGACGGGGATCGGCTCGGGCGTCAGCTCGGCCTCGTCGTCGATGGCGACCTCGCCCGCCAGGACGCTGCGGGCCCGCTCGACGTTCAGCTCGCCCTCCCAGCGGGAAACGGCGACCGACGCGACGCCATTCCCGATGAGGTTCGTGATGGCGCGCGCCTCGGACATGAAGCGGTCCACGCCGAGGAGCAGCGCGAGGCCGGCGACCGGGATGTTCCCGACGACGGAGAGCGTGGCGGCGAGCGTGATGAACCCGCCGCCGGTGACCGCGGCCGCGCCCTTCGAGGTGAGGAGGAGGACCGCGAGGATCTCGAGCTCCTGCCCGAGCGTGAGGTGCGTGCCGGTCGCCTGCGCCACGAAGATGGTCGCCAGCGTGAGGTAGATCGACGTGCCGTCGAGGTTGAAGGAGTAGCCCATCGGCACGACGAGGCCGACGACCGGCTTCGAGCAGCCGAGCTTCTCCATCTTCCGCATCATGAGCGGCAGCGCGGACTCGGAGGAGCTCGTGCCGAGGACCACGAAGATCTCCTCCTTGATGTAGCGGAGGAACCGGAGGATCGAGAGGCCGCACGACCGCATCACGAACCCGAGCACGACGATGACGAACACCGTGGAGGTCGCGTAGAAGCAGGCCATCAGCTTGCCCAGGCTGAGGAGCGTCGCGACGCCGTACTTACCCACCGTGAACGCCATCGCGCCGAAGGCGCCGATGGGCGCGAGCTTCATCACGTAGCTCACGATCTTGAACAGGACCGAGGAGAGGCCGTCGATGAACTCCGTGATCGTCTTCCCGACCGGCCCGATGCTCGCGAGCGCGACGCCGAACAGGATCGAGAAGAGGAGGACCTGGAGGATGTCGCCCTTCGCGAACGCGTCCGCGACGTCCTTCGGGATCACGTTCATGAGGAACTCGACCGTCCCGTGCTGCTGCGCGCCGGTCGTGTAGGTCGCGACCGCCTTCGCGTCGAGCGTCGCCGGGTTCACGTTCATGCCCGCGCCGGGCGACGCGATCTTCGCGACGATGAGCCCGATGACGAGCGCCACCGTCGTGAGGAGCTCGAAGTAGACGATGCCCTTCAGGCCCACGCGGCCGACCTTCTTCAGGTCGCCCATCTTCGCGATGCCCGTGACCACCGTCGCGAACACGATCGGCGCGATGAGCATCTTCACGAGCTTGATGAAGCCGTCGCCGAGCGGCTTCATCGCTGCGCCGGTGGACGGGTAGAGGTGGCCGAGGACGGCGCCGAGCGCCACCGCGACGAGCACCTGCAGGTAGAGGCTGCGAGCGAATCGCTTCACGTGGGCTCCTGTTCCCGGGGGCGCTCCCCGGCGGCGCGCCGCCGTTCGTCGATGCTTCCGGTCGACGAACCCGGCGTTTTCTGGAGCCTTCTTCCTGAGCACGCGCGGTGCCGCCGGGCCGGGCAGCGGCGAGATCGAAAAAGTGGCGTGACGACGCGGGCGACTCTCGCATCGGCGCCGCAGGGCCGCGCGGAACGGGTATTCCGGCGGGAATCGCGCCGCCCGCGATCCGCGGCGGAGCGCCGCGATCCCGCGGGGTTGGAACCGGCATTCCCGCGGGCATCATCATTCCCTGCGGAATGCCCGTTCGGAAGAGGTCACCGGACGTTCACGCGGACGCTGCGCGCCGCTCAGCGCCGGTACGCCTTCAGCCGCTTCGACAGCGCCGGCTGCGAGATGCCGATGAGCCGCGCCGCGAGCGTCTGGTTCCCGCCCGCGCGCGTCATCGCCTCGCGCACGAGCAGCTCGAGGGCCTCGTCGAACGTGGGCAGCCGCTCCGCGCCCGCGAACGGGTTCCGGTCGGAGGCCGCCTCGCCCGGCGGCGGCTCCCCGGCCCGGCCGATCGCCTCGAGGAAGGCGTCCATGGAGAGGACCCGGTCCTTGTGGAGCGACACCGCGTCGAAGACCATCGCCCGGAGCTCGCGGACGTTGCCGGGGAAGTCGTGCGTCTGGAGCAGCTGCGCGAGCTGCCGCGGCGGCGTCGGCCGCTTCTTCCCGAGCGAGCGGGCCGCCTCCTCGAGGAAGTGCTCGAGCAGGAGCGGGATGTCGTCCTTGCGCTCGCGGAGCGGCGGGACGCGGACCCGGTGCGTCCGGAGCCGGTAGTAGAGGTCGCGCCGGAACGCGCCCGCCTGCTCCTTCGCGGCGAGGTCCTGGTGCGTCGCCGCGATGACCCGCGCCCGCACCTTCCGCGGCCGGTCGGCGCCGAGCGGGAAGAACTCGCCCTCCTGGAGGAACCGGAGCAGCTTCACCTGCGACGGGATCGAGAGGTCGCCGATCTCGTCGAGGAAGAGCGTCCCGTTCTCCGCCTCCTCCACCATGCCGCGCCGCGGCTGGTCGGCGCCGGTGAACGCGCCGCGGACGTGTCCGAAGAGCGTGTCGGCGAACACCGCGTCGTCGAGCCCGGCGACGTTCACCGCGACGAGCTTCCCGGCGCAGCCCGACAGCCGGTGCGCCGCGCGCGCCACGAGCTCCTTGCCGACGCCGCTCTCGCCGGTGACGAGGAGCGGCTGCGGGCTCCTCGCCACCGCCTCGACGTACGCGAAGAGCGTTCGCATCGTCGAATCCTGGGTGACGATCCCCTCGAACGCCTCCGGGTGGCGCAGCTCGCCGGAGAGGAGGCGCGTCGCGACCTCCACGTTCTCGCGCTGCAGCTCCTGCATCCGGAGCGCGCGGAGGACGCCGGCGATGAGCCGGTCCTCCTCCTCGGTCTTCACGTGGTAGTCGAAGGCGCCGAGCCTCATGCACCGCACGGCGGTCTCGACCTGGTTCAGGCCCGAGACCACGATGACGGCGACGTCCGGGTGCTCGGTGGTGATCCTCGGGAGGAGGTCCTCGCCGGAGAGGTGCGGCATCGTGAGGTCCAGCAGGACCACCGCGATGTCGTCGCCCGCGAGGATCTCCATCACCTTGCGCGGGTCCTGGCAGGTGACGACATGGCGGAGCCCGGCCGACCGCTCGAGCGCGAGGCTCATCGAGCGGAGCCAGGCGGGCTCGTCGTCGACGAGGAGGATCCCGAACGCGGCCGCGCTCCCCTCGCTCACCCCGCGCTCCTCCGCTCCTCCGCGTCGGCGGGCGCGAGGGCGGGGAGCGCGATCGTCGCGACGGTCCCGGCGCCCACCTCGGATGTGAACCTGAGGGTGCCGCCGTGGTCCTTCACGATGCCGGCGGACACGGAGAGCCCGAGCCCGGTCCCGCCCGCGGTCCGCTTCGTCGTGAAGAACGGCTCCTCGATGCGCGCCAGGTGCTCGGGGGGGATGCCGACGCCCTGGTCGCGCACCTCGAGCAGCACCTCTCCGCGCTCCGCGTCGTGCCGCGTCGAGAGGCGGATCCCGTGGCTCGCGTCGGGCAGCGCCTCGCAGGCGTTGAGGAGCAGGTTGACCACGACCTGCTCGATCCGCTGCGAGTTCACGCGGACGCGGGGGAGCCCGTCCCCGAGGGCCAGCTCGAACCGGTCCGTCGCGTTGCGGATGGCGTTCCCGACCAGCCGCGCGGCCGCGCGGGCGACGTCGTTCAGGTCCACCGGCTCGAGCGCCGGGTCGTCCTCGCGCCGGGCGAAGTCCTTCAGGTCGTCGACGATGCGCTTGATGCGGCGTCCGCCGGCGTGCATCTCGTCGAGGAGGCCCGGGAGCTCCTCCCGGAGGCGCGCGTACGGCAGGCCCGCAATCGTGAGGCCCTCGTTCCCGCCCCGCGCGTCGAGCTCGGAGAGGAGGTCCCCGAACGTCTCCTTGAGGAGCGGCATGTTGAGGAGCACGAGGCCGACGGGGTTGTTGATCTCGTGGGCGACGCCGGAGACGAGGACCCCGAGCGCCGCGAGCTTGTCCGCCTGCACGAGCTGCCGCTGGTGCTGGCGGAGCTCCTCGACCGCGCGCCTCCGCTCGGCCACCTCGCGGGCGAGCGACGCGGTGCGGACCGCCACCTGCCGCTGCAGGGATCGCGACCAGAGCACCGTCCCGGCGAGGATCGCGAGGAGCGGCACGAGCACCAGGGTCGCCCACCGCGCGACGGTCCCGAGGGAGAGACCCTGCGGCTCGAGCACCCCGAGCCAGCGCTGGTGGAGCTCCTCGTAGCGGCCGGTCTTCTTGAGGATGGCGAGCCCCTCGTCGAGCCTGGCGAGCAGCTCGCCGTTCCCCTTGCGCACCGCGAAGCCGTACCGCTCGGCGGCGATGCTGCGCGCGACGGGGACCACGTTGGTGAGCTGCAGCTCCCGGGTGATCCAGATCCCGGGCAGGAGCGCGACCACCACGTAGTCGTGCTCGCCGGAGGCGAGGAGCCGGAGCGCGTCGGCGGGCGTCCCGGTCCGGACGAGCGTCGCGCCGAGGCCGCGCTGCGTGAGCGTCTCGTCCATGATGCCGCCGCCAAAGACGATGACCTCCTTCCCGCGAAGCTCCTCGAGCGACGCCACCGGCGGCGTCCCCCGCCGGGCGAAGATCGCGTGGTGGACGATGGCGTGCGGCGGGGAGAAGTCGAGCGTGCGCGCCCGCTCGTCGGAGAAGGAGATGCCCTCGAGGACGTCGATCTGGCCGGCGTCGAGCCCCGCGCGGATCTCCGACCAGTCGCCGAAGCGGAACTCGACCTCGAGCCCCATCACCTCGGCGATCGCGCGGGTGAGCTCGACGTTGTAGCCGGCGGGCTTCCCGTCCCGGTCCAGGAACTCGTAGGGCGGGTAGTCGCGATCGGCGCCGACGACGATCGTCCGGCGAGTCCCGCCGCCGACCGCCGCACCTGCGAGGTCCTGCCCGCGCGCCGCGGGCCCGGCGAGCGCGAGCAGGGCGGCTGCGAGCGGTGCGAGGGAGCGGCGGCGCATCGAGCGCGGAACGGTACCGCGCCCCACCCGCGCCCACAAGCGCGCGGGACCCGCCGGAAAAGGGTGGGGCCGCGCCGCCCCGTGGTGGACGACGCGGCCCCGGAAGGACGACCGCCCCGCTGCTCCCCTGCCCTAGTCGCGGCGGCCGCCGAGGAGCCGGAGCAGCATCAGGAACAGGTTCACGAAGTCGAGGTAGAGCGCGAGGGCGCCGTTCACCGCGACGGCTCCGGTCGCGCCGCCCGCCCGCGCGATGGTGCGGAGCTTCTGCGTGTCGTAGGCGGCGAGGCCGGTGAACACCAGCACGCCCGCGCAGGAGATGACGAACGACATCATCGAGGAGCGCAGGAAGATGTTCACCACGCTCGCGATGACGATCCCGATGAGCCCCATGAAGAGGAAGCTCGACCAGGAGGAGAGGTCCCGCTTCGTCACGGTCCCGTAGACGCTCATCACGCCGAAGGTGCCGGCGGTGGCGCCGAAGGCGAGCGCGACCGAGGTCCCCGTGTACGCGAGGAGCACGATCGAGAGCGTCACGCCGTTCAGGGCGGAGTAGACGAGGAAGAGGCCTCCGGCCGCGGCGGCGGAGAGGCGGTTCACCGCGGCCGAGAGGGCGATGACGAGCCCGAGCTCGGCGAGGATGAGCCCGAAGAAGAGGATGCGGTTCCCGAACACGAGCCGGATCGCGTCCGGGGAGCTCGCGACGGCCACGGCGAGGAGCGCGGTGACGCCCAGGCCGAGGGTCATCCAGCGGTAGACCGCGGCCATGAAGCCGCGCTCGACGTCGGAGGCGCCGCGGACGAGCACCGTGCGAGCGGCGGGCTGACGGTACGGAGGGGCAGGATCGAATGGCATGGGCGGAGGATATAGCACCGGGCCGCCCCCGCCGCGCGGCTTCCGGACGCGCTCGCGCGGAGACGAGAAGAGGGGCGGCCCCGTGCGGCCGCCCCTCCGGTACGACGCCGACGACGCGGCGACTACTTCCCCGGCGCCGGCTCCGGCTCGTGCTTCGAGGCTCCGCCGGAGAACGCCCCGGCGCGCCAGAACTGCGGCGGCAGGAGCGTGAACGCCATGATCAGGAGCTGCGACGCGATGAAGCCGGCGAGCGCCCAGAACGCCTTGTCCATGAAGCCGTACGAGTGGAGGCCGACCCCGAGCATGTTCACGCCGAACCAGGACAGGCTCGTGATGATGTTGCCGAAGATCGCCATCGCCATGATGCCGCGCTCGCGGACGTAGCCGCCCCAGCGCGCGTGCAGGATGATCGCGTTCCAGAGGACGATGAGCAGCGCCCCGTTCTCCTTCGGATCCCAGCCCCAGAACCGGCCCCAGGACTGGTCGGCCCAGATGCCGCCGAGCACCGTGCCGATGAAGCTGAAGAAGAGCGCGAAGCAGATGACCCCGTAGGTCATCCCCATGATCGCCTTCGACGTGGCCTCGTCGCCCCCGCCGCGCGACAGGTGCCGGCGGATCGTCCAGCCGATGGCGAGCGCGCCCGCGAGGAACGTACCGCTGTAGCCGATGGTGATCGTGACGACGTGCGTGCCGAGCCAGAAGTTCGAGTCCAGCACCGCGCGCATCATCTCCATCGTGTCGCCGTCGCCGGTGAGGTGGTGCGCGACGATGAGCGACGCGAACCCTGCCGCCGCGGCGACCGCGGTGCCGAACCCCTTGCGGTACATCCGCTCGAGGATGACGCCCAGGATGACGGCGCCCCAGCCCACGAACACCGCCGACGAGTAGAGGTTCGTGACCGGCGGCCGCCCCTGGAGGATCACGCGGGAGACGAGCCCCGCGGTGTGTACGAGCGCGCCCGCGACGAGGAAGCCGTACCCCGCCGGCCGGGTCCACCCGGGCTTCCAGATCCAGGAGACGAACACCGCCAGGAGGGCGAGGACGTAGAGCACCATGCCGACGTAGAAGGGCTGGGCGCGGTTGAAGACGAGCTCGTGCCCCGTCTGCGCGACGAGGTCCGCCTGGACCGCACCGGCCGCCGCGAGGGCGTCGTGCGCCGCCTGGTTGAAGCTCGCGGCGTCGCCCGCCCGGTACGCGACGGACATCCGAGCCCACGCGCCGAGCTGGGGGTTCTGGCGGCCCCGGGCGGCGTCGTCGAGCGCCTCGCCCGCGTTCCGCCACGCCTCGTTGGTCGTGCCCGCCGTGACGAACGGCCGGAAGTAGGCGGCCTGCGAGATCACGGCGCGGCGCTGGGCGGAGCTCGGGGTCCCGAGCGAGGCGAGCTCGAACGCGAGCCCGGGCGTCTGCTCGAGCTGGACGGTGTTCTTGAGCCGCACGTACAGGTAGACGCGCTCGTACAGGTTCGCGATGGCGCCCTCGAACCGGCTCCGCTCCTTGGCCTCCTTCATCTGCGCCGCCTCGCCCTGCCGCTGGATCTCGTCGAGATGAGGCTGGAGGACCTTGAAGGAGAAGTAGCGGTCCGCGCTCTGCTGGACCCCCATCATCCCGAGCACGTCGGGGTCGTTGATGACGAACGCCTTCTGCTGATCCGCGACCTCGGGCCGGAAGAGCACGTCGAGGAGCCACTCGTCGGCGACGACGGTCTTCCCCTCGTGCCGGAACTCCTGCTGGCTGCGGATCATGAGGAGCGCGTTCCGCGCCACGGTGTCGACGGGCTTCACGCGCCCGCCCTCGAGCACCGGGAGGTGCCCGAAGGTGTCGACGTCGAAGCCGCGGACCTTGCCCTGCGGGACGAGCATCACCGCCGCGCCGACGAGCGCGAGGATCGCAGCGCCCCAGAACGCGAGCCGGGTGGCCTTGGTCTTCATCTACGCCTCCACCGCGGCCGCGCCGGCGGTGCCCTCGTGGGCCTCCGCCTGCCGCCGCACCGAACGTCGAAGGGTGATCGCGAAGTGGACGAGGAGCCCGATGGTGACGAGCACGCACGAGACGTACGGCAGGAGCCAGCCGGGGTTCTGCACCACCTGCAGGATCGACAGCGTGTCGTTCTTGCCGAAGCTCGCCTGGTAGAACGCCTTGCCGTCGTACCGCAGCGGCTGGTTCATGAAGATGAGCACGTCCCGCTCCTCGCCCTTCGCCGGGTTCGACAGGTGGACGAGGCTCGAGAAGTTCTTCGGGATGCTCGTGCCCGGGTACACGTCGTGCCGGAACTTCTTCAGCGTCACCGTGTACGGCAGGTAGATGCGCCGGGGCCGGATCGCGAGCTGGTAGGTGCGGCCCTCGTGCGTGAACGACTGCGGCGCGCCGAGCTGCGCGGACACCAGCCACGTGCCGTAGCTCCGGCCGCCGGCCATGGGCTCCACGAGCGCCGTCGTCGCGTTCATCTCCTCGTCCCGTGAGACCGGCGGTGCCTCGCGCACCGTGACGTTCGTGAAGGTGCCGGCCGTGACGAGCGCGGGCGGGTCGGTGGGCTGGCGCATCGCGATGGACGCGTTCCTGTAATACCGGCGGACGTTCAGGGTGACCGGCGTGCCCGGGATCGGGATCTGCCCCGCGTGGGCGAGGAGGGACTCCGGGATGCTGTAGACGTCGTCCGCGGCGGGGTCGGTCGTGTCGACGATCGCGAGCTCGGTCTGGCGCGGGCTCTCGATGAAGTTCGTCGTCGCGCCCTCCTCGATCGCCATCTGGGTCTCGACCTGGTACATGCCGGTCACGAACTCGCCGACGACGAGCAGGATGAGCCCGGCGTGGACGATCCAGAGGCCGGCCTTCTTCCAGGAGAGCTCGAGGCGGCGGAACTGCGCCGCGGCGAGGTTCACCGCGAGCAGCGCACCGACCAGCGCGCCGCCGGGGAACACGGGGAACGACCAGGGGGAGCCGGGGACGTCCCACCAGACGAGCCACCGCCGCATGTAGACGTCGACCGCGCCGAACGTGCCGAGGTGGACCTGCGCGAGCGTGCAGGACACCACCAGCACCATCAGCGCGCCCATGCAGAGGATGGTGAGCTTCAGGGACGTGACGGCGTCCCACAACTTGTGGCGGGCATCACTTGGCGTCGGCATCGGAACGCAGGCTCTCCAGGAGGCTCATGAACGCGGGGCGCGCGGCCGACACGGCCTCGGCGTCCCCGGACAGCTTGACGAACCACGTGCTGCCGGCATTCTCGGTGAGGCCGGCGACCACGCGGCTCTTCTTCTGGCCGTCGGACGTGAAGTCGTAGACCGAGATGGGGCCGACCTTCGCCTTCACCGTCTTGCGCAGGGCGGGGAGGTCCGCGTCGGCGAGCGGCGCGAGCCCGATCTGGTTCCGCCAGCGGTTCACGTTGGCGAGCTCGCCGCCCGCCGGACCGGGGAGCACGATCACGCTGACCTCGGCCTTCCCCGCCCCGGTCGGCCGCATGGTGGCGAACCGCATGGGCCCGCCGCCCTTCGTCTCGGACCAGCCCTTCGGGAGCGACCAGCGCAGCCCGCCGCCCTCGGGGGCCGGCGGCGGAGCGACGTCGCCCTCCATCCCGCCGCCCATCGGCCCCTGTCCCGGGTCCGCGCCCGTCATGGGGCCGGGGCCGCCCATCGCCCCCATCGGCGCGGCGGCCGCGAGCCCCGTCCCCGTCGCCTTCGGGACGCGGAAGTGGCTCACCTCGTCGCGCTGGCAGCCCGCGATCGCCGTCGCGAGCGCGACGACCGCGAGGGTGATCGCGGCGCGAGCGCTGCCGGAGCGGTTCCGGCTCCGGCGGTGCTGCGAAGGTCCAGCTTCGTTCATCCGTGTTCCTCTCGACGCCGGGACGTCCCGGCGCTCGGTTGCCCGCCCAGGCTGCGACCGCGACTTGAACGTCGTGCGCGGTTGCGCCTGATCAACGCGCGGGCCGCAGGAACGCATCCGTTCCTGCAGGGCGGGCGTACATTACCCTGCGACATGATCCCGATCAAACCTTGAGGACCCGCGGCTTTATGCCGCGGCAGCGCACGTGCCCGTCAGGCTTTTGGATTTTCCAGGCGCCCCGAGGTGACCCGCCCCGGAAGGCGGTCTCTCCCTCTTCAGAGCACGGGCGTCGAGAAGACCCGTTCGGGCCGCGCGAACAGATAGCCCTGGAGGAGATCGCAGCCGAGCGCGACGAGCGCGTCGCGCTCGGCGGCGGCCTCGATCCCCTCGCACACGACGCGTGCGCCGAGCTCGCGGCCGAGCTCCGTCACGGACCGCACGACGCGCTGCTGCAGCGGGCTCCGGTCGATGCCGCGGACGAGCGAGAGATCGATCTTCACGACCTCGGGCTGGAGCGCGGGGAAGCTCGCCAGGCCGGAGTAGCCCGCGCCGAGGTCGTCCACCGCGAGCCGGTACCCCAGCGCGCGGAGCGCCGCGAGCCGCTCGGCGAGCGCATCGATGCCCTCGAGCGCCGCGCGCTCGGTGATCTCGAGCACCACGCGCCGCGCGTGGACCGAGAGCGGCGCGGACGCCTCGTAGAGCGCCTCGTCGGCGAGGTCGCTCGCGTGGAGGTTCACGAAGAGGAGCTTGCCGTCGGGCGCGCCCGGTGCGGCGGCGGCGACGCGCGCGCGGATGGCGCGGCCGAGGTCGCGCAGCCGCCCGCTCCGCTCCGCGGCCGCGAGGATCGCGCTGGCGTCCCGGAGCCCCGCAGCGTCGGACCGGACCAGCGCCTCGTACCCGAACACCGTCCCGGCGCTCCAGGAGACGATGGGCTGGAAGGCCATCCAGAGGCGGTCGATCGCGCCGTCGAGCGTGGTCCCGTCGGCGGCCGCGGGCGCGGGCCGGCGCCGTCGCTCGGCGCCGGCCTGCACCGCGCGGTTCACGGCGTCGAGCAGCGCCTCGATGTCCACCGGCTTCGTCAGGTACCGGAACGCGCCGTACTCGACGGCGCGCACCGCGGTCTCGATGGCGGGGCCGCCGGTCACGAGCACGACCGGCACGTCGAGCGACAGCTCCCGGAGGCGCCGGAGGAACTCGATCCCGGAGAGCCGGGGCATGTTGATGTCCGAGACCACGGCGTCGAAGCCGCCGCCGCGGACCTTCTCGAGCGCCTCCTCGCCGTCGCAGGCGGTCTCGAGCGCGAGCCCACCGGACCGGAGCACCTTGGTGTAGGCGTGCCGGACGATGGGGTCGTCTTCGACGAGGAGCACCTGGCTCATGGTCCGGCTCCGGGCGCTGCAGGGGTCCGCCGAGGTGGGGGAGCAGGGGCCGTGCCAGCGGAAGCACGCGAGAACCGGGCGGCTGACGCCGGGGCTCCGCGACCCCACGCGGTGGCCGACCCGGGGACGAGCGGCGCCTGCGACAGGGCGCGCGGCCATCAGAAGAGGCTTGCGCGACCCTGCCCGGACGCGGCAATGAGGGATCGATGTCGTCCCGTCCCATGTCCCTCGCCCGCTTCGCGTGGCTGTCCATCGCCGCGGCGGTGGTGACGATCGCGCTGAAGACCGTCGCGTACCTGCTCACCGGGTCCGTCGGCCTCCTCTCCGACGCGCTCGAGTCGATCGTGAACCTCGTCGCGGCCACGCTGACGCTCACGATGCTGAACGTGGCGGCGCGCCCCGAGGACGAGGAGCACGCGTACGGCTACGGCAAGGCGGAGTACTTCGCGAGCGGCGCCGAGGGCGCCCTCATCCTGCTCGCCGCGGTCGCCATCGCCTGGACGGCGATCGCCCGCCTCCTCGCGCCGCGCCCCATCGAGCAGGCTGGCCTGGGCCTCGTCGTGTCGACCGGCGCGTCGCTCGTGAACCTCGGCGTCGCGCGGGTGCTGCTCAAGGCGGGCCGCCGCCACCACTCGATCGCGCTCGAGGCGGACGCGCATCACCTCATGACCGACGTCTGGACCAGCGCCGGCGTGCTGGTCGGGATCGGCGCGGTGGCGCTCACCGGGTGGCAGCGGCTCGACCCGATCATCGCCATCGCGGTGGCGGTGAACATCGTCTGGACCGGCGTCCAGATCCTCCGCCGCTCGGCCCGCGGCCTGCTCGACCGCGCGCTGCCGGGGCAGGAGCAGGAAGCGCTCCGGCAGGTCCTCGCGCGGTACGAGGGGACCGAGCACGTCCAGTTCCACGCGCTGCGCACGCGGCAGGCGGGCCCCCGCCGGTTCGTGTCGCTCCACGTGCTCGTCCCGGGGATCTGGACGGTCTCCCGCGGCCACGCGCTCCTCGAGGACATCGAGAGCGGCATCCGCGCCGTCGTCCCGAACTGCAACGTGATCACGCACCTCGAGGCGCTCGAGGATCCGACGTCCTGGCAGGACGTCGGGCTCGACCGCGCCGCTCCGGGGACCGAGCCGCGGCCTCCCGCCGGCGCCGCCCGCTGACTCTGGAGTCGGGGACGACGCGGACGCGGGGTGCAAGCCGGCCCGAGATGAGCTATTCCGGTGGGCCCACCCTCGCCGGACGGACCACGGGATGCAGAAGACCGAGAACCTGAACGTCGCCGCCTTCGACCTCATGCCTTCGCCGGACGAGGTGAAGGCCAAGGCCCCGCTCACCGAGAGCGCGGCGCGCACCGTCGTCCAGAGCCGCCGCACCATCGAGGCGATCCTCGACGGTCGCGACCCGCGGCTCTTCGTCGTCGTCGGCCCGTGCTCGATGCACGATCCCGTCGCCGGTCTCGACTACGCTCGCCGGCTCCGCGCGCTCTCCGACGAGGTGGCCGACACGATCCACCTCGTGATGCGTGTCTACTTCGAGAAGCCGCGCACCTCGCTCGGGTGGAAGGGCTTCATCAACGACCCGCGGATGGACGACTCGTTCCGGATCGACGAGGGCATGCTCGAGGCCCGCCGGTTCCTGCTCTCCGTCAACGAGCTCGGCATCCCCGCCGGCACCGAGGCGCTCGATCCGATCGCGCCGCACTTCTACGGCGACCTGGTCGCCTGGACCGCCATCGGCGCGCGCACCTCGGAGTCGCAGACGCACCGGGAGATGGCCTCCGGCCTCTCCACGCCGGTCGGGTTCAAGAACGGCACCGACGGCGACGTGGACGCTGCCGTGAACGCGATCCTCTCCTCGCGCGGCGCGCACGCGTTCCTCGGCATCAACGACCAGGGGCGCACGGCCATCATCCGCACCCGCGGGAACCGCTACGGACACGTGGTGCTCCGCGGCGGCGGCGGGCGGCCGAACTACGACACCGTGTCGATCTCGCTCGCGGAGCAGGCGCTCTCGAAGGCGAAGCTCCCGCAGAACATCGTGGTCGACTGCTCCCACGCGAACTCGTGGAAGAAGCACGACCTGCAGCCGCTCGTCATGAAGGACGTCGTCCACCAGATCCGCGAGGGGAACCGGTCCGTCGTGGGGCTCATGGTGGAGAGCTTCATCGGCGCCGGCAGCCAGCCCATCCTGCCGCCGGACAAGTCCCAGCTGAAGTACGGCGTCTCGGTCACGGACGCGTGCGTCTCGTGGGAGACGACCGAGGAGATGATCCGGTCGGCGCGGGAGATCCTGAAGGACGTGCTGCCCGCGCGGAAGCGCGGCTAGACGAGGGTCGGGCGCCCGCGACCCTGACCGGCCGCTAGGCGGCGCGGACGACGACCCCGGTCGCCGTCTCCCCGAACACGTACTCGGGGTGCAGCCGCTCCGCGGTCTGCAGCGCCCAGGCGCGGTCGAAGAGCACCACCGGACGGTCGCGCACGTCGAGCACGACCATCCCCTCGACCGCGTCCGAGAGCGCGTCGAGGTCGAGCGGAGCGCCGTCCGCCCGCGCCGGCCAGCGCGCGAGCTGCCACGGGACCGGCTCGAGCCGCACCTGCGCGCCGTACTCGGACTCGAGGCGGTACTTCACCACCTCGAACTGGAGCTGCCCGAGGGCGCCGAGGACGAGGTCGCCCGCGCGGCCCGCGGGCGGGTGATAGAGCTGGATCGTCCCCTCCTGCGCGAGCTGCTCGATGCCGCGGGCGAACTGCTTCCGCTTGAGCGGGTCCACCATCACGAGCCGCGCGAAGTGCTCGGGCGCGAAGCTCGGGATGGGCTCGAACGAGAACGTCGAGCCGCCGGTGAGCGTGTCGCCGATCTCGAACGTCCCCGGGTCGTGCACGCCGACCACGTCGCCCGGGAAGCTCTCGTCCACGACGGTCCGATCGCGGGCCATGAACGTGGACGGGTTCGCGAGCCGGATCTCCTTGCCTGTCCGGACGTGCGTGACCTTCATCCCGCGCGTCATCTTCCCCGAGCAGATCCGGACGAAGGCCACGCGGTCGCGGTGCGCCTTGTCCATGTTCGCCTGGATCTTGAACACGAACCCGCTGAACTCGTCGCGGGCGGGCTCGACCGGCCCCTGGTCGGTCGCGCGCGGGCGGGGCGGGGGCATCAGCTCGCAGAACGACTCGAGGAACGCCTCGAGACCGAAGTTGTTGATGGCGCTCCCGAAGAAGAGGGGCGAGAGCGCGCCCTCGAGGAACTTCTCGCGGTCGAAGCCGTCTCCCGCGAGCTCGAGCAGCTCGGCGTCGTGCTTGAGCCGCTCGTAGCCCTCGTCGTCCAGCTCGGCGCGGACGAGCGGATCGTCGATCCCCGCCACCTCGACCGGCGGCCGCTCCGCGCCGAGGCCCGCCGACGACGCGGCGTGGCCCGCGTCGAAGAGGTAGACGCGCCTCGCGAGCCGGTGCCACACGCCGCGGAAGACGCCGCCGCGGAAGATGGGCCAGGTGACGGGGAAGACGCCGATGCCGAGCACGCTCTCGACCTCGCCGATGAGGTCGAACGGATCGCGGCCGGCGCGGTCCATCTTGTTCACGAACGAGAAGATCGGGATCGCCCGCTGCTTGCAGACGCGGAAGAGCTTGCGCGTCTGCGCCTCGACGCCCTTGGCGCGGTCGAGGAGCATCACCGCGCCGTCGACGGCGTGGAGCGTCCGGTAGGTGTCCTCGCTGAAGTCGGCGTGGCCGGGCGTGTCGAGCAGGTTCAACGCGAAGCCGCGATACGGGAACTGGAGGACGGAGGTCGTGATGGAGATGCCGCGCTCGCGCTCCATCTCCATCCAGTCGGAGACCGCGCTCGCCCGGCCACGCTTCGCCTTGACGGCGCCGGCGAGCTGGATCACGCCGCCGTACAGGAGGAGCTTCTCCGTGAGGGTCGTCTTGCCCGCGTCGGGGTGAGAGATGATGGCGAAGGTGCGCCGGCGGGCGATCTCGTGCTGGCTCATGGCGGACCGGGGGTCTTAACACGCCGGGGCGGCCTGCGACAGCCGGCCGGCCTTCCCCCGGGGGTCCCCGCCCGAGAGCGCTGCGCGCGACGCGCCGCGGTGATACCTCGATCCGGTGCCGGGCCGCGTGCCGGCGTGGAGGCCCCATGGAGCTCACGAGGCGGCTGGTCGATCTGGAGGACCGGTTCTGGGCGTCGGCGGGGGATCCGGAGTTCTACCGCCGCGCGCTCGCCGCGAACGCGGTGATGGTGTTCCCGCACCCGGCGCGCGTGCTCGACCGCGATGGGGCCATCGGCGCGGTCGCGACCACCAAGCCGTGGACCTCCTGGGCGCTGGAGGACCGGCGCGCCGTGCGGCTCTCCGAGAGCACGGCGGTCCTGACGTATCGCGCGCTCGCGCGGCGCGAGGGCCAGGCGCCGTACGCCGCGCTCGTCACGAGCGTCTACGTCGAGGAGGACGGCGCCTGGAAGCTCGCCGTCCATCAGCAGACGCCGGTGCCCGCTCCGTAGCGTGAGGTGCGACCGACGGTCGCCCTTCGATGAGCGCTGCGGTTCCCGGGTCGTCAGCCCCGGTCGCCGGAGCCGCCCGGATCTCGGTCCGCGCCGGTCGCCACGTCGCCCTTCGGGACGCGCGCCTCGGAGTCGTCCGGCGCTGCGGTCGCGCGGGCGATCTGGCCCGGGCGCTTCCGCTCCTCCGCCCGGCGCTCCGGCTGGCCCCGATCCTCGCGGGTCGCGTGCTCCTGGCCGCCGGTGTCCGACATCTCGGCCTCCTCGAACTCGGCCCGGGTCTCCTTGTCCATGGCCCGCATGAGATCGCGAGGATCGTTCGCGTCGCGGCTCTCGCCCATGGTGCGGCCTCCTGGCTCCACCCTGGGCATGCATCCGCAGGCTGGCACCGGCCGGCCGGGCGGCATCGGCCCGGCGCCTCGTCGAGCCGGGCGCGGTTCGCGCGGCCGCTCCTAGATTCTCCTCCTTCCCCGGAGGACCCCATGCCCCTCGTTCGCATCGACCTGAAGCCCGGCCGCACCGCCGCCGACCGCGCCGCCATCGGTGACGCGGTCCACCGCGCGATGGTGGAGACCATCAACGTTCCGCCCAAGGATCGGTTCCAGATCATCGTCGAGCGTCCGGCGGACGCGATCGTCTACGACCCGTCCTACCTGGAGATCGCTCGCGGCGACGGGATCGTCATCGTCCAGATCACGCTCAACGCCGGTCGAACGATCGAGATGAAGAAGGCGCTCTATGCGCGCATCGCGGACCTGCTCGCGGAGCGCGGGGTCCGGCGCGAGGACGTGCTGGTCTCGCTCGTCGAGGTGGCGAAGGAGAACTGGTCGTTCGGGAACGGCGTCGCGCAGTACGCGTGACCGCCGCGGATGAACAGGGGGAGGAGGAGCCCTCGCGAGAGCAGCGCCTCCTCCCCACCCCCCAGCCTGTTCAGGGACACCCACCAAGCATCCCGCTTCCATGGAACGCCGCGGCGGGGGGATGTGACAATAGGGGTTAACCCGATGGACCGCGACGGCCTGAACACGAGCCGCTGCGCGACCTTGCGGCCGCACGGAGGTCAGCTCGGGAGATCGTCGTCCGAGCGTCGCGCGCGGACCAGCTCGGCGAGCCGGGCCTTGATGCGCTCGTAGCGCTTCCGCAGCGTCGCGGGATCGACCGGAGCGCCCCCGGACGACAGCACGTCCGCCACCTCGTCCCAGGAGAGCTGCTGGTCGACGCGCAGGACGAGCAGCGTCTGGTCCTGCATCGAGAGCTCGGCCTTGAGCGCCTCGAGCTCCGCGCGCTGCCGCTCCAGGCGGACGGCGGTGTGCGTCCGCACCTCGTCGGCGAGCCGGCTCGCCTCGCTCGAGTCGAGCCGCCGGCCGAGACGACGCCAGGCGTCGTCCCTCACCTTCATCGCGGCGCTCCAGGCCGCCTTGAAGGCCCACGTCTTCGCCGACGAGCGCTGCTCGAAGCCGGGGATGCCGCGCCAGACCTGCTCGGCGAAGAGGGAGAAGGCGTCGCTTGCGTCGTCGCTGTCGCCGAGGACACGGTGGAGGTAGCCGAGCACGCGGGGGCCGTAGCCACGGATGACCTCGGAGGCGGCGGCCCGGTGGTCGGCCACAGCGAGCGCGGCGCGGATGCGGGCCTCCACCGGTTGCATGTACGGAAAGTAACCCGGGTTTCCCGCCGGGTCGAGGGTGGGCGGGGTGGGTCGGGCAGGCCCTGGACTATCGGGAAAACCCTGGGGTGGATGGCGCCGCGGAAGGGAGCGTTCACCGTCGGCGAACGCCCCCTCACCCTACCCTCTCCCCCACGCATGAAGCCGCGCGGGGGAGAGGGAAGACGGTCTTCCAAGATCACCGACCGGTGGTCTCCAAAGACCACCCTCACCGTTCGGCGATGGACCGTTACCGTGGACCACCATGGAATCTTCCCTCTCCCCCACCGGGGGAGAGGGCCAGGGTGAGGGGGCTCGTTCGCGGTACGTGGCTCACGCATCCCCTGCCAGCAAGGCCGCCAGCGCCGCGGTGATCGGCTGCCCCGTCCGCTGCTCCACGAAGAACCACTGGCCGCCGGGGTTCACCTCGAGGAAGAACCAGGCGCCGTCGTCGCGGCGGCGGAGGTCGATCGCGCCGTAGAGGAGTCCCAGGTCGCGCATGAGGCTCCGCAGGCCCGACGCAATCGCGGGGGGGAGCGCGCAGGCGTTCACGCGGCAGCAGGCGTAGGCGTCACGGAAGTCGTCCGGCGACGCCGTCTCCCGCGCGTCGATCTCCGCCGCGAACAGCTCTTCGCCCACCGCGGTCACCCGGACGTCCACGCCCGGGATCCGCTCCTGGAAGAGCACCGGCGCGAGGCGGACGGCGTCGAGCCTCGCGAGGTCGGCCGGGAAGACCCGGCGGGTCGGGCGCGCGTGCGCCTCGGTGGCGAGGAGCGGCTTGTGGATCGCGCCGCCGTCGCCGAGCGACGCGAGGAACGCGCGCGCCTCGTCGGGATCGCTCGTCACGAGCGTCCGCGGGACCGCGAGGCCGGCGGCCGACGCGAGCGCGAGCTGGTACGGCTTGTGGCCGGCGGCCTCGTCCGCGGTGGGCGCGTTCACGAACGTCGCGCGGAGCGACGCGAGGAAGCCCATCACCGCCTCGCCGGTCTGGCGCACCGCGAAGTCGGCGTGGGCGAGGCCGAGCCCGGGCGCCGGCGTGAACGGGCGCGGGCGGCGCCACCAGACGGCGGTCACCTCGTCCGCTCGGACGAGGGTGGTCGCGCCGAGACGCAGCTCCAGCGGACGCGCGTCGGGGCCGTACCCCGCCACCACCCGCCCGCGCACCGGCAGGTCCGCGAGGTCGAGGACCGTCGCGGCCGCGCCCTGCCGGGCGAGGGCGTCCAGGACGAGAGGCGCGTGCTCGTCTCCGGCGTGGGTGATGGCGAGGATCACGGCTCCCCTTCCCCTCGGCGCTACGGGGTCACGGGCGCGGACGGCGCCGCGTCGTCGGCCTCGAGGCCGAAGGGGACCTCGGCGGCGGCCGTCGCGTCGCTCTCGACGTCGGCCGCCTTGTCGCGCGGCGGCGGGCAGAGCGGCGCTCGGGTGAGATCGAAGATGAAGTTGGTCTCGTACGTTCCGGACATGAGTGCCTCCTCGTTCGACCGCGCGTGGCTCGCGCGGCTAGCGGGGCAAGGAATGCCGGAGGGGCGGACACGATCCGCCGATCACTGAACGTCGGAGCAGCAACGGCTCATCGCAGCCGACCGCGCCTGATCAGCCCGCTCGTGGGTGAGCCGGTCGAACTACGGGCGCGGCCGGAGCCGCCCTTCGACCGGCTCAGGCCGAATGGGGTCGATTGGCTCGCAGCGAACGGGAGGCGATTGCCTCTGGCGAACGGAGGTCGAACTCGCTTTAGGGCGAACCGCGGTCAGTCGGCTCGGGGCGCACGGGGTCGTGGTGCCCTGATCAGAACCGCGCTCCGACGGCGCGGGCGTCGCGGAGCAGCGGCAGATCGCGGTCGGCGCGCGCGAGAATCGCCAGGAGCCGATCGGCCTCGCGACGCGCCGCGGCATCGTCTCCGAGCGCGTGATGAGCGCGCGCGGCGATGAGGACCGACCGGAGAAAAGCGGACGGGTGCCACTGGCCGGCGGGCGGGACGCGCCGGAAACGCGCGACCGCGGCGAGCGCCTCCCGGTGGTCACCGGCCGAGGATGCGACCTCCGCCGCGAGATACGCGGGCGCCAGGCAGGCGGTCGGCGCGGGATCCTCCGCCTCGAGCACGGCGAGTCGGGCCAACGCAGCGGTCGCGTCACCCGCGTGCGCGGCGCGCAGCGCGTCGAGCGACTCCCGGACGCAGCGCGACCCGTCGGCGAGCGGCGCCGCGCGCGCGTCGTCCCCCACCAGCGCGACCGTGAGGGCGAGCGTACCGGTGTAGATGGTCCCGTGATCGAGCGCGACCACGCGCGCGGCCTCCCCCGCCACCGCCGCCCGATCCCAGCGAGCGGCGACGAGCATCGCTCGCGTGAACCGGTAGGTGAGCTCCTGGACACCGCTCGGGTCGAATCGCGACACTCGCATCCCGTTCGCCGCCGCGTCGTCGACGAGCCGGAGCGCGTCCCTCACCCTGCCCTGGCCGACGAGAGCGCGCGCGATCAACGCAGAGCGCCCCGGCTGCTCCGGAAGCGCAGCGGCCTCCGCCCGCGCGGCCGCCTCCGCCGCGACGAAGTCCCCGGTCGCCATCGCCGCGATCCGGACCAGCCGCGCCTCCGCGTCGCCCCGCTCCGCGACCGCCTCGCGCGCGACGGCGAGCGCCCGTTCCGGCGCACCGAGCCAGAGCTGCGCCTGGACCAGCGCCTGGCTGCGCCGGGCCGAGCGCGGCTCCGCCTCCACCCGCGCCGCGAGCTCCCGGAGGTCGTCCCGGCGGCCGAGCCGCCCGAGGCTCTCCACCCACTCCATGAGCGGCTCCTCCTGCTCCGGCGCGAGCTGGACGAGCTTCTCGAGGTAGCGGAGCGACGCCGCCCAGTCGCCGCGGGCGATCTGGAGATCGGCGGCCGCCTGGAGCGCGGCCGGGTCGTCCGGCGACTCCGCGATCGCGGCCTCGTAGAGGCGCGCCGCCTCGTCGAAGCGGCCGGCGTGCCGCGCTGCCAGGGCGCGGACCAGGTCCGAGTCCCGCGCCGGCAGGCGATCGACCGCGCCGAGCGCCGCCTGGAGGTGCGGCCGCGACCACTCCGCTGGCGCGCCTTGCGGCGAGGCGATCAGGGCGAGCTGGTAGTGCGCGAGCGCGAAGCCGGGGTCGTCGGCGAGGGCGTCCTCGAACTGCTTCGCGCACCCCGTCGACGCCGACGGCGCCGCGTGGCGTCGCGCGAGGCAGTCCAGGCCCTCGTAGTAGTGCCGCGCCGCCTCGGCGCTCGACGTCACCGCCTGCGTCACCGGCCGCCGGATCTTCCGGTCCGCGGCGCGCTCGGCGAGATCCTTCCGGACGTGGTCGGCGAGGACGTCCACCGCGCGGGCGAGGTCGTCCGCGCGCGCGACCGGCGCGTCCGCGACGAACAGGGTCCGCCCGCTCTCGGCCTCGACGGCGCGGACCTCGACCACGCTCCGCCCGTCCTCGCGGCGCGCCGAGGGGACGAGCACGACCGCCGCCCCGGCGAGCCGCGCGAGGGCGCGGGCGCGCTCGGCGTCGAGCCGCGGCGCGTCGGGCAGCCGCGCCTCGCGCGCGAGCTGGTCGAGCCGCGCCGGCGGGACGAGCCGGACGCGGCGCGACGGCGCGAGCGCGGCCTGGAGCAGGCCCGGCGTCGCGTCGAGGGCGGGCTCGCCGGAGACGTTCTCCAGGGCGGCGAGGACGGCCTTCGTCCGCTCACCCGCGGGCGGCTCGCGCGTCGCGAAGAGCCACCCCGCGACCGATGCCGCGACGACCGCCGACGCCACGGCGCCGGCGAAGACCCGCCGGCGGACGCGCCCGGCGTGAGCGCGCCGGATCGCGAGGAGCGCGTCGCGCACGTCGCGCGCGTCCTGCGGCCGCTTCGCGGGGTCCCGCTCGACGAGCGCGCCGACGAGCTTCCGGAGCCCCGCGGGGGCGGCACGGAGCGGGAGCACCGGCGCCGGCCCGGGCTCCTGCGCCTCGCTCCAGCTCTTCTCCGCGCGGTACGGCCGGCGGCCGGTGAGCGACTCGAACAGGATCACGCCGAGCGCGAAGAGGTCGCTCCGCGCGTCGCCGCCGCCGGTCCACTGCTCCGGCGCCATGTACGCGGGCGTGCCGCCGGAGCCGCCGCCGCGGCCGAAGAGGTGGGCGAGGCCGAAGTCGAGCACCTTCGCGCGGCCGTCGGGGCCGAGGTGGACGTTCGCGGGCTTGAGGTCGCGGTGCACGACGCCCTGCGCGTGGGCGTGGACCAGCGCGCGGGCGACGTCGATGGAAATGGTGAGCGCCTCCTCGAGCGGGAGCGGCGCGCGCCGGAGGCGGAGGTCGAGGGGCGTCCCCTGGAGCAGCTCGAACACGAGGTACGGTCCGGCCGGCCCGTTCCCGAAGTCGTGGAGCGTGACGATGTTCGGGTGGTTCAGGCTCGCGACCGCGCGCGCCTCGCGCTCGAGCCAGCCCTGCGCGTGCGCCGCGATCCTCGTGCCGGGCCGCAGGACCTTCACCGCGACGCGCCGGCCGAGGTCGCCGTCGTCCGCCTCGAAGACGATCCCGAAGCCGCCCTTCCCGAGCTCGCGGACGATCCGGAACCGGCCGATGCTCCCGCCGGGCCTCAGCTCCGGCGACCACGCGGCGGCGCCGACCGGGATCTCGTCGGTGCGGGCCAGCTCGGCGAGGAGCGCCGAGAGCTGGGTCGTCAGGTGCTCGCGATCGGCCGGGCGCGCGGGGGAATCTGCGCTCTCCGGCGCCGGGATCGCCTGCTTCGACACGCTGCCTCCCCACCGCGCTGGAACCGGCGCCCCTTCTACCAGAGGACCGGGCCCGTCACCCCGCACGCACGGTACGGGATCCTCCCCGGGTCCGCGTGACGTAGCGGCGACCTGCCGCGGCGGGGCTAGAGGCACCCGGCGCGTTGACCTCCCGCGCGGCCGCGTGCTTCCATGCGCCGCCATGATCAAGCACAACACGTACTTCGACGGGAAGGTCCAGAGCCTCGGGTTCGAGCGGAACGGCCGCCGCGCCACCGCGGGCGTCATCGACGTGGGCGAGTTCCACTTCGGCACCGACGCCGCCGAGCGGATGACGGTGGTCTCGGGCGAGCTGCTCGTGAAGCGCGCCGGCGAGGGCGCCTGGGTGCCGTACCCGGCGGGCACGGTGTTCGAGGTCCCGGCGAAGAGCGGGTTCGACGTGAAGGCGACCGCGCCGGCCGCGTACCTCTGCGAGTTCCTGTAGGCGCTGGAGGCCGCACCCCCCGCCCGCCCGCGCCGGGCGCCCCGCGGCGTGCCTAACATCCGAGGGGCGATGCGCTACTACTACGCGGCCGGGGGGTCGGTGCGCGGCCCGGCGACGCTCGACGAGCTCTCCGGCCTGTCCGCGGGCGGCGTCCTCCCGGACGGGACGCCGGTGTGGTCGGAGGACGGCGCCGGCCCGACCCCGCTCCGCGAGGTCCTCGTCCCCCCGCCGCCTCCGCTCCCGCCCGCCGGCCCGTCCGGCGTGCCGCCGCTCCCGCGCGGCGAGCCGGCCGGCCCGGATCCCGCGGCGCGGCGGCCGCCGGCGCGCACCGTGACGGCGCTCCTCGCGGAGTACTTCTCGCCGCGAGAGATGTGGCCGCTCCTCACCTCGTCCCGGTTCTGGATGCTGTACGCGCTCGCGGCGGCGCCGATCCTGATCCTCGCCCTGGGCGCCGACGACCCGACGAGCTGGCTCTTCTTCTACTTCTCCCTGGTCTGGGCGGTGCTGTTCCACCGGCTCGTCCAGCCGGAGCGGCGGACCGGGATCCTCGCCGCCCTCATGTACGTCGCGTCCATCGCGTTCACGATCCCGGCGCTCATGGCGTACCTGTCCACGCCGCCGTTCGTGACCGACGCGCTCATCGTCTCGAGGAGCGCGCTCGCGCGCCTCGCCGGGTTCGTGCTCGGCGTGGGCGTGCGCGAGGAGGCGTTCAAGATCCTGCCGCTCCTCGCGCTCGCGATGTGGCGCGGGGTCCTGGGCGTGCGGCTCACGCTGCGGCAGGGGATCTTCCTCGGCGCCATCAGCGGCCTCGCCTTCGCCGCCACCGAGAACCTCGCCTACCTCGCGCAGTTCGAGGCGCACGACCGGCTCGCGTACCGGCTCGGCGTCTTCAGCCAGGAGAGCCTGGAGGGGACGCTGACGCGCCTGCTCCTCACCCCGTTCATGCACGGCGCGTGGGCCGGGATCTCCGGGTACTTCGTCGCCCTGGCCGAGTGGCAGGCGCGCCGGCGGTGGACCTTCCGGATCGCGGGTCTCGCCGGCGTCGCCGCGCTGCACGGGCTCTACGACTTCTTCGCCGGCACCCCCGCGCTCGCGCTCGTCGTCATCGCGTTCACGCTCCACGTGCTCGTCCGGTGCATGGCGCGGGCGGCGAACGAGGCGAGCGGCGTCGACCACCTCGAGCACCAGCTCGGCTGACGGCGCCGCCGCTTTCGCCGCGCGCGAGGCCGCCCGGAGGCGTATCCTCCGCGGCCGTCCGCCGTGATCGTCCCGCTCCTCCTCGCCGTCTGGCTCGCCGCGCTCGCGCTCGCCCTCGCCCTCGCGCGACAGCTCCGCCCGGCCGAGCGCGCCGTGCTCGCGCTCGCGACGGCGCTCCTCGCCGCCGCTGCCATCCTCTCCCCGTTCGCCGCGATCCACGACGCGTGGGCGCACTACATGCACCTGCGGGACGTGCCGAAGGACCCGCGCGCGATCCTGTTCCCCTGGGACCGCCCCGGCTTCGTCCTCCTCCAGGCGGGCCCCGCCGCGTTCGGCTACCGCGCCGCGCGGCTCGCGGCGATCGTCCCGGCGCTCGTCGCGCTCGCGGCGACGATGCTCGCCGCGCGCCGGCTCGGGCTCGTCCGGCCCTGGGCGGCCGGGCTGCTCGTCCTCGCGCAGTACGACTTCTTCGGCCAGGGCGCGTCCACCATGACCGAGCTGCCCTTCGCGGCCGCGCTCGCGGTCGCGGCGCTCGGCTGGGCGGAGGACCGGCCGTGGCTCGTCGCGGCGGGCCTCGGGTGGATGGGCATCACGCGGCCGGAGGGGCCCGCCTTCGTCGCCGCCGGCGCGGCCGCGATCCTGTGGCGGTGGCGCGACGTCCGCCCGGCCGCGGCGGCGTTCGCGCCCTTCGCGCTCTACTGGCTCGTCGGCGCCCTCGCCTACGACGACGTCCGCTGGATGGTCACCGAGAGCCCGTACCGCGGCCTCGTCGGCGTCCGCGTCGGCTGGGGCGAGCTCGTCCACAGCTACTTCTTCACGGCCCTGAAGCTCTCGCAGCCGCCGGTGCTCGTGGTGCTCGAGGCGCTCGGCGCGGCCCTGGCGCTCCTCGGCCCGGCGCGCGCGCTCCGGTTCCTGCTCCCGCCGATCGCGCTCCTCTTCCTGCTCCTCTCGTTCCTCCGCATCGGCCTCACCGACGCGTGGCGCGAGAGCCGCTACCTCGTCGAGATCGCGCCGGCGCTCGGGCTGCTCGCGGCGGCCGGGCTCGAGGCGGCGCTGGCGCGCCTCCCGCGCCTCGCGCCCCCGCTGCTCCTCGCGTACGCCGCCTGGGGCGCCGCGGGGATCCTCGAGTGGTACTGGGTCCTCGTCGGCGTGCGCGCGCCCGGGTTCGAGCGCGCGCTCTTCGGCGGGCTGCTCGCGCTCGCGGCGGCGCTCTGGCTCGCGCGCCGCCTCCTCGCGCCGACGCTCGCGCTCGGCGTGCTGCTGGTGATCCCGCTCGCGGCCTTGCCGCCCGGGGCGCTCAGCCGCCACCGCCCCGACATCCGCCCGTCGCTGCCGGACGGCTCGCCGGATCTGCGGCCGGTGACGCCGGCAAGGCCGCCCACGGTGGGCCCGGGATAGCGCCCTCCGCCTGCACCGAGCGCAGGGCGGGAGGATCCGGAGTCGAAGGGCTCATGGCGAACGCAGGGGGGGAGCGCCCCCGCAGGCCGCGTCCCGCGTGCAGCACGCCGTCGCGCCGGCCTCGCCGTCCCACAGGTGGAGCGAGTTCCCGAGGCACCGCGGGAAGTCTCGGCACCCTGCGCAGGCGCCGGTCCGCATCCAGCCGCGTTCCCGGTGGGGCGCGAACCGGCGCTCCCACACCTCCACGAGATCGTCGCTGCGCACGTTGCCCTGCACGAGCGCCCGGCTCACGCTCGGGCACGCGCCGATGGCGCCGTCGCAGAGCACCGACGCGACCGAGATGCCGGCCCGGCAGAAGTACGGCTCGTCGCGGACGGCGCGGTCGATGGCGGGCGGCAGCCAGCCCTCGCAGGAGAGCTGGATGCGGAGCGCGCCCGGCGGGCGCCGCGCGGCGGCGATGAAGTCGAGCAGCCGCCGGAGCTCCGCCGGCCCGAGGAGCAGGTCCGGGTGCTCCCGCGCGCGCCCCCTCGGGAAGATCGGGAAGAGCCGCCACGCCGGAACGCCGCTCGCCTCGAGGAGCGCGCGGACGGAGTGCAGCTCGTCGAGGTTCGCGGGGTGGACGCAGGTCACGACGTCGGTGAAGCGGAGCAGCCCCGCGGCGTGCGCCTCGGCGGCGGCGCGGATCGCCCGGAGCGCCCGGTCGAACGCGCCCGGCGCGCCGCGGAGCGCGTCGTGCGAGGGCCGGAGCCCGTCGAGGCTCACCGTGAGGCTCTGGAGGCCGCGCCCGAGGAGGTGGCGGAGCGCGGCCGTCCCGAGCGCCTGGCCGTTGGTGACCATCCCCCAGGCGAGGCCGCGCGCGTGGATCCGCTCCAGGATCCGGTCGAGGTCGGGGCGGCAGAGCGGCTCCCCGCCGGTGAGCACGAGCACGAGCGTACGCGGGTCGAACCCGTCCGCGATCCGGTCCACGACGGCGAGCCACTCGTCGGTCGAGAGCTCGCCGTCGCGCGGGGTGCGGTCGCAGTCGGAGCCGCAGTGGCGGCAGCGCAGGTTGCAGCGCGACGTCACCTCGAGGAAGAGGTAACGGAGCGGGTGGACGCGCGTCTCCAGCCGCCGATACAGCGGGTGAAGGGCTCTCCTCGGCCAGCCGCGCGCCACGCTACGGGACCGGATCCAGCTCGACGAGCAGGTCGCGCTGCTCGCCCGGGGGGACACCCTCGACGAGCTTCGGCTGGTAGGCGCCGTTGTCCGCGCCGTCGACGTCCTCGAAGCGGAGCGCGGCGCAGTCCGGCTCGCCGGGGTGGAACGCGAAGTAGAAGCTCCCGTCCGCCCAGGTGGACTCGGAGCGATCGGCGCAGCTCACGCGGATGCCGCCGATCCCGAGCTTCGTGCCCGCGTCCACGACCTTCCCGCCCTTGCTGAACGCGTACGGGATGCCGTAGCAGCACGCGATGAAGACCGTCACGACGCTCGACACGAGCCCGAGCGTCAGCCGCTCCAGACGACGCATGCGCCCTCCCTCTCCCCGGCGCGCGGCGCCGGAACCCCGGAGATGAGAGCACGCGGGCGGCGCCGTTGTCACCTCGGGACGGCGGCCGCCGCCTTCTCCCGCGCCTTCTTCCGGAACCGCTCGCCGTCGAGGACGACGCGCTCGTGGGTGCCCTCCCCGATGGCCTCGACGTCGTCGTGGAGCTTCACCGAGAAGGTCACCTTCCGCCCCTCGACCTTCAGCACCGTCACGTCCACCGTCACCATGAGGCCGGGCGGCGTCGCCGCGGTGTGCGTCACCCAGACGCCCGTCCCGACCGACTGCTCGCCGGGATCGAGGTGCGGCTGCATCGCCTCCATGCACGCCCACTCGAGCGCGCCGACCATGTACGCCGTCGCGAACACCTCCGGCATGTCCCGGAACAGCGGCGACTCCGGGTAGACGTGCGGCACGGTCTTGTCGTCGGGGACGCGGTAGCGGAAGTGGTGGGCGATGCCGGCGACGAGGGAGGGCTTCATCGGAGCTCCGGGTCGGGGGACGCGCCGACGCGGCCGGCGCGCAGGGTGAGGGGCCAGGTGACCGTCCGGATGCGGTCGCGCGGCCCCCACGCGGCGGCGAGGTCGTCCAGCACGAGCACGAGCGGGTCCTCGCCGCGCACCTTCCGGTAGCGGCTCACCGAGGACCAGGTGCCGAGGTAGCCGAGCAGTCGATCCAGGTCCCAGCGCTCCTCGAGGACGAACGTGGGCGCCGCCAGCTCCGGCCACGGGAACGGCAGCGTCCGGTAGCCGCTCTCGACGTGGGCGCGCTCGGGCGGCCAGTACGGGCCGACGATGTCCGTGTAGAGCCGGTCGACGTGGGCGTCGATCTCCGGCGCGACGCTGGAGCGGCCGTACGTGAACGCGGCGAAGACCGCGCCGGGACGGCAGATGCGCGCCAGCTCGCGGGCGAAGGGCGCCGGGTCGAACCAGTGGAACGCCTGCGCGGCGATGACCAGGTCCGCGCACGCGTCCGCGAGGCCGGTCGCCTCGGCGGGGGCGGCCCGGTAGCTCACGCCGGCGCGTCGCTCCGCGTGCGCCACCTGCTCGGCGCTCGGGTCGATCCCGATCACCGCCTGGAACCGGCCGGCGAGCCCGACCGACGCCTGCCCGTTCCCGCAGCCGAGGTCCACGGCGAGGTCGCGGCGCGGCGCGGCGCCGGCGAGCCAGTCGAAGAGGGCCGGCGGATAGCCCGGCCGGAACGCCTGGTAGGCGCCCGCCACCCCCGAGAAGTGATCCTTGAAGCCCTGGGCCACGGCGGTGCCTCCGCGGGCCGAAAACTAGGCGCGGGACCCCCGCGAGCGCCAGCAGAAACCGGGGCTTCACCGGGTGTGCGTGGCATCCGGCGGCGGCGGTCCCTGCGCCGGCACGGCGCGGCGCGGCGGCGGCGCGAGGACCCGGTGGCGGTACAGCTCCAGCAGCACCCCGTCCGCGAGGTCGGCCCGGTCCTCCGCCCGGAGCCGCGCCCGCACCGCCTCGACGGGCGCGTCGCCGGTGAACTTGGCCAGGAGGCGGTACGCCTCGCCCGGCAGCGCCACCGCCTCGAGCGGGCTGTACGCGCCGAGCGCGACCGAGCCGTCCGGGAGCCACGCCACCGTGGTCGAGGGATCGAGGCGCAGCACGGGCGGGAGCGCGGAGGACGTCGCGGCGTCGGCGGCGCGCGCGAGCTTCCGGCGCGCGAGGGTGCCGTCGAGCCCGAGCAGCGCGTCCACGTCGGCCGCGGAGAGCCCGCGGACGAAGCGGTGGCAGGCGCGATACAGCTCCGTCTCGCGCCCCGCCCACGCGCCCCACGCCGCCGCGTACTCCGCGTCCGGCGGCGCGGCGCCGTCGATGTCCTCGGGCCCGGGCGGCGCGGTGCGCGGCGCCGGGTCGAGCTCGCTCTCGAGCAGCTCCGGCGCGACCTCGAGCAGCGCCGCGCGGACGAGCTGGATCTCCACGAGGGAGAGGTACTCCTTCACCGCGGTCCACAGCGCGCGCCCGTCCGCGCCCGCGACGTACCGGCAGAAGTACGTCGAGCAGACCGCCTCGCGGTGCGCCCAGATCGTGCAGGCGCCCGTCCCCTCGTCGTAGAACGGGCAGCGCAGGCCGCGGGCGCGGCCGAACGCGCCGCGCGCGCCGTCGTAGAGCAGCGTGTAGGCGCGCGGCGGGTGGATCCAGCCGGGCAGGACGCCGACGCGCGACGCGATCCGCGCCTCGACGCGGCGGCGTCCCTCCGCGAGCCGCGGGTCGGGATCGTCGAGGAGCGCCCCCGCGAGGTAGCCAGGGAGGCGCGGGTGGAACGTGCAACACTTGGTGTCGGCGCGGAAGGTGCGCGGCCGCCCGTCGAGCGAGGGCACCACGCCGCACCCGCCCTCGAGCATCGCGCAGGACGCGCAGGTCGCCTTCGACTCCTCCGGCACCTCGCGGTCGAGGGGCGCGCCGAGGAGATCGTGGTAGAGAGCGGGCAGCGCGTCGCGGAGCGCCGGCATCGTGGAGTCCGTGTGGGCCCGGGCCGGGCCGTGCGGGAATCTAGGGTGCGGATCCCGCAGGTCGTCTACCCTCCCGGCCCGTAACAATCGTTCACGTTCCCCACAGGTCGTCGCAACGGCGGCCCGATACTTCCGGGGGCGGAGAGACAACGTGACCAGACGCCGCCTCCTCATCCTCGCTGCAGCCGCCGTCCTCGTCGCCGGCTCGATCTTCGCCTGGCGCGCGACGCGCAAGCCGGCGGGCGTTCGCTACGACACCGCGCAGGCCGACCGCGGCCCGCTCACCGCCAAGGTGACGGCGAGCGGGACGCTCTCCGCCGTGGTCACCGTGCAGGTCGGCAGCCAGGTCTCCGGCCGGCTGGCCGAGGTGCTGGTCGACTACAACTCGTCCGTGAAGAAGGGGCAGCTCATCGCCCGGATCGACCCGCAGCTCTTCGAGGCGGCGGTCGAGCAGGCGCGGGCGAACCTCGCCGCGGCGCAGGGGAACCTCGAGAAGGCGAAGGCGCAGGCCGTCGACGCGGATCGCGTCGCGCAGCGGACCGCGGCGCTCGCGGAGCAGAAGCTCGTCGCCCTCGCGGACCGCGACACGGCGGTTTCGAACGCGGACGCCGCGCGCGCCGGGGTCGCCGCGGCGAAGGGCCAGGTCCAGCAGAACGCGGCGGCGCTCCACCAGGCGGAGGTGAACCTCGCGTACACCCGGATCGTCTCGCCCACGAACGGCACGGTGATCTCGCGGAACGTGGACGTGGGCCAGACCGTCGCGGCGTCGCTGCAGGCGCCGACGCTGTTCGTGATCGCCGAGGACCTCGCGCGGATGCAGGTGGACACCAACGTCGCCGAGGCGGACGTCGGGAAGCTCAGGGACGGGATGGCGGCGACGTTCACCGTCGACGCGTTCGCCGGAGAGAAGTTCGAGGGCGTCGTGCGGCAGATCCGGTACGCCGCGCAGACCGTGCAGAACGTCGTGACCTACGACGCGGTGATCGACGTGCAGAACCCGCAGCTGAAGCTCCGGCCGGGCATGACCGCCAACGTGACCTTCGTGTACGCCGAGCGCGACGACGCGCTCCGGGTCCCGAACGCGGCGCTCCGGTTCCGGCCGGCTCCGGAGGTCCTCGCAGCCATCCGCGCGGAGAGCGGCGCGGCCCCTGCGGGCGATGGCGGAGGGCGGCGCCGCGGCGGCGCGGCGGCGCCCGCGCCCGGCGCGCAGGTGAACGCGGATGGCGCGCCGGGGAGCGCGAGCTCCCAGCCCGGCGCCGGCGGCCCGCCGGCCGGCGGCCGCGACGCCGGCCGCGCGAACGGCAACGCCGGCAACGGCCGCACCGCAGTGAACGGCACCGGCGCGGCCGGGCCAGGCGGCCGCGAGGAGCCGGGCCGCCGGACGCTGTGGGTGCTCCGTGGCGGCAAGCCCGTGGAGCTCCGCATCCGGACCGGCATCTCGGACGGGACGATGACCGAGGTGATCCAGGGCGACCTCCAGCCGGGCGACGCGTGCGTCGTGGACGCCTCCGGCGGCGCCGGTGGTCGCCCCGCGGGCGCCACGGGCGGCCGCGGCCCGAGGCTGCTCTAGGAGCGCCGATGGCCGCGCTGATCGAGCTCCACGACGTCGCGAAGACCTACGAGATGGGCGACGTCTCCGTGCAGGCGCTCCGGGGCGTCACGCTCGACGTCGCCGACGGCGAGTTCGTCGCCGTGATGGGCGCGTCGGGGTCCGGGAAGTCCACCCTCATGAACGTGCTCGGCTGCCTCGACCGCCCGACCCGCGGCGTCTACCGCCTCGCCGGCGACGAGGTCTCCCGCCTCGACCGCGACGCCCTCGCGAGGATCCGGAACCGCACGATCGGGTTCGTCTTCCAGAGCTTCAACCTCCTCTCCCGCACGAGCGCGCTCGAGAACGTGGAGCTCCCGCTCCTCTACTCCGGGCTCCACGCGCGGGATCGCCACGCCCGCGCGACCGAGGCGCTCGCGGCGGTCGGGCTCGCCGACCGCGCGGACCATCACCCGAACCAGATGTCGGGCGGCCAGCAGCAGCGCGTCGCGATCGCGCGCGCCATCGTCACCCGGCCGCGCCTCGTGCTCGCGGACGAGCCCACCGGCAACCTGGACTCGCGGACCAGCGTCGAGGTGATGGCGCTCCTCCAGGAGCTCGGCCGCCACGGCATCACCGTCGTCCTCGTCACGCACGAGCCGGACATCGCGGAGTTCGCCGGGCGCGTGATCACGATGCGGGACGGGCTCGTCCGATCCGACGAGCGGCGGACGCCGCGCGTCGCGACGCCCAGGCCGGCGGAGCCGGAGGAGGCCGCGCCGGCGGCCGCGGCGGGGGAGGGTCGGCCGTGAACCCGCTCGAGACGATCCGCGTCGCCTGGCGCGCGCTGCGCCGGAACAAGATGCGCTCCTTCCTGACCGCGCTCGGCATCGTGATCGGCGTCGGCGCCGTGATCGCCATGGTCGCCATCGGCGACGGCGCGCGCGTCCGGGTGGAGCAGAGCTTCGCCGCGATGGGCTCGAACATGCTCATCGTGATGCCGGGGACGACGACCTCCGGCGGCGTCCAGGGCGGGTTCGGCTCGCTCCCGACGATCACCTGGGACGACGTGAAGGCGGTGCAGACCGAGGTCCCCTCCGTGCGCTGGGTGTCCCCCGGCCTGCGCTCGACCGCGTCCGTCATCGCCGAGGACCAGAACTGGACGACGGTCGTGAACGGCGTCTCGCCCGACTACTTCCAGATCCGGTCGTGGCCGGCGGCGCGTGGCGCGATCTTCGCGCCCTCGGACATCGACTCCGGGACGAAGGTGGTGCTCCTCGGGAAGACCGTGGCGGAGAAGCTCTTCGGCGGGGCCGATCCGGTCGGGCAGGCGGTCCGGATCAAGGACGTTCCGTTCCAGGTCGTCGGCGTGCTCGCCGCGAAGGGCCAGTCGCCGATGGGCCAGGACTACGACGACGGGGTGTTCGTGCCGTACTCGACCTTCGGCGCGAAGATCCAGGGCGGCCTCAAGAACGTCGTGCAGGGCGTCGTCTTCGTCGGCGCCACGAGCGCCGACGCGACCGCCAAGGCGCAGCGGCAGATCACGGATCTCCTCCGCGACCGCCACCGCCTCGCGGAGGGCGCGGACGACGACTTCTCCATCCGGAACCTGACCGAGATGGCGAACGCCACGCAGGAGGGGACGCGCACCCTGACGACGCTGCTCGCCGCCATCGCGGCGGTGTCGCTCCTCGTCGGCGGCATCGGGATCATGAACATCATGCTCGTGTCGGTCACCGAGCGGACGCGGGAGATCGGGATCCGGATGGCCGTCGGCGCCCGCCCGCGGGACATCCTCCTCCAGTTCCTCGTCGAGTCCCTCGCGCTCGCGGTCGCGGGCGGCGCCATCGGCGTCGGGCTCGGGCTGTTGACGGCCGAACGACTCGCGCAGTCGTTCGGCTGGCCGATGCTGGTGCGCCCCGACGTGATCGTCATCGCGGTGGCGTTCAGCGGGCTCGTCGGCGTGGGGTTCGGCCTGTACCCCGCGCGGAAGGCGTCGAGGCTCGATCCCATCCAGGCCCTGAGGTTCGAATAGCCATGCGGATCCCCGCCCTCCTCCTCGCGGCCGCCCTCGCCCAGGCGGCGCGCGCCGCGGAAGCGCCGCCGCCGCGCGTGCTCACGCTCGACGAGGCGGTCCAGACCGCCGTCGCGCACCAGCCGCAGCTCGCGCAGGCCCGCGCGTCCGCCACCGCGGCCGGCGCCCGCGCCGATCAGGCCCGGGCCGACCTCCTGCCGCAGGTGAACGGGCAGGCCCAGATCTTCCGCCGGACCACGAACGGGACCACGCTCGGCGGCGCCTCCACCGGCTCGTTCGACACCCAGAACCAGTTCTCGTTCACCGCGAGCGCGAACCAGCTCGTCTGGGACTTCGGCCAGACGACGGGACGGTGGACCGCGGCGCGGCGGAGCGCCGACGCCGAGCGGGAGAGCGCGCGCGAGAGCGAGCTCACCACCGTCCTCGACGTCCGCACCGCGTTCTTCCAGGCGCGCGCCGCCCGGGACCTCGCGCAGGTCGCGCGGGCCACCCTCCAGAACCAGCAGGCCCACCTCGCGCAGATCGACGCGTTCGTGAAGATCGGGACCCGGCCCCCGATCGACCTCGCCACCGCCCGCACGAGCGTGGCGAACGCGCAGGTCCAGCTCGTGCAGGCGGAGAACAACTACGCGACGGGCCGGGCCCGCCTGAACCAGGCGATGGGCGTCGAGGGCCCGCTGGACTACGAGGTCGCGAGCGACACGCTCCTCCCGGTGGACGGCGAAGACGCGACCGCCGACGTCCTGCTCGACGAGGCGCTCCGGGATCGCCCGGACCTGGCCGCCGCGCTGCGGCGGCTCGAGGCGGCCGACTCCAGCCTGGGCTCGGCGCGAGGCGGGTACTTCCCCGCGCTGTCCGTGGGCGCGAGCGCGACCGACGTCGGCACGGACGCGCCCGACCTGCGGCGGACCTGGAACGTCGCCTTCGGCGCGACGCTCACGGTCCCCATCTTCGAGGGGGGGCGCACGCGCGCGCAGGTCGCCGAGGCCGCCGCCAACGTCACCGTGGCCACGTCGCAGCGCGACACGCTGCGGCAGCAGATCCGGGTGGACCTCGAGAACGCGCGGCTCACGGTCCGCGCGGCGAAGACGAGCCTGGACGCGTCGCGGGACGCGCTCGACAACGCGCGCGAGCAGCTCCGGCTCGCCGAGGGCCGCTACCGGACCGGCGCGGGGAGCGCGCTCGAGCTGTCCGACGCGCAGCTCGCCGCGACGAACGCCGAGGCGCAGCAGGTGAACGCGGAGTACCAGCTCGCGAGCGCGCGGGCGCAGCTCCTCGCGGCACTGGGCCGGCGCTAGACGGCGCACCCGGCCCACTCGGAGGGGGGTCGCCGGGCCGCCCCGCCTCCTCGGGCCCAAACGGCGGTTTGATCCGCCCGGTCGGCCCCATTAGGTCATCGCCGTTCCTCCCAGAATCGAGAGACGGCATGGACCAGAAGCTCCCCGACACGGATCCGCAGGAGACGCGCGAGTGGCTCGACGCCCTGGAGGGCGTGCTGGAGCGCGAGGGCCCGGACCGCGCCCACTTCCTCATCGAGCGGCTCATCGCGCAGGCCCGCGGCCGCGGCGCGTACCTGCCGTTCTCCGCGAACACCGAGTACGTCAACACCATCCCGGTGGAGCAGCAGGCGCGCTTCCCCGGCGACTTCGCGCTCGAGCAGCGGATCCGGCACTACGTCCGCTGGAACGCGATGGCGATGGTGGTCCGGGCGAACAAGCACACCAACGTCGGCGGCCACATCGCGAGCTTCGCCTCCGCCGCGACGCTCTACGACGTCGGCTACAACCACTTCTGGCGCGCCTGGACCGAGGACAAGGGCGGCGACCTCGTCTTCATCCAGGGCCACTCCTCGCCCGGCATCTACGCCCGCGCGTACCTGCTCGGCCTGCTCACCGAGGAGCAGCTCGACAACTTCCGGCAGGAGGTCGACGGCAACGGGCTGTCCTCGTACCCGCACCCCTGGCTCATGCCGGAGTTCTGGCAGTTCCCGACCGTGTCGATGGGCCTCGGCCCGCACATGGCGATCTACCAGGCCCGCTTCATGCGCTACCTGCACGACCGCGGCCTCGCGAACACCGAGGGCCGGAAGGTGTGGACGTTCTGCGGCGACGGCGAGATGGACGAGCCCGAGTCGATGGGCGCCATCGACCTCGCCGGGCGGGAGAAGCTCGACAACCTGATCTTCATCGTGAACTGCAACCTCCAGCGGCTCGACGGGCCGGTGCGAGGGAACGGCAAGATCATCCAGGAGCTCGAGAGCACGTTCCGCGGCGCGGGCTGGAACGTCATCAAGGTGATCTGGGGCCGCCACTGGGACCCGCTCCTCGCGAGGGACAAGGACGGCGCGCTGCGTCGGCGGATGATGGAGGTGGTCGACGGCGAGTACCAGGTCTACAAGTCCCGGGACGGCGCGTTCGTCCGCGAGCACTTCTTCAACACGCCCCAGCTCAAGGACCTCGTCTCCGAGCTGTCGAACGAGGACGTCTGGCGGCTGAACCGCGGCGGCCACGATCCCTTCAAGGTGTACGCGGCCTACGACGCCGCGGTGAAGCACGTCGGCCAGCCCACCGTCATCCTCGCGAAGACCATCAAGGGCTACGGAATGGGCGAGGCCGGCGAGGCGATGAACATCGCCCACCAGCAGAAGAAGATCCCGGTGGAGGCGGTCCGTCGCTTCCGCGACCGCTTCGACCTGCCGGTGCCCGACGACCAGCTCGAGAAGCTGCCGTTCCTCCGGTTCGAGGAGGGCTCGAAGGAGCTCGAGTACATGAAGGCGCGCCGGCGCGAGCTCGGTGGGGATCGGCCGAAGCGCCGCCGCCGCGCGCCGATCACGCTGAAGGTGCCGGAGCTGTCGGCCTTCGACCGGCTCCTCCAGTCGAGCCAGGACCGCGAGCTGTCCACCACGATGGCGCTCGTCCAGATCATGCAGCTGCTCTCGCGCGACAAGCAGCTCGGGCCGCGCGTCGTGCCGATCGTGCCGGACGAGGGCCGCACCTTCGGCATGGAGGGCATGTACCGGCAGATGGGGATCTGGAGCCACGTCGGCCAGCTCTACACGCCGGAGGACGCGCAGCAGCTCGCCTACTACCGCGAGGACCGGCAGGGCCAGGTGATCCAGGAGGGCATCACCGAGGCCGGCGCGATGTGCGAGTGGATGGCGGCGGCGTCGGCGTACTCGATCCACGCGACGCCGACCGTCCCCTTCTACCTCTTCTATTCCATGTTCGGGTTCCAGCGGACCGGCGACTTCGCCTGGGCGGCAGGCGACATGCGCTGCCGCGGGTTCCTCGTGGGCGGCACCTCGGGCCGGACCACCCTGAACGGCGAGGGGCTCCAGCACGAGGATGGCCACTCGCACGTGCAGTCGTCGGTGATCCCGAACTGCCACTCGTACGACCCGACCTTCTCGTACGAGGTGGCCGTCATCGTGCAGGACGGGCTCCGCCGGATGCTCGCGGAGAACGAGGACGCGTACTGGTACATCACCGTGCTGAACGAGAACTACGTCCACCCGGCGATGCCGGAGGGCGCGGTGCCGAACATCGTGAAGGGGATGTACCTCTTCAAGGCGGGCGCGCGCTCCGCGCCGAGCGCGCCGCGCGTCCAGCTCCTCGGCTCCGGCGCGATCTTCCGCGAGGTGATCGCCGCGGCCGACCTGCTGAAGAGCCAGTGGGGCGTCGACTCGGACCTGTGGGCGTGCCCGAGCTTCACGGAGCTCGCGCGCGAGGGGAAGGCGATCGCGCGGGAGAACATGCTGCACCCGGGCGCGCCCGCGAAGCGGTGCCACGTCGAGCTCTGCCTCGCCGAGGCGCCCGGTCCCGTCGTCGCCGCCACCGACTACGTCCGGACGTTCCCCGAGCAGATCCGGCCGTGGGTCCGCCAGCGGTACGTGACGCTCGGCACCGACGGGTTCGGCCGGTCCGACACGCGCGAGAAGCTGCGCCGCTTCTTCGAGGTCGACCGGCACCACGTGACCGTCGCGGCGCTGAAGGCCCTCGCCGACGACGGCGTGCTCCCGGTCACCAAGGTCGCGGAGGCGATCCAGAAGTACGGCATCGATCCGAACAAGCCCGCCCCGTGGACGGTGTAGGGGCCGGGGGAGACATGGCCAGCATCGACGTGAAGATCCCGCCCATCGGCGACTACAAGGACGTGCCGATCATCGACGTCCTCGTGAAGCCGGGGGACGCGGTGAACGAGAACGACCCGCTCGTCACCCTCGAGTCGGACAAGGCGACGATGGACGTCCCGTCGCCTGCGTCCGGCACCGTCCGCGAGCTCAAGGTGAAGACCGGGGACCGCGTGAGCGAGGGCAGCCTCGTCGCGGTCCTCGACGCCGCGAAGGCCGACGGCGCGAAGGCGGCCGTCCGCGAGCCCGCCGCGCCGGCGGCTCCGCCCGCGCCCGCAGCCGCCGCGCAGGCCCGCGGGACCACGCCGTCGTACGCCCCGGCCCAGGCACCGGCCGCGGGACCCACGGCGCCTGCGCCGTCGCGGGCGAACGGCGCCGCCGCCCGCCCCGCTGCCGCGGAGCCGCTCGAAGTGAAGGTCCCGCCCATCGGCGACTTCACCGACGTGCCGATCATCGACGTCCTCGTGAAGCCGGGCGACGCCGTGAAGCCGAACGATCCGCTCGTGACCCTCGAGTCGGAGAAGGCGACGATGGACGTCCCCTCCCCCGCCGCGGGCACCGTGCGCGAGGTCCGCGTGAAGGCCGGCGACCGCGTCAGCGAGGGGAGCGTGGTCGTCCTCCTCGAGGGCGCCGCCGCGGAGGCCGCTGCGCCCGCTCCCGCCGCGGCCCGCGCGCCCGAGCCTCCCGCGGCCGCCCCGACGCCGGCCGCCCCGCCCAGCGCGCCCGCGGCGCAGCGCCCCGCGCCGGCCGCCCCCGCGCCGGCCGGCACCGCGGCGGCCGCCGCGCGCGCGCTCGCCGCGCCGGCCGAGCCGGGCGAGCGGCGCGTCGCGCACGCGTCGCCGTCCATCCGGAAGCTCGCCCGCGAGCTGGGCGTGGACCTCGCGCGCGTCGAGGGGACGGGGCCGAAGGGCCGGATCCTGAAGGACGACGTGCAGGGGTTCGTGAAGCAGGTGATGCACGCGGCGGCGAGCGGCGCCCCCGCGCGCGGCGGCCCCGGCCTCGACCTCCTCCCCTGGCCGAAGATCGACTTCGCGAAGTTCGGGCCCGTCGAGGCGCAGCCCCTCGCGCGCATCAAGAAGATCTCCGCGGCGAACCTCTCGCGGAACTGGGTGATGATCCCCCACGTCACGCAGCACGACGAGGCGGACATCACCGAGCTGGAGAGGTTCCGCCAGGAGCTGAACCGCGAGCACGAGAAGGAGGGCGTGAAGGTCACGCTGCTCGCGTTCCTCGTGAAGGCGTGCGTCGCGGCGCTGAAGCGGTACCCGGAGCTGAACGCGTCGCTCGACGGCGAGACCCTGGTCCTGAAGCGCTACTTCCACATCGGCTTCGCGGCCGACACGCCGAACGGGCTCATGGTCCCGGTCGTGAAGGACGCGGACCGGAAGGGCGTCCTCGACATCGCGCGGGAGACGGCGGAGCTCGCGGCCAAGGCGCGCGCGGGGAAGCTCTCGGCGACGGACATGCAGGGCGGCTCGTTCTCGATCTCGAGCCTCGGCGGCATCGGCGGCACGTTCTTCACGCCCATCATCAACGCGCCGGAGGTGGCGATCCTCGGCGTCTCGCGGAGCCAGACGAAGCCGGTGTGGGACGGCGAGAAGTTCGGGCCGCGGCTCGTGCTCCCCCTGTCGCTGTCCTACGACCACCGCGTGGTGGACGGCGCGCTCGCGGCGCGCTTCACGACCCACCTCGCGGCCCTGCTCGCGGACATGCGGAGGGCGATGCTGTAACCGGCGTGACCCGCGCGCCCGAGCTCGAATGTTACCCTCCGTCCAACCGGGCTCATGATTCGTCACAACTCCGTCGAGGGCGGCGCCTCGCGCCCGAGCGGGCCCGATTGGCGGACGTGAGGAGGGCTGAGAAGAAGGGTGGCGGCCGGGGCGGGGTCCGCGCCGGGGAAACGTCGGCTGCGTGGATCGGCTTCCAGGAAGGCTGCGTGGCAGCGACCGCAGAAGTCGCGACGGAGCGCGGGCGCTTACGGGGGAACCCAACTGATCGGATCGAGCGGTTGACGCTTCCTCGGCGGTCGCGCGGTTCGCGCGCCGCGCCCGCGCGAGAACGCCGCGCTCGCAGCGCTCCACGCACGTGAGGCGGCGCGAGCGGCGTCCGAACCCCGGGGCGACGCAGCGCGCTGATTCTCGCGCCAGCGCCCGAATCCGAGCGTTTCCGGAGGGTGAGAATTCGCGTGAGACGATGCCCGCATGAACGCCCGCGACTCCTCGATCCGCCTCTCCGAGCTCCTCCGCCGCGAGCACCACGCGATGGCGGCCTTCCTCGTCGCCCTCGCCGACTTCGACGCGAAGCGGCTATGGGCCGAGCTCGGGTACCCCAGTCTCTTCACCTACCTGAACCGGGAGCTCGGGCTGTCGAAGAGCGCGGCCTTCTACCGGAAGACCGCCGCCGAGCTCATCCAGCGCTTCCCCGAGCTGGTCGAGCCGCTCGAGGACGGCAAGCTGTGCCTCTCCACCGTCGGTGAGCTCGCCCAGGTGCTCACGCCGGAGAACCGGTACGAGGTGATCCCCCGGTTCCTCCACCTCTCGAAGCAGGAGGCGCGGTCGGTCGTCGCTGAGCTGAAGCCGGTGGAGCGGCCTCCGCGCCGGGAGGTCGTGACGACTGTTCGCGTCGCGGCCGCGGCGCCACCAGTGCGCGACCCCGAACCCGCCGCAGCGCTCGAGCTCGGCGCGCCGGCGACCGCCTGTGTCATTGCGCCCGGTTCGCCGGCAGAACTCGTCGATGCCAAAGTGGCCACACGGACCGTGAACGCCCCGATTTCCCGGACGACGCCGCCGACCTTCGAGCCGCTCACCGCCGACCTCCGTCGGATGCACCTAACCGTCACGAAGCGATTCGAGGCGAAGGTTGCCGAGGCGCAGAATGCCCTCTCGCATTCACGCCCGGGGGCGAGCACCGAGGAGATCCTCGAGGCCGCGCTCGACCTCCTCCTCGACCGGGCCAAGAAGCGGAAGGGCCTGGTCGAGAAGCCGCGGCGCGAGAAGCGGCCGTCGAGGCCGGACCACATCCCGGCGGAGGTGAAGCGGGCGGTGTGGTTGCGGGACGGCGGCTGCTGTCGGTGGGCTCTCGAGAACGGCGGCGTCTGCGGCTCGCGCCACCGTCTCCAGTACGACCACATCCAGCCGAAGGCGCTCGGCGGGAAGTCGACGATCGAGAACGTTCGCCTCCTCTGCGCTCGGCACAACTTGCTCGCCGCGCGTAGGATTTTCGGGGATGCATGGATGGACAGGTACGCGCCGGACCGCAAGGCCACCGCGGCGACGGGACGCCGCGACGCCGGCTCGGCGGGTGCGCGCTCCGAAGTTTCCGCCGCGGCCCTGGCCGGGCCACCGTGACCGTCGGGCGCGCCGGAGCGCCCTCCCGGAACCTCCGGCCGGCCGGGCTCATCGCCGTCCTCGCGACGCAGGCATCTTGGTGGCCGATCCCCGCGGCGACGTCTCGCCCCTGCGGGCACGCCCCGGCCGTCCCCCTTCTTCTAGAGCCCCTTCCCCGCTTGCCCAGCGGTCGCGCAGGTCCCCGCGGTGACGACGCTGGTGCGACGGGACGCGGAGACATGTGACGAACCAACAGCCCCGGGGGAGGGCCACGGTGCGGGGGCGAACCACCGCAGCAGCATGCGTTCACCGCACGCCCGCGCGGACCAGCCCGTCGAGCGCCTCGGGGGCGAGCCCCGCCTCCGCGAGGAGCGTGCCCCAGGTGGCGGCGCCCGAGCGGATGCGCTCGAGGAGCTGCGGACCGGGCGCGCCCGTCTTGCGGCCCAGCACCGTCGCGAGGATCACCTCCTCCGACGACGCCTTGCCGACCCGGAGCGCGCGCACGCCGGCGGCGTCCGCGCCCGTGCGGGCGACGAGCACGTCGTCCACCGCGAGGGCCGCGAGCTCGCTCTCGCTCTCGCTCGCGCCGCGCGCGAGCGCCGCGTCGAACGCGGGTCCGAGCCCCTCCGCGCCCGCGAGGACGTCCTTCCACGCTTGGCCGGCGCCCGCGGCGTCGAGGAGCGCGGAGGCGCTGCGGTCCGCCCGCCCGGATACCCAGTAGGCGATCCAGAGCGCGTCGGGGGAGGTGCCGCTCATCACCGCCCGGACGAGGGCCGCCTTCGAGGCGCCGTACGCGGCGGACAGGAGCGAGCTCCGCGTCGTGGCGAGCACGTACGGGTCCGCCGCCGCCGGCCGGCCGGGGTCGAAGGTCCGGTCCTTGTAGCAGTGACACGCGACGGTGGACGCGGCGCGCGAGAGGGCGGGCGACGCAACGAGGAGGACGGCGGCGACGAGGAGGCGGCGCACCTTACCCCACCTCCTCGAAGATCCCGCTCTCGCGGTTCTTCCGCACCTGGTCGCCCGCGAAGACGCGGCCGTTCATCGCCACGTACACGCCGGCCGGGAGCACCTGCGCGAACGAGAGCGCGCTCCCGAGGTTGAAGAGCCCGTCCGACGAGCCGAACGCCCACGGGATCATGGCGCCCGTGAGGACGACGGTCTTGCCGAGCCCGGCGGCGACGAGCGCCCGCGCGGTCTCGGCCATGGTGTCGGTGCCGTGCGTGACGACGATCCGCGCCTCGCGACAGCTCCGGCAGCTGTCGACGACGATGCGCCGGTCCGCGTCGGTCATCTCGAGGCTGTCGATCATCATGAGGGTGCGGACGCTCACGTCGAGGCGGCAGCGGGCGAGCCGCAGCATCTCCGGCAGGTGCGTGTCCTTGAAGTAGAGGCGGCCCTTCAGCTCGTCGTACTCCTTGTCGAAGGTGCCGCCGGTCACGAACACGCGGATGGGCTCGGTCACGCTCGTCTCCAGGTCGGGGCGCGCCGGGATGATACGGCGCCTGGCCGCCGCGCCGGAAGTGCGCGCTTCGGTGGCGCGGCGCCCCGGTTCCGCGCTAAGGAGCGCATCCGTGACCCTGCTCCACGCCGCCGACCTCCGGCTCTCGTTCGGGAGCCGCACCATCTTCGACGCGCTCACCCTCACCATCGAGGAGGGAGAGCGCGTCGGCCTCGTCGGCGTGAACGGGTCCGGCAAGTCGTCCCTGATGCGCATCCTCGCCCGCGCGTCCGAGCCCGACCGCGGCGAGGTCCAGCTCCGGCGCGGCGCGACGGTGACCTATCTCCCGCAGGAGCCCGCCTTCCCGGAGGGCGCGACGGTCGCGTCGGAGCTCGAGGTGGCCCGGGCGCCCCTCCGCGCCGCCCTCGACGCGCACGCGGCGCTGTCGGCGCGCCTCGAGTCCGAGCGGGACGAGGCGGCGCACGCGCGGCTCGTCGCCGACCTGGCGGCCGTCTCCGAGCGGATCGAGCACCTCGGCGGCTGGGACACGTCGCACGAGGCGCGGCGGCTGCTGGACCGGCTCGGGGTGAAGGACTGGGACCGGGCGGTCGCGGACCTCTCCGGCGGCACCCGGAAGCGCGTCGCCATCGCGCGGGCGCTGCTCACCCGGCCCGACCTGCTCCTCCTCGACGAGCCGACGAACCACCTCGACGCCGACACGGTGGACTGGCTCGAGGAGGAGCTCGACGCGCACCGCGGCGCGCTCCTCCTCGTCACGCACGACCGCTACTTCCTCGACGACCTCGTGGACCGGATCGTCGAGATCACGCCGGGCGCCGGCGTCACGAGCTTTCCCGGCAATTACGAGGCCTACCTCGCGCAGAAGCTCGAGGCGGAGGAGCTGGCGTCCGTCGCGCAGCACAAGCGCGAACGGTGGATCGCGCAGGAGGTGGCGTGGCTCCGGCGCGGCGTCGAGGCGCGGCGGACGAAGAGCAAGGCGCGCATCGACCGCGCGAGGCGGCTCATGGCGGAGCGCGGCTTCAGCGCGCCGAAGGTCGCGGAGATCCAGGTGGCGGCGCCGCCGCGGCTCTCGCAGGTGGTCCTCGAGGCGCACGGACTCGCGAAGGCGTTCGAGGGCCGGACCGTGCTCCGCGGCGTCGACTTCACCCTGCAGCGCGGCGAGCGGGTCGGCATCGTGGGGCCGAACGGCGTCGGGAAGACGACCTTCCTCCGGGTGCTCCTCGGCGAGCTCGCGCCCGACGCCGGCGAGGTCGTCACCGGGAAGCGCACGAAGGTCGCCTACTACGACCAGCAGCGGGCGAAGCTGGACCCCGAGCAGACGCTGTACGAGGCCGCCGGCGGGAGCCCCCCCGGCAAGACCGGCGAGGACTACATCGAGCTCTCCGGCCGGCGCGTCGCCCTGCGCGACTACCTCGACGACCTGCTCTTCCCGCCGACCGTGCAGCGGATGCAGGTGAAGGCGCTCTCGGGCGGCGAGCGGAACCGGCTGCTCCTCGCGCGGCTGTTCCTGGAGGGCGCGAACGTGCTCGTCCTCGACGAGCCCACCAACGACCTCGACCTCGTGACGCTCAACGTGCTGGAGCGGCTGCTGCTCCAGTTCGACGGCAGCGTCCTCCTCGTCACGCACGACCGCTACTTCCTCGACAAGGCGGCCACGGCGATCCTCGCGTTCGAGGGCGACGGCCGCGCGGTGCGGTACCCGGGGAACTACGAGACGTACCGGACCCTGAAGGAGCAGGCCGAGGCGGCCGCGCGCGCGGAGGCTCAGGCGGCCGTTCGCCCGGAGCGTGGCGCCCGCGCAGCGGGCGCGGAGCCGAGGGGCCCCAGCGGATCCGCAGCCGAGCCGCGCGCGCGCAAGCCCGGCAAGCTCTCCTTCAAGGAGCAGCGCGAGCTGGAAGGCATGGAGGCCGCCATCCTCGACGCCGAGGAGCGGAAGGCGGCGCTCGAGGCCGCGCTCGGGGATCCCGCGACGTACCAGAAGGACGGCGGCGCCGTGGCGGGGATGCGCGCGGAGCTGGAGCAGGTGTCCGGCGAGGTCGAGCGGCTCTATGCCCGGTGGCAGGAGCTCGAGGCGCTGCGCGCGGGCGGGCCGTGACCTGGGACGGCCTGCGTGATGCGAGCCGGAAACCGGCGGCTCCGTCACGATCGCGGCGGAGCCGCCGGCCCACGCATGGCGACGCGCGGGCAACGTCTCGGCAGGGTCACTGCGACAGCGGCCCGTTGACCGTCACGCACTGTTCGTGAATCTTCCGGATCTCTTCGCGCGTCTTGTCGGAGAGCGGGACGCTCTGCATCGCGGCCTCGGTCATGACCTTGCCCTGGAGCGAGGTGTCGGTCTCCACGAGATCGCCGAAGGCGTGTGTCTGGAACCCGACCTGCGACGCGCCGTCGAGGATGATCCGCTCCCCGTCGTTCAGGAAGACGATCGACTTGAGGGCGCCGCTCGTGCCCTTGCAGCTGAACACCGGCGGGCCACCGGGCAGCGGCGGCGGCAGCAGCTCCTCCGCGAGCATCGTGTAGATGGTGGTCTTGTTCGGGGCGAAGTCGTCCCGGTCACACCCGCAGAACGTCCCGTCCAGCTCGAAGAAGGCGTACTCGAGGGTGACGTTCAGCTTGGTCGGGTTGATGAACCTGAACTCGGTGTCCACGCTCGGTGACTGCGTGGGGTTCGGCGCGAACTTCCACGTCCCCACGATGTATGGGCTCGATGCACCGTCGTGATCGTGATCACCCGCCCTGGCGGGCGTCGCGCCGAGCCCACCCATGAGCGCTGCCACGGCAAGGACGAATCTTGCTCCCCTGGTCATGTTTCCCCCTCGGTCTCTGTGCTGCTCGGGAAACATCGGGAAGGCGAACCGCCGCGACGGCTGCCCGAAGAGAGCACGACGCGTCTCAGGGCCCGAGGGATGGGGACGCAGCGCGGGTGCCGCGCGGCCTCGTCATCGCGCGACGCGCCGGCGGTGTCCGCCGCCCGGGCGGCGGGGCGTGACGACCAGTAGGATCGTGCGGAATGCAACGGCGCGAACGGGAGCCGCTGCAGCCGAGGAGGTCCCTGGGACGCCTGCCTGGGTCGCGGAGCGAACATGCCCGAGGAGCGCTCGGCGAACGACGTCTGGACCATCGGAGCCGCGTACGACTCGCACGTCGGTCGCTGGAGTCGACTCGTCGCGTGGGCGGTGCGCGGTCACGAGCCGGGCGCAACGGGACCGCGCTGAGGTGCCGGCGCGGAGCGGAACGACGGGCCGACGCGTCACCGAGGCACGAGCGACCGCCGCGGTCCGACCGCCGGGCGCGCGATCGACTCGAGCAGACGGAGGGCGAGCCTCACCTCGCGCGCGCGCCACGCGAGCGTGGCTGCGTACAGGGCGAACGTCAGCGCGACCGGGAACGCCGAGTAGAGGAGGTGCGTCGCGTCCGGCGCGCAGCGAAACGGGGCGTTCGGGCCGAGCTTCCACGCGGCGAGGCACATGGCAACGTCGTTCACGAGGAGGAGGATGGCAGGTACCGCGACCACGGCGACGACCAGGAGCCCCGGCGCGACCGAGCCACGAACCTTCGCGCGGATCACGGACTCGCCGCTCCCCGGCTCGATCTCGCCCTCGAGCCACGGCTGCGAGGGTTCCTTCAGGATCCGGAAACGGACGCGGCGCCGGACCCGGAACCTTCGTCCTTCCACGGCCCCCTCGAACGGTGGCGGAGCCGTCTGCCCGGCCTCGGCGCGCGGCGGCCCCTTCACGAGCCGCTCGATGCGCTGCGCGCACTCCAGGAACGACAGGGGAGAGACGAGCGTCAGGTTCGTGCGGGGCCAGAGCCACATCCGCCGCCAACATTGGCAGATGACCGACCCGGACGCCGTGCGCCGCGGCGCCGCGGTCCACGACGCCCGTGTCGCTCAGTCGCACACGATGGGCAGGCGCACGACCAGCCGAGCCGGCTCGCTCTCCGCGCTCGCCCTCGTCTCCACCCCACCGCCGTGCGCCGCGAGCACCTGGGACGCGACGTAGACGCCGATGCCCGTGCGGCCGCTCGGGCGCGGATAGAACGGATCGAGCAGCCGCTGCCGGATCGCGTCCGGGATCTCCCCTCCCCGCACGCTGAACACGACGCGGACGATCTCGCCGTCCGCCGTCGCCTGGACCTCGAGCGGCGCGTTCCGCGGCGAGTGCGACAGCAGCTCGTACGCGACGCCCGCCATCGCCTGCACGAGCCGGGAGCGATCCCATTCTCCCGACAGCCCGGGCGGGATCTCGGCGGCGATCCGGTGACGGGGGAACGCGACCCGCAGCTCGGCCTCGACCTCCGACCAGACCGCGTCCAGCGACGTCCGCCTCCTGTCCAGCGAGAGCCCTGCACCGAAGCGGATGTTGCCGAAGTCCACGAGGTCCCGGGTGAGCGCGGCCATGCGCGCGTGGGCGGCCGCGACCCGGGCGAGCGCGGCCCCGGTCTCCTCGTCCCCACCGCGGTCGCGGAGGAGGTCGACCGTCATCATCGCCGCCGCGAGGGGCGTGCGGAGGTCGTGGCCGACGACCCCGAGCAGCTGGCGGAGCAGCTCGACCGCCTGCCGCGCCTCGCGCGCCGCCTGCTCCGCCGAGAGCCGAGCGCGCTTCTCCGCCTCGAACGCCTGAGCCCGCGAGATCGCCAGCGCGCAGTGCGCCGCGACGTCGCGCGCGAACTCGAGGTCGTCGTCGGAGGGGACGGCCTGGCCAGCCGTGAAGTTCACGTAGAGGAGCCCGGTGCACCCGGGCCCGGACAGCATGGGCGCCGCGATCTCCGCGGTCACCCCGACCCGCTCGAGCCAGGCGCCCTCGTCGCCGTCGGCGTCGGCCTGGGTGAACCAGATGGCCCGCCTGCGCGCGATCGCCTGGCGCGTGTGCGGGAGCCGCTCGAGAGAGATGACCGCCCCGGTGCGCTGGCGCGGCCAGTGCTCGAAGAGCCCGCGGATCGCGACGCCGCCCGGCTCCATCAGGAACAGCGCGCCGTCGTGCCCCCCGAGGAGCGTGACGCTCCGCTCGACCGAGGTCCTGAGCACGCTCTCGAGCTCGACCCCCGCGTTCAGCTCTGCCGACATCGAGGCGAGCAACCTGCGGCGTTCGATCTCGCGCATGTCCGGCTCCAGGGCGCAGGGCGGGCTTCGACGGTGGGGCCTGTCCCGCGCCGGAGCAAGCGGGCGGGTCGCACGATTCGCCGGCCACCCGAGCGGGCCGGTCGCAGCGCATGGGGCTTGCCGGGTTCGATGGTTATGGTGCGGACGTGAGCCCCGCCGCGGGAACGATCCTGATCGTCGAGGACGACGAACTCGTCCGGGACGCCCTCACCGACGTGCTCGAGCGCGCCGGCTACGGCGTGCTGGCGTCGTCGAGCTGCGACGACGCGCTGGCGTACCTGCTCCGCGCGACGCCGCCCGCGCTGGTGCTCCTCGACATCATGATGCCGGGGATGCCGGCCGATCGGTTCCGCCGCCTCCTCGAGCAGGAGCCGGTCCTGGCGGACCTGCCGCTCGTCGTGATGACCGCGAAGGCGCTCCCGCCCGGCTACGCGTACCCGTGGGCGCGCGCGACGCTCCTGAAGCCGGTCCACGCCGGCGCGCTGCTCGAAGCGGTCCGCACGCACGCAGGGGAGTCGCGGACGTCGCCGTCGCCGTGAGATCGGTCGCGATCCGGAGTCACCCGCCGCGACCTCGACCCGTCGCCGGGCCAGCGTCAGTGCGCGAGGGCGAAGTCGGCGAGCGGTGCGAGCCCCTTCGCCAGCACGCCGGAATGCGCGGGCGCGATGAACCGCACGTCGGCGGCGACCGGAGCGAGCCGCGCGGCGAGCTTCGCGAGCGAGGCCCGGTTCTGCGCCGGATCGTCGCTCGTGAGGCGCTTCGCGGGCGCCAGGGCGCCCTCGGTCGTGGCTTCGGCGCTGTCGCCCATGAAGAGGACGCCGCGCGCGAGATAGACGGCGCTCCCCCTGGTGTGGCCGGGCACGGCGTGGACGCGGAAGGCGACGCCGGAGAGCTCGACCACGTCGCCGTCGGAGAGGACGCGTCCGACGCGTACGCCGGTGTCCTTCGGCGAGCGCAGCCACTTCAGCATGCGGATCTCGCGCCCCTCGGCCAGCGGGACGTCGGCCGCGAGGGCCATGACCTGCGCCCGCGGGAAGGCGAGGGCGCCACGGATGTGGTCCAGGTCGCCGTGAGTGAGGAGGATGGCCTTCACCGCGTCGGGGCCGAGCCCACGCCTCGAGAGCGCCGCTCGGACGGCCCTGGCCGAGTCGTCGTTGCAGGCGTCCACGAGCGCGACCTCGCCCGGGCCTAGATCGACGAGGTAGCAGGCGACGATGCCATCCTTCACCACCTCCACGCCGTCGAGCTTCCGTCCGTCCTCGATGGGCGACAGGCCGTGGAAGGCGGCGAAGACGATGCCGCCGAGGCCGAGGACGACGAGCAGGAGCGCGACGCCGACCCACTTGAGTAGACGCTTCATGCAGCGAACCCTACCGCCTTCGGCTCGACGTGAGGACCTCTACGGGGGCGATCGAGGCGCCCCGGCCTCACGCGCGAGCGCGCGTGGCTTCCGCGTCGACCTGCATCCAGGCCTTCAGCGCCGGGACGACCTTGCGCTTCCAGGTCGGGCTCGCCCGGACCTCGAGGAACGTCCCGACGAGGGCGTCGACGAGCGCCGACAGCTTCTCCGCGAGCGCGAGCCGCTCGAGGAGCCGGTCGTCCTCGGCCTCGGTGAGCAGCTCCGGCAGCTTGGCCGCGCGCACGTCGAGGAACTCGGCGTCGAGCGTCGCCTCGAAGATCTGCTCTCCGTGCGTGATCCGCAGGCGAGCCTGGTGCACGAGCAGCCCCGCGTCGAGGGCCCGGCGGACCTGCTCGGCGTAGGGCGCGGCGGCGCCGCGGGCGACCACCTCCGTGACGTCGCCCGCGAGCCCGCGGAGCGTGATGCGCCCCGCGAACACGACCTCGACGTCGGTCCCCTCGTGCGCCGTCACCGCGGCAGTCGACTCGGACCGCCACAGGAGCCAGGTCAGGAGCTCGCGGCCGAGGTACGTCCGGCCGCGCAGCAGCTGCTCGCGGGCCTTGTCCTTCTCGACCTCGGCCGCATCCCGGGTCTCCTCGTCGGTCGCCCGGCCGTCGACCCCGGCGTCGCCCCGGAGGAACGCCGCTTCCGCCCGCGCCTGATCACGCCTCGCCACGGTCCACCTCCGCGCTCGCGACCGCGCCCACGCCCACCAGCTCCGCCGTCGGCAGGAGCGCGCGCTCCGGCACCTTCGCGAGCGCCGCCGCGGCGCCCGGCGTCACCGGGTGCAGCCGGACCTCGAACGCGGCCTCGATGGCGGCCGCGGCCTCCTCGACGATCTTCCGCGAGGCGGCCCAGATCGCGACCTGTCCGCTCTCGAGATTCCAGGAGACGTCGTGGACCTTCGAGACCGGCTCCGCCTTCTGCCGGAGCTGCTGCCGCACGATCTCGCGCCGCTCGGCCTTCTCGCGCTTCGCGGGCGGGCGGCCCTTCTCGGCGGTGACCGTCGCCGCCCACCGCTCCACCTCCGCCTTCACGGCGGCGGCGCGGACCTTGATCGAGTCCACGCGGAAGGCGAAGAGCGCGTGCTCGCCCTGGAGGACGCTCGCGAACTCCGTCGCGTCGGGATCCTCGAGCTCGACGAACCCGGCGGTCCGGTCCTCCTCCGCGCGCTTCGGATCGAGCGGCTCGAACGCGTTCGAGGCGAGGGCGCGCGCGACCCAGCGCCGGAGGTCGGAGGGAGGCTTCCGCGCGTGCTCCGCGTGGAAGCGGGAGAAGGTGACGGCACCGCCGAGGACGGGCATGGGGCGCGGAAGATGGGGGATGCGGCGGCCGCCGTCAAGCCGGTCGGACGGTCCGGGCTTCTTCAGCGGCCGCGCGCCGCCGGCCGCAGGCCCGGCGCCTCGCGCCCGGTCCGCGCGACGTACTCGGAGTAGCCGCCGCCGTAGGGCACCGGCCCGTCCGGCCCGAGCTCGAGGACGCGGTTCGAGAGCGCCGCGAGGAAGCGGCGGTCGTGGGAGACGAACAGCATCGTGCCCTCGAACCCGGCGAGGGCGCGGATGAGCATGTCCTTCGTGCCCACGTCGAGGTGGTTCGTGGGCTCGTCGAGGACGAGGAAGTTCGGCGGATCGAAGAGGAGCGTCGCGAGCACGAGCCGCGCGCGCTCGCCGCCCGAGAGCACCCTGCAGCGCTTCTCGATCTCGTCGCCGGAGAAGCCGAAGCAGCCGGCGAGGGTCCGGAGCGAGCCGACGGACGCCCGGGGGAACGCGCCCTGGAGCGTGTCCCACACCGTCTCGTCCGGCTTCAGGACCTCCATCGCGTGCTGGGCGAAGTAGCCCATCTTCACGCTCGCGCCGACCGTCACCGCCCCCGCGTCGGGCGCGGTCTCGCCGGCCACCATCTTGAGCAGCGTCGACTTGCCGGCGCCGTTCGCGCCGAGGACGCACCAGCGCTCCCCGCGGCGGACGAGGAAGTCGAGGCCGTCGTGCACGGGCCGGGCGCCGTAGCGCTTCGTCACGCCTGCGAGCTTCGCGACGTCCTCGCCGGAGCGGGGCGGCGCACGGAACTCGAAGTCGACGGTCTTCCGCGTCTTCGGGGGATCGACCTTCTCGATCTTGTCGAGCTTCTTCACGCGGGACTGGACCTGCGCCGCGTGCGACGCCCGCGCCTTGAACCGCTCGATGAAGGCGAGCTCCTTCTTGAGCATCGCCTGCTGGCGGTCGAACGCGGCCTGCTGGTGCTGGTCGGCGATGGCGCGCTCGCGCTCGTAGAAGTCCCAGTCGCCCGAGTAGGTCGTGAGCTCGCCGCCGTCGATCTCGACGATCTTCGACACCACGCGGTTCATGAACTCGCGGTCGTGCGAGGTCATGAGGATGGCGCCCTCGTAGCCCTTCAGGAACTCCTCGAGCCAGATGATCGACTCGAGATCGAGGTGGTTCGAGGGCTCGTCGAGGAGCATCGCGTCGGGCCGCATGAGGAGGATCCGCGCGAGCGCCACGCGCATCTTCCAGCCGCCCGAGAGCGTGCCCACGTCGCCGTCCATCATCTCCGGCGTGAACCCGAGGCCGCCCAGGATCTCCCGCGCCCTCGCCTCGAGCGCGTAGCCGCCGAGCTCGTCGAACCGCGCCTGGACGTGCCCGAAGCGCTCGACGAGGGCGTCCAGCTCGTCGGCGCGGGCGGGATCCGCGAGCGCGTGCTCGAGCGCGTGCAGCTCCGCGGCCACCTCGGACACCGGCCCGGCGCCGTCCATCGTCTCGGCGAGCGCGCTCCGGCCCGACATCTCGCCGACCTCCTGCGAGAAGTGGCCGACGGTGACGCCGCGGTCGATGGAGACCTGCCCCTCGTCCGGCTGCTCCTCGCGGGTGACGAGGCGGAAGAGCGTCGACTTCCCGGCGCCGTTCGGGCCGACGAGGCCGACCTTCTCGCCGCGGTGGATGACGGCCGACGCCTCGACGAAGAGGAGCTGATGGCCGTGCTGCTTGGAGATGCCGTCGAACCGGATCACGGGGGCGCGGTTCTCGCACGCGGCGGCCTCCGCCACAAGGCCGGACCCGCCCGGCCTCGTGGACGGGCGCCCGCCCGCGTGCTCTCCTCGAGCCTTCGTCCGAGGGGGGCCGACCGATGTGCACCTTCTGCGTGAAGCACGGCGACGGGAAGCGCTGGTACCTCGCCGCGGAGAGCTACGCCGCGGACCTCGAGTCGGACCTCCGCAGGCGCGGGTACATGGTCGACTTCGTCGGGGGCTTCGAGCGGTACCGCCGCGGGATCGAGGTGGGGCTCCGGGCGATCCGCCTCGCGCCGGAGCCGGTCCGGGCGGGCCTCGCGGAGGCGTTCTCGGAGCGGCAGCAGCGCGAGCACTTCGGCCAGCCGGTCCCGATCGAGCAGTGCGAGCGGATCTTCGCGATCGCCACGAACATCACGCGCGTGCCCTGCGTCTGCCGCGGCGCCATGCGGAAGGGCTCGGACGCGGAGTCCTGCTGCATCGTGGCGACGGTGACGCCGCACGACGCCGTGCTCCGCGAGGTGTTCGCGCGCTACGAGCCGGGGCCCCGCGCGGAGGGCTTCGAGAAGCTCACGCCGGAGCAGGCTCTCGCGTACCTGCTGCGGTGCGAGGAGGGCGGGCTCGCGCACACCGTCTGGACCTTCGGGACGCCGTTCATCGCGGCGATCTGCAACTGCGATCTCCCGAGCGGCTGCATGGCGATGAAGGTCCAGCTCCAGGGCAAGGTCCGGGTGATGTGGCGCGGCGAGGACGTCGCCCGCCTCGATCCCGAACGCTGCTCCGGCTGCGGGCTGTGCCTCCCGCTCTGCCCGTTCGGCGCCCTCCGGAAGGCGGGGCCCCGCCAGATCGCCCTCGACCGGACCGCGTGCTGGGGCTGCGGCACGTGCCGGACCGGGTGCTCCCGCGACGCGCTCGCCCTCGAGCCGCGCGCGGACGCGCCGGACGTCGCGAACCTCTGGTGAGCGCCCCTGCCCGGGCGCGCGGCAGACGGCCGCCCGGCGTCCCGCGCGGTTGCCGGCCCGTTCCGGGACGCCCCACGGGCCCGCGGGCGGCCTTCCCCCCCGGCGCACAATGGAACCGATCGACGATCCTACCCGGAGGTGGCCATGATCCCCGTCCTCATCGAAACGCATCTGCGGGAACATCACCCGGACTACGAGCACCACGCGCACGCGCGTGCGCTGACCGCCCAGGAGCTCGCGGCCGCCGAGCACGTGAGCGGCTACCGCGTCGCGAAGCCGGTCGTGGTCCGGCTGAACGGGAAGCTCGCCTTCGCGGTGGTCGCGGCGACCGACCGCGTGAGCCTCGGGACGCTCGAGGAGACCACCGCCTCCACGGCCGAGCTCGTCCCGGAGTCCGAGTTCTGGCCGACCTTCCGCCCGTGCGACCCCGGCGCCGAGCCGCCGCTCGCGCTGTTCGGGATCCCCATCTTCGTGGACGAGAAGCTGCTGCTCGAGCGGAAGCTCGTGATGCCGGCCGGCACCCACGAGGACGCGATCGTCCTCGAGACGGGCGAGTGGCTCCGCTGCGAGCAGGTGCAGCCGGTCGCGAACCTCGGGATCCGCGCGCCCGAGCTGAGGGCCTAGCGGTCAGCCGCGGTCCTTCGCCTCCGGATCGGCCCAGAGCTTCTCGAGCTCCTGGTAGGACTTCGGGAACTCGGCCTGGTAACGCAGGTACACCGGGATCGGATAGCGGACGCCGCCCGCGTGCGTCCCCTCGAGCCCCTTCACGACCTGCTCCGCCATCGCGAACGGGAAGGTGAAGGCCATCTCGTCGTCCGCGGTCATGCCGAAGATCCGGTCGCCGTAGCAGGGCAGGATGACCTGCGGCTTCTGCTGCCGGTGCGACCGGATCACGATGTCGGAGCAGTCGCCCCGTCCGGAGAACTCGCCACCGATCGCGCCGCCCTTCTCGAAGAGGCACGCGTTCAGCAGGCGGAGCACCTGGGCCGAGTTCCCGTAGACGAGCACCGTCTGCGGCACGAAGTCGATCCTCCCGAGCGGCCCCGCGACGACCAGCCCCGTCTCGCCGGGCTCGTACTTCGCGAGCGCCTCCTCGAAGCGCGCGCCCGCCTCGCGGCACGACGCGTACATGCCGTCCGCCAGCGCACCCGACGTGTAGTACTCGTTGCGCGGGGCGAACCCGAAGACGGCCTTCGCGATCGGGCAGGACAGGTCCTCTCCCCCCATCGCGAGCGTCCACCCGTACCGCCGCGCGAAGCCGATCCCCTGGCAGATGGCGACCTTCACCCCGAGGTGCTGCAGCGGCCGCTTCGCCTTCGGCGGGGCCGGCTCGCCCGGCGCGAGCGAACGGATGCCGACCGGGAACGTGGACACCCGCAGGTGCTTCTCGAGCTGTGCGTTGAGCGTGGACGCGTCCATGCGCTCCTCCTCGCCGCGGCGCGCGGCGGAGGGAGGAGCGTAGCAGCGACGCGAGGCGGCCGTTCGAGGAGGCCCCGCCGGGGGCGCGCGGCCGCAGCCTAGGGCCCGGCCTGCGCCGGCTGGATGATGTCGGCCGGGGTGTCCATGTCGGCGAGCGCGTAGACCTGGTACCGGGCGAAGTTGTAGACGGGCGCCAGCGCGAGCAGGCGCTCGAGCTCCTCGTTGGAGTCCACGTCGTAGATCCAGGCGCCGCCGTGCTTGCCGACGACGTGGTAGCGCTTGTCGAGCTTCTTCCGCGCGATGACGTCCTTCGCGTAATCCGGCATCCGCAGCACCGCCTGGACGAGCGCGGGCGACATCCGCGGCACGTCGAGCTCCCACATCACCAGGAACTTCATCGGGCCTCCCATCGCGGCCGGGACGCCCGGCATGCGGCCGGCCCGGCACGACGGTTGGAGGAATGGGAGGCTCGGGCGCGCCCGGCACGGCCCTCTGCGGTCGTGCGGCAGACCGCGTCAGGGCGGCGGCATGGGATCGTCCTTGCGGTACGCCGACCCGCTGAACAGCGCGACGAGCGCGCCCGCCTCGTCGGTCACCCGCACGGTGCACGTCGACAGTCTGCGCGAGAGGGCCTCCTCGCGCGCCTCCGCGACGAGCCCGCCGCCGCGCGTCGCCTTGACGAACGAGATCGTCGCCGACACCGCGAGCGCCACCGTCCCGTGCGAGTTCGACGCGGCGGCGAAGGCGAGATCCGCGAGCGTGAAGACCACGCCGCCCTGCACGACGCCGGCCGCGTTGAGGTGCTGCGGCCCGAGCTCGAGGCGGGCGCGGGCGAAGCCCTCGCGCACCTCGACGAGCTCGATCCCGACGCCCGCCGCGAAGCGGTCGCCGGTCGAGAGGAACGTCCGGAGGTCGGCCATGCGTCATCCTACCGCCCTCGCCCTCCCCATGCGGGCGCGCCGCGCCCCGGCACGCCGGAGGCGCCCGCGGTGTACGCTTCATCCATGCGGACGCGCAGCGCAGCCTCGCTCGCCGCGATGGCCGTCGCGGTCGCCGGCGCCCTCGCCTGTCGCGCCGGCGGCTCGGCCTCGACGCACCCGTCCGCCCAGTCCCGCGCCGCCTCGGCGACGCCCGTCCGCGATCCGAGCGCCCACGGCACGACGCTCGACGTCCGCCCCGATCCCGGCGTCGAGCGCGTGACGGTGAAGCTCGCCCGCGGCCCCGACGGCGGCATCAAGGTCCTCGAGTTCCTCTCTCCCGACCTGACGGACGCCGAGAAGGACGAGCTCCGCGCTGCCATCGAGCGCGGCGAGGCACGGCCCGAGTACGAGCCCGAGCGCCCCGCCTCGATCTGGACCACGACGGTGATCCGGCGCAGGTGAGCCCGGCAGGGGACCCGGGCGCCCTCCACGACGCGCGAGCGACGACGACACGGGTGTGCCGCGCGGTCACGCCAGCGGCGGCCGCCCGGCAGCGCAACACCTTGGCGCGACGGAGGAAATCCGGGCCGGCGCCGTGGTCCGCCCCATGCAAACCCCTTCATTCGGCACCACGCGGCCGTTCGCCGCCACCGACCCGGAGCCCTCCATGAGAACCCGCCAGCTCGCGCTCGCCCTCCTGCCCACCCTGCTCCTGCCGGCCTGCGTCTCCACGACCACGACCACCCGGACGTGGGGCGACCCGTACGCTCAGCGGGAGGAGTGGGTCCGGTACGGCCGCGTGGAGCAGGTGCGCGAGACGGTCCAGCGGCAGCAGGGCGATCCGGCTGCGGGCGCGGTCGCCGGCGCGATCATCGGCGGGCTCCTCGGCGCCGCCGTCGGCGGGCACACGCACTACGACCGGTGGGGGTACGCGCACCGGAGCGGCGACGCGGGCAGCGCGGTGGTCGGCGCAGTCGGCGGCGCCGTGGTCGGCGCGGCCGCGAGCTCCGGCGCTGCCGAGGATCGGTTCTACGAGGTGTTCGTCCGCTTCGAGGACGGCGGCACCGAGACCTACACCTACCGTGGCGCCCTGCCCTTCCAGCCGGGCGACGCGGTGACGCTCACGCCACGCGGCCTCGTCCGCGGCTGAGCCGGACTTCCTCTGCCGTACGACGGCCGGCGGCGCCCGCGCGGGCGCCGCCGGCCGTTCCGTCTCCACTCTGCGTCAGCGCGCCGGCGATGGCGCCCGCGGCTGCGGGACGGAGCGTGGCGGTCACGGCACGCAGGTGCCGGCCGGCGGCGTCAGCGTCCCGGAGCAGAGGTCGCCCGGGAGCGTGTACGCGCAGCTCGGCGCGTCGAACGAGCCGTTCACGGCTCCGCCGTTCGACAACGTCGCGTTCACGTTCCCCTGGATGCGCCCGCCGCTCACGGACGTGATCGTCACCGTCCCGCCCGTCGCCTCCACATCGGTCGGGCTGCAGGACGCGTCGTTCTGGCTCACGATCACCGCCGCGTACTGAGTCTGCGTGGCGCTCGGCGAGGTCGTGATGGTGTAGGTCCCCGGCGTGACCGTCGCGGCGCCGAGCGGGTTCACGTTCACCGCGACGACGAAGATGGACTTGGCGTTCTGCTTGTCCTGGCCGCGCTGGAAGTACCCGCACATGCCGGACTGGTCGGACGCGCCGACGGCCGCGAACGCCGCGCCGATCGACCCACCGGCGATGGGGCAAGTGATGGACTGCGTGACCGACGTGAACTGGTTCGCGGTGACGGCGATGGCGCCCGTCGCGGTGAGCGTCGAGCCCTTGCTGCTGCTCCCGCCGCAGGCGGCGAGCGCGAGGAGACCGGCGAGCGAAAGCGCGAGACGTCGGGCCATGTGCGTCCCTCCCCCCGGCGAAGCGCCGGTCAGGGAGAACGTAGGGCTCCGCCGCCGCCGCGCACCGCACGTTCGGGCGACCGGCGGGGGCGCCCCCGCGGAGGGCGCCCTGCGCGGTAGGGCCGGGCCGCGGGACGCCGCCCCGTCAGGCGACCTCGAGCCACTCGAACCACACCGGGTGGTTCGCCTTGTACCACTCGAGCACCTGGCGGATCCGGGCCTGCTTGTCCTTCGGCATCACCTTGTCGTCCACGCGATCGAAGTGGACGCGGATGGTGTCGCCGTCGTGCTCGAGCGCCTGCGAGAGCATCGTCTGGAGCTCGTTCCGGATCCGGCCGGAGTCGGAGATCTTAACCGGGCGACGGGTCCAGTCGACGCCGGAGAGGAACCGGACGAGGAGCGGGCTGAAGACGTGGCGCATCTCCGAGACCGGCTCCATGAGCCGGAACGTGAACGCCATCCGCGCGGACGCGTTCCGCGTCGCGAGCTGCGTCGTGACGCGGTAGAGCCCCTCGCCGACCTGCTCCACGCCCGGAGAGCCGGTGTACGGGTCGTCGCACATGTACCCGATGCTCGCGAGGACACCCCACTTCTTCTCCGGCAGGAAGTCGTCGGCGCGGATCACCCGCTGCTTGAGCGGCATGTTCGAGGAGGCCGCCTCCTCGATCGCCTCGGCGTAGGTCTTCACCTCGCCGGCCTCGAGCACGCGCCCGCCGAAGAGCTCGCCGACCCGCCGCGAGAAGTCCGGCGCCCGCGGGTCGAGCTGCATGAGCTTGCCCTCCTCGCCGCAGGGCAGCGCGAACTCGGGGGAGAAGACGGCCATCGTGCAGTCGACGTCGAGCACGGAGGAGAGGCTCGAGGCCTGCATCGCCTCCGCCGTCGCCGCGTATCCGTCGCAGAGGAACACGTGGGTCGCGCCGGCGGCGTCCTGCCAGCTGCCGACGAGGAACGTGGGGGCGTACGTGCCGGAGTCGGTGAAGACCTCGATCCCGGAGGGCGCCTTCCACCCGTCCTCGACGAGGTGCGCGCCGAGCGCCTTCCACTCCTCCCAGCGCTTGCCGAGGCGGCCCACGCGGCTCTTCCCGCGGAGCGTCCAGACGTGGACGTTCTTCCGCTCGATGCCGGGGTACGTCGCCTCGATCGCCTCCATCACCTGGTTTCGCGGCGTCCGGTAGTCGAGGAGCAGCGAGTCGCGCTCCGCCGACGCCGCCACGCGGCGCGGCAGCGTGAGGCACCCCATGTACGACTCGTAGGGGCGCGAGACGGTGAGCGGCGAGTCGAACAGGTGGAACACCGCCATGGGGCCGGTGAGCTTGCCCTCGGCGAAGCGCGAGGTGTTCTCGAGCGTGTCGACCGCGGCGCCCCAGAGCGTGATGCCCTTCTCCTGGAGCTTCGCGTAGAACTCCTCGAACGAGTGGTTCGGGTCGTTCAGCAGCTTGTGGACCAGGCGATCCACCTGGCGCGCCACCTCGGGCCGCGCGTAGACGCGCCCGAACCCGAGCAGCGGGTTCGCGCCCATCTCCGGCGTCTCGCCGGCCTTCGGCATGAGCCCCTCGCCGAGGCACACCATGATCGCGTGGTTCTCGGGGAGCGTGCGGGTGAGGTGCCAGAGGCCCTCGCTCATCACGTAGGCGCTGATGGCGTCCGCGGACTTCTTCACCTGGTTGTAGGCGGCCTTGTCCTTCCCGGCCCCGGCACCGAACTCGCCGTAGAGGCGCGTGCCGAGCGCGGTCGCGGCCGACGTCATGGCGAGGCAGCGCGCGATGCCGCGCGGCGTGAAGCTGTGGGCGGAGACCGGGTCCGGCTGGTGCCGCTCCACCTCGACGTCCTCCAGCCAGAGGTGGAACCGCAGCAGCACGGGGCGGGTGTCGAAGGCCCACTGGGCGATGAGGTTGCGCTTGCGGGTGTCAGGCATGGATCTGTGGCTCCAGGGCCGCGGCCGGGGTGAAGGGGGCGCCATTCTAGAGGAAGTCGCGCGAAGCAGAAGAATCAGGAGGAGGCCGCAGGCGGGGGGCCGACGTAACGTACGCACAGTCCGCGTTCCGGCCCCTCGGCGGCGCCACGGCAGGGCCTGCGACGCCATCCGCTAAAACGGACGTTCTGCTTGACGGGAGATCCGTCCGCCATCTAGGATGAAATCGTCCTCGCGTCCCGGGCGCTCGCGGGGAGGTCCCGGCGACGCGGGCCCTCCCGGGCTCTCACCGTGCCGCGCGGCACCGGATCGACATGAGCGAGCCCCTCCTCCCGCTGTTCGTCAAGCTCTCCGGCCGCGACGTCCTGCTCGTCGGCGGCGGCGCGATGGCGACGGTGCGCGCGCGGCAGCTCGCGGAGGCCGGCGCGCGCATCACGGTGGTGGCGCCGGAGCTTCGCGACGAGGTCGCCGCGCTCGCGGCGGTCGTGCACCGGCGCGGCTTTGCGCCCGCGGATCTCGACGGCGCCTGGCTCGCCGTCGCGGCCGCGACCCCGGACGTGAACCGGGCCGTCGCCGAGGCGGCCGAGGCGAGGCGGATCCTCGTGAACGCCGTCGACGATCCGGACCACGCCACCGTCTACACCGCGGGCGTCGTGCGCCGCGGGGGGGCCACGGTCGCGGTCTCGACCGGCGGCAAGGCGCCCGCCCTCGCCGGCCTCCTCCGCGAGGCGCTCGAGGCCGTCCTGCCCGACGACCTCTCCGCCTGGATGGACGCCGCCGAGGCCGCGCGCGCGGAGTGGAAGCGCGCACGGGTGCCGATGGCGACGCGCCGCCCGCTCCTCCTCGAGCGGCTGAACGCGCTCTACGCCGGCGGGCGCGGCGCCGCGGCGACCCCGCCGCTCCCCGGCGGCTTCGTCTCCCTCGTCGGCGCAGGCCCCGGCGATCCCGGCCTCCTCACCCGGCGGGCGGCGGAGCGGCTCGGGCAGGCGGACGTCGTCCTCTACGACGCGCTCGTCGATCCGGCGGCCCTCGCGCTCGCGCCGCGCGCCCACTGCTTCCACGTCGGGAAGCGCGCGGGGCGCCCCAGCGTCTCGCAGCGTGCGATCGAGCGGCTCCTCGTGCGCGCCGCCCGCCGCGGCCAGCGCGTCGTGCGGCTGAAGTGCGGAGATCCCTTCGTGCTCGGGCGCGGCGGCGAGGAGGCGCTCGCGCTCGCCGAGGCCGGCGTGCCCTTCGAGATCGTGCCCGGCGTGACCTCCGCGATCGCCGCGCCCGCCCTCGCCGGCATCCCCGTCACGCACCGCGGGCTCGCGGCGGGCTTTGCCGTCGTCTCCGGCCACGCCGAGGGCACCTACGGCCCCCTCCTCGACGCCATCGCACCGGCGGCGCTCACGCTGGTGGTCCTCATGGGCGTCGGCGCCCGGGCTGGCATCGCGGCGCGGCTCCGCGCCCGCGGCTGGGATCCTGCGACGCCCGCCGCCGTCCTCCTCGGCGCGTCGAGCGTCGAGGCCTTCACCTGGACCGGCACGCTCGCGGAGCTCGCCACCGCGCCGCTGCCCGGCGACCGCGCCCACCTCCCCGGCACCCTCGTCGTCGGCGCCGTCGCGGCCCTCGCAGCGGTCCGCGAGCGCCCCCGCGCAGCCGCCGGCGACCGCTGAGCCCGAAGGACCCCTGCCATGACCACCTCGACCCTCCCCGCCGGCCGCGCCCGCCCCACCTTCGCGGACCCCTCCGAGATCGACGCCTTCGTCGAGCGGCTCCGCCGCTTCGAGCGCGGCGAGCTCGACGCCGAAGGCTGGCGCGCCTACCGCGTCGCGCGCGGCGCGTACTCGCAGCGCCAGGACGGCGTGCACATGCTGCGGGTGAAGATCCCGCAGGGGCTCGCCGACGCGGCGCAGCTCCGGGCGCTCGCCGACGTCGCCGCGCGCTTCTCGCGCGGGTTCGGCCACGTCACGACGCGGCAGAATCTCCAGCTCCACTTCGTCTGCCCCGCGGACCTCGAGCCGGCGCTCCGCCGGCTCGCGGAGGCCGGCCTCACCACCGCTGGCGCGGGCGGGAACACCGTCCGGAACGTCGTGACCTGCCCGCTCGCGGGCGTCTCCGCCGACGAGGTCTTCGACCCGACGCCCTACGCCGAGGCGGCGACGCGCCACTTCCTCCGCCACCCGCTCGCGAACGCGCTGCCGCGGAAGCTCAAGATCGCCTTCGAGGGCTGTGCCACGGACCACGTCGCGACGCCCATCCACGACCTCGGGTTCCGCGCCGCCGTCCGCGAGGTCGCCGGCCGGACCATCCGCGGCTTCCGCGTCACCGCCGCGGGCGGCACGTCCTCGCTCTGCACCTCGGGGCTCGTCCTCGTCGACTTCCTGCCCGCGGCCGACGTGCTCGCGCTCGCCGAGGCGGTCGTCCGCATCTTCCACGCGCGCGGTGACCGCGTGAACAAGGCCCGGAACCGTCTCAAGTTCCTCGTCCGCGACCTCGGCGAGGCCGCGTTCCGCGAGCTCGTCCAGGCCGAGCTGATCCGCGTGCAGGCGGAGGGCGCGCCGCGCCTCCCGTTCGACCCGGAGCGCCCGCCCGAGGAGCGCGCTCCCGCCCTCGCGCGGCCGCAGGCGCCCGCGCCCGCCGAGATCGCCCGCCGCGTGACCGCCGCGCCGGCGCGCGGGCCCGGGCTCCCGCCCGAGGTCGTGCCACTGCTCGAGGCGCCGCTCGCCGCCCTCGACGCGTTCCGCCGCACCAACGTCCGCGCGCAGAGGCAGGCGGGGTTCGAGGTGGTGACGGTCGCGGCCCCGCAGGGCGATCTCACCGCCGCGCAGCTGGAGGTCCTCGCGGACCTCGCCCTCGCGCACGGCGACGGCACGGTCCGCCTCGCGCCGGGCGGCCAGCTCCACCTCCGCTGGGTGCCGCGCGCGGAGGTCCCCGCGCTGTACGCGGGCCTCGCCGCCGCCGGCCTCGTCCGCGCCGCCGGCACCGCCGACGACATCGTCTCCTGCCCCGGCGCGGAGGCCTGCCGCCTCGCGGTGACCAGCCCGCGCACTGTCGCGCGATTCGCCGAGCGCCAGCTGCGCGACCGGCTCGGCCGGGACGCGCTCGCCGAGGCGGCGTTCCCGGTCCACGCCTCGGGGTGCCCGAACGGCTGCAGCCAGCACCACCTCGCGGCGGTCGGCCTCCAGGGCAGCGCGCGCCGGCTCGGCGAGCGCACGATCCCGCAATACTTCGTGCTCGTCGGGGGGAGCGTCGGCGAGACCGGCGCGACCTTCGGCCGGCTCGCCGCGAAGATCCCGGCGCGGCGCGTGCCGGACGCGCTCGCGCGCCTCGTCGCCCTCTGGCGGGCCGAGCGCGCGCCGGGCGAGGCGCCGGGCCCGTTCCTCGCCCGCGCCCTCGACCGCGCGAGGGCGGTGCTGGCCCCGCTCGAGGAGCTCGCGCTCGCGGACGCGCGCGCCGAGGACTTCGTGGAGCCGGGCTCGGACGAGGTCTTCCGGCCCGAGGTCGGCGACGGCGAATGCGCGGCCTGAGCCCGTTCGGGCCGGCGTCCGTGATCTCGGATTTTTGTCCGCCCGTCCGCTTGACAGGACGGGTATCCGCTACCTAGGATTCGTGCGCTCTCGCCCGGTGGCTCCGGCCGGGAGCGACGACGACAGCCCGTGGCGATTTGCGGCGTATTGCGGCCACGTGAATCCAACCGCTAAAAAGCTCCTCGCCTGCGGGTGAATACCCCCGGGCGGGGCGGAAGGAAGACAGATGTCCTCGCCCGTCGCGGCGGCGTGCACCGCCGTCGCCAAGCGGTCCGGCCCCCGGCTCGCGTCCCTGTCCTGTCGCCTCTGCGGCGCCCCCTCCGATCCGTCCCCCGTCGCGGTGTGCGAGCACTGCCTCGGCCCGCTCGAGCCCGTGTACGACCCGGCCCGGCGGCTGCCCACGCGCGCCGAGATCGAGGCGCGCCCCCGCTCGATCTGGCGGTACCGCGAGTGGCTGCCGATCCTCGACGCGCCGGTCGTCTCCGAGGACACCGGCTTCACGCCGCTCCTCGACGCGCCGGCCCTCGCCCGTGCCCTCGGCGTCCGGCGCGCGCTCGTGAAGAACGACGCCGTCTCGCACCCGAGCTGCTCGTTCAAGGATCGCGTCGTCGCCGTGGCGCTCAACGCCGCCGTCGGGCTCGGCCTCGACACCGTGGGCTGCGCGTCGACCGGAAACCTGGCGAACTCCGTCGCAGCGCAGGCCGCGCGCGCCGGGCTCGCCGCCTGGATCTTCGTCCCCGAGGACCTCGAGGTCGGGAAGATCGTCGGCACGGCGATCTACGGCCCGCGGCTGGTCCGGGTGAAGGGGACCTACGACGACGTGAACCGCCTCTGCGCGCAGGTCGCGGACCGGTTCGGCTGGGGGCTCGTCAACCTGAACCTCCGCGGCTACTACGGCGAGGGGTCGAAAACGATGGCCCACGAGATCGGCGAGCAGCTCGGCTGGCGGACCCCCGACGCGGTGATCGCGCCGATGGCGGGCGGCTCGCTCCTGACGAAGCTCGACAAGGGCTTCCGCGAGCTGCGCACCGCCGGGCTCCTCGACGGCGCCGCGCCGCGGATGTACGGCGCGCAGGCGGCGGGCTGCGCGCCCATCGTGAACCTCGTCGCGAGCGGCGGCGAGAAGATCGAGCCCGTCCAGCCCCGGACGATCGCGCGCTCCATCGCCATCGGGAACCCCGCGGACGGCCGCTTCGCCGCGAAGGCGATCCGGACCTCCGGCGGCGGCGCCGCGGCGGTCACGGACGAGGAGCTCGTCGCCGGGATCCGGCTGCTCGCCGAGACGACGGGCGTCTTCGGCGAGACGGCGGCCGGCGTCACCGTCGCCGCCGCCCTGAAGCTCGCGAGGGAGGGGCAGCTCCGGCCCACGGACGAGCTCGTCCTCTGCATCACCGGCAACGGCCTGAAGACGGTCGAGGCCGTCCTCCCGGCGCTGCCGGAGGCCCCCGTCGTCGCCGGGAAGCTGCGCGAGGTCGCAGCGCTCGTCGAGGCGTCCCGCTAGAACCCCGTCACCCTTCAGGAGCGAAACGATGCCGGTCACCTTGAGGCTCCCCACCGTGCTCGCCAAGTCGGCGGGCGGCCAGACCGTCCACGAGGCGAAGGGCGCCACCGTCGGCGCGGTCATCCAGGACGTCACGGCGCGCCACCCGGATCTCGGATCGCGGCTCCGTGGCCCCGATGGCAAGCCGTACCCGTACGTGATCTTCTACCTCGACGACGAGGACATCCGGTTCCAGCAGGGCTTCGAGACGCCCGTCGCGGACGGCGCCGAGATCGTCGTCGTCCCCGCCATCGCCGGAGGGTAACCGATGTCCATCGGGCGTCCCGCCTCGGAGCTCCCGCAGCTCGGCCAGGAGGAGATCCTCCGCTACAGCCGCCACCTCATCATCCCCGACGTCGGGGTCGAGGGGCAGCGCCGGCTCAAGGCCGCCCGCGTCCTGATGGTCGGCGCGGGCGGGCTCGGCTCGCCCATCGGCCTCTACCTCGCCGCGGCCGGCGTCGGCACCCTCGGCCTGGTCGAGTTCGACGTCGTCGACGTGACCAACCTGCAGCGCCAGGTGATCCACGGGACGAAGGACGTCGGCCGGAAGAAGGTCGAGTCCGCGCGCGACCGGATCCACGACGTGAACCCGCACGTCGAGGTGGTCGCGTACGACACCCAGCTCACGAGCGAGAACGCGCTCGAAATCATCCGGAACTACGACCTCGTGGTGGACGGGACGGACAACTTCGCGACCCGCTACCTCGTGAACGACGCCTGCGTCCTCCTCGGGAAGCCGAACGTCTACGGATCCATCTTCCGCTTCGAGGGCCAGTCCACCGTCTTCTGCACCACGGACGGCCCCTGCTACCGGTGCCTCTACCCCGAGCCTCCGCCGCCGGGCCTCGTCCCCTCCTGCGCGGAGGGCGGCGTGCTCGGCGTGCTGCCGGGCCTCCTCGGGCTCGTGCAGGCCACCGAGACCGTGAAGCTCATCGTCGGCGCGGGCGAGCCGCTCGTCGGGCGCCTCCTGCTCCTCGACGCCCTCCGGATGGACTTCCGGACGGTGAAGCTCCGCAAGAACCCGAGCTGCCCGGCGTGCGGCACGCACGAGATCCAGGCGCTCATCGACTACCAGCAGTTCTGCGGCATCCGCGGCCAGCCGGACGAGACCGACGGCATCCCGACCATCACGCCCGCGGAGCTGGACGCGCGGCGGCGGCGGAAGGACGCGTTCGACCTCATCGACGTCCGCGAGCCGCACGAGTGGGACATCGGCCGGATCGAGGGCGCGCGCCTCACCCCGCTCTCCTCGTTCGCGGAGGCGCTGCCGACGCTCGACAGCGCGCGCGACCTGATCGTCTACTGCAAGAGCGGCGGCCGGAGCGCGAGGGCCGTCCGCCAGCTGCAGGCGGCCGGCTTCCGCCGCGTGTGGAACCTCGCCGGCGGGATCCTCCGCTGGAGCGAGGAGATCGACCCGACCGTGCCGCGCTACTAGCCCGGAATGCCGCCCCGCGACCGCCCGCGCGCCGCCCCGCCGCTCGAGAGCATCCTCGACGCGGTGGGGGGCACGCCCGTGGTGCGGCTGCGGCGCGTCGTCGTCCCCGAGGGCGCCGCGGTCTTCGCGAAGCTCGAGTCGTTCAACCCGGGCGGCTCGGTGAAGGATCGGATCGCGATCTCCATGATCGAGGCCGCGGAGCGGTCCGGGCGGCTCCGGCCCGGCGGCCGCGTCGTGGAGGCGACGAGCGGCAACACCGGCATCGGCCTCGCCCTCGTCTGCGCCGTGAAGGGTTACCGGCTCACCCTCGTCCTGCCCGACTCGACGTCCCTCGAGCACCGGCAGGCGCTCGAGGCGTACGGCGCCGAGCTCGTGCTCACGCCGGCGGAGAGGGCGATGGGCCCGTCGGTGGCGCGCGCGCGAGAGCTCGCGGAGCGCGAGGGCGCCTTCCTCGTCGAGCAGTTCGCGAACCCCGCGAACCCCGCCGCGCACCGCGCGCACACCGGCCGCGAGCTGGTCGAGCAGCTCCGGGCCGCCGGCGTCGCGCCGGACGCGTTCGTCGCCGGCGTCGGCACCGGCGGGACGCTGACCGGCGTCGCGGAGGTGCTCCGCCGGGAGCACCCGCGCGTGGCGCTCGTCGCCGTGGAGCCGGCCGCGTGCGCCGTGCTCTCCGGCGGCGCGCCGGGCCCGACCCGGATCCAGGGCCTCGGCGCCGGGTTCGTGCCCGAGGTCCTGGACCGGTCGGCGTACGACCGCGTGATCGCCGTCTCCGACCAGGACGCCTGGGCGATGAAGGTGCGCCTCGCCCGCGAGGAGGGGCTGCTCGTCGGCGTCTCGAGCGGCGCGGCGGCGGTCGCGGCGCTCGACGTCGCGCGCGCGCTCGGGCCCGGCAAGGTGGTCGCGACCGTGTTCGCCGACACCGGCGAGCGGTACTTCTCGTTCGCGGAGTGGTTCGAGGGGGCGCGGCCGTGAGCGCACCGAGCTTCCCCCACGGCCCGGCCCCGGTGGACTCCCTCGCCCGCCTCGTCGGCAACACGCCGCTCGTGCGCCTCCGCCGGATCGGGGCCGACCTCCCCGGCGTCTCCATCTACGCGAAGTGCGAGTTCGCGAACCCGGGCGGCTCGGTGAAGGACCGGGCCGCGCTACGCATGATCGAGACGGCGCTCGCCGACGGCCGCTTCGGCCCGGGGAAGACCCTGGTCGACTCGACGAGCGGGAACACCGGGGTCGCCTACGCCTGGATCTGCGCCGCGCTCGGGCTCCGCTGCGCCCTCGTGATGCCGTCGAACGTGAGCGCCGCGCGGAAGCGCATCACCCGCGCGTTCGGCGCGGAGCTGATCTTCTCGGATCCGCTCGAGGGCTCCGACGGCGCGATCCGGAAGGTCCGCGCCCTCGTCGCGGACGACCCCGCGCGCTGGTTCTACCCGGACCAGTACGGGAACCCGGAGAACCCGCGCGCCCACGAGCTCGGCACGGCCGTCGAGATCGCGGAGGCGCTGGAGGGGCGCGTGGCCGCGTTCGTGGCGGGCATCGGGACCGGCGGCACCGTGATGGGCACCTCGCGCGGCCTCCGGGCGCGCGTCCCGGGCGTCCGGTGCCTCGCCGTCGAGCCCGCTGAGCCGCTCCACGGTCTCGAGGGCCTGAAGCACATGGCGAGCTCCATCGTGCCGGCGATCTACCGCGCCGAGGAGCTGGACGGAGTGATCTCGCTGCCGACGGCCGAGGGCTGGGAGATGGCGGAGCGGCTCGGGCGCGAGGAGGGCCTGCGCGTCGGGCACTCGGCGGGGGCGGCCGTCGCCGGCGCGCTGCGCGTCGCGCGCGCGCTCGCGGCAGAGGGGCGCGGCGGAAACGTCGTGACGGTCCTGCCGGACCGCGCCGACCGCTACTTCGAGCCGCGCCGGTGGGAGCGGAGGATCGCCTGGTGACCGCCGCCTACGGCCCCGAGGTGCTCGCCCGGATCGCGGCGCTCTGCGAGGCGGATCCCGAGCGCGAGGCCTGCGGGTTCGTGGTCCAGCGTGGCGGCGCCGTCGAGGTCGTCCCCGTGCCGAACGTCGCGGATCGGTACCACGCCCAGGATCCGGAGCGGTTCCCGCGCACGAGCCGCACCTCGTACCTGATGGATCCGAGGGCGCAGCTCCGCGTGCACGAGTCGCTGCTCGACGGCCGTGGCGAGATCGTCGCGGTGTGGCACTCGCACGTGGAGGTCGGCGCGTACTTCTCCGAGAAGGACCGCGCCGACGCGCTCGTCGACGGCGAGCCGCTCCTCCCCGGCGCGGAGTACCTCGTGCTCGGCGTGCGCGGCGGGAAGGTCACCGAGACGCGCCGGTACGTCCTCGAGGCGGGGCTCTTCGTGGAGCGTCCGCTGACCTGACGGGCTCGCCCCTCGACTCCGTGGCGCTCCGCGCCGCTCGCTCGGTGCGAATGCTTGCAGGGCAGCGCGACCGCCGCAGCTTGACGGACGGCCATCCGCTATCTAGGATGCCGTCATCCGTTATGCCGGATACTCATCCACCGGCAGGCGCGAGGCCCGGCGCCCGCGCGACGAGGTGAACGTGGCGATCCCGATGCATCAGGCCTTCTCCCACCTCGACTGGCTCGAGGCCGAGGCGATCCACGTGCTCCGGGAGGTGGCCGGGCAGTGCGCGAATCCGGTGCTGCTCTTCTCCGGCGGCAAGGACTCCATCTGCCTCCTCCGCCTCGCGGAGAAGGCGTTCCGGCCGGCGCGCTTCCCCTTCCCGCTCATGCACATCGACACCGGCCACAACTACCCCGAGGTGATCGCGTTCCGCGACCGCCGCGCGGCGGAGCTCGGCGAGCGGCTCCTGGTGCGCTCGGTCGAGGACTCCATCCGCGCCGGCAAGGTGGTCCTCGCCCACCCGCTCGAGCCCCGGAACAAGCACCAGTCGGTGACGCTCCTCGACGCGATCGCCGAGTTCGGCTTCGACGCCTGCATCGGCGGCGCGCGGCGGGACGAGGAGAAGGCGCGGGCCAAGGAGCGGATCTTCTCCTTCCGCGACGAGTTCGGGCAGTGGGACCCGAAGAACCAGCGCCCCGAGCTGTGGAGCCTCTACAACGCGCGGATCCGGAAGGGCGAGAACATCCGCGCGTTCCCCATCTCCAACTGGACCGAGCTCGACGTGTGGCAGTACATCGCCCGCGAGCGGCTCGAGCTCCCGTCGATCTACTTCGCGCACCGGCGCCCCGTCGTCCGCCGCGGCGGCGCCATCGTGCCGGTCACCGAGGTGACGCCGCCCAGGCCCGGCGACGTCGTCGAGGAGCTGACGGTCCGGTTCCGCACGGTCGGCGACATCACCTGCACCGCGCCGGTCGAGTCGGCGGCCACCACGCTCGAGGCGATCGTCGCCGAGACGGCGACGACCACGATCACCGAGCGCGGCGCGACCCGCCTCGACGATCAGACCTCGGACGCCTCGATGGAGCAGCGCAAGAAGGAGGGCTATTTCTAGATGTCCGTCCCCGCCCAACGCCTCGAGGCGCCGCCCGACCGCGGGCTCCTCCGGTTCACGACCTGCGGCAGCGTCGACGACGGGAAGAGCACGCTCATCGGGCGGCTCCTCCTCGACACGAAGTCGATCCTGGCCGACACGCTCCACGCCATCGAGCGGACCTCGCGCCGCCGCGGCCTCGACGCGGTGGATCTCTCGCTCCTCACCGACGGCTTGCAGGCGGAGCGCGAGCAGGGGATCACCATCGACGTCGCGCACCGCTACTTCTCCACCGGGACGCGGAAGTACATCATCGCCGACGCGCCCGGGCACGAGCAGTACACGCGGAACATGGTGACGGCCGCGTCCACCGCGGACCTCGCGATCATCCTCGTCGACGCGCGCAGGGGCGTGCTCACCCAGACCCGCCGCCACTCGTACATCGCCCACCTGGTCGGCGTCCGCCACCTCGTCATCGCGGTGAACAAGATGGACCTCGTCGGCTGGTCGGCCGAGGTCTTCGAGCGGATCCGCGCCGACTACCTCGCCTTCGCCGCCCGGCTCGGGATCGCCGACGTCCGGTTCATCCCGCTGTCCGCGCTCGAGGGCGACATGGTCGTGGAGCGCGGGAGCCGGCTCGACTGGTACGGCGGGCCGACGCTCCTCGAGATCCTCGAGGACGCCCCGGCGGCCCACACCGAGGCCCGCGAGGCGTTCCGGTTCCCGGTCCAGTGGGTCTGCCGCCCGCACACGCGCGAGCACCACGACTTCCGCGGCGTGGCCGGCCGGGTGGAGTCCGGCGAGATCGCCGTGGGCGACGCGGTGCAGGTCCTGCCGTCGGGCCTCACCACGCGCGTGAAGGAGATCCGGATCGGCGACGTCTCCCTCCGGGAGGCCGGGAGCGAGCAGTCCGTCATGCTCGTCCTCGAGGACGACGTCGACGTCGGCCGGGGCGACATGCTGGTCCGCCCCGAGGAGGCGCCGGAGGCGACGAGGAGCGTCGACGCGGTGGTCTGCTGGCTGTCCGAGCGGCCGCTCTCGGCGGCGCGGAAGTACGTCGTCCGCCACACGACGCGGGAGACGAAGGCGCAGGTCTCCGGCATCGCCTGGAAGATCGACCTCGCCGCGCTGGAGCAGGTCGGCACCAGCGGGCTCGCGATGAACGACATCGGGCGGGTGACGCTCCGGCTCGCCGTGCCCATCGCCGCGGATCGCTACGCCGAGAGCCGCGAGACCGGCGCGTTCGTGGTCGTGGACGAGGCGACGAACGACACCGTCGGCGCGGGGATGATCCTGTGAGCGTCGTCGGGAAGGACGCGCTCGCCGCCCTCGCGGCGGACCTCGAGGGGAAGGCGCCCGAGGAGATCCTCGCGGCCGTCGCGCCACGGTTCCCGGCGGGCCGGATCCAGCTCGCGAACAGCTTCGGCGAGGAGGACTGCGTCCTCGTGGACGTGATCGCGCGCGCGCGGCTGCCGGTCGGCATCTTCACGCTCGACACCGGGTACCTGTTCGCCGAGACCTACGCGCTCTGGACGCGGCTCGAGGAGCGCTACGGGGTGTCGATCGAGGCCATCCGGCCGGACGCGCCGCTCGTCGTCCCGGGCCGCCCGCCGCCGTGGGAGGAGGACCCGGACGCCTGCTGCCACGTCCGGAAGGTGGTGCCGCTCCGGTCCCAGCTCGCGAGGCTCGACGCCTGGGTGACCGGCATCCGCCGGGATCAGACGCCGGATCGCGCGAGCGCCCGGGTCGTCGAGTGGGACGCCCGGTTCGGGCTGGTGAAGGTGAACCCCCTCGCCGCCTGGACCGCCGAGCGCGTCCGCGAGCACGTGCGCCGCTTCGAGGTGCCGACGAACCCGCTCCACGCGCAGGGGTACGCCAGCATCGGCTGCGCGCCGTGCACCTCCCCGGTCGGGCCCGGCGAGGACCCGCGCGCCGGCCGGTGGCGCGGGAAGGAGAAGAAGGAGTGCGGCCTGCACGTGGAGCGGACGCCGGGCGGGGAGCCGCGCCGGTCGTGAGCCGCGCCGCGCGCCGCTCCCCGGGCGTCCTGCCCGGCTTCGGGCTCTCGACCGGGTTCACCGTCCTGTACCTGTGCCTGGTGGTGCTGGTGCCGCTCTCCACGCTGGCGCTCCGCTCGAGCGCCCTCTCCTGGGCCGACGCGCTGCGCATCGTCGCGTCTCCGCGCGCGCTCGCGTCGTACCGGCTCAGCTTCGGCGCATCGCTCGCCGCGGCCGCGGTGAACGTCCTCTTCGGCGTGCTCGTCGCCTGGGTGCTCGCGCGCTACCGGTTCCCGGGACGCTCGCTCGTCGACGCGATCGTCGATCTCCCGTTCGCCCTGCCGACCGCGGTGAGCGGCATCGCCCTGACGGCGGTCTACTCCCGGAACGGCTGGCTCGGACGGTGGCTCGAGCCCCTCGGCATCCACGGCGCGTTCTCGCCGCTCGGCGTCACGATCGCGCTCACCTTCATCGGCCTCCCGTTCGTGATCCGGACGGTGCAGCCGGTGCTCGAGGATCTCGATCCGGAGGTGGAGGAGGCGGCGGCGGTGCTCGGCGCCGGGCGCTGGCAGACGTTCCGGCGGGTGCTGCTGCCCGCCATCGTCCCCGCGGCGCTCACCGGGTTCGCCCTCTCCTTCGCCCGCGCGCTCGGCGAGTACGGATCGGTCGTCTTCATCTCCGGCAACATGCCGCTCCGGACGGAGATCGCGCCGCTCCTCATCATGACCCGGCTCGAGCAGTACGACTACGCGGGCGCGGCGGCCATCGCGATGGTGCTCCTCGCGGCCTCGTTCGTCCTCCTCCTCGCCATCAACCGCCTCCAGGCCTGGACCCGGACGCGCACGGGGCAGGCGTGACCGGCGCACACGACGCGATCGCCTCGCCGCGCACCGCCGGGCTCGCGCCCGAGGTGGCGCCGCTTCCGGCGCGGACGCTGCCGGCCCGCGCCGCGTCGCCGCGCCCGCGCCCGCGGCGCCCGACCGACGATCCGCCCCTCGTGAAGGGGGCCCTCGTCGGCCTCGCCCTCGCCTTCCTCGCCGCCTTCGTCCTCGTCCCCGCCGCGGTGGTCGTCCACGAGGCGCTGAAGGACGGGCTCGCGCTCTGGTGGAAGGCGCTCGCCGACGCCGACGCGCTCGCCGCGATCCGGCTGACGGTCCTCGTCGCCGCCGTCTCCGTCCCGCTGAACGCGGTCTTCGGGCTCGCCGCGGCGTGGTCGATCACCCGCTTCCGTTACCGCGGCAAGAACCTCCTCGTCACCCTCATCGACCTCCCGTTCGGCGTCTCGCCCGTCATCTCCGGGATGGTCACGGTCCTCCTCTTCGGCGCGCACGGCTGGTTCGGCCCCTGGCTCCAGGACCACGGAGTCAAGATCGTGTTCGCGGTGCCGGGGATCGTCCTCGCGACGGTGTTCGTGACGTTCCCGTTCGTCGCCCGCGAGCTCATCCCCTTCATGGAGGCGCAGGGCGTCGAGGAGGAGGAGGCGGCGCACGTGCTCGGCGCGAGCGGCTGGCAGATCCTCACGAAGGTCACGCTCCCGAACGTGAAGTGGAGCCTGCTCTACGGCGTCATCCTCTGCAACGCGCGGGCGATGGGCGAGTTCGGCGCGGTGTCGGTCGTCTCCGGCCACATCCGCGGAGTGACCAACACCATCCCGCTGCACGTCGAGATCCTCTACAACGAGTACGCCTTCCGCGCGTCGTTCGCGGTCGCGTCGCTCCTGTTCATCCTCGCGCTGGTGACGCTCGTGGCGAAGAAGACGCTCGAGTGGAAGCAGCACCTCGCGCGGCGCGACGCTGCGCGGCGCGCCAATCCCGGCGCCGCCTAGGAGGTCCCATGTCCATCTCGGTGCGCGGCCTGCGGAAGGCCTTCGACGATCACCCCGTCCTCCACGACGTCTCGCTCGAGATCCCCGACGGCGAGCTGGTCGCCCTCCTCGGGCCGTCCGGCTGCGGGAAGACCACGCTCCTCCGCATCATCGCCGGCCTCGAGCACCCCGACGCCGGAGAGGTGCACCACGGGGGCGAGGACGTCTCGGCCCGGAGCGCCCGCGAGCGCAACGTCGGCGTCGTCTTCCAGCACTACGCCCTCTTCCGGCACATGACCGTCGCCGAGAACGTCGCGTTCGCCCTGAAGGTGCGGAAGCGCCCGCGGGCCGAGATCACGCCGAGGGTGGACGAGCTCCTCTCGCTCGTCCAGCTCGACGGACTGCGGAGCCGGTACCCGCACCAGCTCTCGGGCGGCCAGCGGCAGCGCGTCGCCCTCGCCCGCGCCCTCGCCACCTCCCCGGAGATCCTGCTCCTCGACGAGCCCTTCGGCGCGCTCGACGCGCGGGTCCGCCAGGAGCTGCGCCGGTGGCTCCGGCGCCTCCACGACGAGCTGCACGTCACGAGCGTCTTCGTGACCCACGACCAGGAGGAGGCGTTCGAGGTCTCGGACCGCATCGTCCTCATGAACGCCGGAAGGATCGAGCAGGTCGGCACCCCCGCGCAGGTGTTCGAGGAGCCGGCGAGCCCGTTCGTGATGCGGTTCCTCGGCGCGGTGAACGTGTTCCAGGGCCACGTCGAGGGCGACCGCGCCTTCGTGAACGAGCTCGAGTTCGCCGCGCCCGGCGCCGGCCAGCGCACGCGCGCCCACGTGTACGTCCGCCCCCACGAGCTCGACGTCCACCGCGCGCCCGTGCCGGGGAGCTTCGCCGCCCGCATCGAGCGGCTCGTGCCGCTCGGGGCGGCCGTGCGCGTCGAGCTCGCCGCGCCGCGCTTCGGCGGAGCGGTGGAGGTCGAGCTCGACTTCAGGAAGAGCGAGGCGCTCGGACTCGCCCCGGGCGACGCGGTCCACGTCTCGCCCCGCCGGGTCCGGGTGTTCCCGGCGCACGAGCGAGAGCAGGACAGCCTGACCGCCAGCGGGCTGTGAGCCTCCTGGCGGGCCGGCGCGGGCGCGCGCCGCGTGACCATTCCGGTCACGTGTGATGCGGAACGTTCTGGCGATTCCGGCGTCGATCACGCAGAAGCGCAGCCGAACGCGATCCCGCCGCCGTCCGCGCCCGGGCACGCCGCCTGCACTCCGAATGCGTGTCCACCTCGCACCCCAGGAGATCCAAAATATGATCCGTCGCCTCGTCGTCGTCGCCGCCGTCGCCCTCTCCGCCAGCTCCGCACTCGCGCTCACGCCCAGCTCGACCGACGAGGCCCGCGCCGTCGCCCGTCCCGCGGTCGTCAGTGGCGCCGACGAAGCCTCGCCGGCGATCGTCAGCAGCACGGACGAGGCGCGGGCGATCGCCAAGGCGGCTCCCCTCGTCTCCGCGCCGCGCCTCGCCTCGGCCCCGTCGAGCACCGACGAGGCGCGCGGCATCGCGCCCATCGGCGGATAGGCCGGGCCGGCAGGGCCGGAGACGACGAGGCCCCGGCGTCCGCGCAGGACGCCGGGGCCACCTCGCTGCGGTCCCCTCCCCCTTTAGAAGATCACCTGCCCGAACACGATGGCCTTGTCGCCCGTCCGCACCGCCTTCTCCGAACGGTCCGCCTCGTAGTTGAAGATGAGGCGCGCGTTCAGCGGCACGGCGTCGACGTAGGCGCCGATCGTGTACCGCTCGTTCGTGTCGCCCGCCACGTTCCGGTTCCGGTCGTAGCGCTCGGCGCGGAAGATGGGCCCGAGGTTCCACGGGGTCTTTCCGTAGACGCCGGCGTACCAGCCGCGCGCGGTGAACGCGCTCGCCGTCGAGCTCGTCGCGCTCGTGTAGGTGCGGACGTCGCGCTCCGACTGGATCCACTCGGCCGCGGCGAAGAAGATGGGCGTGTCCACCTCCACGTCGGCGCCGTACGTCTTGAACCAGAAGTACGTATCGTCGACGGGCGTCCCCACGCCGTCGAACTTGCCGTTGGCGCCGAGGCCGGCGACCTGCCGGCCGTAGCCGAACGAGCCGCCCGCGCGGACGCCGACCCGTCCGCCCTTGATCAGCACCCCCGCCCGTCCCCACGCGTTCTTCGTGTCGAGGTCGTCCGTCCGGTTCGGGCCGGCGCCGTTCACGAGCGAGCCGGCCAGCTCCGCCCCGATCGCGCCGGCGGTCCACTTCCCGAGCAGCCCGACCCCGAGGTCGCGGCTGTCCGGCGTCGCGTTGACGCTCGTCGTGGACGTGGAGCGCGCGAGCGCCTGGACGACGTAGGAGCTGTTCACCCAGAGCAGCTTGGTGTCGCTCTCGGGCTGCTCGTACCCGAACGGCGTCTTCCACTGGCCGAGGCGGAGCTCGAGCCCGCGGACCGGCTTCAGCGCGGCGTACGCGTCCTTGAGGGACGTGTCGGCGCCGTCGAAGAGGACGGCGTAGCCGACGTTCGGCGTCACGTCGCCGCGCGCCCCGATGCGGGCGCGCCGCAGCTGGAACGTCGAGCTGACCACGCCCGGCGCTGGCGGATCGGTCCTGGCGTACTGCACGTTCACGAAGCCCCAGAACGTCGGCGCGTACGGCGCGGCCGCGGTCGGCTTCGGCGGCGCGTCGGCCGCGGGCGGTGAGGGCGGCCGCGGCGGCTGCCCCTGCGGCGCCGAGGCGGGCGGCGCCGCGGGCTCGGCAGGCGCGACCGGCTCCGGGGAGGATGCGGGGGCGTCCGGCGCGGCCTTCGGGCCCTCCTGGGCGCCGGCGCGAGAGGACACGAGGAGCGCGACCGCGAGCGCGGCCTGGAAGATGCGGTTCATGGTGTGGTCTCTCCGGTGAGGGGGCGGCCTGCGCTACGCGCCGGGGACGTAGATCTGATCGAACACGCCGCCGTCGGCGAAGTGCGTCGCCTGCGCCTTCTGCCACCCGCCGAACACGCCGTCGACGGTCACGAGGTCGATCTTCGGGAACTTCGCCGAGTACCTCGCCGCGACCTTCGGATCGCGCGGCCGGTAGTAGTTCTTCGCCGCGAGCTCCTGCCCCTCGGGCCCGTAGAGGAACTCGAGGTAGGCCTGCGCGACGGCGCGGGTGCCGTGCCGCTCCACGTTCCGGTCCACCACCGCGACCGGCGGCTCGGCGAGGATGCTCGTCCGCGGCACGACGATCTCGAATTGCCCCTTCCCGAGCTGCTCCACCGCCAGGAACGCCTCGTTCTCCCACGCGAGGAGGACGTCGCCGATGCCGCGCTCGACGAAGGTCGTCGTCGAGCCGCGCGCGCCGGAGTCGAGGACGGGCACGTTGCGGTAGAGCGCCTTCACGAACTCCCTCGCGCTCGCCTCGCTGCCGCCGCTCTTCCGGAGCGCGTGCGCCCACGCCGCGAGGTAGTTCCAGCGCGCGCCGCCGGAGGTCTTCGGGTTCGGCGTGATGACCGACACGCCCGGCTTCACGAGGTCGTCCCAGTCGCGGAGGCCCTTGGGGTTGCCCTTCCGGACCAGGAACACGATGGTCGAGGTGTACGGCGAGGCGTTCTGCGGCAGCCGCTTCTGCCAGTCCGCCGGGAGGAGGCCCGCCCTCGCCACCGCGTCCACGTCGTACGCGAGCGCGAGCGTCACCACGTCCGCCTCGAGCCCGTCCACGACCGCGCGCGCCTGCTTCCCGGAGCCGCCGTGCGACTGCTTCACCGTGACCTTCTGGCCGGTCCTCGCCAGCCACTGCTTCCCGAACGCGGCGTTCACCGCCTCGTACAGCTCGCGGGTGGGGTCGTACGAGACGTTGAGGAGCTGCACCTCCTTCGCGTCCGCCGCCCGCGCCGCGCGACCTCCGACGAGCGCGACCAGCGCCGCCGCGATCCCGACCCAGCTTCCGATCCGTGCCTTCATGTCCATCCTCCGCGTCATGCGCCCGTCGGGCGCGTCATCCGTTATTACGGATGGACAACCTAGATGACGGACGGACCTCCAGTCAAGCGGATGCCCGGCTACTCGCCGGCAGCCGCGGCGAGGCGGCGCCGAGGAGGCTACGTGGCGCACTCGCCGTCGCCGCTCTCGGGCCGGAACGCGGCGGCGTCGCCGAGATCCACGAGGTCCTCCGGCCGGAGCGCGTCCGGCGCGAGCTCCGCGAGATCCGCGAGCACGGCGCGCGCCCGGGCCGGATCGACCCGCGCGAAGAACGCCGGCGCGCTCTCGCCGACGGCGCGGTCCGCGGCGTACAACGCGACGAGCCGGTCGAGCGCCTCCGGGACACGCCGCGCGGGGATCTTCGCGGCGAGCCGGCCGAAGCGGGCGCCGTCCGGGCCGACCGCGCCGCCGAGCAGCACGAAGTACTGCGGGATCGCCCGCCCGTCGACCTTGCGCGCGCTGCCCTGGAACCCGATGGCGGCGACGTGGTGCTGGCCGCAACCGTTCGGGCAGCCGCTCACCTTGAGGTCGAGCTCCGGGAGCGCCAGCTCCGGGTGCGCGCGGACGTGCTCCTCGAGCAGTCGCCCGAGGCCGCGCGACTGCGTGACGGCGAGCTTGCAGCTCTCCGCGCCAGGGCAGCTCGTCACCCGCGCGGCGGTGCCCGCCCCCGCGCGCCCGAGGCCCGCGGCGGCGAGCCGCGCGTGGAGCGCCCCCACCTCCTCGCGCCGGACCCAGCGAAGCACCACGTCCTGCTCCCGGGTGAAGCGGACCGTTCCGTCGCCGTACGCGCGCGAGAGGTCGGCGAGGACGGAGAGCTGCGCCGCCGTCACGTCGCCGAGCGGGAGCACGACCTCGACCACGACCCAGCCCGCCTGGCGCTGGGGCCGGACGTTGGTCCGCTCGAACGCGGCCCGCAGCGCGGCGGCCGGCGCGAGGTCCGGCTCGACAGCCGGCACGAGGCCGGGCCCACGCGGCGCCTGGGCCCGGACGCGCGCGGCGATCGCCTCCGGCCCGGGCGCGGCGGGCCGGGTGCCCTCCGGCGCGAGCTCCTCGGGCGGCGAGGCGACGTCGAAGGACAGGCGCGGCGCGCCGTCCGCGCGGACGCGGGAACGCTCGGCTTCGACCTCGGCGCGGAAGCCCTCGAACCCGAGCTTCCGGATGAGGAACTTCATCCGGTTGGCGTGGCGGTGGACGCGATCGCCGAGCCGGTGGAACACCCGGATGACCGCCTCGGACAGCTCGAGCACGTCCTCCGCGGGCAGGAAGTCGACGAGGAGCTGCGCCGCGACCGGCACGGTCGCGGTGCCGCCGCCGGCACGGACCAGGAACCCGCGGCGGCCGTCCGGCGCGGTGCGCGCGAAGAAGCCCAGGTCGTGGATGGCGCAGGCGGCGTGGTCGTCCGGGCAGCCCTCGAACGCGACCTTGAACTTCCGCGGGAGCGTGCTCGAGAGCGGGTGGCGGAGGAAGTGGCGCGTGAACGCCTCGGCGTACGGCGTCACGTCGAAGGCCTCGCGCGCGGAGACGCCGGCCAGCGGGCACGCCGTGACGTTCCGGACCGAGTTCCCGCAGGCCTCCCTCGTCGTGATGCCGGCGTCCACGAGCCGGCGCATCGCCGCCTCGGCGCCGCGCGCCGCGACGAAGTGGAGCTGCAGGTTCTGCCGGGTGGTGACGTGGCCGAAGCCACGCCCGTGCTCCACGGCGACCTCCGCCAGCGCCTCGAGCTGCGCCGCGGACAGGACGCCCTGCGGGATCTTCACCCGCTGCATGTGGACGTCCCCCGGCTGCCGCTGGCCGTAGGTGCCGAGGAGGAGCCGGTACTGCCGCCAGGCCTCGGCGGTCACCTCTCCGCGCTCGAACCGCGCGAGCATCTCGAGGAAGTCGTCCAGGTCACGCGCGTCCGCGAACGGCGCGCGCTCCCGGGACGAGGGGGCGAGCGTGGGCACCGGTTCCTCCACCGCGGCGCGCGGCCCCCTCGAGCCGGTCGTCCGCTATAGTGGATGTCCGGTATAACAGACGTCTCGCTGCCGCGCCACCGCCCTGCGCTGGCGCGTCCCGACCCGCTCGCCGGCGGTGGCGCCCGTCAGGCCGTCACGTCGCGACCGGACGCCGGGCGACCAGCACCGAGCACGGCGCCTCGCGGACCACCTTCTCGGCGACGGACCCGAGCAGCGCGCGCGCCACGCCGGTCCGGCCGTGCGTCCCGATGACCACGAGGTCCGTCTTGTCGTCGTGCGCGAACTTGACGATCTTGTCCGCCGCGTCGCCGACCAGGATCCGCGTTCGCACCGCCGCGCCGCTGATCTGCGCCGCCTCGTCGCGCCACGGCTCCATCTTCCGGTCCATCTCCTCGAGCCGCTGCTCCGTCACCTCGCCCGCGGAGGGCGCGAGGACATCCTCCGCGATCATCGACGCGTGCGTCTTCGGGATGACGTTCACCAGCGTGAGCTCGGCCTCGGTCGCGCGGGCCCGCTCGGCCGCGTGCAGCATCGCGATCCGCGACAGCTCCGAGAAGTCGATCGCGCAGAGGATCTTCTTCCACTCGGTCATGACCCACCTCCAGCGGCGCGCCTGCGAACCGGCGTGCCGCGCGGCGCGGGCGCCGCGCCAGGCCCTCGCGAGCGCCCGGAAGCCAAGTCGATCGTACGCCCAGCGTGAAGGAGCGCGCGCCGCCGGTCGGGGCGCTCCCGAAGGCGGGGCCCCGGGCGAACGGACGGTGCCGCAGCCCTCACGGCAACGCGCAGTGGTGAGCCCGTCGAGCCACGACCGGGACGCGGCGGGTCGGCCCCTGCCGCCGGGCCCGTGGAGCGCTTCAGGGCGCCCGGCCAGCCGTCACGGCGCCGCCCCCTCGCCAGCCGGCCGCCGCGTCCCTGCCGGCGCCGTGCCCGAGGCCGGGGTCGCTGCGCCCCGGCGCGCGTCGGGCGCGGGGACGCCGGCGCCCGTGGACGCCCGCGCCGCCTCCGCCGCGCGCGCTGCCGCGAGGGCCACGTCCTTGTCGCGCACCTCTCGCTCGAGCGTCCGGACGCGGGCCTCGGCGTCGGAGAGCCGGCGGCGCGCCTCGTCGCGCTCACCCGCGGCGCGGCCGGCGTCCTCGCGGGCCGACGCCTCGCGCGTTGCGCTCTCCTCGCGCTCGGCGCGCTCGCGCCCCTGCGACTCCGCCAGGGCGTCGCGGGCTCCGGCGAGCTGCGCCTCGAGCGTCGCGGCGCGGACCGCGGCGTCGCGGGCCTCCGCGTCTCGCCGCGCGAGCGCCGCCTCCGCCTGCGCCGCCTGCTCCTTCGCCGCGCCGAGCGCCTGCTCGAGCCGCGGCAGCTGCTGGAGGCGGCCCTCGGTGCGGGCCAGCTCCTTCTGCTTCGCGTCCGCCGCGCCCTCGAGCTTCGCGACGTCCCGCTCGAGGTCCGCGCGCGAGCGCGCGAGGTCGTCGATGCGCCCGCGCAGCTCCGCCTCCCGCGCGGCGAGCTCGCCGACGCGCCCGATGAGCACGTGGTACCCCGCGATGCCGAGCGGCAGGACGATGGCGAGGACGGCGGCGGCCGCCGCGAGCTCGCGGGCGTGGCGACGGGCGAACAGCAGCGCGCGCCGCGTGAGCGACCGGCGGTCGTGCCACGTGGGCTCGAGGGCCCGGTAGCGCGCCAGCTCCTCGGCCAGGGCGGCGGCGGAGGGCGGCCGGTCCTCGGGCCGCGGCGCCAGGGCCCGCTGGACGATCTCGCGGAGGCGCGGCGGGACGGCGGCCGGCAGCGGCGGCGGCGGCGCGTCGCCGCCCGCCTCGCGGCGCGCGTGCGGCGCCGCGCCGGAGAGCAGGAAGTACAGGGTGCCGCCCAGCGTGTAGACGTCGGACGCGGGCGACGGCGCGAGGCGGTCCCGCCACTGCTCCGGCGCCATGTACGCGATGGTCCCGATCGGCGTCGACCCGGACGCCACGCTCGCGGCGAGCGACGTCGCGATGCCGAAGTCGGCCAGCATCACCCGGTGCGTCTCCGGGGTGAGGAGCACGTTCTCGGGCTTCACGTCGCCGTGCACGATCCCGGTGCGGTGCGCGGCGTGCACGGCGCGGGCGAGGTCCTCGACGAGCCGGGCGGCCTCCTCGGGCGCGAGCCCGGGCTGCGCGTCCCGCAGCGAGCGGCCGATCCGGATCGAGCCGGGGCTCTCCTCGTCGGGATCCGCGCAGACCGCCATCTCCACGTAGAAGGGCCCGCCGTCGATGCGACCGGCGTCGAACACCGGCACGACGTGCGCGCTCGGGATCCGCCGCGCGCGCCCGGCCTCGCGGCGGACCTGCTCCACGAACTCGCTCATGCCGGGGCCGGGCCGGAGCAGCTTGAGCGCGACGTACCCGTCGAGCGGGGGCCGCCGCGCGAGGTACACCTTGCCGTGCGCGCCCGCGCCGAGCTCGCGCTCCAGCGTGAACGGCCCGACGGTGCACGGGTACGGACCGTCGGGGAGCGGCGCGTCCGGGCGGTCGTAGTGGACGAGGAGCGCCCGGACGAGCGCCTCGAGCTCGGCGTCGCCGGCGCAGAGCTGCGGCACGAGCCGCGGCCACTCGCTCCGGTCGTGGCGAAGCGCCACCTCGACGATCAGGTCCGCGCCCATCCCGCTCACGTTCCGGCCTCCTCGCCGCCGCCCTTCGCCGCGCGCGCGGCGACCCAAGCGGCGAACAGGTGCAGGTCGCGCTCGACGCGCTCGGGCGGCGCCCGGAGCGCCGCGGCGATGGTCGCGCGCGGCTCGCCGCAGAGGTAGAACCGCCGCGCCACCTCGGCGATCGCCGGCCCGCGCGCGAGCCGCCGGTCCGCGGCCGCGGCGGCCACCGCCCGCTCGACGAGCGCGAGGTCCGGCGCCACGGCGAGCCGCGCCCACGCGAGGAAGAACGCGATCCGCTGCTGCACCATCGCCTTCGACTCCCCGAGCAGCTCCGCCGTCTCCGCCTGCGTGAACCCGGCGACGAGGTGGCACTCGACGGCGCGCGCGATCCGGCGGCGGCGCGCGACGTGGCGGTCCGTGCGGAGCCGGTCGATGAGCTCGAGGACCGCGAGCGTCTCGTCGCGCGCCGGGGAGATCGGCTCGCCGGCGACGAGGGTCAGCACCGGGAGGAGCGCCGCCGCCTCGCGCCGGGTGCGGCGGGCCGTGGCGCGCCAGCGGGAGATCCAGAGGCGGCGGATGAGGAAGAGGCAGTGCGCCGTGAAGTGGCGCCGGTCGCGGAAGACGGTCCGGCGGCGGAGGATCCGCTCGAGCGCGGTGTGGAGGCCGGCGGTGCCGGCGAGGGTCGGCGGCGCGCCGCGGCTCATCTGCCGGACGCGCTCCCGGAGGTCCTCGTAGGCCTCCGCCACGAGCCGCTCGACGCTCTGCTCTCGAAATCCGTCTGCCGCCATCGCGCCCGGGGGTCGAGGGCGCAGCGTACGCCAGGGGGCCGGGCGCTGGCACCTCACCCGAGCCGCAGGGCGTCGATTCTCCACATTCAATCGGAACGGCGCGGGGTTGCGCCGAATTCCGGGACCGCCCTGGTGGCCAGGCGGGCGATCGGTGGCGCTTCCCGTCCGAGGGGCGCGGATCGCCCCCGGGAGCTCACCGACATGACCACCCATATCGCCCACCTCCGCCCTGCCTCCGGCCGCCGCGACCCCGCCGGGGAGCGCGCCCGCTGGGCTTCGCTCTCCGCCCACGCCCGGGCCGCCGCCGCGGCGGTCCTCCGCCTCCCCACCACGCACCCCGACGTCGAGGACCGGGCGCAGGACGCGCTCGTCGCGTTCCTCGCGTCGGGCCTCCCCCGCTTCGACGCCTCGCGCGGGACGCCCGAGGCGCTCCTCGGCGTCATCGCCCGGAACGCCGCCGTCGGCGACCTCCGCGCCCGCTCCCGGCGGCTCCGCCTCGTGGACCGGGCCGGCGAGGCGCGCGAGGGGACCGACGCCGACCACCGCCGCGCCGACGCCCGCCGCGATCTCGCGCGGATCCTCGCCGAGCTGCCCGAGGGCCAGGTCGAGGCCCTCGTCGCGATCGACCTCCGCGGCGAGAAGATCGCCGAGGTCGCGGAGCGCCTCGGCCGCACCTACACGGCCGTGAACGCGCAGGTCGGCCACGCCCGGGCCCACGCGCGGCGCGTGGCCCGGGCGATGGCAGCATAGACGCTAGTGCGCGGCCACCAGGCCGCCGTCCGACCGCTTCTCGCCGGGGAGCTTCAGCTCCGCGCGGCGGTTCTCGGACCAGGCCTTCTCGTCGGAGCCCTGCACGAGCGGGATCTCGGAGCCGAACGAGACCGTCTCGATGCGGGCGGAGACTCCGAGGTCCTTGAGGTACTTCTTCACGACCTCGGCGCGGCGGGCGCCGAGGGCGACGTTGTAGGCCTGAGTGCCGCGCTCGTCGCAGTGCCCCTCGACGAGGAGCGCCGCGGCCTTGCGGTCGCCGACGCAGCGGGCGCTCTCGCGGAGCGCCTCGGTGCTCTTCGCGTCGAGCTGGTAGGAGTCGAACGCGAAGTGCACGCGCACGGGCTCGCAGGAGGCGGTCGCGGCGACGCACCGGCCGCTCGTGCAGGTCTGACCGTCGCCGCAGTCCGAGTCGGCGCGGCAAGCGCCCTTCTCGAGGGTCGGCTCGGACGCGACCGGAGCGCTCGCGGGAGCCGCAGGGGCGGCGTCGACGACGTCGGTGCTGGCCTTCACGGCCTTCTGGTTGCCCGCGCAGGCGGCGAGGCCGCCGGCGAGCGCGAGGAGGGCGAAGCGGTACGAAGGGGACATGGTGTGTGCCTTTCCGAGGGCGCAGCAGCGCGCCCCGCCCCTCTCCTACGCCCGGCGCGGCGTTCTCTCTCACGCGCCCGCGCGACTTCGCGCAGTGCGGCCGCGGGTCGCTGTGGGACGGGTCCCTTCCACCGAGGTCGCCCGACAGGACGGACGGATCGTCCTGGTGGATACTCCGGGCAGGAGGGACCCCATGCAAGCCCCCGTGCAGCGCCAGTGCTCCCACGTGTCGACCTGCGAGCTGTTCCCCAAGTTCGGGCTCCGGGGATCGCTGCGCGTGTGGCAGGTCTTCTACTGCCTCGGCAACTTCGAGGGCTGCGCACGCTACCGCCTGTCCTGCGAGGGCCGCGCGGTTCCCGCGAGCCTGCTCCCCAACGGCCGGGAGCTGAACATCGACGCGCTGGTCGGAAAGCCGTGACCGGCGATTTCCTCCCCTGGTGGCTCGCGGCCATCGGCCTCGCGCTGGTGACGGTCGGGTCGTGCGTCGTCGCGCGCCGGCCGCTCGGGGTGTCCGGCATCCTCTCGCGCCTCGTGAACCTCCGCGCGGAGCTCGCCGCCGACCGGTTCCGCGCGCGCGCCTCCGACGAGGCCGCGCTCGAGGCGGCCCTGCTCGCCGCGACGGCGGAGGCGTTCGGACCCGGACCGACGCTCCCGGACGGCGGCCTGCCGGTCCTCGCGGGCGAGGTCGCCGAGCCGGGGGCGGTCACGCCGTGCGGCGCGGCTGCGGCTGCGGCCCCGCAGGGATGCGCGGCGGGATGCGGGGCTCCCGCGACCACGCCCACGGTCGGCGCCCACGCGACCTTCCTCGTCGCGGTGATCGCGGGCGCCCTGCTCTTCCGCCTCGCGCACGGGAGCTGGCGACCCACGCTCGACGCCGGACCGGATCATGCGCGCCTGTTCGGCACGGGCGCGCGCGCCGTCGCCGCGCTCTTCGGCGGCGGCGTCCTCGTCGGCATCGGCACGGTCCTCTCGGGCGGCTGCTCGACCGGCCACGGCCTCTCCGGCTGCTCCCGGATGCAGCCCGCGGGCCTCGCGGCCACGGCCGCGTTCTTCGCGACCGCGGTCGCGACGTCGTTCGTGATCTCGGGGGTGCACCCGTGATCCGCCGCCACGCCGTCCACCTGAAGCTCGGGGTCGTCGGCCTCGCGCTCGGCGCGGTCCTCTCCGGCGCGGGCTTCAGCGACTTCGGCCAGCTCCACCGGATGTTCACGTTCACCGACGTCCGGCTGCTGCTCGCGTTCGGCGGCGCCGTGGTGCTCGCCGCGATCGGCTTCCGCATCCACTGCCGGAACGCAGGCATGCCGCGCCGCCCGCTGCGGAGGGGCACCGTCCCGGGCGCCCTCCTGTTCGGGATCGGATGGGCGATCTCCGGCGGTTGCCCCGGCGCGATCCTCGCGCAGCTCGGCGAGGGAAAGGCGATCGCGCTGCTCACGCTCGGCGGGATCCTCGTCGGGGCGGCGATCGGGAACCGCCTGAAGGCGCTCCTCCGCTGGGATTCGGGGTCCTGCGCCTCGTAGCGCGGCGCCGAGCCACGACCCCGTTGCGGCGCCCCTCCGGCCGCCTTATCCGGTCGCTGACGGCGAGACTGCAGGACGGAGGCGCGCCATGGCGGAGCGACGGTACCGGGTCGGCGTCGTGGGGACGAGCTGGTGGGCGGACCTCGAGCATCTGCCGGGTCTCCGCGCCCGCACCGACGTCGAGCTCGCGGCGCTGTGCGGGAGGAACCCGGAGCGGCTCGGCGCGCTCGCCGCGAAGTACGGCATTCCCCGCACGTTCACCGACTGGCGCGAGCTCGTCGCCGCGGGCGGTCTCGACGCCGTCGTGCTCGCCACGCCGAACGCGCTGCACCGGGAGCAGGCGCTCGCGGCGATCGACGCCGGCCTGCACGTGATCTGCGAGAAGCCGCTCGCGCTCGATCTCCGCCAGGCGCGCGAGATGGCGGCCCGGGCCGACGCCGCGGGGCGCAAGACGCTCACGTTCTTCACGCACCGCGCGGTCGGGGCGGCGGCGCACGTGAAGCGGCTCGTCGACGCGGGCTTCCTGGGACGGCCGCTGCACGCGACGGCGACCTACTTCACGGCCTCGCACCTCAAGGAGGACAAGCCGCTCGCGTGGCGCATGCAGCGCGCCGTCTCCGGGACCGGTGTGCTCGGGGACATCGGCTCGCACCTCGTCGATCTCGTCCGGTGGTGGCTCGGCGACCTCGCGCGGGTCGCGGCGATGTGGCAGACGGTCACCCGCGAGCGGGCGGGCGGCGTCGCCGACGCCGACGAGAGCTGCGCGTTCCTCGCCGAGCTCGCGTCCGGCGCGCAGGCGGTGTTCCAGGCGTCGAAGCTCGTCGCAGGGCGCGGCAATCACCAGCGCGTCGAGCTGCACGGCACGAAGGCGTCGCTCGTCTACGAGGCGGACCCCGGGTTCGATCCGACGTGGGAGGGCCGCGTCCTCGCCGGGACTCCGGCCCGCGCCGGCCTCGAGCCCGTCCCGCTTCCGCAGGATCTCGCCGCCCGCCTCGCCGGCGTCGACGAGCGGAGCGGCCGCGCGGAGGCGTACCGGCGGCTCACGGACCCGTTCTTCGCGGCGATCGCGCGCGGCGGCCCGGTGTCGCCCGACTTCCGCGACGGCGCGGCCGTGCAGGCGGTGCTCGACGCGGTGGCCCGCGCGGCCGAGGAGCGGCGCTGGGTGGACGTCGAGGCCTGAGGCCGGAGCCCGACGCGCCCCGGGTCACTTCTTGCGCTGGGCCATGTCCACCCAGACGGCGAGCAGCAGGATGAGCCCCTTGATCACGTACTGGAACGTGATGTCGAGGTTCATGAGGCTCATCCCGTTGTCGAGCGACGCCATGACCAGCGCGCCGACGAGCGCGCCGAAGATCGTCCCCTCGCCGCCGAGCAGCGAGGTGCCGCCGATGACCGCCGCCGCGATGGCGTCGAGCTCGGCGTTCTGGCCGGCGCTGGTCGTCGCGGCGTTGAGGCGGGACGTGTAGACGATGCCGGCCACGGCGGTCATGACGCCCATGACCATGAACAGCATGAACGTGTTCCGCGCCACGTTGATGCCGGAGAGGCGCGCGGCGTCCGGGTTGCCGCCGATCGCGTACAGGTGGCGGCCGAACGTGGTGTCGTTGGCGATGAAGTTGAACACCACCGCGAGCGCGAGGAGCAGCACGATCGACCACGGAATGCCGAGGTAGATGACCATGATGAGGCCGAAGAGGGCGATGATCGCCGAGACGAAGGCGAGCTTCACCCCCTCCGCCCAGGCCGGCAGGACCGGGAACCCGAAGCGCCGCCGCGCCGCGCGCTTCCGGAAGCTCCAGACGACGAAGATGGCGATGACCGCCGCGAGCCCGAGGAGGCTCGTGTCGTGGAGCTGCCCCTCCGCCGCCGCGCGGAACGTCGGGATGTAGCCCTGCCCGATGAGCTTGAACCGCTCCGCGGCGGCCTCCGGCGCCATCTCGAGCCCCTGCGTCTGGCCGCCGGTGATCCCGATGATGAGGCCGCGGAAGGCGAGCATCGACGCCAGGGTGACGATGAACGCCGGCACCTTCCGGTACGCGATCCAGAAGCCGTGCCAGGCGCCGATGAGGAGCCCCGAGATCAGCGTCGCGGCGATGGCCGGAGCGACGCCCCACTCCCGCTGGATCATGAACATCGCGCAGACCGCGCCCGTGAAGCCGAGCACCGAGCCGACCGAGAGGTCGATGTGGCCCGCCACGATGACGAGCACCATCCCGATGGCGAGGATGGCGGTGGTCACCGTCTGCACGAACAGGTTGGACAGGTTCCGGGCGGTGATGAAGACGCCGTCGGTGAGCAGCGCGAAGATGACCCAGATCGCCACGAGGGCGAGGGCCATCGTGTACTGCTTCGTGTTGTGCTTGACCGACCCGACGAGCAGGTCGCGAAGCTTGCCCTCGCGCGTCCCCGCCGGTGCCTGGACCATCGTGGTGGCCATCTGGACCTCCGCCGGCCGAGGCCGGCGCGCCGATCGCCGCTAGGCGGCGCCCGTCGCGTGGTGCATCACCTTCTCCTCGGTCGCCTCGTCGTGGACGAGGCTGCCGGTGAGCTTCCCCTCGTGCATCACCAGGATCCGATCGCTCATCCCGATCACCTCGGGGAGCTCGGAAGAGATCATGACGACGCAGACCCCCTTGTCCACGAGGTCGTTCATGATGTTGTAGATCTCGACCTTGGCGCCCACGTCGATGCCGCGGGTGGGCTCGTCGAGGAACAGCACGCGCGGCTCCGTCAGGAGCCACTTCGCGATCACGACCTTCTGCTGGTTCCCGCCGGAGAGGTTCCGGACCTGCTGCTCCAGGGAGGGCGTCTTCGTCCGCAGCTCCCGGACGTACCGGTCGGCGACCTTGATCTCCTGGTTCTTGTCGATCACCGCGAGGCGCGCGATCCGCTTCAGGCTCGCGAGCGTCGAGTTCTCCTTCACGTCCATCCCGAGGACGAGGCCGTAGCGCTTGCGGTCCTCGGAGACGAGGCCCATCCCGCGGGCGATGGCGTCCTGCGCGTCGCGGATGTGGACCGGCTTTCCGCCGAGCCGCAGCTCCCCGCCCTTCTTCTTCCCCCAGGCGCCGAAGAGGCTCGTCACGAGCTCCGTCCGGCCCGCGCCCATGAGGCCCGCGATGCCCAGGATCTCGCCCCGCCGGACCTCGAACGACACGTCCTTGCAGGCGAGCTCGCCCGTGACCGGGTGCGCGACCGTCCAGTTCCGCACCTCGAGCACGGTCTCCCCGGGGGTGCGCGGGCGCCGCGGGAAGAGGTTCGACAGGTCGCGGCCGACCATGTTCCGGATCATCCGCTCCTCGGACATGTTCGCCTTGTCGTCGGTGACGATCGTCTTCCCGTCCCGGAGCACGGTGATCCGGTCCGCGATGCGCATCACCTCCCGGAGCCGGTGGGAGATGTAGATGCAGGTGACGCCCTCGCGGCGGAGGCCCTCGAGGATCCCGAGGAGCTTGTCGGTGTCCTGCTCCGTGAGCGCCGCCGTGGGCTCGTCGAGGATGAGGATGCGCGCCTTCTTCGAGAGCGCCTTCGCGATCTCCACGAGCTGCTGCGCGCCGACCCCGAGGTCGATGACGCGCGTCGCCGGATTCAGCCGGACGCCGATCCGCGCGAGGAGCTTGTCCGTCTCCTGGTAGGTGCGGTTCCAGTCGACGACGCCCTTGCCCCGCTCGAGCTCGGAGCCCAGGAAGACGTTCTCGGCGATCGTCATGTATTTGATGAGCGCCAGCTCCTGGTAGATGATCGCGATCCCGACGTGCTCGCTGTCGCGGATGCTGCCGAACTGCTGCACCTTCCCATCGACCACGATCTCGCCGGAGTAGGTGCCGTGCGGGTACACGCCGCTCAGCACCTTCATGAGCGTCGACTTCCCGGCGCCGTTCTCGCCGACGAGAGCGTGGATCTCCCCGCGCCGTACCTCGAAGGTCACGCCGTCGAGCGCGCGGACACCCGGGAACTCCTTCGTGATGTTCCGCATCTCGAGGATGTTCTCGGCCATGGGCGCCCCCGCGGCGGGCGCGGCGCTCCCTGGGGAAGCGGCCCCGCGCCCGCCCTCACAGCTGCGTCAGGACTTCTTGAAGACCTGCTGCTTCTTCAGATAGCCGCTGTCGATGAGGACCTTCTCGAGGTTCTCCTTCGTCACGATCTGCGGCGTGAGGAGGACCGAGGGGATGTCCTTCTTGTTGTTGTTCACGACCTTCCCCTGCGTGTCGATGGGCTTCCCGTTCGCGAGGTCCACCGCCATCGCGATGGCCTTCTTCCCGAGCTCGCGCGTGTCCTTGAAGATCGTCATCGCCTGCGTGCCCTGCATGATCCGGATCGCCCCGGCGAGCTCCGCGTCCTGCCCGGTCACCGGGACCTTCCCTGCGAGGCCCTGCGCCGCCAAGGCCTGGATGACGCCGCCCGCGGTGCCGTCGTTCGGCGCGAGCACCGCGTCCACCTTGTTGCCCGAGGACGTGAGCGCCTGCTCCATGATCTTCTGCGCCTCAGCCGGCTGCCAGTCCTTCACCCACTGGTCCATCACGATCTTGATGTCGCCCTTCTTCGCGAGCGGCTCGATGAACTTCATCGCGCCGGCGCGGAAGAGCTTCGCGTTGTTGTCGGTGGGGGAGCCCGCGAGGACGACGTAGTTGCCCTTCGGCACCTTGCCGGTGATGAACTGCCCCTGCAGCTCGCCCACCTTCACGTTGTCGAACGACAGGTAGTAGTAGTCGAGCGGCGAGTCGGTCACGAGGCGGTCGTAGCTGATGACCTTCACGCCGGCCTTCGACGCCTTGTCCACGATGACCGACGCGCTCGACGCGTCGTGCGGCGCGAGGATGAGGACCTTGATCCCCTGCGAGAGCAGGTTCTCGCACTGCGCCACCTGCTTCGACGCGTCGTTGTCGGTGACCTGGACGCGGAGGTCGATGCCGGCCTTCTTCGCCTCCTCCTCCATCACCTTCCGGTCGCGGACCCACCGCTCCTCTCGCTGGGTCGGGAGCGAGAGCCCGATCTTCACGCCGCTCGCCGCGTACGCGCGCGGCACCGCGAGCAGGACCGCACTCGCGAAGAGAACGCCTGTGATCGCCCTTCTCATGGATGGACCTCCGGTTGTCGGGCCACGGGCCGGGTCTTCGCGACCGCCGACGAGACGCACGAGCGCGCGTCGTCGGGCCCCCGCAGCGCCCCCGTCTATAGGCACGCTCGCTTTCCGTCGCGTGAACGACGCGACCGCACGCTCCATCTTGGGCGTGCGGTGCCCACGCCGGCGGGACGCTCCTGGCGCCGGAGCGCCCCGGGCGGTTCGCCGCACCGCGGCGGCATGGCGAGCGACCGGACACCTCTCCGGAGGGCGAACGGGGCGCGATGCGCTAGAGTCCGGCGTTCGTGCCGCAGAGGAGGCCTCCATGCCCCGCCCCGCACCGTCCGCCGCCGCCCTCGCCTCCGTCGCGCTCGCCGCCGCCGTCCTCGCCTGCGTGGGTCCGGGCTCCGAGCGTGCGCGCCAGGAAAAGCTCGCGCGCGAGCTGGACGGGATCCGCTACGAGCAGCCGCTCGACACCGTCTGGACGACCGTCATCCGGCTGCTCGCCGACCGCGGATATCCGCTCGCCGGCAAGGATGCGGAGCTGGTCGGACAGTCGGTGAACCTCTACGACCGGCTGACGTCGAAGGCTCGGGAGACCGAGACGGCGAAGGACGGGACGCGGACGCTCGAGACCGGCTGGCTCGCCGGAATCCGCTACCGCGCCGAGGCGCGACCCGACGGTCGGGTGGCCTTCACGAAGATCCACGAGGATCTCACCGAGCATCGCCGGGACGCGGCAAGCGAGCCGGGTGTGGAGATGGGGCTCGCGCTCGCGCAGCGCCTCGCGCCTGACAAGGCGGCGCGGATCGAGGCGGCGGCGGGGTCGGGAGATTCCGGCGGCCGGCGGTAAATCGTCGCGCGCCGGCGCGGGCCGTCCCGTGATCGCGACGCCCCGGTAGCGTGCGGCCGCGACACCCGGCCACCTCCCGACTCCTCGATCGTGGCGTTCGCCGCAGCCGCGGCGTGAACTTCGCGGCGCGCGGACGCACCTGTCGAGGAAGGACGCTCCACCCGCGCGGCGCGCCTCCGTCGAACGCGACGGAGTGACGTCCCGTGCGCGCGTGATGGCTCGATGAGGGGACCCATCGAGCGGGCTAGTCGCGCAACCGGGTGGACCCTTACAGTGCCGCACATCGACACCGATAGTCTCGTTCACCAACGGTGATCGAATCCGGCGAGGGCCGGAGGGGGCAACAAATGACGAAGCTGATGCGGCTGTGGAAGGACGAGGAAGGCGCGACGGCGGTGGAGTACGGGATCATGGTGGCGCTGATCGCGGCGGTGATCGTGGGGATCGTCTACACGCTCGGGCAGCAGCTCAACACCGCGTTCACCAACGTCTCTGGTCAGCTGACGACCGGCGGCGTCGCGCCGTAGCAACGGTACCGTGGCCCGGGCCGCCAGGTCCGGGCCTCCGCACTGCAGTCTCCGGAACCTGGAGAGCCGAGGGGGACTTGGCTTACCCGACCGTCATCGCCGCGCTCTGCGGAGCGCTGCTCATCGCCGCTGCGCTGTCGGACGCGCTGTACAGGCGGATCCCGAACGCGCTCGGCCTCGCGGTGCTCGCTGCGGGCCTCGCGTCGCAGGGGGTCGCGCACGGCGGCGCGGGGGTCGGCGCCGGCCTGGCGGCGGCGGTGATCACGGGGGCGTTGCTCTGGGTGCCCTGGCAGCTCCGGATGATGGGTGGAGGCGATCTCAAGCTGGCAGCCGCGGCCGCCGCGTGGGTCGGCACCGAGGGGCTGCCGAGGTTCCTGCTGGCGACGGCGCTCGTGGGCGGAGTCCTGTCGATCTCCGTCGCGCTCAAGGGGGCGCGGGGGACGAGCCTCGCACCGTCGACGTCACCCCTCGCGGCCGCCCTCGCGTCGAGGTTCGCGACCGCTCGGCGCGGCCTGACCGTGCCGTACGGCGTCGCGATCGCCGCGGGCGCAGCGTACGCGGTCCTCTCGGGAGGAGCGTCATGAGCCGGAGGAGCTGGAGCGAGCAGGGGGCAGCCGCCGTCGAGTTCGCGCTCGTCTTTCCCGTCCTCGTCGCGCTCCTGTGCGGGACGATCGACTGGGGCTACTACTTCTTCACCCGGGCGGTCGTGGTGAACGCGTCCCGCGAGGGCGCGCGCGTCGGGACCCTCCAGTTCCCCGACGGCGTGGACGCGGCGACGCAGGCCGAGACCGCCGCGCGGACGTACCTCGAGAACTCGCTCGCCACGCCGCGCGCCGCGACGGCCGAGATCGACACGACCTGTCCGAGGGCCGAGTCGTCGTGCGTCCGGATCACCTACCACGTGGGCGGATCCGTCACGGGGCTGATGAGGTTGCTGATGCCGGACGACATCGTCGCCTACGCGGAGATGCGGAAGTGAGTCACGCCCGCTGACGCGGAGCTGGGGAAGCCATGGCCATTCGATCCGAAGACACGCAACCGCAGCCTCCGCCAGGCAAGCACAAGAAGTCGGTGCCGGTCCGAGGCATCGTCCTCCTGACGCTCGCGGTCGTCGCGGCGATCGCGGCCGCCGCGCTGCTCACGCGCTACATGGACGCCCGCGTCGCTGCCGCCCGGGTGCCCACCACCCGGATCGTCGTCGCGGCCGTCGACATTCCCATCGCGACGCCCATCAAGGCCGAGTGGCTGCAGCAGGTGGATTGGCCCGCCACCGCCCGCCCGGAAGGCGCCGTGGCCGATCCGGCGGCGCTCGTCAACCAGGTCTGCGTCGTCACCGTGTATCGCGGGGAGCCCGTGCTCTCCGCGAAGCTCGCGAGCGGAGCCGGCGCGCGGAGCGGGCTCGCGACGCTGGTGCCCGAGGGGATGCGCGCGGTCGCGGTCCGCGTCGACGAGGTCGTCGGCGTCGCTGGGTTCATCCACCCCGGCGATCACGTGGACGTCATCGTGACGATGCAGCCGCGGCAGGAGGCGCCGTTCGTGTCGAAGATCGTCCTCCAGAACATCAAGGTGCTCGCGGTCGGCAAGGACATCGAGCACCGCGGCAAGGATGCGAGGGAAGCGGTCCCGGTCACGGTCGCGACGCTCACGGTGACGAGCGAAGAGGCGGAGCGCCTCGCGCTCTCGGCCTCGAAGGGTCACATCCTCCTCGCGCTTCGCGGACTGACCGACGAGCTGTACGCGGACACGCGGGGCATCACGCCACCCGTGTTGCTCGCCACCGCCGCGCCGGAGCCGCCCCCCGTCGTCGCCGCCGCGCACCGGCCCGCGGGCCGCCCGGCGCCGCGCGCGGTGGTGCCGGCGGCGGCTGCCGCGCCGAACAAGCAGGTGATCGAGATCCTGCGGGGTGATCTCTACGAGAAGCGCGCCTTCGAGGCGCAGGAGACCCATCCATGAGACGTTGGGCTGCAGCGCTGCTCCTCCTCGTCGCCACCTCCGCGATCGCGGCCACGCCCGCCGCCGTCCCGACCCTCCGCATCGATCGCTCCGTCGGCGCGGCCGCCGAGCTCGCGCTCGAGTCCGGGCAGAACCGGCTGCTCGTGCTCTCGGAGGAGATCGGCCGCGTCGCGGTCGCCGATCCCTCCGTGGCCGACCTGAAGGTCGTGACGCCGACCCAGCTCCTCCTGACCGCGAGGAGCGCCGGGACGACCGACCTCACCCTGTGGAACCGGAACAACGACCCGCTCGTCATCTCGCTGCAGGTGACGAAGAGCCTCGAGGCGCTCCGGCGCCAGGTGAAGGAGCTGTTCCCCGGCGAGAGCATCGCCGTCACCGGCGCGGGCGAGCTCGTGATCCTCTCCGGCGAGGTGTCCGACGTCCGGGTCCCGGAGCGGGTGGTCGAGGTCGCGCGCCTCCACGCGAGGCAGGTCGCGAACCTCATCAAGGTCGCCGGGAACCAGCAGGTGCAGCTCGAGGTGCGGTTCGCCGAGGTCTCGCGCTCCGGGGTGCGGCAGATCGGCGTGAACCTCTTCCACAAGTCCACCAACGGCGAGGTCATCGCCGGCATGACGGGACGCGGCATCAACCCCGGCGACTTCCTCAATACTTCCCAGAACCCGTCGATCCCGGGCACCGGGCCGCGCGGGCTCGCCGCCCCGGGGATGCCTCCGGACGTGAACGTCCCGCAGTTCAATACCGGCTTCTCGCTCTTCGTCTCCTCGTTCCCGGAGTTCCCGTTCTCCGCCATGCTGAGCCTGCTCGAGTCCAACGGGCTCGCGAAGGTGCTCGCCGAGCCCACCCTCGTGACGCTCTCGGGGCAGCAGGCCAAGTTCCTCGCGGGCGGCGAGCTGCCCATCCCCCTCGGGGGCTCGTTCGGGCAGATCTCGGTCGAGTGGAAGAAGTTCGGCATCCTCCTCGAGTTCACGCCGACGGTGATCGCCGGCGACACGATCCACCTCGACATGGCCGCGGAGGTCAGCGAGATCGATCAGTCGCTCGGCGTGACGATCGGCGGGACGACGGTCCCCGGCCTCTCCACTCGCCACAGCGAGACGACGATCCGGCTCGGCGACGGCCAGAGCTTCGCGATCGCCGGCCTGCTCTCCGACAAGGTGCGCTCGAACGTCGAGCAGGTCCCCGGGCTCGGGAGCCTCCCGATCATCGGCGCCCTGTTCCGCTCCTCGCAGTACCGGCGCGACGAGACCGAGCTCCTCGTCGTCGTGACCGCGCGCCTCGCGAAGCCGGTCGCGCCGCACCAGCTTCCTCCGCTCCCGAGCGAGCGCGAGCTCAACAACCCGAACGATCTCGAGTTCTTCCTGCTGGGCTCTGACGGCGGCGGCACGCCGGGGACGCCCCGGGTGACGCCCGCCACGATCGAGGGCGGGCCCTCCGGCGCCCGCGGCTTCTCGCGCTGAGGGTGACATGCAATCCGCGACCATCCTGATGTCAGGCGTCCGGCCCGCGATCCAGGCGCGGCTCCGCTCGGAGTTCCAGGACGCAGAGATCGTCCCGCTCGGCGACGGCCGCGGCCATCCGGCCCCGGCCAGGAACGGCGCGACGTCCGCCGCGGTGGTGAGCCTCGACGGTGATCCGGAGCGCGGGTTCCGGGTGGTCCGGGAGCTCTCCAGCGCGGGCGTGCGCGTCGTCGTGCTCGGGCTGACCAAGGACCCGGACCTCATCCTCCACGCGATGCGCGCCGGCGCCCGGGAGTTCGTGCTCGCCGGGGACGACGCGGAGCTGGCGCGGGCGCTGCGGGACCAGGTGAAGCCGAACCGGTCCGCGGACGCGAGCCGGATCTACGCCGTGTTCCCGGCGAAGGGCGGCGTCGGAGGGACGACGCTCGCGACGAATCTCGCGGGAGCCTTCCAGCGCGGAGGGAACCGCACCTGCCTCATCGACCTGAACCTGAACATGGGCGACGTGCTCGCGTTCCTCGACCTCCAGGGCGGCTACTCCATCCTGGACGTGATCGCGAACATGCGGCGGCTCGATCGCCAGCTGCTCGACTCGACGCTGGTGCAGCACGCCTCCGGCGTCCGCGTCATCGCGCAGTCGCACCGGATCGAGGAGTCGGACCGGATCGAGCCGGCGCTGCTGAGCAGCATGCTGCGCTTCCTGCGCCAGCACTACCGCGCGATCGTGCTCGACGGCCTGCGCAGCTTCGACGAGGTGTCCGTCGCCGCGCTCGACGCGGCGGACGAGATCATGCTCGTCGTGACGCAGGAGGTGCCGGCGGTCCGCGACGCGCGCCGCTGCGTGGACCTTCTCCGCCGGCTCGGGGCCGACGACAAGCTGAAGCTGATCGTGAACCGGTTCCAGAAGGGGCTGCAGATCACGCCGGCGGTGGTCTCCGAGACGGTGGGCCTGCCAATCGCGGCGACGGTCCCGAACGACTACCCTGCGGTGATCCGAGCCGTGAACCGCGGGCAGCTCCTCTTCGAGGAGGCGCCGCGCTCGGCCACGACGAAGGGAGTCGAGCAGCTCGCGGCGCTCCTGGGACGTGCCCCCGCCGACGAGGCCGAGACCCGCCCGTCGCTCCTCAAGCGGCTCTTCGCCAGAGGGATGGGCCATGCGGCTCAGTGATCGCATCCGGCAAGGCCCGGGCAGCACGCCGGAGCCCTCGGGCCCGGAGGCGGCGCCGGAGTCCTTCCGCGAGGTGAAATCGGAGCTGCACCGGCGCCTCATCGATCGCCTCGATCTCAAGGCGATCGAGAAGCTCCCGTCCGAGCGGCTGCGCGCGGATCTCCGCGGGATCGTGAGCGGGATGGTGGGTAGCTCGGGCGTCCCGCTCAACCAGCTCGAGCGCGAGCGGCTCATCCAGGAGATCCTCGACGAGGTGACCGGGCTCGGGCCCCTCGAGCCGCTGCTCGCCGACCCCAGCATCTCGGACATCCTCGTGAACACCGGCGAGACCGTCTACATCGAGCGCGCCGGGAAGCTCGAGCTCACGCGCGTCCGGTTCGACTCGAACGACCACCTGATGCAGGTGATCAACCGGATCGTGTCGCGCGTCGGCCGCCGCGTCGACGAGACCTCGCCGATGGTGGACGCGCGCCTGCAGGACGGCTCGCGCGTGAACGCCATCATCCCTCCCCTCGCCATCGACGGCCCGATCCTCTCGATCCGGCGCTTCGGCCGATCGCCGCTCACGGCGCGCGACCTGCTGGCCCACGGCTCCATCAACCGGGAGGCGCTCTCGTTCCTGGCCGCGTGCGTCCGGGCCAAGCTGAACGTCCTCATCAGCGGCGGCACCGGCACCGGCAAGACGACCATGCTGAACGCGCTCTCCGTCTTCATCCCGGAGGACGAGCGCATCGTCACGATCGAGGACTCCGCGGAGCTCCAGCTCCAGCAGCCGCACATCGTCCGCCTCGAGTCTCGCCCTCCGAACATCGAGGGCAAGGGGGAGATCGTCGCGCGGGATCTCGTCCGGAACGCGCTCCGCATGCGCCCGGACCGGATCGTGGTCGGCGAGGTCCGCGGCGCCGAGGTGCTCGACATGCTCCAGGCGATGAACACGGGGCACGAGGGCTCGATGACGACGATCCACGCGAACTCGCCGCGCGACGCGCTGACCCGCATCGAGGCGATGGTCGGCATGGCCGGCATCACGCTCTCCGAGACCGCGGCGCGCCAGATGATCTCCCGCGCGCTGAACGTGATCGTCCAGCTCAGCCGCGGGACGGACGGCGTCCGCCGCCTCGCCAGCGTGAGCGAGCTCACCGGCATGGAGGGGCCGGTGGTCGTCATGCAGGAGATCTTCAAGTTCGAGCAGCGCGGGGTCGACGAGCACGGGAAGGTCCTGGGCCACCTCGGACCGACCGGCGTCCGGCCGAAGGTGCTCTCGCGGATCGAGCGCTTCGGGATCGACCTCGCCACCGTCCTGGAACCCGTCCTCGGGGCCTGAGCCGTGCGCCAGCTCCTCGTCATCCTGTTCTGCGTCATCGGCATCGGCGTGCTCGAGGGGACGCGGCAGCTCGTCCGCTGGTCGCGCGAGCGGCGGCGGGACGAGCTGAAGCGCCGCCTCGAGGCCGTCGCCGGCGATCGCTCCGGCGCCGGCGCGACGCTCCTCCGCAGGGACCGGCTGGCGGCGACCCCCTGGCTCGACGCCTTGCTGCGCCACGTGCCGCTCGCGATCCGGGCCGAGAAGCTGCTCTCGCAGGCGGACTCCCGGCTGACCGTCGCGCAGCTGTTCTCCCTGACCGCGCTCGCCCTGTGCGCCGGCGTGGCCGTCGCCGCGGTACTGCGCCTCGGGCTCCTCCTGGGCGTCATGTTCGGGCTCGCCTCCACGGCGGTCCCCTACCTGCTCCTCGTCCTCGCGCGGACGAGCCGGAGCCGGAAGCTCAGCGAGCAGCTCCCCGAGGCTCTCGACATGATGTCCCGGTCGCTCCGCGCCGGGCACGCGCTCACCTCGGCCTTCCAGATCGTCGCGACCGAGATGCCCGACCCGGTGTCGATCGAGTTCGGCCGCGCCTTCGAGTCGCAGCGGCTGGGGCTCCCGGTCCACTCCGCGATCGTCCAGATGACGGAGCGCGCACCCGGAAACCGGGACCTCAAGATCTTCGCCGTGTCCGCGGTGATCCAGCGCGAGACCGGCGGCAACCTCGCCGAGATCCTCGGGAACATCGCCGAGACGATCCGGGCCCGCTACCGGTTCTACGGCAAGCTCCGCGCCCTCACCGCAGAGGGTCGTGCGTCCGGGATCATCCTCGGCGCGCTCCCGATCCTCATGGCGCTCATCCTGCGAATCGTCAACCCGACGTACTTCCTGGTCCTCCTCTCCCCCACGGGCCAGCTCATCCTCGCGTTCGCCGCCGGGATGTGGCTCATCGGTGTGGTCTGGCTCGTCATGCTCACGCGGGTGGACATCTGACGGAGGACGCCGTGCACCTCGACCCGCTCGCGCTCCAGATCGCATCCCTCGCCGTCGCAGCCTTCACCGCGCTGGTGCTCGGCCTCGCCTCCTTCCGGACTCGCAGGCACGCCCTCGCGACACGGCTCGCCGAGTTTGCGCAGGGCACCGCGAGCCCGTTCGCGCCGGCGCAGGCGGTGCCCGCCACGCCGACGCAAGCCGGCGCGCTTCGCCGCGCGCTGGCGTCCGTGGCGTGGCTCGCGCGGCCGTCGCGGCGCGAGGAGCTCGTCAGGCTGGAGTCGCGTCTGCAGCAGGCGGGCATCCGCGGCGCGAGCTCGGTCACGGCCTACCTCGCGACGAAGATCGCCCTGCCCACGGGCTTCCTCGGTGCCCTGCTCCTGTACAACGCGAGCAAGGCCGACCACATCGAGCCGGTGTTCGTCGTCGGCGTGGTCGTGTTCGCGGCGGGATTCTACCTGCCGGACCTGTGGCTCTCGTCGCGCACCCGCAGCCGGCAGACCCAGATCGAGCGCGCGTTGCCGGACGCCCTGGACCTCCTCGTGACCTGCGTCGAGGCGGGGCTCGGGCTCGACGCAGCGCTCCAGCGCGTCGCCGACGAGATCCGGCTCGCCTGGCCGGAGCTGTCCGGCGAGTTCCGGACGACGTTCCTGGAGGTGAAGGCGGGCATGCCGCGGATCGAGGCGTTCCGACGACTCGCCGCGCGCACGGGCGTGCGCGACCTCAAGTCGCTCTCCGCCACCCTCACGCAGACGGAGATCTTCGGCACGAGCGTCGCGATCGCGCTGCGCGTCCAGGCGGAGGGGATCCGCGTGCGGCGCATGCAGCGTGCCGAGGAGAAGGCGGCGTACGTCGGCGTCAAGATGACGCTTCCCCTGGTGCTCTGCATCCTGCCGAGCCTCATGGCGATCATCGTCGGGCCGGCGATCATCAACATCGCGCAGCAGCTGCTGCCGTGGCTGGGAGGCAAACGATGAGCCGCCGCTCCGGGACCACCCGCCTCGCCCGCGGGGCTCCGATGCTCCTCGCGGTCTTGCTCGCCGCCTGCGCCGGGGCGGGCGGGCCCCGCCCCGACGTCGTCGGCGCGCAGCGCGAGCTCGCCGGCGAGCTGATCGCGCGCCGCGACTACGCCCGGGCGTTCGCGGTGGCCGACGCGCTCTGCCGTGCCGAGCCCAAGCGGGCCGACGGGTACCTGCTGCGCGGGATCATCTACAGGGAGCAGGGCCTGTATCCGGAGGCGGAGGGCGACCTCAAGGAGGCGGTCCGGCTCGACCCGAAGTCCGCCCGGGCACACTCGGCGCTCGCGGTCCTGTACGACTCCCGGAACGGCGCGGAGGACGCGCTCGAGCACCACCGGCGCGCCGCGGACCTGGAGCCCACGACCGCGGCGTACCTCAACAACCTGGGGTTCTCGCTGTTCGCCCACGGGCGCGCCCGGGAAGCCGTGGAGGTCTTGCGGCGAGCGGCCCGCTCGGCCCCCGCCGACCCGCGGATCCGCAACAACCTGGGCTTCGCGCTGGCGGCGGTCGGGGACCTCACCCACGCCGCCGAGCAGTTCGCCTACGGCGGGACGCCCGCCGAGGCGAAGACGAACCTCGGCTGGGCCTACGAGCGCCGCGCCGCGCTCCCCCAGGCCTACGATCTCTACGTCGAGGCGCTGCGCCTCGACCCGGGAGCGGCCGCCGCCCGGAAGAACCTCGCCCGCGTCGCGAAGGATCTCGGCCGCGAGATCCCGCCGGACGTGTCGCCGTCGGCCGCGACGCCGGCCGCGGCGGCCGGCACGCCGCCGGGCGCATGAACCAACTGGAGGGGACCATGCGGACCATCCCGCTGTCGTTTTCGCTCACGCTCGCGCTCGGCGTCGCCGCCTGCTCCGGCGACCGCCACCTCTCGGCTCACCACTCCGAGTCCTACGTCAAGGCGTTCTCCGCCCAGGCGCAGCGAACCGGCCAGCCGGCCGCGGCGGTGAGCGGCCTCGACGCGCAGGAGGCGGCGATCACGACGGACAACTACCGGAGCACGCTCGTCCCGAAGAACGGCCGGGTGAACGTGACCCCCGAGCCCTACGTGATCGTCGCTCCGCCGTCGCGCGAGCAGCCGATGCGGCCCGCGCCCTCCGTCCCGAGGGAGTGAGCCATGCGCTCTGGCGAGCACGGATCGACCGGGGTCGTCGTCGCCATCGTCCTCGTCCTGCTCTGTGGGTTCGTCGCGCTGTCCCTCGACGTCGGCCACCTGCTGGCCGTCCGGGGTGAGCTCCAGAACGGCGCGGACGCCGCCGCCCTGGCGGGCGCGAAGCGGCTGAACGGGACGAACGACAACTTCGAGCTCGCGGGGGCGCGCGCCGACGCGGAGAACTACGCCCGGGCCCACCCGACCGACAGGTACGACGTGGAGCCCAGGACGGTCGAGCTCGGGGCGTGGGTGGAGCCCGGGCACACCTGCGGCGAGGTGGGGGGGATCCAGGCCGGCGCGACCAACCCGGACGGCTACCGGTTCTGCGCGATCAGCGGGACCACGGCCGCGGACGCGGCGAACATCAATGCGGTCCGGGTCGTCGCGGCCAGGGTCGGGGCGGCCGGCGGAGCCGGGGGCGGCGAGGTGCCGGTCGTGTTCGGGCGGCTCGTCGGGAACTCCGGGACCCAGGAGGTCGACGCCGAGGCCATCGCATTGAGTGGCGGCCCATGCAGTCAACAATCCTGCGATCTTCCGTTCGTGCTCCGGAAAGGCTGCATCTTCGCGAACAACCAGCTGCGCTGCGGGAGCAGATACTTCATCGGCCTCAGCCCCCAGCCGGAGGACACCGCCGGGATCACGAGCCTGAACGGAGTGGATGCCGCGAACGGGAGCCTCGCCTGCGACATCCTTCGCGACGGCGCGCAATGCGCCAAGCGCGGAGAGATGATCAACAACCAGGACGGCCAGGACGGGATGACGACTCATTGCGACAAGATCTGCCCGTACGGCAAGGGGCCCCGGAACGTCTGCGAGGAGATTCGCTGGAAGGCGGATACGGGCAACGGCGCCTCGTCCACATGCGACGGAAGCCTGGCCGTGAACGCCGACGGCGTCCCGCTCTGGCTCGGACAGGTGCCGATCGTGGTCTACCCCGGGGAGAGCGAGACCACCTGCGGCGGCGCGGATCACTACAACCAATCCGCCGAGATCGTGACGTGGGCGACGGTGGGCGTCGTGAGCGCGCGCTGCGAGCCCTTCAACATCCTCCCCCCGAACAGGGTGCCCATGACGAAGATCTGCGACGACGAGCAACTGAGGCTCGACCCTGCATCGAAGGGCGGGTTCTGCATCGCGATCCAGCTCTTCTGCGATCAGGAGGACCCGAAGGCCACGAGCGTCGGATGCCTCTGGGCGGGGACTTCACCTTATGCGTTGAGGCTGGTGCGCTGATCGGGGATCGCGGCGGGCCCGAGCGCGTGCACCCGGGCCCCTGCGGACAGAGGGGGTCGAATGAGGCCGGCGTCCTTCGTCGCGCTCTGCGCGACGTCGTTGCTCGTGTCTTCCGTTCCGCTCGACGGCCGTGCCCAGACCGTCTCTCCCGTGGACCTCACCGCGCTCGCGGGGCCCTCGCCCCAGCAGGCGCCCGACGTCGCCTTCGACGGGGCGACGTACCTCGTCGTCTGGGAGGAGGGCGCGACGGTCTGGGGCGCGCTCCTGGACGCCGGGGGCACCGTCGTCGCGCAGCGGTTCCAGCTCGCGCCTCCGGCGGCGCCGGGCGCGGCGCAGGCGACGCCGGCCGTCGCCGCGGCGAGCGGGGGCGGCTTCCTCGTCGTCTGGGCCGAGGCCGGCCCCGCGGACTGGGACGTCCGGGCGGCGCGCGTGTCCTCGAGCGGACAGGTGCTCGACCCGTCGGGCTTCGACGTGTCGACGGTCTCGGAGCCCGCGGCGGGCCCGGCGCCGGGTCCGCAGGAGCGCCCGGCGGTCGCGGCGCTCGGCAGCGAGTTCCTCGTCGTGTGGCAGGACGGCCGGAACGATCCCGCGACGCCGGCGATCATGGGCGCCGTGGTCCGGATGGACGGGACGCTTCCGCTCCCGGACGGGGTCGCCGTCTCGCAGCAGGCGAGCGCGCACCGCAGCCCCCGCGTGGCATCGAACGGCGCGGACTGGCTCGTCGCATGGGAGGACGTGCCGCTCGCCGGGACCGCGGACGTGGTCGCCGCGCGGGTGAGCGCGGCGGGCGCGGTCTCCCCGGAGTCCACCGTCTCCGGGGCGGCCGAGGATCAGCTCGCCCCGGTCGTCGCCTCGAACGGCGGCGGCTACCTCGTGGCGTGGAGGGACGCGCGCAGCGGCGCCTGGGAGCTGACCGCGGCGCGCCTCGACGACACGGGCGTGCTCGACCCGGCCGGCGTCCCGCTCGCGGCCGCCGGCGCCGGCGCGCCGCTCGCGGTCGCGAGCGACGGCATCGGCTACCTCGCAGTGTACCAGCGCGCCGGGGCCGGCGCGTTCGGCGCGCGCATCCGCGCCACGCCGTCCGTCGGCGCGGAGTTCGCGGTCGACGCCGCGGCCGCGTCCCCGGGGCAGGGGCTCGCCTTCGCCGGATACGGCCGCTACCTCGCCGTCCACCGGGTCGCCGCGGGGGGCGTCGCGCGGCTCGCCGCCGCCTTCGTCACGACCACGGAGCGGCTCGACGTGGCCGTCCAGGGCACGGCCGGCTCGGTGACGTCGACTCCCCCGGGCATCGACTGCGGGCCGACCTGCTCCGCGGACGTGGAGACGGGGGCGACCCTCACGCTCACCGCGACGGCGAGCGCGGGCTCCGCGTTCGCGAGCTGGTCCGGGTGCACGCCCCTCTCCGGGACGAGCTGCACGCTCACGATGACGGCGAGCGCGTCCGTGACGGCGAGCTTCGCCGCGGCGCTCCCCGGGACGCCGGGCGTCCCGACGTACCGCAACGTGGGTACCGCCTCGGTCTCCGTCGACTGGACGGCGGCCCCCGACGCGACGAGCCACGAGCTGGAGCGCGCCGGCGACGCGGGCGGCGCGCCCGGCGCGTTCCAGGTCGTGTTCGCGGGCGCCGCGACCTCCTTCGACGACGGCGGGCTGTCGCCGAACACACCTCACTGGTACCGGGTCCGCGGCCTGAACGGCGCCGGCGCCGGGACGTTCGGCTCGGCGACCAGCGTGACCACGCTCCCCGGCGCGCCGGGGGCCCCGAGCCTCACGGGCGTGACGGCGACGAGCGTGACGCTGAACTGGAACGCGCCGGAGGGTGGCGCCCCGCGCTACCTCATCGAGCGCCTCGCGCCCGCGGGATCGTGGACGGCGATCGCGTCCGGCGTGACGGCGACGACCCACGTCGACGCCGGCCTCGCGCCGAACGCGACCTACGCGTACCGCGTCCGCGGCGAGAACGCGACGGGCAGCGGCCCGGCGTCTGCCCAGGCGACCGCGACGACGCTCGCGGACGCCCCCGGGACGCCGACCTTCGCAGCGATCGACGCGACGAGCGTGACGGTGAGCTGGACGGCGCCGGCGGGCGGCGCGAGCGGCTACGATCTCGAGCGCGGCCCAGCCGCCTCGGGTCCCTTCGCGGCGATCGCGGCGGGGATCGGGGCGACGAGCGCGATCGACACGGGCCTCGGCGCGGCGACGACGTACTGGTATCGCGTCCGCGCGTACGGCGCGGGTGGCGTCCCGGGCACGTACTCGGCCGCGGCGTCCGTGCTCACGCGCCCGGCCGCGCCGGGCGCGCCCGTCGTCGCCACGGTGAGCGACGCGTCCCTCGCCGTGAGCTGGACGGCGGTGGCCGGAGCGACGGGGTACCGGCTCGAGCAGGCGGCGAGCGCGGCGGGCCCGTGGACGCTCGTGGCGGCGGGCCTCACGGCGGCCAGCCACACCGTCACCGGGCTCGCGGCGAACGCGAGCTACTGGTACCGGGTCTGCGCGACGAACGCCACGGGCGACGGCGCGTTCTCCCCGGCGGCGGCCGGGTCGACCCTCCCCGCCGCTCCCGGCGCACCCACGTTCACCGCGATCACGGCCACGAGCCTCACCGCGAGCTGGAGCGCGCCCGCGGGCGGCGCCGCGAGCTACGATCTCGAGCGGGCGACCTCCGCGACGGGGACGTTCACGCGCGTCGCGACCGGCGTGACGGGGCCGAGCGCGCCCGACGCGTCGCTCTCGACGGGGACGACCTACTGGTACCGCGTCCGTGCGGTGAGCGCGGCCGGCCCGGGCGCGTACTCCGCGACCTCGCAGGTCATCACCCTCCCCGGCGCGCCCGGGACGCCCACGTTCAGCGCCATCGGCGCGGGCTCCGTGACGCTCGCCTGGGCCGCCGCCGCGGGCGGCGCGACCTACCTGGTCGAGCGGGCTCCCGACGGCGGCGCCGGCGCGCCCGGGACGTTCAGCCAGGTCGCGTCCGGCCTCACCGCGACCACCTGGACGAACGCCTCCGGCCTCGCGCCCAACACGCGCTACTGGTACCGCGTCCGCGCGAGGAACGCGTCCGGGACCGGCGAGTACTCCGCGTTCGCCTCCGTCACGACCCTGCCCGGGGCGCCGGGCGCCCCGACGTTCTCGCTGGTGACGACCTCGACGCTGACGGTCTCCTGGACCGCGTCGGCGGGCGGCGCAACCCGCTACGAGCTCGGCCGCGGCACCAGCGCCACGGGGCCGTGGACCGTCCTCACGACCGGCGCGGGCCTCGGGTACGCCGACACCGGCCTCGCCGCCGGCACGACGTACTGGTACCGCGTGCGGGCTGCGAACGCGGACGGCCTCTGGACGGCGTACGCGACCGCGTCGGTCCCGACGATCCCTCCCGCGCCGGGCTCGCCGGCGTTCCCGGCGATCGACGCGGCGTCCCTGACCGTGAGCTGGCCCGCCGCGACCGGCGCGACGAGCTACGCGCTCGAGACCGCACCGGCCGCGACCGGTCCCTGGACCACGGTCGCCGTCGTCACGAGCGGGACGACCTTCATGCACACGGCCCTCCTCGCCAACACGACCTACTGGTACCGGGTCCGGGCGTCGAACGCGAGCGGCGACGGTGCGTACTCCCCCGCGGCGAGCGCCACGACGCTCCCGAACGTGCCGGGGAAGCCGACGTTCGCGGACGTGACGAGCACGTCCATCACGGTCCTCTGGACGGCGCCGGCGCAGGGTGCGGCGGCGTACGACCTGGAGCGCGCGCCCTCTGCGAACGGTCCATGGTCCCCCGTCGCGACGGGCACCACCGCCCTGAGCGCGACGGACTCGGGGCTGCAGCCGGGCACGACGTGCTACTACCGGCTGCGCGCGGTGAACGCCGCGGGTGGCGCGAGCGGCTGGTCGGCGATCCTGGCCGTGACCACGCTGCCGACCGCGCCGGGCGCCCCGACCTTCTCCGGCGTGTCGACCGTCTCGCTCACGATCCAGTGGTCGCCGATCACGGGCGCCACGACGTACCACGTCGAGCGCGCGCCGGATCCGTCGGGCCCCTGGACGGTCGTCGCGGCGGGGCTCACGGGCTCGTACTACAACGACGCCGCCACGGCCAACACCGCGTACTGGTACAGGGTCCGCGGGGCCAACGCGAGCGGGTACGGGCCCTACTCGCCGGCGAGCACCGTCACGACGCTCACGAACGCGCCCGGAGCGCCCACGTTCTCGAACGTGACCACGACCTCCGTCACGGTGACCTGGACGGCGCCGGCGGGCGGCGCGGCGAGCTACGTCGTCGAGCGGGCCACGGCCGCCGCCGGGCCCTGGGCCCGCGTGGTCGACGGGGTGGCCGCGACGTCGTGGGTCGACGCGACGCTCTCGCCCGGCACGACGTACTGGTACCGGATCCGCGGCGTCAACGCCGCCGCCGCGGCCGGCCTGACCTCGACGAGCGCCTCCGTCCGGACGACCGCCGCGGCCCCGGCTGCGCCGGGCGCGCCGACGTTCACGAACGTGCGCGCCACGTCGCTCACGATCGCCTGGACGGACGCCTCCGGGGCGACGACGTACAAGCTGGAGCGGGCGGCGGACGCGGGCGGAGCCCCCGGCGCGTGGACGCAGATCGCGGTCATCGCGGCGAAGAGCTGGGTGGACATGTCCCTGTCCGCGAACACCTCGTACTGGTACCGAGTGCGCGGCTCGAACACCGGCGGTGACGGGCCGTACTCGACCGCGCCGGTGATCACCGCCCCGAACGTCCCCGGTACGCTCTCGGTCGGCTCCGTGACGACGACGTCCGCGGCCCTGAGCTGGACGGAGCCTGCCGGAGGCGCGACGACGTACGAGCTCGAGCGCGCGCCGGGGAGCGCGGGGCCCTGGACGACCGCCGCGGTCGTGCCGGCGCTCACCCACGCCGAGTCCAGCCTCTCGGCGGGGACGACGTACTGGTACCGCGTCCGCGCGCTGAACGCCGCGGGCACGGCCGGCGCCTACTCGGGCGTGCGCTCCGTGATCACGCTCGCGGACAGGCCCGGCGCGCCGTCCTTCACGGAGATCGCGGCGACCTCCGTCACGGTGCAGTGGGCGGCCGCGGCCGGCGCGGCGAGGTACAACGTGCAGCGGGCGACGGGCGCGAACGGGGTCTGGACGAACGTCGCGACCTCCCTCCTCACCACGTCCTGGACGAGCTCCGGCCTCGCGCCCAACACGTCGTACGCGTACCGGATCACCGCGACGAACTCGGCGGGCACCCCCGGTCCGTACTCTCCCGAGTCCCCGGTGACGACGCTCCCCGGCGCGCCCGGCGCGCCGAGCTTCGCCGCCGTCACGCAGACGAGCGTGTCGCTGGCGTGGACCGCGCCGGCGGGCGGCGCGGCCAGCTACGCCCTCGAGCGCGCCGCCGGCTCGAGCGGACCGTGGGTCGGCGTCGCCCGCGGCGTCACCGCGCTCGGCTGGTCCGACCAGGGTCTCGCGGCGGGGACCGTCTACTGGTACCGGATCCGCGCGACGAACGCCGACGGGGCCGACGGCCTCCCATCCACGGCGGCGTCCGTCAGGACGGCGGCGGACGAGACGACGCTACCCGGCGCGCCCGGCGCGCCGACGTTCACGAGCATCAGCGCGTTCTCCGTCCGCATCGCCTGGGCGCCGGCGGTGAACGCGACGAGCTACCGGCTCGAGCGCGCGAGCGCCGGCACGACGACGTGGACGCAGGTGGTCTCGGGGACGGGGACGGCGTACACGGACGCGGGGCGCGCCCCGAACGCCTCGTACGTCTATCGCGTCCGCGCGACGAACGCGGCGGGTGACGGTCCGTACTCGCCGGAGGCGAGCGTCACGACCGCGCCCGGGGCGCCGGCCGCGCCCACGTTCAGCGGGGTCGCCGCGCAAGCCCTCACGGTGAGCTGGACGCCGCCCGCGGGCGGCGCCGCGACCTACCAGCTCGAGCGGGGCACGAGCCCCTTCGGCCCGTGGTCGATCCTCGCGACGGACCTCACCGGGACCTCCTTCGGCGACTCCGGCCTGACCGGGAACTCGACGTACCACTACCGGCTCCGCGCGGCGAACGCGGCAGGGACCGCGGGCGCGTACTCGCCGACCGGCTCCGTGACCACGGCGCCGGACCCGGCCGTCGCGCTCCCGGGGATGCCCGGCACGCCCACGTTCACGTCCGTCACGGCGATGTCGGTGGGCGTCACGTGGGCCGTCGCGACGAACGCGACCGGTTACGAGATCGAACGTGCGGTGGCCGAGGGCGGCCCCTGGACCCAGATCGGCGCCGACACGACGCCGCCCTTCACCAGCTCCGGGCTCGCGGCGAACACGACGTACTGGTACCGCGTGCGCGGCACGACCGCCGGCGGCGACGGTCCACCTTCGACCACCGCGAGCGTCGTCACCGCGCCCGGCGTGCCGGGAACGCCGACGTTCTCGGCGGTGACGGACACCTCGGTCACCGTGAGCTGGACCGCGCCGCCGGGCGGCGCGGCGATCTACGCGCTCGAGCGCGCGACGTCGGCGGCCGGTCCATGGGCGCAGGTGGCCAGCGCCACCGCCCCGAGCTGGACGGAGACGGGGCTCGCCGCAGCCACGACTTACTGGTACCGGGTTCGCGCTCGGAGCAGCGGCGGCGCGTACGGCTACTACTCGGGCACGCGCTCCGTGACGACGGCGGCGGCGACCGCGGCGGCGGTGACCGCCGCGGCGGGCGCGGCCGCCTTCCCCTGAGCAGGGCCGAAGCCCTGGTGGCGACGATCCGCCAAGGTGAGGTTGCTCGTGACGTGACCGCAGTGGACGAGCGGCGCAGCGCGGCCGCTTCTCACTCCGCGAGCCGCGCCTCGATCCACGCGAACGCCTGCGCCGCGTCGAACCCCGCCATCCCCTCCGGGAACAGCAGATCCGCCATGACGAAGGCGTCCGGCAGCGGCGCGTCGAGCAGGTACGGCACCGCGATGCACGACATGAACGCGCGCTTCGCGGCCTCCACCCCGAACGGCGAGTCCTCGACGACGAGGCACTCCTGCGGCGGCAGCCCGAGGCGGCGCGCGGCCTCGAGGAAGACGTCCGGCGCCGGCTTCCCGCGCCCGGCCTGCTCCGCCGAGACGACCGCCGCGAACGCGGACGCGAGGTCGAGCGCGTCGAGCAGCGTCTCGAGCACCACCGGCGACGACCCCGACGCGACCGCCACGGGGACGCCGCGCGCGCGCACGAGGTCGAGGAGCCGCCTCATCTCGGGGTACACGCGCGTGCCCGCGCCGGCGAGCGCCAGGTACTCCCGGTTCTTCTCCGCGAGCAGGTCCGCGGCGCTCTCCGCGAGGCCGTGCCGGCTGCGCACGTCGATCATCATCTCGAGGCTGCCCCGCCCGATGTACCGGCGCTTGTCCTCCCGCGTGAGCGTCACGCCGCGGCGCGCCAGCACCGCCCGGTCGGCCTCGTAGTAGACCTCCTCGCTGTCCACCAGCGTGCCGTCGAGATCGAAGATCACGCCGCGCACGGGGATCGGCGGCGGCGGGCGGATCCGCACGGACAGCTCGACGACGTTCCCCTCGGGATCCCGGAGCTCCGCCTCCCGGTAGCCGTCGCCGGTGTCCCGGGGCGGCCGGAGCGACGCACCGGGGAGCGCCAGCGCGGCGAGCCGGGCGTGCTCCGCGTCCACGTCCTCGACCTCCAGCGACAGGTGGTCGGGCGCCGCGGCTCGCCGGGCGAGGAACGCTTCGTCCCTCGGCCGCTCCAGCAGCTCGAGCGAGACCCCGCCGCGACGCAGGAACACCGTCCGGAGCCCGGGCGTGTTCCGGCTCACGTAGCGGTACGCGGGCTCGAACCCGAGCGCCCTCCGGTAGAAGAGCTCCATCGCGTAGAGGTCCTGCACCTCGATGCCGACGTGGTCGACCTTCATCGCGTCGGTCCTAACCCGCGCGGCCTCCGCGAGCCCGCGCGCCGGTGCCGCGCGCCCGGCGGGGTACGGCCTCGAGGGCACCGCGCGCCCGAGGCAAGGCCCGGCGGGGATGGGGTCCCTCGACTGCACCCGAGTCGCCGGCGCCGGGCGCTTGCCCCGGAGGCACCATGGCGATCGCATTCCGTCGATCGGGGGATCAAGACATGTCGTTCGGGAAGAAGGCCTACGCCATGCTGGCGATGGCGCTCGCGTGCGCCGCGCCGGCGACCGCTTGCGCGTGGAGCGCCGGCGGGCACGCGTACATCGCGCTGCACTCGGCCCGGAGCGCGGGCTCTGCGAGCCCGCGGGAGCTGTGCCTGCGGATGTACGGCGCGAACGCAGTGGACCTGTTCAACACGACCTTCACGCGGGAAGGCCGGGCGCTCGCGGCCGTCCTGCACGACCGGAAGAGCGCGCGGGCGAACCTCGCGCCGCTCTCTCGCGCGCGCACCGACGACGAGCGCGCGTTCGCCCTCGGGTTCGCGACCCACAACGAGGCCTGGGGCACCGACGCGACCGCCCACGTCGCCGGGGTCGTCGCGGGCCGCCGCGAGGGCTACGTCATCGCGAAGGCGCAGCTCCTGGCGGCGGAGATCGGGCCCGCGGTCGAGCCGCTCCTCGCCGCGCGCGGGATCCGGCTCGAGCCCGCCCAGCTCCTGGAGGTCTGCCACCAGTTCGTCGAGCTCGCCGTGGACCTGCTCCTCGTCGAGGCGGACCCGGAGGTCGGTCCCTGGATGGTGCAGTCGGCGCTCTGCCCGACCGCGGACGTCCGAAGGCTCCTCGTCGAGTCGCTCGGTCCGGTGCTCGCGCCCGTCGCCGGTGACCGGGCCCGCGCCGAGGCCCTCGTCGTGGCCGCGGAGGCGGACTTCCGGCAGTCGCTCTTCCTGAACGGGCTCGCGCTGATGCAGCCGGACGCGGCCCACCAGCTGGCCGTCGCGACGGGGCGGCTCGCGGAGGGGTACCTCGGCCTTCCGGAGGGCGCCGGGGCCGCGCTGGCTCCGCTCATCGAGCTCGGCATCGGGAAGGCGCGCGCGCTCTGCGAGCCGGACGCGCTCGCCGAGGTCCGAACGACCGTGGACGTCGTCGACGCCCGGCTCGCGGCCCGCCGCCTCGGGCAACCGCCGAATTCGCTGCTCGCGGCCCGGGCGCGTCGCTAGCTTCCTCCCGGCACCGGCGGCGCGCCGCGCTCGCCCTCCGAGAGGGGCCGCCGCCGCACTCGCGAGCGCAGCGGAGGACGTTCATGGCACGGAGCGGGCTCACGGCGCGGCTGGGCGTCGACCTTCCCATCCTCCTCGCGCCCATGGCGGGCGGGCCGTCCACGCCCGAGCTCGTGGCGGCGGTGTCCGGCGCGGGAGGCCTCGGCTCCGTCGGCGCCGCGTACCTCTCGCCCGAGCAGATCGCCGACGCGTGCCGCCGGATCCGCGCCCTCACCGACCGCCCGTTCGGCCTGAACCTCTTCGCGGGCGGCTACCCCGCGTCAGCACAGGTCGAGGCGCGCGCGGCGCTCGGGGTGGTCGCCGAGGCGCACGCGCGGCTGGGCCTCCCGGCGCCCGCGCTCCCGGCGGTACCACCCGATCCCTTCCCGGAGCAGCTCGAGGCGGTGCTCGAGACGCGCCCGGCGCTGTTCAGCTTCACCTTCGGCGTCCCCGCCGCGGACGACCTCGCCCGGGTGCGGGCGCGGGGCATCCTCGTCGCGGGCACCGCGACCACCGTGGAGGAGGCGCGGGCGCTCGCGGACGCCGGCGTCGACGCCATCGTCGCGCAGGGCGGCGAGGCCGGCGGCCACCGCGGCACGTTCTGCGGCGCCTTCGAGGCCGCGCTCGTGCCGACGCTCGAGCTCACCGCGGCCATCGCGCGCGAGGTCCGCGTCCCGGTGATCGCCTCGGGGGGCCTCATGGACGGGCGCGATGTCGCGCGGGCGCTCGCCGCGGGCGCGCAGGCGGCGCAGCTCGGCACCGCGTTCCTCGCCTGCCCCGAGTCCGGCGCGTCCCCCGCCTACAAGCAGGCGCTGCTCGCGGCGCGTTCGGACACGACGGTCGTGACCCGCGCGTTCTCCGGTCGTCCCGCCCGCGGCCTCGCGAACGCCTTCATCGCCGCCGCGGAGGGGCGCCCCGGCGCGATCCTCCCCTACCCGCTCCAGAACGCGCTCACGCGCGGGATGCGCCAGGCGGCGGCGAAGCAGGGGCAGCCGGACTACCTGTCGCTCTGGGCGGGCCAGGGCGTCGCCCGGGTCCGCGCGCTCCCCGCGGCGGAGCTGGTGCGGCGCCTGGTGGACGAGATGGGCACCTGACGCGCGCCGTCCGCCGCGGGTCGGGTCAGCCCTCCGGCGTCTCCGTCGGCTCGCCGTAACCGCGGGGATCCAGGCCGTGGCGGAAGGCGACGCTGATCCGCGTTCCCGCTCGCGCGACCTTCGGCACACAGTGCTGCCAGGTCCGCTGCGTCCGCCCGCCGGTGACGAGGAGATCGCCGCGCCCGAGCCGGAACGCGACGGAGTGGCCGCCGGCGCGCGGGCGGAAGAGCAGCTTTCGCGGCTCTCCCAGGGAGACCAGGGCCACGATGGGGTCCGGGATCTCGCGACGGATCCGATCGCCGTGCCACGCCACGCCGTCGGCTCCGTCGCGGTAGAGGTTGAACCCCGCGGAGTCGAGGACGACGCCGTAGCGGGCCGAGAGCGCGCGCCGGATCTCCTCGAGCACGGGCGGCTCGAGGGGCTCGCCCGACTGGGCGCTCCACGGGGCGGTGAGCCGCGGCTCGAGGACCTTGCGGTCGTACATCCAGCGGCGCCGCTGGCCCCAGCGCCTCGACGCCAGGAGCTCCTCGAAGAGCGCGTCCGACCCTTCCACCCAGCCCGGCGCATGATCGATCCACGATTCGGGATCGAGCGCGATCCGCCGGACGTCGGTGAACGTCCGATCGAACGTCGGCCGCGGCGGGGCGAACAGGCTCGGCTGGTAGGGGAGCGGCGAGGGCACGCGACGATTCAATTAACGACCGGAGCCCGCAGCCGCCCGCGCGCGCCCCCACGATGGGGTGCGACGGAGGGGACCTGGAAGCGTTCGCCGTCGCGATCCGGGCGGGCTTGCCTTTCCCCGATCACGGGCTTCCTCGGCGCGGGATAGCATCTGTGCCACGCCGCTGCTGAACGCCGGCAACCACGTCGTCTGGCGGTCGGAGGAGCGATTTGAGGGCGGAGCGAAACGTCGCCGTGCGGATCGCCGTCGCGAGCGCGCTCGTCGCGATGTTCGCCTCTCGGATCTCCGCGAACGTCGCCGATCCCGACCTTTATCACCAAATGGCGCTCGCGAGAGAGGCGCTCCGGACGGGCGCGATCCCGCGCGCCGACGTGTTCGCCTTCACGCCGGTGCTTCCGTCCGTCATTCACCACGAGTGGCTGGCGGGCTTCATCGCGCTCGGAGTGGCCCTGCTCCTCGGCGGCTCGGGGATCCTCGCGCTCAAGTACGGGCTCGCGGCCGGCCTCGCGATCGCGACGGGGCGGAACGCGCGGAGCGCCGGCGCGGACCTGGCGACGCTCGTCTTGACCGCCCCCGTGGCGATCCTGCTCGCCGGCGGAGGGTTCAGCCCCGTCCGCGCGCAGCTCTACACGTACTTCCTCGTGGCGATCACCGTCGGGATGATCGAGCGCGACCGCGCCGGATGCAGACGCTGGCCGCTGGCGCACGCGCTGCTGTTCGTGCCGTGGTTGAACCTCCACGGCGGCTTCGTGCTGGGCCCCCTCCTGCTCGGCTGTCATGCGATCGAGGGAGCGGTCTGGCGACGGCCCGTGCGCCACGTCGTCGCGCTGATCGCCGTCGAGGCGATGCTCGTGCTGGCGAACCCCTGGGGCGGCGCGTACTACGCGTACCTCTCGAGAGCGCTCACGTTGCCTCGCACGCGGATTCCCGAGTGGGATTCGCTGGTCACCGCCAGCGGCCTGGGCCTGGAACGACTCGCGTTCATCCTGGCGATTGCACTCTGGGCCTACGGGTTGCGCGAGGGGGCGCGCCTGCGCGACGGGGCGCGCGTCTGGCAGGGAGCATTCCTCGTCGCCGTCACTGCGCTGCTGGCAGTGAGAGCGAGCCGGATGCTTCCCGTGTTCGCGGTCGTCTGGTTCAGCCACGCTCCGCCGCTCCTCGTCGGAACTCCTCTCGCGCGCCAGGTCGATCTGATCACGCGACGCTCGGCTCGCGCGACCGCAGTCGCAGCCACCGGGCTCGCGCTCTTCTTCATCCTGCTGCTTGCGCAGCGGTCGCCCTGGCTGCTGGAAGTGCCGAACAGCCCGTCGCCGCTCCCGGGCCATTCCCTCGCATACCCCGTCGGCGCAACCCGGTTCCTGAAGGCGAGCGGGTTCCGCGGGAACCTCATGACCACGTTCGAGACCGGTGCGTACGTCTCGTGGAAGCTCCACCCGGAGGTCCACGTGTCGCTCGACGGCCGTTACGAGGCGGCTTACCCCGACCAGGTGTTCGAAGACGTCATGGCCTTCTACGGCGGCCGAGCGAATCCGCGAGACATCCTCTCGAAGTACCCGGCGGACGCCGTCCTCGTTCCGCCCGGCGGCAACGCGTTGCGGCGGCGACTGGCCTGGCCGTGCGTCTACGATGACGGGAGCTTCGCGGTCCTCGTGCGGCCCGGGCTGACGGTCACCCCGGCCCTGGCGCCCGCATCCGCCGCCGACCGGTTCCCGTGACCCCGCATTCCCCGGCCACGACCGACTCTCCCCGCCCGGACACGGCGGACTCCCTCCCCTCGTGGCATGATCGGCCGCCGTGACCCGTGCCCCTCGCCACGTCGCCGCTCGCGTGCTCGCGGTCGCCCTCGCGGCGGCGGCAGCGCCCGTCCTCGTCCGGTCGGACTCCGCGGCGCGGGCTGCGGAGCCCGACGTCCACGGCACGTACCGCCTCCACGGCAAAGGTCGCGTCTCGGCCGGACCCGCGCTCGATCGCGACGAGGAGGTGTTCGCGGACGCGGTGCTCGAGCCCGGTCCGGGCCAGCGCGACCTCGTGGTCGCGCTCGCGGCGGAGGGCCACCGGTGCGAGCTCGCGGCCCGGCTCGGAGACGGCGGCGCCCTCGCCCTCGACGCGGGCCAGCGCTGCGCCGTGACGCTCGACGGTCCGGACGCGCGGGGCCGCGTCGACGCGCGGCTGACGAAGGGGTCCGGGCGCGTCCAGGGCGGCCGCCTCGCGCTCGCCCTCGCGTTCAAGGTGGAGGGGAAGGTCGCCGTCCGGACCGGCGGTGGCCGTTACGAGGTGCTCGGGAACACGGTGGACGTCCCGGCGACCTGGGCCCCGGCGGTGCCGGTGAGCGGCACGGCCACCGCGACCGTCGACGGCTGGCGGGACGAGTCGCGCGCGGGCGGCGAGCGCTGACGGGACGGGCGCGCGTCCGTCACCCCTCGAACCTGACGGGGGCGCGCCACCGCCGCCGTCCCCGGGTATCCAATCCGGCGGAGGTGCGCGCATGGCTCCGACCCGCCCCGGGTTCCGGCTCGGGATCTACGTCTTCAAGGACGCCGAGATCGTCGACTTCGCCGCGCCGTACGGCGTGTTCTCGGTCGCGCGCCGGTTCGACGCCGACCTCGACGCGTTCCTGATCGCGGACGCGATGCGGCCGGTGCAGGCTCAGGCGGGGTTCACGGTGCTCCCGAACTACGCCTTCTCGGACGAGCCCGCGATGGACGCCTTCCTCGTCCCCGGGGGCTACGGGACGCGGCAGGAGACGTACAACCGCCGGCTGCACGCGTTCATCCGCGCGCTGCCCGAGACGACGCTGCTCACCGCGGTCTGCACCGGGTCGTGGGTCTACGCGAAGATGGGGCTCCTCGACGGCCTCCCTGCGACGAGCCGCAAGGAGCCGGACCGCGTCGAGGCGACGCCGCCGGGCATGGTGCCGCTCGATCGGCTGTCGAAGATCGCGCCGGCGTGCAGACCGAGCCGCGCGCGGGTCGTGGACGCGGGGCGCATCATCACGGCCGGCGGGATCACGTCCGGCATGGAGATGGGCTTCCACCTGCTGCGCCGCGCGGGCTACGACGAGGCGTTCCTCGCGGAGGTCGCCCGCGTCATGGAGTACCAGGCGGCGTACGGCGTGTACCGCGACGACCGCGTGGTCCACACCTGACCCGACCGGCGTCCGACCCCGCCCTGCGCCGCGCCGGATCGCGCGATGGGAGGAACCCACCGGCCCCGCCGCCGCCGGGCGCGCGCGGCGCCTACGCTCCATCGCCGCGGCGCGCCTTCCGCGCCGCCCCACCCCCATGGATCACGCGGCCTCGCAGCGCGCGCAGGACGTCCTCGCCGATCAGCTCCCCGCCCCCATCCGGCGGCTCGCGGACATCGCGTTCGACTACGGGTGGAGCTGGCGCCCGGAGGGAGAGGCGCTCTGGCGCTCCGTCGACCCGGAGCTCTGGGACGCCTGCGGCCGGAACCCGGTGCGGCTGCTCCGCCTCGCGGCGCCTGCGGCGCTCGCGCGCGCCGCCGCGGATCCCGCGCTGCGCGCCGCCATGGACCGGCTCGCCGACGCGCTCGACGCCGCCCGCGCCGCGCCGGCGCGCGCGACGCCCGCGGGGACGCGCGACGCGCCCGTCGCGTTCCTCTGCGCCGAGTACGCGATCCACGCCTCGCTCCCGATCTACTCGGGCGGCCTCGGCGTGCTCGCCGGCGATCTCCTGAAGGAGGCGTCGGACCGCGCCGTCCCGCTCGTCGCGGTCGGGCTCCTGTATCGCCGCGGCTACTTCCACCAGCGGCTCGATCCCTCCGGCCTCCAGCACGAGTACTGGACGGTGGTGCCGCCGCAGCAGCTCCCCCTCGAGCGCGCGGTGGACGCGGCCGGCGCGCCGGTCGCGATCGAGGTGCCGCTCCGGGGCCACGCCGTCCACGCCGCGGTCTGGCGCGCGCAGGTCGGCGCGGTCCCGCTCTACCTCCTCGACAGCGACGTCCCGGAGAACGCGCCCATCGACCGGTTCGTGACGTCGCAGCTCTACGTGGGCGACCGCGAGTACCGCCTCATGCAGTACGCGCTCCTCGGAGTCGGAGCGGTGCGCGCGCTCGCGGCGCTCGGGATCCGCCCCGGCGTCTTCCATCTGAACGAGGGCCACCCAGCCCTCGCCGCGCTCGAGCTCGCCCGGGACGCGCTCGCCCGCGGCGAGACGCTCGAGCGCGCCGTGGGGGAGGTGCGGCGCCGGATCGTCTTCACGACGCACACGCCGGTCGCCGCGGGGAACGAGACGTACGCGCCCGCCGACGTCGTCTCCGTGCTCGGTCCGTGGCTCCGGACGCTCGGGATCGAGCCGGCCGCGGCCCTCGCCCTCGGGCGGCCGCCCGGCACCAGCGACGACGCACCGTTCGGGATGACCGACCTCGCGCTCCGGACCTCGCGGGCGGCGAACGGCGTGAGCCGCCGCCACGCGGAGGTCTCGCGCGAGCTGTGGGCGCGGCACTGGCCGGGCCTGCCCGCGGCGGAGGTGCCCATCGCCGCGGTCACGAACGGCGTGCACCTGCCCACGTGGATGGCCGAGCCGATGCGCGCGCTGCTCGCGCGACACCTCGGCCCCGAGTGGACCGCCCACCCCGAGGATCCGGCGCGCTGGGCCGGCGTCGAGGAGCTCCCCGACGAGGAGCTCTGGGCGGTGCGCTGCCGGCTCCGCGCGGACCTCGTCGCGTTCGCGCGCGCCCGGTCGATCTCGGATCGCCTCGCGCGCGGCGAGCCCATCGCGTACGTCGAGCGGGCCGACCGCGCGTTCGATCCGGCCGTCCTCACCGTCGGCTTCGCCCGGCGCGTCGCCTCGTACAAGCGCCTCCACCTGCTCGTCGCCGACCCGGCGCGCGCGCTCGCGCTGCTCGCCGGGCCGCACCCGATGCAGGTGGTCATGGCCGGCAAGGCCCACCCGCGCGACGAGGGCGCGAAGGCCATCGTGCAGCGCATCTTCGAGCTCAAGGGCGAGCCGAACGTGGCCGAGCGCGTCGTGTACCTCGAGGACCACGACATGGAGATGGCGCGCAAGCTGGTGGCGGGCTGCGACGTCTGGGTGAACCTCCCGCGACCGCCACAGGAGGCGAGCGGGACGAGCGGGATGAAGGCCGCGCTGAACGGGGGCCTCGACCTGAGCGTGCTCGACGGCTGGTGGTGCGAGGCGTTCGATGGCCGGAACGGCTGGGCGATCCGGAGCGAGCCCGGACCGGACGAGGCCGCCCAGGACGCGCGCGACGCGGCCGCGCTCTACGACCTGCTCGAGCGCGAGGTCGTGCCGCTGTTCTACGACCGGGACGCGGCAGGGGTCCCGCGCGCGTGGCTGCGGCAGGTGAAGGCGTCTCTCCAGAGCATCGGGCCGCGCTTCATCACCGCCCGCACGCTCGAGGACTACGTCGCGCACGTCTACAGCCCGTGATCGTCCCCGCGCAAGCCCCGCCCTCTCCCCCCGCTCGCGCGGGGGGAGAGGGAGAAGGGAAGGCGCGGGTCCTGCCTCGAGCCCCCGACGCCCAGGCCCGAGGCGGAGCCCGAGGCCAAGCCACGGCTGAAGCCGAGCCCCGAGGCCGTGGGCTTCCGCCTACTGCTGCTTCCCGCTGCTGGCGCCCTGCGCCTCGATCCGGATCGCCTGCGGCCTGTCGGCGGAGCCGCTGTACGACGCGCGGACCTGCGTCCCCTCCTTCAGATCCGACACCGAGCCCTGCTGACCGCCGACCATGACGGACGTCTGCGGGCCCACGGTGAGCCGGAGGTCGGGCCCGCCGCCTCCCTGCCGCAGCACGATCTCCTGAGCGCTCGCGCTGACGATCTGCCCGCTCACGTCCTTCTGCTGCGACGAGGCCTGCGCCGACTGCTGCGCGCCCGCCGGCTGCTGCGTGTCCTGCCCCGACTGCGGCTGCGTCGCCTGCTGCGCGCTCGCCGTCTGCTGCTGTGCCTGCTGCGAAGCCTGGCTCGCCTGCTGCTCGGACTGCTGCGCCTTGGACTGGTCCTGCTGGGCCTTCTGCTGCGTCTCGGTGAGCTGCTGCTGCGCCTCGCGGACATCCTTCTGGTCGCTCGCCATCTTCCCCTGCGCGTCGGCGGCCTTCTTGTCTGCGTCCGCGGCCTGCTTGCTGGACTGCTCGGCCTGCTGACTCGACTGGCTCGCGGTCGCCTGCTGATCGCCGCCCTGCTTCTGCGCGCTGCCGCCCTGGGTCCCGCCCTGCTTCTGGCAACCCGCCGCGATCAGCAGCGCGGCAGCGGAGACGCCGAGCGTCCAGCCCCGTCCTGCCATGGCCATGCGTTCCATGTGTGCCCTCCTCGGCGCCCACGCGGGGCGCACCCGCACAAGGTGAGGGCGGCCGCCGTCAGGCGCGACCGGCCGGGGCGACCGGATGGCGGTCCACTCACGGCCCGCCGCACGAACGCGCGGGCGAGGGCCCGGCCACCGCGGGACTAGGGCGGCAGCACGGAGGCCCACGCCGGATCGTCGGAGACCATCTCCTCGAGCCAGGCCTCGAGGTTCGTCCCGCCCTCGACGTGCGACGCCACGTAGTCGCCCGCGTAGGGCGCGAGCGGCGTGAGCAGCATGTGGGCGTCGGTCGTGCCGTCGTGGTCGTAGAAGACGCGGGCGCGCGCGAGCGGTTCGAGGACGTCCGCGTCGAGCCGGCGGAGTGCGGCCTCGAACCCCGCCGGCAGGTCCAGCATGAACGCGCTCATCACCGGGTCCTGCGCGTGCGAGAGGAAGGCGATCCGGTCTGCCGGGTGGTTCTTCGCGATCGCCGTGAACGCCGCGGACAGATCGGTGCGGCAGTCGCGGCACACGGGGTCGAGCGCCTCCGCGAGCGCCCAGGACGCGTACCAGGCGGCGCGGAAGTCGGACGGGACGTCGCCGCCGACGAGGGCCGGCCCGGAGTCGTCGACGAGGTAGCCGCTCGCGTCCGGCCAGTACCAGCGGAGCGCCTCGTAGTTCACGAGCGCGCCGAAGCCGCCCGCCGAGGACCCGGCGACCACGAGCTTCCGCGGGCTCGGGAACGTGGGCCCGAGCCGCGCGAGGAACGCCATGACGTTCGCGTGGCCGACGTGGTGCCAGGTCTCGGAGACGAGCGCGTTGCCGTACGTCTTCACCGCGTCGCCGCCGTGCACGTCGCCGGTGCAGTACGGGACGAACACGACCGTGGCGTCCGCCAGCGCGGGCGGCAGGTGCGAGCGGTCCGTGAACGAGCTCGGGATGTAGTCCGCGCGCTCGACCTCGAACTCCGAGGGCCCGTAGGACCTGTCCACCGCCGTCCCGGCGGCGCAGGTCGTGTAGTCCCAGCACGCGCCGCCGCCGTCGAAGAAGACGACGAGGTCGGGGCCGCTGCCGCGGTTCACGGCGAGGCCGGTCGTCGAGCCGTCGCCGCAGAAGGCGTCGTCGAACGGGATCCACGCCCAGCTCCCGAGCGGCATGTCGGCCTCGGGGATCGCGGCGCCGAGCGGCGGCTTTCCCTGGTAGCCCTGGTGGACGAGCGGCGTCGACCCCGGCGCGCAGCCGGCGAGGAGGAGCACGACGGCGAGGACGGCGCGGCGATCGATCATGGCGTTCCCTCCCGGAACGGCCCATCGTCGTCGCGACGAGGGTGCGCGCTCAACCCGACATGTCGTACACGGACAGCGAATGGCGCCGGCGGCTACCGCAGCCCGACGACGTTGTCCCCCTCCCCCTCCCACTCCGCGATGCGCGCCACCTTCCGCGCGACGTCGGGCCAGGTCGGCCCGGTGCACCGCTCCACCTCGCGGGCCAGGAAGCTCCGGATCCGCTCGAGGCTCCACTCGAACACGACGAGCAGCCCGCGTCCGAGCACCGCGCCGCGCGGTCCGTGGCGGGCGAGCAGCCACCGCGGCGTGACGACGAGCAGATCGAACCGCTCGCGACCCCGCAGGCCGAGCGGCCCGACCTCGAGCACGAGCGGCACGGCGAACTCGTCGGGCAGCGGGGGCACCCACCGCGCGAGGTCGTGGATCTCGTCGCTCCGGAGGGCCTTCAGGCGCGCGCGCATGCGTGGGATTGAAGCACGCCCGCGGCCCCGACGCAGGGCGTCGCCGGCCGGCACCTCGCCGGCCCCTCCTGCGCCGCCCCTTCAGGACGTCCCCCCGTCCTAGCCGCCCCGCCGTGGCGAACGTCCACGCGGGCCGGAAAGGCGGATCATCGTGTCCGTCCGGGTGCGTCCGCTCCGAGGCGCGAGGCGACCGCCCGGGGAAGGAGGACGACGATGACGGCTTTCTTCCAGGGAGTGAAGCAGACGCAGATCACGGCGGGCGGCTTCACCGGTCCGCTGCCCATCTTCTACTACGACTCGACCGCGATGGTGGCCGCGTTCACGGCGTCGACCGCCAAGGTGGCGCCGCTCGTGCCAGACCCTGACCTCCACCCGGTCGAGCTCCGGCCCGGGCGCTGCCTCGTGAACGTCGCGGCGCTCGAGCACCGCCGGACGGACATCGGACCGTACGCCGAGGTGATCGTCTCGGCGATGGTCGCGTTCGGCCGGCGGCCGCTACCCCTCCTCCACGCGGCGGGGCAGCTGCTCCGCCACGCGCTGCACGGCTACGTGCTCCACCTCCCGGTCACGACCGAGCCGGCGCGCGCCGGCGGCGTCGAGGTGTACGGGTACCCGAAGTTCATCGCCGACGTGACGTTCACGCGATCCCAGGACCGGTTCACGTGCTCCGTCTCCGACGCGGGACGGCGGATCCTCACGCTCGACGGCGAGTACCTGAAGCTCTACGGCACCGGGCGCTCGCACGTGAAGCTCTACTCGATGAAGGACGGGCGGCTCCTCTGCGCGCCCGTGGAGATGAACAGCCGGCAGCACGCGCAGACGCTCCGGCGCCACGCCGCGAGGCTGGACCTCGGCTCCGAGCACGGGATGGCCCGCGACCTCGCGGCGCTCGAGCTCGAGCCTCACGCCGTGGTGTACCAGCTCGATCCCGTCCTCGAGATCATCCTGTACGCCCCGCACCCCGCGCGCGAGCCGCTCGGCCGCGTCGGGACGTGAGGAGCTCCCGGGCGCGGTGCGGCTGCCACGCGCCTGCAGCGCCATCGCGCACCCGCAGCGGTGACGGCGCGCTCCGCGACCTCTTTTGGCGTGCGCATCGGGCGCGTGCTCCTGCGGAGTGGTGCGCCGCCGGGCGCGTGCCTCGCGGCGCAAGCCCCGCGGCGTTCCCTCTTTCACGCAGCGACAACGTACCGCCGGACGACCGCGGCGGCCGGGCGTAATCCATACGGACAGGTGGACCTCCGAGCGGTAGCCCGGGCGGCGCGGGAAGCGCGGCCGCGCCGCGGACGAGAGGACGCCGATGTTCGACACGATCCTGAAGGTCGATCCCGCCGACAGCCTGAACCCTCTTCCCCCGCCGTCGCCCGAGATCCGCGATCCCGACCGTGCGCGACGGCTCTTCGGTCGCGTCGCAGGGAGCGATGGAGAGGACGCCATCCCGCTGCCCCCGGACCCCGCGCCCGACGCTGCCGAGGTCCGGGACCCGGAGCGCGCGCGGCGCCTGTTCGGCCGCGTCGCCGGGGCGCCGGGAGAGGAGGTGGCGCTGCCGCTCCCGGCCGACCCGGCGCCCGCACCCGCGCCGGCGGCGCCTGTGTTCTCCGCCGTGCAGCGCCGCGATCTCGCGCAGCGGGCGGGACGGCGCGCGGCCTGGGCCGTCGTCGCGGCGGCCCTCGAGGTCGTGGGGGCCGGCTGCGTCGCCGCCGCGGCCGCCGCGCTCACCGAGCCCACACCGCCCGAGCTCCCGATGGTCGAGGTGAAGCTCGCCGCGGCCTTCCCGCGCGCTCCCGGTCCGCCGCGCGCGCCCGGGCTGCCCGCGGCGCCCGCGCCGCGCCGGCCCGCGACGGCGACGCCCCCGGGGCCGGGCCGGCCACGCGGGGTGCGCCCGCCGCCGCCGACGGCGCTCCTCCAGCCGCGCGAGGTCCAGGTCGCGATGAAGCCGCCGGATCCCGGCGAGCCGGTGGAGGACTGGGGCGATCCCGGCGCGGCGCCGGCGAACGCCGCCGCCGTGGACGAGGGCGTCATCGGCGGCGTCGTCGGAGGCGAGGGGGGCGGCGCGTGGGGCGGCGGCGCGAGCGTCGCCGCGGCGACGGCGGCGACCACGGCGAAGCGCGCGGACGAGGTCGAGGACGCGCCGCTGTGGGCGACGGCCGGGTTCCGCAAGCCCGTCGAGGAGACCGCCGGCTGCGTCGCGCGATCGGTCCGGCTGCCGCGAGAGCTCGCCGGCTTCACCTCGGGCCCGTACGTGGTGCGCTTCGCGGTCCTGCCGAGCGGCGCGGTCGAGCGGATCGAGGTGCTCGGGGACGTCCCGGACGTCCGGATCCGGAACGCGATCGTGCAGGCGGTCCATTCCTGCCGGTGGATCGCCGGATCCGACGCGCAGGGCCGGCCGGTGTCGATCTGGGTCGTCCTGCCGATCCGGTTCCAGAGCGCGTGACCACGCGCCGGCGCGCCGGCTACATCCCCGGGGTGGGGAAGCCGTCCGCCGCACCGTCCGCCGCGACGCTCCAGGCGCTCGCGGAGGGCTGCCGACGCTTCGACGAGGCCCGGTGGTTCGAGGCGCACGAGGTCTGGGAGGACGCCTGGCGCGGCGAGGCCGGCCGGGTGCGGCTCCTGCTCCAGGGCCTCATCCAGATCGCCGCGGGGTTCCACAAGGGGCTCGTGCACGGCCGCCCGGCGGGGATGGTGAAGCTGCTCGGGGCCGGGCTCGCGAAGCTCGAGGCGGCGGGCGACCTCGGCCTCGTGGACCTCACGCGGCTGCGGCCCGCGGTGCAGGCGTGGCTGGAGGCCGCGCGGCGATGGGACGCCGGCGGCCCGCGGCCGGCGCTCCCGCCGCCTCGGCTCGGCGCCGCGACGTGAACGGCGGCCGGCCGGCCCTGCGGGGGTCCCCCCGGTGCGCCCTTGTGCTTCCCTCCCCCGGCGGTAAGACGCTCGACCTCGACCCGGCGGTAGCGCCGTCGCGAGCGGTGCGGGCCGCCGATCCGCAGCGGAGGCCACCGTGAAGATCCTCGTCGCAGACGCCTTCCCGAAGGACCGGCTCTCCGACCTCGCCGCGCTCGGGCTCGAGGTGGAGCACCGCGCCGACGTCTCCGCGGGCGACCTCCCCGCCGCGGCGGCGGACGCGTCGATCCTGGTGGTCCGCTCGAAGGAGGTCTCCGCAGACGTGTTCGACCGCGCGGCGGCGCTGTCCCTCGTCATCCGCGCCGGCGCGGGCGTGAACACCATCGATGTCGCCGCGGCGTCGCAGAAGGGCGTCTACGTCGCGAACTGCCCCGGCCAGAACTCGATCGCCGTCGCGGAGCTCGCCATCGGGCTCGTCATCGCCCTCGATCGCCGGATCCCGGACAACGTGGCGGCGCTCCGCGCCGGGCGCTGGGACAAGAAGCGGTTCTCCGAGGCCGCAGGCCTGTACGGACGCACGCTCGGCGTGGCCGGCCTCGGCGCCATCGGGCGCGAGGTCGCCACGCGGGCGCTCGCCCTCGGCATGCGGGTGCTCGCGTGGTCGCGCTCCCTCACCGCCGAGGGCGCGAAGGCGCTCGGCATCGAGCGCGCCCCCGATCTCCTCTCCGCCGCGCGGGCGAGCGACGTGCTCTCGCTGCATCTCCCGCTCTCCAGGGAGACGCGGGGCGTCGTGTCGCGCGAGGTCCTCCTCGCGATGAAGCCGAACGCGGCGCTCGTCAACACCGCGCGCGCCGAGCTGGTCGACCAGGCGGCGCTCCTCGAGCTCGTCCGGGCCGGGCGCCTGCGGGTCGCCACCGACGTGTTCGCAGGCGAGCCGGCCAAGGGCCAGGCGGAGTTCCAGAGCGAGCTCGCGCAGCTCCCGGACGTCTACGGCACCCACCACATCGGCGCCTCCACGGCGCAGGCGCAGGACGCGATCGCGCGCGAGACGGTGCGGATCGTCGAGGCGTTCGTGCGGAGCGGCGAGGTGCCGAACTGCGTGAACGTCGCGCGGAAGACGCCCGCCCGCGCCCGCCTCGTCGTGCGCCACTTCGACCGCGTGGGAGTCCTCGCGAACGTGCTCGGAATCATCCGCGAGGCCGGCATCAACGTGGAGGAGGTCCGCAACACGATCTTCGAGCAGGCCCAGGCGGCGAGCTGCGCGATCGACGTGGGCGAGCGGCCGCCGGACGCGCTGCTCGAGCGGATCCGCTCGCGGCGCGACGAGGTGATGTTCGTCGACTGCTTCGATCTGTGATCGCGGCGCCGATGCCCTTCGACTTCGCGGCTGAAGCCTGTGGCGGGCGTCTGTTTGATGGGCTGCCCCCGACGCACGACATCGACTTCTCCGGTCAACGTAGACGGTTCCGGTCGATGAAGCCGCGGAACGCTCACCTTTTCTCGACCGTGCGTTCGGGTTGCTCTTGATCGTCGTCTAGCACTAGCCCGCAACACCTCGGATTGACTTGCTAATCCAGACAGAACGCCGCATCGCGCCAGCCTTCGCGACGGAGTATCCGAACGTATCGAAGCGGCCGTCGCCGCGACGGTCGCACCGCGGAGGTCCGTGATGGCGTCCGAATTCGATGCGCTGCAGTACCCGGCCGAGACCACACTCGCGACCCCGATCCCTCGCACCTGGGTGAAGGATCTGGCGGTCGTCCTCGTCGCGACGCTGGCGGCCGCGGCGTTCGCCTTCTTCGGCGGCGCGGTGGTCCTGCTCGCGATCCTTGCCGTCACGGTCCTCTCGCCGGTCGTCGCGGCGGTCCTCGGGGTGCTCGCCGTCCGGGCGGAGCGCCGGCGCGCCGCGGTGACCTGACGGGGCCTGGCCCCGCGCGGGACGGCGCGCGTCCCTAGAATCCGCGCGTGACGCCCGACGACCGCATCCATGCGCTGCTCGCGACCGGGGATCTCCGCGGCGCGGCGACGGAGGCGATCCGCGGGTACCACGGCGAGATCCTGCGGTTCCTGCGCGCGTCGCTGCGCAACGACGCGGACGCCGAGGAGGCGTTCTCGGTGTTCGCCGAGCACCTCTGGCGCTCGATCGGGACCTACCAGGGCCGCGCGTCGTTCCGGACGTGGGCGCTCCGCATCGCGGCGAACGCCGCGCTGAACGTGCGGAGCGAGGCGTGGCGGCGGCGCGGACGAGCGTTCGAGACCGGCGAGGCGTCCGCGCTCGCGGCGAGCCTCTCCACCGGCTCCGGCGTGCGCGTCGAGCAGCAGCGCAGCGCGCTCGACCGGCTCCGCGAGGCGCTCTCGCTCGAGGACCAGATCCTCCTCGTGCTCCGCGTCGACCAGGGCCTCTCGTGGGCGGACGTCGCGGAGGTGCTGTCCCTGGATCAGGGCGGACCGGTCACCGCGGCGACGCTCACGAAGCGATTCGAGCGGCTGAAGGAGCGGCTGTCGAGGCTCGCCGGCGACGCGGGGCTGCTCTCGTAGCGTCAGCGCTCCGCGGGGAGCCGTACCATGCGATCGACGAGGTGCTCGAGGGCGCGCTCCGGATCGTCGCAGAGGCCGGCGTGCACCGGCGACACCTGGACGATCGTGCTCCGCGGCGCGACGAGCCAGTGGAACCGCTCCCGCGCGGAGAGCCGGCCGATGGGCCCGCTCCCCTCCCCGCCGGCGCAGATCAGCGGGATCGACCGGAGGTGCTCCTCGATGGTGTCGAGGTCGGCGCCGGGGAAGATCGCGCGGACCCGCTCGCGGTCGAGCGCGATCCGGGCGCCGAGGAAGTCGCGCTCCAGGCAGAACAGGATGACGCCGGCGTTCACGAACTCCTCGCGCTCGACGCGGGGGACGACGCGCACCACCGCGTAGTCAAACGAGCTCGGCGCGGACACGATCCGCCTCCTTCGCCAGGGTCCCGAGTGCCGCGAGCCTCCGCTCGAGGTGGTCGACGTAGGCGGCGCGGTGCTCCGCGAGCGTGCCGAAGCGCGGTTCGCCGCCGAGCCAGGCGTCGGGAACCTCGCCGACCGCGCGCGCGACGGCGCCACCTTCGAGACGGGTCCGCAGCCGCGCCGCAGCGGGCGCGAGCGCGGTGGCCCACGGCAGCAGGACGTGCTCCTTCACCGCCGGGAACGGCCGCTCGGCGGTGCCGTCCGCGCGCTCCCATGCGTGATGGAAGTAGAGCGCGGCGCCGTGATCGATGAGCCAGAGCCGGCGATGCCAGGTGAGGAGGTTCGAGTTGCGGACGCTCCGGTCCATGTTCGAGACGAGCACGTCGAAGAGGACGATGTCCGACGCGTCGTCCGGCTCGGGCCGCGGGCCGGCCACCGGGTCGAACGTGACGCTCCCCGGGAGGTAGTCGAGGCCGACGTTCTGGCCGACGCTCGCCCTCAGGAGCTCGCGGATCTCGCCGTCCGGCTCGTTTCGCCCGAGCGCGGCGTCCACCTCGAGCCGCACGATCTCCGGGACGAGCAAGCCGGCCGCGCGCGCGAGCTCGCCCGCGACGATCTCCGCCACGAGCGCCTTCAGGCCCTGGCCGGCGCCCCGGAACTTGACCACGTAGAGGCCCGAGTCGTCCGCCTCCACGATGGCGGGCAGCGACCCGCCCTCCCGGAGCGGGGTCACGTACCTCGTGGCGCGGACGGTCCTCATGGGTCCACCGTAACTCGACCCGACTCGGCAGTCACCGAGGCTTGCGTTGGGGCGCTCGCCTGGGCGAACCTCGCGCGAGGCCTCGGCTGGTGTAACTTGGTTACGAAAGTGCTTTACCGGCGTGTCCCCGGCACGACGACCGACCGCCCGCCCATGGATCCCGGCGAAGAGCTCGAGCGACGTCCGTACCCTCCACCCCGCACCGGCGGTGGCTGGCCGCGTGCGCACGCCGCCGGGCGGCGCGTGCTCGTGGTCGAGGACAACCCGGACACGGCCGAGACGCTCCGGGAGATGCTCCTCATGTGGAACTACGAGGTCGAGGTCGCCCACGACGGCCGGACGGGCCTCGAGAAGGCGCGCGCGTTCCTGCCGGACGTCGTGCTGTGCGACATCGGGTTGCCCGAGATGGACGGCTACGCGGTCGCGCGGGCGATCCGGGCGGATCCTTCCCTCTCCGGCACCTATCTCGTCGCCGTGACCGGGTATGCGCTGCCGGAGGACCGGCGGCGGGCGGCCGAGGCGGGCTTCAGCCGGCACCTCGCGAAGCCCGTGGCGGTGGACGTGATCGAGGAGGTCGTCTCGGGCGCGCCGTCCGGCCCGCAGCACTGGTAGCGCACCGCGGGCGACCCGCCAGGCGGACCTCGCAGTTCCGCATGCGGACGCAGCGTTCCTGCGCTACACGTCGGGCTCCATTTTTCGATCAGGAGTCCCGCATGCCGACCGTCAAGGCGTGGGCCACGCAGTCCCCGAAGTCGCCCCTCGCGCCGTACCAGATCCCCCGCCGCGAGCCGGGCCCGAAGGACGTCGAGATCGAGATCGCGTTCTGCGGCGTGTGCCACTCCGACGTGCACCAGGCGCGCGACGAGTGGGGCGGAGCGCTCTTCCCCATGGTCCCGGGCCACGAGATCGTGGGCCGGGTGTCGCGCGTCGGCGCGGACGTGACCAGGCTCCGCGCGGGCGACGTCGCGGGCGTGGGCTGCATGGTCGACTCGTGCCGGACCTGCGACCCGTGCCGCCACGATCTCGAGCAGTTCTGCGAGAAGGGCGCCGCCTTCACCTACAACGGCACGGAGATGGACCGGAAGACGCCGACGTACGGCGGGTACTCGTCGCGCATCGTCGTGGACGAGCGGTTCACGCTCCGCATCCCGCCCGGGCTCGACCTCGCGGGCGCGGCGCCCCTCCTCTGCGCGGGCATCACCACCTACTCCCCGCTCCGGCACTGGAAGACGGAGCGCGGGGACCGCGTGGGCGTGGTGGGGCTCGGCGGCCTCGGCCACATGGCCGTGAAGCTCGCGGCGTCGATGGGCGCCGAGGTCACGATGCTCTCCACCTCGCGCAGCAAGGAGACCGACGCGCGGCGGCTCGGGGCGCACGGGTTCGCCCTCACCTCGGACCCCGCGACCTTCAAGAAGCTCGCCGGCCGGTTCGACCTGATCATCGACACCATCTCCGCGCCGCACGACTACGACGCGTACCTCGGCATGCTCCGCGTGGACGGCGCGATGGTGGTCGTCGGCGTGCCGCCGGCTCCCGTGCCGGTCCACGCGTTCTCGCTCATCAGCGGCCGAAAGACGCTCGCGGGATCGCTCATCGGCGGCATCGCCGAGACGCAGGAGATGCTGGACCACTGCGGCAAGCACGGCATCACCGCGGACGTCGAGGTGATCCCGATCCAGAAGATCAACGAGGCGTACGACCGGATGGTGAAGGGCGACGTCCGGTACCGGTTCTCGATCGACCTGAAGTCCCTGTAGCCCCCGGGCCGCCTCGGCGGCCCGCCTGCGCCAGCTTCGCCTCGAACGCGTCGAGGTCGTCGAGGTACTGGCGCGCGAGCGCGCGCTCCCTCTTCCCGAGCCCGCGCCCCGCGCGCTACGGCATGAGCGTCCCGCCGCTCACCGGGACGTAGACGCCGGTGAGGAACTTCCCGGCGTCGGAGGCCACCATCAGCACGGCGCCGGCGACGTCGTCGGGCAGCCCGTTGCGGCCGAGCGGCGTCATGCGGGCCATCATCTCCTTCTGCGCCGCGGGCTGGTGCGCCGTCGCGTCCGTCTCGGTGAGACCCGGCGCGACCGCGTTCACGCGGATGCCCGAGGGCCCGAGCTCCAGCGCGAGCGCGCGGACGAGGGCATCGAGCCCCGACTTCGCGGTGCTGTGCGCGCAGAACCCGGGGCCGGGCCGGCGCGAGAGGCCGCTCGAGATGGCGACGATGCAGCCCGACCGCCGCGCGATCATCGCCGGGACGACCGCCTTGCAGCAGTGGAACGCCGCGCCGAGCTCGCCGACGAGCTTCGCCTGGAAGTCCGCCCACTCGTACTCGACGAACGGCCGGATCGGGAACCCGATGGACGCGTTCACGACGAGCGTGTCGATCGGGCCGAGCGCGGCGGTCGCCTCGGCGACCATCGCCTGCACCTGCGCCGGGTCGCGGACGTCCGCCTTGACCGCGACCGCCCGGCGGTCCTCGCGCCGGAGCTCCTCCACCAGCGCGCGCGCCGGGGCCTCGCTCTGGAAGTAGTTCACCGCGACGGCGGCGCCGTGACGGGCGAGCAGCTTCGCGGTCGCGGCTCCGATGCCGCGGCTCGCGCCGGTCACGAGGACCACACGGTTCTTCATCATGGCGTCCATTCCTCCACCCTCGCGGGCCGCTCGGCTGCTTCTCGAGGCGAGGGTACCTCATCCGCGGGCGCGCGACCTGGCGCCGCGCCCGCCGAGGGTGACGGGCCTCTCCACCCGCGACGCGCCCGCCGGGCACATCCCGCCGCGCGCCTTCGGGGGATGGCCTGGATCCCGGTCAGTCGTCATGTCACGGACCGTGATGGATCGCGCAAATTCCGGTCCGCATTCATTGCACATGACTCGCTGCCGCACCGCCAGCGCTGGCCATCGCGCAAATACGGTACTGCATTCATTGCGCGTGACTCGGCCGGTTTCCGGTGATTTTCTGCGTCAATCGCGGGCAATCGCTCGCAAACGTCGTGGACGCACGACGAACGCGCCGGCGGTGGAGGCTGGCGCGAGCGGATCACGGGGGAGGACGAGATGAACCGTCGCGGCTGGCTGGTGACGCTCGCGGGGATGGGGCTGAACCTCGCGCTCGGGATCCTGTACGCATGGAGCATCTTCGCGAAGCAGCTCGCGGAGCCCGTCGCGCGCGGCGGCTTCGGGTGGACGAAGACGGAGGCGACGCTCCCGTACACCATCGCCATCGCATGCTTCGCCGCGATGATGGTGCCCGCCGGGCGGCTGCAGGATCGGCTCGGGCCGCGGCTCGTCGCGACGATGGGCGGCGTGCTCACCGGGCTCGGGCTGTGCGTGGCGAGCTTCGCGACGCCCGCCCTGCACTGGCCGGCGGTCGCCGGGTTCGGCCTCCTCGCAGGGACGGGCTTCGGCCTCGGCTACGCGGCCGCGACGCCCGCGGCGGTGAAGTGGTTCCCGCCCGAGAAGAAGGGGCTCATCACCGGCCTCGTGGTCGCCGGGTTCGGCATCGCGCCGGTCTACATCGCGCCGCTGTCGAAGCACCTCCTCGCGACGCTCGGCGTCTCCACCGCGTTCCGCATCCTCGGCGTCGCCTTCCTCGTCGTCGCGACCGCGTTCTCGCAGCTCATCCGGAACCCGCCCGCCGGTCACGTCGTCCCGAAGAAGGTCGCCTCGGCCGCGTCGCGCGCCGGGGTCGACCTCACGTGGCGCGACGTGGTGCGGACGCCCGCGTTCTGGATGCTGTGGCTGCAGTACGCGTGCGCCGCGACGGCCGGCCTCATGATCATCGGGCACATGGCGAAGATCGTCGCCGTGCAGTCCGGTGGCACGATCCAGATCGGGTTCGTGTTCGTCGCGCTGCTCGCGGTGTTCAACGCCGGTGGCCGGGTGATCGCCGGCATCATCTCCGACTACATCGGGCGCTCGGTGACCATCGCCCTCGTCTGCGTGACCCAGGCGCTCGTGATGTTCTTCTTCTCCGGATTCAGCACCATCGCCGGGTTCGTCCTGGGCGCCGCGGTGGTCGGCTTCAGCTACGGCGCGTGCCTCGCGCTCTTCCCCGCGACCGCCGCCGACTACTGGGGCACGAAGAACATGGGCGTGAACTACGGGATCCTGTTCACGGCGTGGGGTGTCGGCGGCGTCGTCGGCCCGACGCTCGCGGGCCGGATCGCCGACCAGACCGGCTCGTACGCCGGCGCGTACAACATCGCCGGCGTGCTCGTGAGCTGCGCGTTCGTCCTCGCGATGCTGAGCTACATCCAGGTCTCGGTGAACGTGGACGAGCGGGAGCTCACCATCCGGCTCGGCAAGCGGGCGGCGTAGAGGCTGCGCCGGTGGCCGGCGCTGTTATCCTACGGCGCCGTGCCATCCTCCCCCCTCCGCGCGATCCCCCACGATCCCGACCGAACGCTCCGGCGGCTGCTCTGGCTCCTCGCCGCGACCGCGGGGCTCACGGTCGCGAACCTCTACTACAGCCAGCCGCTCCTCCCGATGATCGCCGCGGAGCTGCACGTCTCCGCGCGCGCCGCTGGCCTCGTCTCCACCGCCACGCAGACCGGCTACGCCGTCGGCATGCTCCTGCTCGTGCCGCTCGGGGACGGCCACGAGCGGCGCCGCCTCATCGTGGTCATGACCGCGGCGGTCGCCGTCGCGCTCCTCGCCGTTGCCGCCGCGCAGGGGCTCGCGGCGCTCGCCGCCGCGAGCTTCGTCCTCGGCGCGACCACGATCGTGCCGCAGCTCGTGGTGCCGTTCGCCGTCGCGGCGGCGCCGGAGGGCGCCCGCGGGCGCTCCGTCGGGCTCGTGATGAGCGGCCTCCTGGTGGGCATCCTGCTCTCCCGGACCGTCAGCGGCGTCGTCGGCGGTCGGGTCGGGTGGCGGGCGACGTACGTCGGGGCGGCGGTGCTGATGGTCGTGGTCGCGGCGGTCCTGCGAGCCACGTTGCCGCGGCAGGCGCCCTCCACCCCCGGAGCGTCCTGGGCCCGCCTCCTCGCCTCGCTCCCGCGGCTCGTCCGCGACGAGCCGCTCCTCCGCCGCCATGCGCTCCTCGGGGCGATGGCCTTCGCCGCGTTCAGCGTCTTCTGGACGACGCTCGCCTTCCACCTGGCGGCGCCGCCGCTCGGGTACGGCAGCGGCGTCGCCGGGCTGTTCGGCGTCGTCGGCGTCGCGGGCGCCGTCGCAGCGCCCATCGCCGGCCGGCTCGCGGACCGCCACGGCGCTCCCATCGTGAACCTCGGCGCGATGACGGCGGTGCTCGCGTCGTTCGGGCTCCTCGCCGTGACGGGCCACTCCCTCGCCGGCCTCGCCGCGGGCGTCGTCGTGCTCGACTTCGGCGTGCAGGCGAACCACATCTCCAACCAGACGACCGTGCTCGGCCTCTCGGGCGAGCAGCGGAACCGCCTCAACACCGTTTACATGGTCACCTACTTCGCCGGCGGCGCGCTCGGGTCGACCGCGGGCGCGTGGGCCTGGAACGCCGCCGGATGGCCGGGCGTCTGCGCCGCCGGCGCGGCGTTCTCCGCGCTCTCCCTCGTCGTGTGGGCGGCGGTCGGGCGCCGGCACGCGCTCGGCGCCGCGCGGCGGCGGGCGGTGCCGCGGACGGCGGCGTAGCGCCCGGAAGCACGCCGCTCGAGCGCGAGCGGCCCCATCCCCCGGCCTGCCCCCGCCTCACGTGGGGGACGGGGAGCGGTCCCGGCGGGCCCCCGCCGGGGGTTGCTGGTGAGTACGTACTTACTTACGATCGACGCATGACGACGCCGACCGCCACCCGCGCGCCCCGGATCCGGAAGTCCGGCGAGGACCGCCGGCACGAGATCGCCGAGGCGGCCCTGCGCGTGATCGCGGCGCATGGCCTCCGCCGGTTCACGACGGCGGCCATCGCGGCCGAGGTCGGCGTCACCGACGGCGCCCTGTTCCGCCACTTCCCGACGAAGGAGGCGATCGTCCTCGCGGCGATCGACCGCGTCGAGGAGCTGCTCTTCCAGGGCTTCCCGCCCGAGGCGGACGATCCCCTCGAGCGCCTCGGCGCCTTCTTCCTCCGCCGGGTCGGCGTGATCCGCGCCGAGCCCGGCATCTCCCGTCTCCTCGTGTCGGAGGAGCTCGCCTTCGCGGCGCCGCCCGAGGGGGTCTCGCGCGTATCCGGGTTCCGCGACCGCTCCGTCGCGTTCGTGCAGGCATGCCTCGCCGAAGCCGAGCGGCATGCGCTGCTCGCGCCCGGCGTCGGCGCCGACGAGGCCACCGTCGTGGTCCTCGGCGCGATCCTCGCCCTCGGCCACCACGGCACCCGCCCCGCACGCGGCGCGGGGGGCTCCGCCCAGCGGGTCTGGGCGGCGCTCGAGACGTTCCTCCGCGGACCGGCCCGGCCGCGGAGCGCGGGATCCCGTCCCCCGCGCACTTCAGGTCGTACGGGCCGGAGGAGCACGCCATGACTCGCAAGTCCATCCTCACCCTCGCCCTCGCCGGCGCTCTCTTCGCGCCCGGGCTCGCGCGCGCCCACTGCGACACGCTCGACGGGCCCGTGGTCGGCGCGGCACGCGCCGCCCTGGAGCGCGGCGACCTGAACCCGGTGCTCGCCTGGATCCAGCCTGCGCACGAGGCGGAGATCCGGGACGCGTTCGCGAAGGCGCGCGCCGCCCGCAAGGCAGGCAAGGACGCCCGCGCCGTCGCGGACACCTGGTTCTTCGAGACCGTCGTGCGCCTCCACCGCGCGGGCGAGGGCGCGCCGTACACGGGCCTGAAGCCGGCGGGCGAGGCCCTCGACCCCGCGGTGGCAGCGGTGGACCGCGCCGTCGCGGGCGGCGACCCGGCGGCCGTCGAGGCGCTGCTCGTGGACGCGGTCCGCGGGGGCGTGCGCGAGCGGTTCGCGCGCCTCGCGGCCGAGCGCCCGCCCGGCGCCGACGTCGCCGCGGGGCGGCGCTGGGTGGCCGCGTACGTCCCGCTCGTCCACTGGGCCGAGGCGGTGCACGCGGCGGCCCGGGGAGGCGGCGACGCCCACGGCGCCGCGGAAGCGGCCGGCGGCGCAGCCCCCGTCGGCGCCGTGGAAGGACACGGCGCGCGCGACGCAGCCGCCGAGCCCCGCGGACACTAGGAGATACCGATGCCCTCCGACGCCGCCGACCTCCTCCAGCGCTACCGCGCCGCCGCCCGCGCCCCCCCGGCGCCCGGCGCGCCCCCCGACGCCGCCGAGGCGTGGCAGCGGATCGAGCGCGGCGCGGGCCGGCTCGGCGCCGCGCGCGTCCGCGACTCCGCCCGCCGGGGCTGGCTCGTCGAGGCGCACCGCGACGACCGGCGAGGGCGCTTCCTCGTGGTCCGCCCGGCGCACGGCGACAACGAGCCGTTCCGCGCCTCGGCGGACGGGTACCTCCCGGACAGCTACCTGCCGGTGTCGGGCACCGACTGGTCCGTGCTCGCGCTCCTCGGCGCGGGGCACGACGGTGACGACGGTCGCGAGGACGACGCCCTCCGGACGGCCGCCTTCCGGATCGTGGACCGGATGGTGGTCGAGGCGCAGCACCGGCTGCTCATGGGAGCGGCCGAGGACGAGGACGAGGACTGATCGCGAGAGCCGTTCGTGGTGAGCCTGTCGAGCCACGAACGGGCCCGGCGAGCCGCCCTTCGACGGGCTCAGGGCGAACGGATGACGCCGAGAGGTCCCATGGACGATCCCATCGACACCGCCGGGCGCGGCCCGATCGCCGCCTACCTCGCGGAGGACCACGCGCGCCTCGAGGCGCTCCTCGCCGCCGCCGCCGCCCCGGCCGGCGCCGTCGATCGGGGTTCGTTCGATGCCTTCCGCGCCGGGCTGCTCAGGCACATCGCCCTCGAGGAGAAGATCCTCCTCCCGGCCGCGCGCGCGGCCCGCGGCGGCGAGCCGCTCCCGGACGCGAGGCGGCTCCGCGTCGAGCACGGGGCCATCGCGTCGCTCCTCGTCCCCTCTCCCACGCACGAGCTCATCCGGGAGCTCCTCACGATCCTCACCCCCCACGACCGCCTCGAGGAGGACCCCGGCGGCGTGTACGCACAGTGCGAGGCGGCGCTCGCCGGACGCGAGGACGACGTGCTGCTGCGCCTCCGCGCCTATCCGCCGGTTCGCGTCGCGGCGTACTACGACGGGCCGCGAGCCATCCGCACCGCGGCCGAGGCGCTCCGGGTCTCTGCGCTGCAGCGCGAGCCGCGGTGAAGGTGACGCCGCGCTCCCGGTGCTCGAGCGCGCGGAAACGGGCGTAGGGCGGTGTGCGCGCACCACGGGACACACCTCGTGCGCGTCGCCCGCGTCAGCTTGCCCCATTGCACGGTCTGTCAAGGTCCGGTCTGCTCATCCGGCGGGCGCTCCCGTCGAGGAGCACCCGCAGATCGGGACACGATCATGACCCGGAGTCCCCGCCCGCTCGGACCGCTGCTCGCAGCGGCCGCCCTGATCGTCCTCTCCGCCGCACCGTCGGCGCGCGCCTCCGACTGGGGGGACGCCTCCATCCGGCTCGCAGCGCACTCGTTCGATGCGCTCGAGCGGAAGGACATCGAGACGCTATCGCGAGCGCTCGACACCCTCGTCGCCGACCGCGCGCTGATCGACGCGTACCGCGCGCGCGACCGCGCCGGGCTCCTCGCGCTCGCACAGCCACGGTTCCAGCAGCTCAAGGCCGAGCTCCACGTCACGCACTGGTACTTCCTCGACCCGGAGCCCGTGCCGACGTGCTTCCTGCGCGTGCACGCGCCGGAAACCCACGACGACGTCGTGCGCCGCGACACCCTCGCGAAGGCGATCGCGACGCACGGCATGGGCGCGGGGAAGGAGCTCGGCGTGACCGCGTTCGCGCTCCGCGTCGTGAAGCCGATCCGGGACGGCGATGCCGTGGTCGGCTACATGGAGCTCGGTGAGGAAATCGATCACTTCCTCGTGCGCATGAAGGAGCAGACCGGCGACGACTACACCCTCGTCGTCGACAAGCAGCACGTCGACCGGAAGGAGCTGGCCCGCGTGCGTGGCCAGGACCGGTGGGACGAGCGGCCGGAGGTCGTCCTCGTCGACAGCACGTGTCCCAGCGCGCGGCCGATGTCGATCGGCGTGCCGCTCGCGAAGCTGCCCGCGCGAGGGCGCGTGACCGGCGAGTGGTCGGAGGGGAAGCTCCGGTACGTCGGCGGCGCGTTCCCGGTCCTCAACGCGGGCGGCCACGTCGTCGGCGCCCTCCTCGTCCGCCACCACGTCCACCCGAGGTAGAGCCGGCGCCGAGGCGGAACGCCCCGCCCCGGGCGTCCCCGACCCAGACCTCCGGTCCGGTCCGGAGAGCCGCCGCAGCGCGTGGCCCCGACGCCGCCGGGCCGTTACGTAGCGTCTCGTGCGTGCCCTTCGCTACCACGGCCCGAGGCAGCCCCTGCGGCTCGAGGACGTCCCCGCCCCGGAGCCCGGTCCGGGAGACGTGATCGTCCGCGTCACCGCCGCCGGGCTCTGCCACACGGAGCTGCATTTCCTCTCCGGGCTGCTCGACCTCGGCGTCCATCCGCTCACGCTCGGCCACGAGATCGTCGGGCGGGTCGAGCGGGTCGGCGAGGGCGTGCCGCTGTCGCGCGTCGGCGAGCGGGTCATCGTCTATTACTACGCGGGCTGCGGCCAGTGCCCGGAGTGCCTCCGCGGCGACGAGAACCTCTGCGCCGCGCCGCGGGCGGAGCACGGCTTCTTCACCGACGGCGGCTTCGCCGAGCGCGTGCGCGCCCCGGCCAGGAACGCCGTGCCGCTCCCGGACGCCGTGTCCGACGCGGACGCGGCGCCCATCGGCTGCGGCGTCACGACCGCGGTGCACGCGGCGCGGCTGGCGCGCGTCGCGCTCGGCGACTGGGTGGTCGTGTACGGCGCCGGCGGCGTCGGCTTCGGCCTCGTCCAGGTCGCGCGTCTCCAGGGCGCGCGGGTGATCGCCGTGGGCCGGTCCGAGGCGAAGCTCGCGAAGGCGCGGGAGCTGGGGGCCGAGGCGGTCGTGCGCGCCGGCGCGGAGGACGTCGCGGCGCGCGTCCGCGCCATCACCGGCGGGCGCGGCGCGGACGTCGTGTTCGAGCTCGTCGCGACGAGGGAGACGATGGACGCGAGCGTGAAGGCCCTCGGGAAGCGCGGCCGGCTCGTGTTCGTCGGCTACTCCGAGGACGCCTTCCAGGTCCACCCGATCCAGCTCGTCGTGAACGAGCAGGTCGTCACGGCGTCGGTCGGGAACACGCTCGCGGAGCTCCGCCTCGCCGTCGACCTGGTCGCGCAGGGCCGGGTCCGGACGGTGGTGGACCGGACGCTCCCGCTCGAGCGGTTCCAGGACGCGATCGACAGCCTCCAGGCGGGTCGTCTCGTCGGTCGCGCCGTTCTCGTACCGTGAAGGTTGGTCGCGTCCTTTTGCCCGGGGGAACGACGCGCGACGGATGATGACGATCACGCCGGAAGGTGGTTTGTTCCGGCAGACGCGGCCACCGGACGGGCTGCGGTCTCACCGTGCGGAGACCGCGCCGCCCCGCCCCTCCCGCGGCGGCAAGCGAGGCCTCGCATGAAGCGCGGCGCCATCCTGCACCCCGAGCTGTCCCGGATCATCGCCCTCCTCGGCCACGGCGACGCGCTGGTCGTCGCCGACGCGGGCCTCCCCATCCCGGCCGGAGTGGAGCGCATCGACCTCGCGTACGCGCCCGGGAGGCCGCCCTTCCTGGACGTGCTCGAGGCGGTGCTCGCCGAGATGGAGGTGGAGCGCGCGACGATCGCGACGGAGGTGGACGCGCGGACGCCGGCCCCGGTCCGGGACGCGCTGCGCGCGCGGCTCGCGGCGCTCCCGAAGGTGAAGGCCCACGGGATCGAGGTCGTGCCGCACGGGGAGCTGAAGCGGCTCGTGCGCGGCGCCCGGGCCGTGGTCCGCACCGGCGAGTTCACGCCGTACGCGAACGTCATCCTCTGGAGCGGCGTGGTGTTCTAGGAGGTCCCCTCGTGGCGCTCCTCGAGATGCGCGGGATCCGCAAGCGCTTCGGCGGCGTCGAGGCGCTGCGCGGCGTGGACCTGGCGCTCGAGGCGGGCGAGATCCACGCGCTCGTCGGCGAGAACGGCGCCGGCAAGTCCACGCTCATGAAGGTCCTGTCCGGCGCCCTCCAGCCGGACGCCGGCGAGGTCGAGCTCGACGGCCGCCCGCTCCGGCCGCGCAACGTCGCCGAGGCGCAGCGCGCCGGCGTGGTGATGGTGTACCAGGAGCTGAACCTCGTCCCGGAGCTGACGGTCGCGGAGAACCTCGCGCTCGGACACCTGCCGGTGGTGGTCCGCTACGGGCGTCTGTACGAGGCCGCGCGGGCGCTCCTCGGGAAGATGGCGCTCGAGCTCCCGCCAGACGCGAAGGTGTCGTCCCTCGGCGCGGGCGCCCAGCAGCTCGTGGCGGTGGCGCGGGCCTTCGCGCAGCGGGCGAAGGTGATGGTCTTCGACGAGCCGACCGCGACCCTGTCCGCCGGCGAGGTGGACCAGCTCTTCGGGCTCATCCGGCGCCTCCGCACGGAGGGCGTCGCGGTCGCGTACATCAGCCACCGCCTCGAGGAGATCTTCGAGCTCGCGGACCGCGTGACGGTCCTCCGAGACGGCGAGCGCGTGGCGACGACCGGCGTCGGCGAGCTCACGCCCGCGCGCGTGGTCGCGCTCATGGTCGGCCGCGAGGTCCGCGCGTACCAGCGCCCCGCGCACCCCGCCGGTGAGGTGCTCGGGACGTTCGAGGTCCAGGCGCCCCGCCTCGCGCCGCTGTCGCTCGCGCTGCGCCGGGGGGAGATCGTCGGGCTCGCGGGCGTGGTCGGGTCCGGCCGGAGCGAGGCGCTCGAGGCGATGTTCGGGCTCCGCGGCCGCGCCCTCTGGCGCGGCGAGCCCATCGGGCGCCCCATCGACGCGCTCCGGCGGCGGGTGTTCCTCGTCCCCGCCGACCGGAAGGCCCAGGGGCTCGTCCTCGAGCTCGCCGCGCGGGAGAACGTGGTGCTCTCGATCCTGCCGACCCTGGAGCGGCTCGGCGTCGTGGTCCGCGCGCGCGAGCGGCGCGTCGTGGAGGAGTGGTTCCAGCGCCTCTCGGTGCGGCCCCCGGACCCGGAGCGCCTCGCCCGGACCTTCTCTGGCGGGAACCAGCAGAAGCTCGTGCTCGCGAAGGGGCTCGCCACCGCGCCCGAGGTCCTTCTCCTGGAGGAGCCGACCCGCGGCGTCGACGTCGCGACGCGGTACGAGGTGTACGCGCTCCTCGACGACCTCGCCCGGGGCGGGCTCGGCCTCGTCGTGTCGTCGAGCGACACCGAGGAGCTCTGCGGGCTATGCGATCGGGTGCTGGTCTTCCGCGGCGGCCGCGTCGTCGCTGAGCTGACGGCGCCGCTGCGCCGGGAGGAGGTGGTCGCCCGTGTCACCGGCGCGGTTGCGTGAGTGGCTCTCCCGGTACGGGATCCTGCTGGCGTTCGTCGTCCTCGCGGCGGCGCTCTCGATCCTCTCGCCGAGCTTCCTCGAACCCTCGAACCTGCTCAACGTGCTCCGGCAGATCTCGGTGAACGCGCTCCTCGCGTTCGGGATGACCACGGTCATCGTCGGCGGAGGCATCGACCTCTCGGTCGGCTCGGTGCTCGCATTCAGCGGTGCGCTCGCGGCGGGCGCCGCGATGGCCGGATGGGCCCCCGCGCTCGCGATGATCGCCGCCCTCGTGCTCGGCGCGGGGATGGGGCTCGTGAACGGCTTCTTCGTGGCGGGCGCGCGGATCGCGCCGTTCATCGCGACCCTCGGGGGCCTCACCATCTTCCGCGGGGCGACGCTGGTCTATACCGACGGGCGCCCGATCACCGGCCTCCCGGACGCGTTCGGCGTGCTCGGGAACGGCGCCTTCGGCGGCGTACCGGTCCCCGTCTGGGTGATGCTCGGCTTCCTCGCGCTCACGCACTTCCTGCTGCGCTATACGGGCCTCGGCCGGAACGTGTACGCGGTCGGCGGGAACGAGGAGGCGGCGAGGCTGTCCGGCCTCCCCATCGTGAAGGTGAAGCTCTTCACCTACGCGTACGCCGGCCTCGCCTCCGCGCTCGGCGCCCTCGTGCTCACCGGCCGCCTCAACTCCGCGCAGCCGACGGCGGGGAGCGGGTTCGAGCTCGACGCGATCGCGGCGGTGGTCGTCGGCGGCACGTCGCTCTCGGGCGGCCGCGGGAGCGTCCTCGGCACGTTCGTCGGCGCCGCGATCATCGGCGTGCTGAACAACGGCATGAACCTGCTGAACGTCTCGGCCTTCTACCAGCAGATCGTGAAAGGGGGTGTGATCCTGGGAGCGCTGCTCATCGATCGCCTCGTCGCCACACGGAAGGAATGACGGAACGAAGGACTCGGATCGGGAGGTCCACGAAGATGTCTCGCGTACTCGTCGTGCTCACGTCGCTCGCGCTGGCCGGCCCCGCCCTGGCGAAGGACGCCATCGGGCTGTCGGTCTCCACGCTCAACAACCCCTTCTTCGTCACGCTGCGGGACGGCGCCAAGGCCGCCGCCGCCAAGGCGGGCGTCGATCTCGTCGTCCTCGACGCGCAGGACAAGGTGGACAAGCAGGTCGCCGACATCGAGGACCTCGTCCAGCGCAAGGTGAAGGTCGTCCTCGTGAACCCGACCGACGCCGCCGCCGTGGTCCCCGCCATCGAGCGGGCGAACGCGGCCAAGATCCCGGTCATCACCGTCGATCGCGCCGCGAGCGGCGGCAAGGTCGCGTACCACATCGCCTCGGACAACGTGGCCGGCGGGAAGCTCGCGGCCGACTTCCTCTGCAAGCTGCTCGGCGGGAAGGGCAACGTCGTCGAGCTCGAGGGCATCCCCGGCAGCTCCGCCGCGCGCGACCGCGGCAAGGGCTTCAACGACGAGCTGAAGGCGCGCTGCAAGGGCGTGACCGTCGTCGCCCGGCAGACGGCGAACTTCGACCGCGGGCAGGGCCTCTCGGTGATGGAGAACGTGCTCCAGGCGCAGCGCGCCATCGACGCGGTGTTCGCGCACAACGACGAGATGGCGCTCGGGGCGGTGCAGGCCATCCAGGCGAGCGGCCGGCCGATCAAGGTGGTCGGGTTCGACGCGACCGACGACGCCGTCAAGGCCGTGAACGCCTGCAAGATGGCGGCGACCGTCGCGCAGCAGCCCGCGGAGATGGGGCGCCTCGCGGTGGAGAAGGCGGCCGCGCTCCTCAAGGGGACGGCGCCGGCGAAGACGGAGTTCATCCCCGTCGCGCTGAAGCTCGTCTCGAACGCGAGCTGCAAGTAGGAGGCGATCCGGGCTCCTCCCTCCGGCGTCCCCGGTCGCGACGGAGCGACCGGGACGTCGGCGGGCGGGCGGCTCGCCGCGTGGGGATGCGACGCGGAGCCGCCCGCGAGCCTGCGCCGCGGGGATATGCTCGTCCTGGCGCGGGGTCCCCGCGCGAGGAGGCCGAACATGACGGCGACGAGGCTGGACGCCGGGCGGGAGTTCCTGGCGCGGAGACGCTTTGCGCTCGTGGGCGCGTCGCGCGAGGAGAAGAGCTTCAGCCGGCACGTGCTCCGCGAGCTGATCCGGAAGGGCTACGACGTCGTGCCGGTGAACCCGGCCCTCGCCGAGGTCGAGGGCCGTCGCTGCTTTCCGCGGGTGCAGGACGTGGTTCCTCCGGTGGACGCGGCGCTCCTCATGACCCCGCCCGCCCGCACCGCGGACGCCGTCCGCGACTGCGTCGCAGCCGGCGTTCGCCGCGTCTGGATGCACCGGGGTGGCGGCCCCGGCGCCGCGTCGCCCGAGGCGATCGCGCTCTGCGAGGCCGCCGGCATCGCGCCGATCGTGGACCTCTGCCCGTTCATGGCGCTCCCCGGGGCGGGGTGGTTCCACCGCCTGCACGGCCGGTTCCGCGGCGTGCACCGGGAGAGCAGGCGGGCGATCGGGGCGTGAGCGCCTCCCCGCGCGCGGACGTCTCCGCGCGCCGTGACACGGCGGAGACAGCCCGCGCCTAGAACCCCGGCTCCCTCGAGCCCGCGGAGCCGCCAGACGATGCTGTACCCCGACCTGTTCAAGAACCTGGAGCGCGCCCGGTGGAGCCTGGCCGACGACGTGCCCTGGGACCGGCTGGATCCGTCCGCGCTGTCGGACGAGCAGGCGCTCACGGTGAAGATGAACGCGATCACCGAGTGGTCCGCGCTCCCCGCGACGGAGATGTTCCTCCGCGACAACCGGCACGACAGCGACTTCTCCGCGTTCATGTCGGTCTGGTTCTACGAGGAGCAGAAGCACGCCCTCGTGCTGATGGAGTACCTGCGCCGGGCCCGCCCGGACCTCGTGCCCACCGAGGACGAGCTGCACGCCGTCCGGTTCGCGTTCGACCCCGCCCCGCCGCTCGAGACGCTGATGCTCCACTTCTGCGGCGAGCTGCGGCTCACCCGGTGGTACCGCCGGGCGGCCGACTGGCACACCGAGCCCGTGATCCGTCACGTCTACGGCCTCATCTCCGAGGACGAGGCCCGCCACGGCGGCGCCTACCTCCGCTACATGCAGCGGGCGCTCGAGCGGGACGGGGAGGCGGCGCGCGCGGCGTTCGGCCGGATCGGCGTGCTCATGGCGAGCGGCGGCCGGGGCGGGAAGCCGCTCCACCCGACGAACCTGCACGTGAACCAGTCGCTCTTCCCGAACGACACCGTGCAGAGCCGGCTCCCGGAGCCCGCCTGGCTCGAGCGCTGGCTGGACGAGCAGATCCGGTTCGACGCCGGCTGCGAGGCGCGCGTCGTCCGCGCCATCCTGCGGAGCCTCTCGGCGCTGCTGGGCGAGCGGTTCGAGACGGTGCGGGACCTGAACCGCTGGCGGAAGGCGCGGACCGGCTCCGAGCCGCGCGCTCCCGCCGCCTCGCCCGCCGCGAGCGTCTGAGCTGAGCGGCTCCTACCGCTCCCGCCACCCCGGGGGCGGCTCCGCGAACCCGCTCCGCCGGAACGGCTGCGCCGTCTCGCGGAGCCATGCGTCGTCGGCGCGGCCGTACCAGGCGCGGTCGACGTCGACGCCGAGCGCGAGCAGGCCGTCGCGATCGTCGTACCGGAGCGTCACCACCTGCGCAGGGCGCGCGCTCTCCCGCTGGAAGGTCACGCGGTACGCGCGCGAGCCGTGCTCCTCCGCGAACTCGGTGCCGAGGCCGGGACGGGCGGTGCCCCGGCGCCGCTCCGCGTTCGCGGTCGCGCCGGGCGCGGGCTGGGCCGGGACGGCGTCGCTCCGGGCCTCCGGGGCGGCGGCGCCCGGGCGCGCGCGCGACGCCGACGGATCGCCGTCGTACGGGGCCCGCTCGTCCTCCTCGTACGGGCGCGGGTACGGGGCGGCGATCGGGGGCGGCGTCCGCTCCCGGAAGACGGCGACGCCGATCACGCCCACGTCGCGCGCGTCGCCCTTCCGCGCCGCGTACGACCGCGGCACGCTGCTGAACCGGAACGCGGCCACCGCGTCGAGGCTCAGCCGGTACCCGTCGACGGTCACCTCGCCCCACGGCTCCACGACGTAGCCGCGCCTCTCCAGGGCCGCGGGCCGGCCGTCGAGCACGTCGCGCCCGTCGACCGACACGACGACCTCGACGCGGCGCGGCGTCCCGTTGCGGACGCGCACGAGGTAGCGCCGACCGAGGGATCCGAGGACGTAGGTGCGGCCGCGGTGCTCGAACGTGGGCAGCACCGCGCCGCCCTCGTCCACGAGGTCGACGGTGTAGGGCCCGCCGCGGGCGGCCACCTCCGCCTGGGCGGAGGTGTGCGCCGGGGCAGCGCAGGCCAGGAGGGTGGCGAGGACGGCGAAGGTCGGGAAGCGCATGGTCGTTCTCCTCTCTCGAGGGAGGAACGACCGGGGCGGGAAAAGGATCTGTGCCTTCCCTGCCCCCCGGCGCTACCCGCGGGACTTCCGCTGCTCCGCCTGGATGGCGGTGAGCGCGATCGTGAAGACGATATCCTCCACGAGGCAGCCGCGGCTGAGGTCGTTCACCGGCTTCGCGAGGCCCTGCAGCATCGGGCCGATGCTCACCACGTTCGCGCTCCGCTGGACGGCCTTGTAGGTCACGTTCCCGGTGTTCAGGTCGGGGAAGACGAACACCGTGGCCTGGCCGGCCACCTTGGACGTCGGCGCCTTCTGCCGGCCGACCTCGGGCACGATGGCCGCGTCGTACTGGAGCGGCCCGTCGATGGCGAGGTCGGGGCGGAGCTTCCGGGCGAGGTCGGTCGCGAGCTTCACCTTCTCGACGTCCTGCCCGCCGCCGCTCGTGCCGGTGGAGTAGGAGAGCATCGCGACGCGCGGCTCGATGCCGAATGCCTTCGCGGAGTCGGCGCTCTGGACGGCGATGTCGGCGAGCTGCTCGGGCGTGGGGTTCGGGTTCACGGCGCAGTCGCCGAACACGAGCACCTGCTCCGGCAGGCACATGAAGAAGACGCTCGACACGAGGTTGCAGCCCGGCGCCGTCCGGATGAGCTGCAGGGCCGGGCGGATCGTGTGCGCCGTCGTGTGGACCGCGCCCGACACGAGCCCGTCCACCTCGTCGAGGGCCATCATGACCGTGCCGACCATGATGGAGTCGGCGAGCTCGCTCTTCGCCATCTCGGGCGTCATGCCCTTCGCCTTGCGCCGCTCCACGAGCGGCTCGACGTAGCTCGGCGCGAGCGCCACCGGGTCGAGGATCTCGAGCGACACGGGGAGCGTCACGCCCTGCTTCGCCGCGACCGCGCGGACCTCGTCCGGGTTGCCGAGCAGGACGCAGCGGGCGATCCCGCGCTCCTGGACGATCGCGGCGGCGGCGATGGTGCGCGGCTCGGTCCCCTCGGGGAGGACGATCCGCTTGTTCGCGGCGCGCGCCGCCTCGACGAGCCGGTGGCGGAACGCGGGAGGCGAGAGCCGCCGGGGGCGGTTGGACCGCGCGAGCGACTTCAGCCACTCCGCGTCGATCCGGTCGGCGACCACGTTCATGACCTGGTCGATCCGCTCGGCGTCGTCGGCGGGGATCTCCGGGTCGAGCCCGGCGACGGCCTGCGCGGCGGGGAAGCTGTCCTCGTCCACGGCGAGGACGGGGAGCCCGGTCTTGAGGGCCTCCTCGCACAGGGCGAGGATGCGCGCGTCGGGCTCGAGGCCGCCCGTGAGCAGGACGCCCGCGAGAGGCGTGCCGCCCAGCACGGCGAGAGACGCGGCGAGGAGGACGTCGTTCCGGTCGCCGGGGGCGATGACGAGCCCGCCCGGCACGAAGGCGCGGAGCGCGTTCGGGACCGTCATCGCGCAGACGCCGACGCTCCGGATGCGGCGCCGGTCCATGTCGCCGGCGCGGACGACCCGGGCGCCGAGCGCCGCGGCGAGATCCCGCACGCGCGGCGCGGCGAGCTCCCAGCGCGACGGGACGACCGCCACGGTCTTGAGCTTCTCCGCCGCCAGCGCCGCCTCGTACGCGGCGATCTCGGTCGCGCCGAGCTCGCCGTCGGCCGCTGCGCCCAGCCACTGCGGGCGCTCCGCCGCGCGGGCCGAGGTGGCGTTGGCCGAGACGCGGTTCAGGATGCAGCTCACCGTCCGGGCCTCGGACGACGCGCCGTACCCGTGCGCCGCGATGGCGACGGCGTCCGCGAGCTCGGCGGGCCTCTCGCCGCGCGGCGCGGCGACGAGCACGAGCTCGGCGTCCAGCGCCCGGAGCATGAGCGCGTCGATGCGCGTGCTGTGCACCATGCCCGGCTCGGGCGACATGCCCTCGACGACGAGGACGTCGGCGCCCTCGGCCGCGCGGGCGCAGAGCGCGACGACCTGCTCCATGAGCGTCTGGTCGTCGCCCGCCGCGAGCAGCTCGTCGGCGACGGCGCGGGAGATGGGCGCCGGCGCGTCGAGGCGGGCGCCGAGCTTCACGTAGGCGGCGGAGCGGTCCTCGCCGCGGGAGGCGATGGGCTTCGCGAAGGCGACGCGGACGCCCTCGCGATCGAGGGCGCGGACGAGGCCGAGACAGACGCTGGTGAGGCCGACCTGGCGGCCCGCAGGGGCGACGAGCAGTACGCGGGGCATCGGGGAGTCCTCGGGAGTGGAGGGAACGGGGACTTCGGTCAGGCGGCAGCGACCTTCTCGCCGCGGCCGATGATCTCCGCGGTGTCCATGGCGATCATCAGCTCCTCGTTCGTCGCGATGACGGCGGCCATGGGGCTCGTGCTGCGGGTGATCCGGCCGCGCTGCGCCTTGCCGTGGGTCTGGTTCACGTGCGGGTCGAGCGCGAAGCCGGCGAACCCGAGCAGCTCGACGATGCGGGCGCGGACCTGCACCGCGTTCTCCCCGATGCCGCCGGTGAAGACGAGTGCGTCGACGCGGCCGAGCGACACGATCATGCCGGCGGCGGCCTTGGCGACCGAGTAGCAGAACTTGTCGATGGCGAGGGCGGCGCGGGCGTGGCCCTGGTCCGCGGCCTCCTGCAGCGTCCGCATGTCGTTCGACAGGCCGGAGATGCCGAGGAGCCCGGAGCGCTTGTTGAGCGCGTCCATCACGTCGTCGGCGGAGCGGTGCAGCGCCTTCTTCATGTGGGCGATGATCGACGGGTCGATGGAGCCGCTGCGGGTGCCCATGACGACGCCGTCGAGCGGCGTGAGGCCCATCGTCGTGTCCATGCTCTTGCCGTCGCGGACCGCCGCGAGCGAGCAGCCGTTGCCGAGGTGCGCCGTGACGATGGCGTGATCCTCGGGATCGAGCCCGAGCTGGCGGACGGCCTGCTGCGAGACGTAGCGGTGGCTCGTGCCGTGGAACCCGTAGCGCCGGACCTCGTACTTCTCGAACCACTCGTACGGCACCGCGTACAGGTACGCGCGCGGCGGCATCGTCTGGTGGAACGCGGTGTCGAAGATCGCGACCTGCGGCAGGTCGGGGAACAGGTCCTGCGCGATCTGGATGCCGAGCAGGTTGGGCGGGTTGTGGAGCGGCCCGAGCGGGATGCACTCCTCGATCTTCGCGACGACCTCCGACGTGATCGGGATCGACCCGGAGAACTTGGCGCCGCCGTGCACCACGCGGTGGCCGACGCCGGCGATCTCCTTCGCGAGCCCGACCTCGTTCAGCAGCTCGCCGACCTCGCGGAGCGCGGCGCCGTGCTCGGCATGGTGGAGGACCTTCGAGCGCTTCTGGCCGGCGAACTTCCAGTCGAGCGACGCGCTCGGCGAGCCGAGGCGCTGCGCGATGCCGGAGAGGCGCTCCTCTCCGGTGCTGGCGTCGATGACCGCGAACTTCGCGGAGGAGGAGCCACAGTTGAGGACGAGGATTTTCATCGTGATCACTCCGCGTGTGCTGCGATCCGCGGGCAAGAGAAATCGGTTGGTCGGCGCCGGACCCTCCGGCGCGTGGATCAGCCAACTGCAGTTGTCTGGGACCGTAAGCCTCGCGTCTACTCGATGGCCTCGGGGCTTACATCGCTCGCACATCTTGCCGACTTCGCGCAAGAGGCCGGGCGACGATTCCGCGGGCTCCCCCGCCCGCGCGCGACGCCCGGTGCGTGGCGATCGAGGGTGCACGCTGCGTCCGGGCCGCACCCTGCCGCGCCGCGTCGTCTCCCGCTCGCGCGCCGTCGCGAGGCGCGCGGCGAGGGCGCGCCGAGATGAGGACCGCTCCGGTCGGATCCACGCGCCGAGCGGCGCGCGCCCCGCCGCTTCGCTAGGAAGATCGCGTGCTCCTGTCGCTCCCTCGCTCCCCGATGATCCCGGATCGCTCCCCGGTCCACGTGCACGTCCGCGCCCGAGGCGCCGGTCCCGCCGTCGTGCTCCTCCACGGCGGGTGGGGGTACGAGGCGTATCCGTTCGACTCGGCAATCGACGCCCTCGCCCCCTCGCACCGCGTCCTCGCCCCGGATCGGGTCGGCTACGGCCGCTCGGACCGGGTCGCGGCGCTGCCGCGCGGGTTCCACCGCCTCATGGCGGAGGAGACCCTGCTCGTCCTCGATGCGCTCGGCGTCCGCGACGCGGCGCTGTGGGGCCACAGCGACGGGGCGGTGATCGCCGCGTGGGCAGCGATCCTCGCGCCGGACCGCGTCCGGGCGCTCGTGCTCGAGGCCGTGCACGTCGTCGCCGCGAAGCCGGCGTCGGTGGAGTTCTTCGAGACCGGGGTCACCGCGCCCGAGCGGTTCGGCGCGCCGGTCGTCGAGGCGCTCGAGCGCGACCACGGCGCGTCCTGGCGCGAGGTGATCGCCGCCGGAGGCCGGGCCTGGCTCGACATCATCTCGGAGGGCGGGCGCGGCAGGGCCGACCTCCACGACGGCCGCCTCCGCGAGATCCGCGCGCCGACGCTGCTGCTCCACGGCCGCCACGATCCGCGGACCGAGCCGGGCGAGCTGGACGCAGCGCGGGCGGCGCTGCCCGGCGCGACGCTCGAGCTCCTCGACGCCGGTCACGCGCCGCACGCGAGCGCGCGAGCCGGGGCGCGGGCCGTCGAGGTCGCGGCGGCGTTCCTCGCGCGCCACCGCGTGCCCGCGTAGGGCCGCCGCGCCGGGCGGACCGACCCCGGCGCGCGGAGCCCCGTTGACGGGCGGCGGTCGATTGACCTATCAACCCTTGACGATGAAACCATCTCCACCTCCCGCGGAGCCCATCGGGCTCCTCGCCGCCGCGGTCCGGCAGGGCGTCCGGCAGCTGGTGGAGAGCCGGATCGGCGCCCTCGACCTCTCGTCGCGCCAGTTCTGGGTCCTGGTCGGTATCGCCGAGCGCTGCTGCCGCTCGCAGGCGGAGCTCGCGGCGCGCCTCCGGATCGACGAGGCCACCGCCTGCCGCGTCACGCGCACGCTCGTCGCGCGCGGCCTCGTCGAGGCCGTCCGCGACGCGAGCGACCGCCGCCGCGTCCAGCTCGCGCTGACCCGCGAGGGCGACCGGCTCGCCGCGCGCCTCCTGCCGCTCGCGCGCGAGGTCCGCGCCGCGGTCGACGCGCCGCTCTCCCCCGCGGAGCGCGAGGCCACGCGCGCGGCCCTCGTGAAGATCGTCGCCGCCCTCCAGCGCCTCTCCGCGTCCGATCCCGCCGCGCCGCCCGGAGGCGGCGCCGCGCGGCCCGCGTCGCGCCGGCGCCGCGCCTCCCGGGCCGTCCCGGCCTGAGCCGCCGATCGCCCCACCCGCCCCCGCAGCCCGCAAGACTCCGAGGTCCCGCCGTGACCACTCGCACCGCCGCCGCATTCGCCGCCCTCCTCGCCGTGGCCGCCTGCAAGAAGGCCGAGAGTGCCCCGCGCACGCGCCCGCCGCCCGCCGTCACCGTGTCCACCGTCAGCCACCGCGACGTGCCCGCCGAGATCCGCGCCCCCGTGGACCTTCGCCCCCTCGAGCAGGCGGACGTCGGCGCGAAGACGCTCGGCTACCTCGACGCGGTCCTCGTGGACCGGGGCGACCGCGTCCGCCGCGGGCAGCTCCTCGCAGTGGTGCGCCCCTCCGACCTGCCCGATCAGCTCGCCGCCGCCCGCGGGACGCTGGCGCAGGCGCAGGCGGCGGCCGCGCTCGCGCGGGCGAACAAGGAGCGCGCCGAGCGGCTCGCGCCCGGCGGTTTCGTCTCGCAGCAGGAGCTCCAGCAGGACCAGACGAACGTCGCGACCGCGGACGCGACGCTCGCGGCCGCCCAGGCCAACGTCGGCGCCCTCGCGACGCGCCTCGGCGAGATGCGCATCGAGTCGCCGCTGGACGGGTTCGTGGCGGTGCGCCGCCTCGACCCCGGCGCGCTGGTCGGCCCCACCGCCGGGTCCGGCGCAATCCTGACGGTGCAGCGGCTCGACGTGCTCCGGGTCTTCGTCCCGGTGAACGAGCGCGACGTCGAGCGGCTCAAGATCGGCGAGGAGGCGCGCGTCGAGCTCGACGCGCTGCCCGGGCGGCCGATCCAGGGGCGCGTGGTGCGCATCGCGCCCGCGTTCGATCCGGTGGCCCGCACCCTCGATGCGGAGGTGCAGATCCCGAACCCGACCGGCGTCCTCCGCCCCGGCATGTACGGGCGCGCGGCGATCGTCACGGACGTGCACCGCGACGCCGTCGTGGTGCCGGCGTCGGCGGTGCAGATCTCGAACGAGCGGAGCTTCGTCTTCGTCCTCAAGGGCGACAAGGTGAGCCGGCTCCCGATCCGCACCGGCGTGGACGGCGGCGACTGGCTCGAGGTCGTCGACGGGCTGTCGCACGACGACCAGATCGTGACCGCGGGGATGGACGTCCTCTCCGACGGCGCCGCGGTGCGCGCCCAGAAGAACGTGGATCCGTTCTCCGGCCGCCCGCTCACCGCCACCACCCCCTAGCTCAGGCAGGACTCGCTCGCCATGTGGCTCACGCGCCTCGCGCTCCGGAATCCGATCTTCATCCTGATGATGTCGCTGATGGTGACGGCCCTCGGGTGGGTCTCCCTGACGCGCCTCTCCGTCGACCTGTTCCCGCAGATCGACATCCCCATCATCCGCGTCGCGACCTTCTACACGGGCGCCGGGCCGGTCGACATCGAGAAGTCCATCACGATGCCGATCGAGCGGGCCGTGTCCGCCTCGCCGGGCGTGGACCGCGTCGAGAGCACGTCGAAGCAGGGCGTGTCCCTCGTGTCGGTCTGGTTCCAGTACGGGACCAACCTCGACAACGCGCAGTTCGAGGTGTCGCAGCGCATCGCGCAGATCCTGAACACGCTCCCGCCGGGCATCCAGCAGCCCTTCGTCATCAAGTTCGACGTGACGAACATCCCGGTCGTCCAGATCGCCATGAGCGGCGAGGGGCTCGACGAGAAGCAGCTCTACGACCTCGGCTACAACGTCATCGAGCCGCAGCTCGAGCGGATCCCGGGCGTCGCGAGCGCGAGCGTCGGCGGCGGCAAGGTCCGCGAGATCGAGGTGATGGTCCACCGCGACGCGCTCCGCGCCCGCGGGCTGGGCATCCTCGACGTGGTGAGCGCGGTGAAGGGCTCGAACCTGCTCTTCCCTTCCGGCAACCTCCGCGCCGGCGACCGCGACTACAACGTCTTCTCCAACACGTCCTTCGGCGAGGCTCGGCCGCTCCGGGACGTCGTCGTTCGCCCGCCGGACGCCGCGACCGCCGCGCCGGTCCGCGTCTCCGACGTCGCGCGGGTCGAGGACGGGACCGCCGACCAGACGGAGATCGTCCGCATCAACGGGGAGCGCGGCGTGTTCTTCCGCGTCCTCAAGCAGCCCGGCGCGAACACCGTCGGCGTGGTCGACGCGGTCCGGAAGGCGATCGGGAACCTCCGCGGCGTGCCGCCCAACGTGAAGCTCTCGATCTCCTTCGACCAGTCCTCCTACATCCGCGCGGCGATCAGCTCGCTCGAGCACGAGGCCGTCACCGGCGGGCTCCTCGCCGTCGCCGTGATCCTCGTGTTCCTGGTCTCCCTCTCGGCGACCGGGATCATCGCCGTCGCGATCCCCCTCTCGATCGTCGCGACGTTCGTGCTGCTCTACTTCACGGGGCAGACGCTGAACGTGTTCACGCTGGGCGGCCTCGCGCTCGGCGTCGGCCGGCTCGTCGACGACTCCATCGTGGAGCTCGAGAACATCCACCGCCACCTCGCGCTCGGGCAGGACCGGAGGAGCGCGGTCCTCAACGCGGCGCAGGAGGTGGCGATGCCGATCTTCGTCTCCACCGTCACGACCATCGTCGTGTTCTTCCCGGTCGTGTTCCTCGCGGGCGTCGCGAAGAACCTGTTCCTGCCCCTCGCCCTCACGATCGCGTTCGCGCTCATCATGAGCTTCTTCGTGTCGCGGACCGTGACGCCGATCCTCTGCCTCAAGTACCTGAAGGCGGAGGGGCCCGGCCGAGGGCACCCGTTCTCCGCCTGGGTCACGTCGCGGTTCGACCGGCTCGACGAGGCGTACGCGCGGTCGCTGCGGTGGGTCCTCGGGCACCGGCTGCCGGTGATCGTCGGCATCCTCGCGGTCTTCATCGCGTCGCTCTTCCTGTCGAAGCGCATCGGGACCGAGTTCTTCCCGGAGACCGACGAGAGCCAGTTCTCGCTCAACTACAAGACGCCCATCGGGACGCGGGTCGAGCGGACGGAGCAGGTCACCGCCCGCCTCGAGGACACCGTCGTGCGGACGCTCCGCGGTGAGCGCGCGAAGGATGGCTCCCCCGCCGTCACCACGATGATCTCCGACACCGGCCTCCCGCTCGGCCGGAGCGCGATCTTCACGAGCAACACGGGGCCGCACGCCGGCAACCTGAACGTGAACCTGGTGCCGCACGTCGACCGCGGGCTCACCGACCAGGCCATGGCCGAGAAGGTCCGGAGCGCGGTCCAGAAGGAGTTCCCGGGGACCCAGGTCTACTTCTTCGTCGGCGGCATCGTGAAGCGGATCCTGAACTTCGGATCCGCGGCGCCCATCGACGTCGAGATCGTCGGCTACGACCTCGACGCCGGCGGCGACTACGCCAAGCGGCTCCTCGGGACGCTCCGCGGGCTGAGGGACGACGCCGGCAACCCGCTGCTCACGGACGTCCAGATCTCGCGCGAGGAGAACTACCCCGAGCTGGACGTGCTCGTGGATCGCGAGAAGGCGGGGCGGCTCGGGCTCTCGGAGACCCAGGTCGCCCAGACCGTGCTCACGAGCCTCGCGGGGTCGAACCAGTTCTCGCCCATCCCCTACATCGACGCGAGGACGGGCAACCAGTACTACATCAACGTCCGGCTGGACGACGCGTTCCGCGACCACGTGCAGGACGTGCCGGACATCTTCGTGAAGTCGCCGGCGGGTCCGGTGGTGAACCTCGCGAACATCGCCACCGTGAAGCGCTCGTCCGGCCCGGTGCTCGTCAACCGGAAGTACCTGCAGCGCATCATCGACGTGACAGCGAACGTCGCGCCGGGCAAGGACCTCGGCACGGCGAGCGGCGCCGTGCAGCGGGCGCTCCAGGACGTGCCGCCGCCGGACGGGTTCACGGCCCAGCTCGGCGGGCAGACGGCGGCGCAGCGCGAGGCCTTCTCGGGCCTGATCTTCGCGGCGATCCTCGCGATCGCGCTCGTCTACATGATCCTCGCCTCGCAGTTCAAGTCGCTGCTCGACCCGCTCGTCATCATGTTCTCGGTCCCGCTCGGCATCTCCGGCGTCTACGCGATGCTCTGGCTCACGGGCACGTCGCTGTCCGTGAACAGCTTCATGGGCGTCATCATGATGGTCGGCATCGTCGTCTCGAACGGCGTCCTCCTCGTGGACTTCGCGCGCGTGCTCCAGGGGCGCGGCATGCCGCTCGTCGAGGCGACCGTCCTCGCGGGGAAGACCCGCCTCCGCCCCATCCTCATGACGACGATCGCGACCATCGTCGGGCTCATCCCGATGGCGCTCGGGATCGGCGAGGGGAGCGAGACGAACCTCCCGCTCGCCCGCGCCGTGATCGGCGGCCTCACCGTCTCGACCTTCTTCACCCTCTTCCTGATCCCCGCGCTGTACACGCTCCTCGAGCGGTACTCGAGGCACCAGCACCGCGACGACGACGCCGAGGCGCAGCTCGCGCCCGAGGCGGCGGGGCACTGATGTCCACCCAGCTCATGACGAGACTCCCGCTCCTCGCGCTCACCCTGCTCGCCGCCCCGGCCGTCCGCGCCCAGGCCCCGGCTCCCGCCCCGGCGACGCCCGCGCCCGGCGCCACGCCGCCGGCCTGGGAGGACGTGCCGACCATCCCCGCCGTCGACTTCGACGAGGCGATCCGGCTGGCGTCCACCCGCGCGACCTCGGCCGCCATCGCCGCCGAGGAGGTCTCCCGCGCCGACGCGCTCCTCGTCCAGGCGCGCTCTCCCTCGCTCCCGGCGCTCGCCGTGAACGGCACGTACACGCACCTCGACTCGGCGCGGCGCCTCGGGAGCACCGTCACGGCGGCGCAGGACCAGCAGTACGGGAGCGTCGCCCTGTCCGTGCCCCTCTTCGCGCCCTCGCGCTGGTACCAGTGGTCGCACGCGCGGGACGCCGTCGACGTCGCCCGTGCGAGCGAGGCGGACGTCCGGCGCAGCGTGACGCTCGTCGCCGGCCGCGTGTACCTCGCGATCCTCGCCCAGCGCCGCGCCGTCGAGGTGTCGCGGCGCGCCGTGGAGACCGCTCGCGCCCACTTCGAGTTCGCGCGGCACCGGCGAGCGGGCGGCGTGGGGAACGCCCTCGACGAGGCGCGCGCCGACCAGCAGCTCGCGACGTCGGAGGTGCAGCTCGAGAACGCCCTGTCCGGCCTCTCCCGCGCGCAGGAGGCGCTCGGGATCGCCACCGGCTCGGACGGGCCGCTCGACGCGCGCACCGACCCCGATCTCGCCGCCGGCGTGACGAGCCCCGAGGACGCGGTGCGCGCGGCCGAGGACGCCCGCGCCGATCTGCGCGCCGCCCGCGAGCGCGCCCGCGCCGCTCACCGCGTCGCGCGCGACAGCTGGGCCGACTGGCTGCCGACCGTCTCGGCGGTGTCGCTGACGTTCCTGCAGGACCCCTCGACCTCCACGACGCCCCGCGACGGCTGGCAGGCGGGGCTCGTCCTGTCCTTCCCGCTGTTCGAGGGCGGGCTCCGCACCGGGCAGCGGCGCGAGCGCGACGCCCTCGACGCCGAGGCGCGGTCGCAGCTCGACGGCCTCACGCTCCAGGCGCGCTCCGAGGTCCGCGGCGCCTTCGTGACGCTGCGGCACGCGGAGGCGGCGCTGGCGCAGGCGCGCCGCGGCGCGGAGCGGGCGCACGCCGCGCTCGCGCTCGTCGAGGACGCCTACCGCGCCGGGGCGACGACGAGCCTCGACGTGGTCGACGCGGAGCAGCGCGCGCGCGACGCCGATACCGCCGCCGTCGTCGCCGAGGATGCCGTCCGCCAGGGGCGCCTCGACCTGCTCGCCGCGACCGGCCGCTTCCCGTAGACCCGGTTCCCCGCCGCCCCGTTGCCCGCGCACCGCGCGGCGCACACCTTCTCCCTGAACGGAACGGGGGGAACACCATGGGTACGACGAGGCGATGGGCGCTGCCGTGCGCCGGGCTGCTCGCGATGGCGGGCACCGGGTGCGCGAGCATGCGCGGGGAGAAGTCCGAGGCGAGCAATCCGACCGCGAACCGGGTGCAAGCGCAGCAGGAGACGTCGCAGAAGGCGCTCGAGTCCGCGAACGACGCGCAGAAGAAGGCGGCGGACCAGGAGCAGAAGGCGGCGCAGGCGCAGGCGCAGGTGCAGAAGGATCAGCAGCAGCTCACCCAGGACCAGCAGAAGGCGGAGCAGCAGCAGGCGAAGGCACAGCAGACCCAGCAGCAGGCGAACCAGCTGACGCAGCAGTCGTCGCAGCAGGCGCAGCAGGCGCAGCAGCAGGCGTCGCAGACGCTCGCCGAGCAGGGCCAGCAGGTCCGGCGCGGCGAGCTCACGGTCGCCGGGCAGGTGACGCGAGCGAGCTCCAACCAGCTCGCGGTCAGGTCCCGGAGCGGCGACGACATGAGCTTCCGGATCACGAATCAGACGCAGATCCTGCTGGACGGGCAGCCAGCGTCCGCGGCGGACATCCAGCAGGGCGCAGACGCCCGCGTGGCGTACGAGGCCGGCGGCACGGTGCCCACCGCGACCCACGTGCAGGTGATGAGCGGGAACCCGACGGGCTCGCGCGCCGGCGCCGGCGCCTCGCAGCCGGGGAGCGACACCGGGACCGGGTCGTCGGGCGCGCCCGGCGCGTCGGCCCGGTCGCCGGGGAGCGACACCTCGGGCACCGGCTCGTCGAGCACGACGGCCCAGCCGCCAGGGGGCGCGGGGACGGGGGCATCGCAGCGGAGCGCCCCGCCGCCGCAGGACGGCGTCCCGCAGCCGCAGCCCGGCGACAAGCTGTAGCCCGGCTCGCGGGCGCGACGCGGCCTCGCTCCGGCGGGGCCGGTCGCGCTGCGGTCCCGCCCGCCCATGGGCACCGTCTGAGGCGTGCCACGACGCCCTCGAGCCCTCGCGCGGTGGCGGTGGGTCACGGCGGCCCTCCTGGTCATCGCCTGCGGGAACGGCGCCGGTCGCGGAGGAAAGGCGGCCGGGCAGGCGAGGCCCCCGACGCCGGTCGTCGTGGGGACGACCGAGCGCCGGGACGTGCCGGACACGCTCGGCGCCGTCGGTCAGGTCCAGGCGTTCACGACGGTGTCCGTCCGCCCGCTCGTCGGCGGTGAGCTCGTGAAGGTCTCCTTCGCGGACGGCGAGCAGGTCCGGGAGGGGCAGCAGCTCTTCCAGATCGATCCCCGCCCGTACCAGGCCGCGCTCGCGCAGGTTCGGGCCGCCCGGGCGCGGGCGCGGGAGCAGGCGGCGAACGCCCGCGCCGACGCCCGGCGCTACGCGGAGCTCGTGAAGAAGGAGTACGTGACGCGGCAGCAGTACCAGTCCGCGCTCGCGACCGCGGCGGCGCTCGACGCGGACGTCGCCGCCGGAGAGGCGGCGGTGCGGAAGGCCGAGCTCGACCTCGCGAACTGCAGGATCGACGCGCCCATCTCCGGCCGCACCGGCGCCGTGCTCGTGCAGGTCGGCAACGTGGTGCAGGCGAACCAGGCGAACCCGCTCGTCGTCATCGCGCGCACGCAGCCGGTGTACGTCTCGTTCACGGTCCCCGAGGCGAACGTCGCGGCGCTGCGGAACGGACTCGGGAAGATGCGGGTCACCGCGACGGCGCCCGGCACGCCGCCGCACGACGGTGCCCTCTCCTTCGTCAACAACACCGTCGACCCGGCCGCCGGGACGATCCTCGCGAAGGCGACCTTCCGGAACGACGACGAGGCGCTCTGGCCGGGCCAGTTCGTGGACGTCTCCGTGACGCTCGGCGTCCTCCGCGGCGCCGTGGTGGCGCCAGCCGCGGCGGTCGTCACGGGGCAGGCCGGCACGTTCACGTGGGTCGTGAAGGGCGACGGGACGGTCGAGCAGCGGCCCATTGCGGTCGCGCGATCGGACGCGCGGATCGCCGTGGTCGCGAAGGGGCTCGGCCCCGGCGAGCGCGTCGTCACGGACGGCCAGCTCGGGCTCGAGCCCGGCGCCCGGGTCGCGATCAAGGAGGCGTCGCGTCCGGCCGGCGGCGCGGAGCCGCAACACGCGGAGCGAGAGCGGCCGGAGCGCCCGCGCGTGCAGGCGAGGACGCCATGAGCCTGTCGACCCCGTTCATCCGCCGGCCGGTCATGACCACGCTCGTCATGGCGGGCATCCTGGCGTTCGGGTCCGCGGCCTACCGGCTCCTGCCGGTGAGCGACCTCCCGAACGTGGACTTCCCCACGATCCAGGTGAGCGCGGCCCTGCCCGGCGCGAGCCCCGAAACGATGGCCTCGTCCGTCGCGACGCCCCTCGAGCGGCAGTTCACGACCATCGCCGGCCTCGCGTCGATGAGCTCGACGTCGACGCTCGGCGCGACGCAGATCACGCTCCAGTTCGACCTCTCCCGCAACCTCGACGCGGCCGCGCAGGACGTGCAGTCGTCGATCTCCGCCGCGAGCCGGCAGCTGCCGCCCAACCTGCCGACCCCGCCCACCTACCAGAAGGTGAACCCGGCGGACATGCCGATCCTCTACCTCGCGCTCACCTCGCAGACCCTCCCGCTGTCGCAGATCGACGAGTACGGCGAGACGCTGATGGCGCAGCGGATCTCGAGCGTGCCCGGCGTCGCGCAGGTGCAGGTGTTCGGATCCCAGAAGTACGCCGTCCGGATCCAGCTCGACCCGCAGCAGCTCGTGAGCCGCGGGCTCGGCATCGACGAGGTGGCGTCCGCCGTCGAGGCCGCCAACGTGAACCTGCCCACGGGCACGCTCTACGGGCCGACGAAGGCGGTGACGGTCCAGGCGACCGGCCAGCTCACCGAGGCGGCGCAGTACGCGCCCCTCGTCGTCGCGTGGAGGAACGGCTCGCCGGTCCGCCTCTCCGACGTCGGCCGCGCCCAGGACAGCGTCGAGAACGACAAGACCGCCGCCTGGTACGCGACGCACCACGGGACGAGCCGGAGCATCGTCCTCGCGATCCAGCGGCAGCCCGGCACGAACACCGTCGAGGTCGCGGGCGCGGTGAAGCGCCTCCTCCCGCAGATGGAGACGCAGCTCCCGCGCTCGGTGAACGTCGCCGTGCTGTTCGACCGGTCGCTCCCCATCGAGGCGTCCGTCCACGACGTGAAGCTCACGCTCGTCCTCACGCTGCTCCTCGTGGTCGGCGTGATCTTCCTCTTCCTGCGGAACGTCCGGGCGACGGTGATCCCCAGCCTCGCGCTCCCGATGTCCATCGTCGGGACCTTCGCCGTGATGTGGCTGCTCGGGTTCAGCCTCGACAACCTGTCGCTCATGGCGCTCACGCTCTCCGTCGGCTTCGTCGTCGACGACGCGATCGTGATGCTCGAGAACGTCGTGCGGCACGTCGAGCTGGGCGAGCCCCCGCGCGAGGCGGCGCTGAAGGGCGCCCGGGAGATCGGGTTCACCATCGTCTCGATGACGATCTCGCTCTCGGCGGTGTTCATCCCCGTGCTCTTCATGGGCGGAATCGTCGGCCGCCTCTTCCACGAGTTCGCCGTGACGATCGGCGTCGCGATCCTCGTCTCCGGGTTCGTCTCGCTCTCCCTCACGCCCATGCTGTGCGCCCGCCTCCTGCGCGAGCGGTCCGAGCGGCCGCCGGGCCGCTTCTACCGCGTGACCGAGCGCGGGTTCGACGCGATGCTCGCCGCCTACGGACGCGGGCTCCGGTGGTCGCTCGACCACCGCCGCGCCGTCGTCGCGGTGACCGCGCTGGCGCTCGTGGCGATGATCCCGCTCTTCGCCGCCGTCCCGAAGGGCTTCCTCCCGAGCGAGGACACCGGCCAGATCTTCGCGTTCACCGAGGCGGCGCAGGGCGTGAGCTGGGAGGCGATGGCGCAGCACCAGCTCGCGCTGACCGAGATCGGGATCCAGGACCCGGCCGTCGAGGGGCTCATGTCCAGCGCGGGCGCGCGCGGCGCGAGCGGCTCGAACACGGGCGTCATGTTCATGCGGCTCGGGCCGCGCGGGCAGCGGCCGTCCGTCGACCGCATCATCGAGCGCCTCCGGCCGAAGCTCATGCAGGTGCCGGGCATCCGCGCCTACCTCCAGAACCCGCCCCCCATCCGCATCGGCGGCCAGCTCACGAAGAGCCAGTACCAGGTCACGCTCCAGGACCCGGACACGGCCGAGCTCTACAAGGCGGCGCCGCAGCTGGAGGCGCGCATGAGGAAGCTCGCGGGCCTGCGGGACGTGACGAGCGACCTGCAGCTCACGAGCCCGCAGGTGACGCTCGACATCGATCGCGACAGGGCCGCGTCGTACGGCGTCTCCCCGCAGACCATCGAGGACGCCCTCTACACCGCCTACGGCTCGCGCCAGGTGTCGACGATCTACACGCCCGTGAACGAGTACCAGGTCATCGTGGAGCTCGAGCCCCGGTACCAGGCGGACCCCGCCGCGCTCCGGCTGCTCCAGGTCCGGGCGCCCTCGGGGCAGCTCGTCCCGCTCGAGTCGCTGGCGCGCCTCGTCCCGGGCGTCGGGCCGCTCTCCGTCTCCCACTCCGGCCAGCTGCCCGCGGTCACGATCTCGTTCAACCTCGACCCGGGCGCCTCGCTCGGCACGGCGGTCTCCGAGGTGAACGCCGCCGCCCACGAGATCCTGCCACCGACGGTCACGACGCGCTTCCAGGGCATCGCCGACGCCTTCCAGTCGTCGCTCTCCGGGCTCGGGTGGCTCCTGCTCCTCGCGGTGCTCGTCATCTACCTCGTGCTCGGGATCCTCTACGAGAGCTACATCCACCCGATCACGATCCTGACCGCCCTTCCCTTCGCCGGCTTCGGCGCGCTGCTCACGCTCCTGCTCTTCCGGACCGAGCTGTCCATCTACGCGTTCGTGGGCGTCATCATGCTCGTCGGCCTCGTGAAGAAGAACGGCATCATGATGATCGACTTCGCGATCGGCGAGCGGGCGCGCGGCCGCGGGGCACGGGAGGCGATCGAGGACGCCTGCCGCATCCGCTTCCGGCCCATCATGATGACGACCCTCGCCGCGCTCATGGGCACGCTGCCGATCGCGCTCGGGTTCGGCGCCGGATCGGAGTCGCGGCGCCCGCTCGGCCTCTCCGTCGTCGGCGGGCTCCTCTTCTCCCAGCTGCTCACGCTGTTCGTGACGCCGGTGTTCTACGTGTACATGGAGGAGCTGTCGGAGTGGCTCGCGCGCATCCGCCACCGGCGGCTGCACGTGGTGGGCGAGGGCGAGCCCGGCGCGGCGCCGGGCGAGCCGCGACCGGCGCGCGCGCGCTGAAGCGCCCCGGCCCCGCGCACCGGAAGGGAGTGGCCGGCGACCCGCGCGAGGGACAGGCACCCCGGGTGGACCATTCGCTCGACACGGCGGCCCTGGAGTGGATGCGGGGCGTGGCCCTCGTCGCCGCGCTCCTCCTCGGCTGCGTCCACGACGTCTACGAGCTCGACCCGCTCGCGCCCGCGCCGCCGCCGCGTCCGGCGGAGGTCCGGATCCTGGTGTTCGGCGACTTCGGTTACTCGACGCCGGCGCAGGGGCTGGTGGCGCGCGCGATCCGGCGGGAGAGCGCCGCGCACCCGTTCGACCTCGCGATCCAGCTCGGCGACAACCTGTACTACTGCGGTCCCGACCCCGCGCGCGCCGGCGCGGACGCCTGCCGGTTCCTCCCGGACGGCGCCGCGGTGGCGCCGGGCGCGGCGACGGACGATCCCGCCTTCCGGCGCAAGAACGAGGCGGCGCTCGGCGCGCTCCGCGCGCGGGACGGCGGCCCGCTCCCGATGTACCTCGCCCTCGGGAACCACGACGTCGGCTGGGGCGGCGGCCGGTGCGCGGTGAAGGGGCTCTCCGTCGACGAGGCGTCGCGCCGGCGCGCCTGCCTCGAGGTGGCGCACCGGTCCACGGGGTGGACGATGCCTGCGCGTCACTACGTGGTGGACCGCGGGCCGGTCCGGCTGATCGTGATCGACACCAACGTCGCGGTCGCGGACTACGGCGGTTTCACCCTCGAGGACGAGCTCGCGTTCGTGCGCGAGGCCGTGGCGCCCTGCGGCGGGGCCGGGCCGATGTGCTTCCTCGTCGGCCACCACCCGCCGGCCGCCGCGCACGGGTATCGCGTCGGGCCGGGCCCGTCGCCGTTCCGGGCGCGGATGGCCCGCCTCGTCCTCGCCGCGGGCGGCCGCGCCGTGGCGTTCCTCGGCGGACACGTGCACACGCTCGAGCACCTGTCGCTCGGCTCGATGGAGGTCTTCGTCTCCGGGAGCACGGCCATGGGCGGCTTCATGCCCTTCAAGGTGCGGACCCCCGCCGCCGCCCAGGTCCACTTCGCAACGAGCGCGTGGGGGTACGCGATCCTGGAGGCGGACGCCCAGGGGTGGCGAGTCCGGTTCGAGGACTTCCAGGGCGCCGCGCTGCACTGCTGCGACGCGGGGCGGGACGGCCCCTGCCGCCCCGTCGAGTGCCGCTGAACGCCGGCGCCTCGTCGAGGCGCGACCCCCGGTGGGCGGCGCGCGTCAGCGCACCAGGGGCGCCGCGACGCGGCGGGTCCTCCGGCCCGAGGCGAGGACGACGGTCCCGACCACGCCGGCGACCGCGAGCCCGTAGTCGGCGGGGACGCGGAGCTGCAACGCCGCGGCCAGCCCGACGACGGACCAGAGGAGCGGGATCGCCACGAGGGTCCACGGAACGTGCCGATCCGCGAGGAGGAACATCGCGAACGTGAAGATCGTCACCGGGCAGGGCGTCACGCCGAACGCGGGTGACGCGGTGAGGCCGCGCCCCGCGGCGAGGTTGAGCAGGGGATAGACCGCGAGGGCGTAACCCGCGAAGACGAGCCCGAGCACCACGCGCGGCGCTGCGCGCAGCCGGAACGACAGGCCGTCCCGCGGCAGCGCCGCGCGGACGAGGAGCGCCGCCTCGAGGAGGAACAAGAGGCCCGCGCCGGTCGCGGTCGGGTTGATGCGCCGGAAGTAGCCGAGGTGATAGCCAGCGCCCGCGGCGGCCCAGAACGCCGCGAGCACGAGCAGCACCGCGCGCCCGGTGCGCCGCCCGCCGCCCACCACCGCGGCGAGGCAGAGGAGCCCCAGCGCGTACGCGACGAGCTGCGCAGGCCAGATCGCCGCGCCGTAGCGGGCGAAGACCTCGAAGAACTGCTCGACCGTGAACGGCAACCTCACGGCCGGGAGGTCGTGCATCCGGCGCGCCCCGGTAATCCCTGGCGCCCGGTAAGGCGACCGCGTCGCGTCCCTGCGCCCGCTCGCGCCCTAGAACGACCGGCCGACGATCGCCTTCGCGACCAGGTGCTGGCCGGTGACCGACGTGAGCCCGGCGCCGAGCCCCAGGTTCAGCTCCCATCCGGATGCGACGCGGCCCTCCGTGACGGGCGTCGCGCTCGGCCGCGCGTAGTCGACCACCGCGAAGAGGAGCTGCTCCTGATCGCGCACCGGGAGCAGGTCCGAGGCGGGGCCGAGCCCGGCGTAGTACTCGGCGCCGAGCGCGATCCCGCGCTGCGTGTTCCACGCGACCTTCAGCGCGGGCTCGAGCTCGGGCCGGAACCGGTCCGGCCCCGTGAGCGCGAACCCGACGATCGGGTTGAAGCTCACGAGCCAGCTCCCGCTCTCCCAGCCGACGATGGGCCGGAGCTCGGTGCCCCAGGGGTCGCGCTCGATGGCGCCGGGGATGCGCGAGACCTCCACGTTGAGCCCGAGGAACAGCGGGGACCCGAGCCTTCGCTGCACGCGCTCCGGCACGACGAGCTTGGCCCGCGCCTTCGCCCCGCCGAACCGCTGGACTCCGCCGGGCGCGCTCAGGAACTGGAGATACGCGCCGAGCTCGAGCCACTCCGCCACCCCGATGGAAGGCTCGAGCGTGAGGCGTACGGCGCGGTCGGGCGGGATCTCGCCGGCGAACTCGGACGAGCGGATCCCCCGCGCGGTGTAGTTGAGGTGGAGCTCGAGGCCGAGCTGGCCCGGGTCGTCGATCTCCGTGGTGTAGACCTGGATCTCGAACCGGTCGAGCGCGGCGGCGCCCCGCGGGACCGAGCCCGCGACGAGGGCGACCGCGAGGACGGCGGCAGGGACGGTGCGCCGGCCGGACACGGGGATCCACGCGCCCGCTCACCGCGCGGCGTCGCCGCGCCGGTACTGGACGGTGAGCGCATCGAGCCGCTCCTTCAGGTCCGGGGCGAGCGGCTTCTCCGCGGCGGCGAGCGACGGCCCGAGCTGCTCCGGACGGCTCGCGCCGATGATCGGCGCGGTCACGGCGGGGTTCGCCATCACCCACGCGACCGCCAGCGTGACGAGGTCCAGGCCGGCCTCGCGCGCGATCGGCCGGAGCGCCTCGACGGTCTCGAACATGCGCTCGTTCCAGTAGCGGTCCTGGTAGAGCTTCGCCGCAGTACCGAGCGTGAAGCGCGAGCCCGGCGGCGGCGGTGCCTCGCGCCGGTGACGGCCCGCGAGGAGCCCGCCCGCGATCGGGTTGTAGGGGATGACCCCGATGCCCTCCTGCAGGCACAGCGGGAACAGCTCGCGCTCGAACTCCCGGAACAGGAGGTTGTACCGTGGCTGCACCGACTCGAACCGGACGACGCCGAGCGCCTCGCTGCGACCGAGGGCGCGCGCCACCTGCCACGCGAGGAAGTTCGAGCACCCGACGTACCGGGCGCGCCCGGAGCGGACGACGTCCTCGAGGGCCCGCAGCGTCTCGTCGATCGGCGTCTCCGGATCGGGCTGGTGGAGCTGGTACAGGTCCACGTGGTCCGTCCCGAGCCGGCGCAGCGACGCATCGATGGCGTCGAGCACGTGCTTTCGCGAGCTCCCGCGATCCCACGGGCGCGCCGACATCGGGCCGAAGCACTTCGTGGCGAGCACCACCTCGTGACGCCGCCCGCGGAGCCAGCGCCCCACGATCTCCTCGGTCCGGCCCACCGTCTCGAACGTACCGCCGAGCGGGTACACGTCCGCGGTGTCGATGAAGGTGACCCCGGCGGCGAACGCGGTGTCGAGGATCGCGCGCGAGGTCTCCTCGTCGCACTGCTTGCCGAACGTCATCGTCCCGAGGCACAGCCGGGACACCCGCAGGCCTGTCCGGCCGAGGCGCGTCGAGTCCATGTGCTCGGGGATAGCGGCGGCCCGCGGTCAGCGCCGCCCGGAGCCCTCGCCGGGCGGCTCGGCCGGGCGTGGCGTCCGCTCGGCGTCCGGCGGCCAGACGGGGGACGGGATCACGCCGTCCGCGAACTTCACCTTGCCGACGAGGACGCAGCCCTTCATGCCGGGGCGGCAGTACGCGCCGTCCACCTTCTTGCAGATGCCGTTCGACTCGTGGCGGCAGCTCCAGGAGCTCAGGTCGCGCCTCCGGGGGTAGGGCGGTGACTGTACCGCGCGCGCGGCGCCGCCCACAACGCGGCGGGCATGGCGGGCGGGCGCCGGCCCCTCCGGGGACCGACTACCCTCGCGTGCGCTCCGTTAGGATGCCCGCGAGAGCCCGCGCCCGAGCCCACCATGCCCGACACCGACCGGAAACGACGCGGCCCCCTCACCGCGGGAGAATGGGCGGCGATCGCCTTCTCCCTCGTGGTCGCCGGCGCCGTCACGTTCACCTGGTGGCGCGGGCACCGGCCGCCCCCCGCGGCGCCGCCCGCCGCGACCGAGCCCGCCGCGGCGCCCGAGGTCGCGGCGCCGCCACCGCCCCCGCTCGCTGCCACCGCGACGCCCGCCGACGTGCGCGCCCAGCTCGAGCCGGTGAGCGCAGATCCGCTGTTCCGCCGCGCGCTCGCCGGCGACGATGTCCTCGCCCGCGCGGCCGTCCTGATCGACAACCTGGCGGAGGGGGTCTCTCCCCGGCGCGTGCTCGACTTCCTCGCGCCGTCGAAGCCGTTCACCGTCGTCGCGTCCGGTGAGCGCAAGGTGATCGCGCCGGCCGCGTACGCACGGTACGACGCGTTCGCGGGCGCCGTGGCGTCGGTGGACGCGCCGTTGCTCGCGCGGGCGTATCGCGCGCTGCACCCGGCCCTCGAGACCGCGTACCGGGCGCTCGGCTATCCGCAGGGCGCCCTCGATCGCGCGGCGGCCCGTGCCCTCCAGCGGCTCGTCGCGGCGCCGGTCCGCGACGGCGAGGTCGCGGTGAAGGACGAGGGCGGCGTGTTCGTGTTCGAGGATCCTGCGCTCGAGGCGCTGCGGCCGGTCGAGAAGCACCTGCTGCGGATGGGGCCCCGGAACGCGCGCCTTGTGCAGGCGAAGGCTCGCGAGCTCCAGCAAGCGCTCGGGCTGCCCGGCATCGTCGCCGCGCCCCGGTGACGCGGGCCGCGGGTGCGCGCTGCTGCGTCGCGCGTGATCCGCTCGGGATCGCGCACCAGCGCACTTGATCCCGATCAACGCTCGGTCGAATTTCGGGCCCGATCCCTGCCTGGGGACCTCCACCCGTCGGTGCTGCAACTATCCGTGTCCTGACGGCAGTGGCCGTCGGCTCCCGCACCGGAGGCTCCTCATGCGCGTACTCCCCTTCGCGTGCGCCGCGGGGCTCTGCGCGGTCGCGCTCGCCCGCGCCGTCGAGCCGGCGCCGCACGATGCGCGCGCCGGCGAGCGGCTCTTCGTCGGCGAGGCCCGGCTCCAGAACGGCGGCGCTCCATGCCTCGCCTGCCACGCCATCGCGGGACACGGCCTCGCATGGTCGGCGAGCTTCGGCCCCGACCTCTCCGACGTCCGCGCCTCCTACGACGCGGGTGCGCTCGACGCGCTCCTCGCCGACGTGCAGCTCCCCAGCATGGAGCCGGTCTACCGCGGGCACGCCCTCACGCCGGAGGAGCGCGCCCACGTCACCGCGTTCCTGCTCGAGCCACGGGCGGTGCCGCCCGAGGCCGGCTCGCAGGGGCGGCTCGCGCTCCTGGCCGGCGCGGTGGCCCTCGCGCTGCTCGGCCTCTTCCTCCTCGTCTCGCGGCGGCGCATGCCGCCGGTGCGGGCCGCGCTCCGCGCCCGCCTCGCCCGCGCACCAGGAAAGGCAGGGTCGCGATGAGCTTCCTCCGGGACATCCTCGACCCGGCCTCCCGCCGATGGGAACGCGCGTGGCGCGAGCGCCACCAGCACGACCGCACCGTCCGCTCCACGCACGGGGTGAACTGCACCGGCAGCTGCTCGCGGAACGTCCACGTGAAGGAGGGCATTGTCGCCTGGGAGTCGCAGGCGACCGACTACCCGCTGCTCGAGGGTGTGCCGCCGTACGAGCCGCGCGGCTGCCAGCGCGGCGCGTGCTACTCCACGTACCTGTACGCGCCGCTCCGCTTGAAGTTCCCGTACGTCCGCGGCGCACTCCTCGACGCGTGGCGCGCCGCGAAGGCGGAGAAGGGAGACCCCGTCGAGGCGTGGGCGTCGATCGTCGACGACCCCGAGCGCCGCCGCGTCCACCAGGCCGCCCGCGGGCGCGGCGGCTTCCGCCGCGCGAGCTGGGAAGAGGCCCTCGAGCTCGTCGCCGCGTCGATCGTCCACACCGTGCGGCGCTGGGGGCCGGACCGGGTGGCCGGCTTCTCGCCGATCCCCGCGATGTCGATGGTGTCGTTCGCGGCGGGCTCGCGGTTCCTGCAGCTCCTCGGCGGCGTCAACCTGTCGTTCTACGACTGGTACTGCGACCTGCCGAACGCGTCGCCCGAGGTGTTCGGCGAGCAGACCGACGTCGCCGAGAGCGCGGACTGGTTCAACTCCAAGTACGTGCTGGTGCTCGGCGCGAACCTGGCCGTGACCCGCACGCCCGACGCGCACTTCCTCTCCGAGGCACGGTACGACGGGACGAAGGTCGTCGTCGTCTCGCCGGACTTCAACGCGACCTGCCGGCACGCCGACTGGTGGATCCCCGCGCACGCCGGCCAGGACGGCGCGCTGCTCCTCGCGGTGAGCCACGTGCTCCTCTCGGAGTTCCACGCCGCGCGCGAGGTGCCCCTCTTCCGCGACTTCCTCGCGGAGAACACCGACGCGCCGTTCCTCGTCGCGCTCGAGCCCGGCCCCGGCGGCGCCGCGCCCCCGGGCCGGCTCCTCCGCGCGAGCGCCCTCGCCCGCTACGCGACCACCGAGCACGGCGACTTCAAGTTCGTGGTCTGGGACCGCGGCGCGGACGCGCCCCGGATGCCGCAGGGCAGCCTCGGCTTCCGGTGGCAGGCGCGGAAGGGCCAGTGGAACCTCCACCTGAAGGACGGCGAGACGGGCGCCCGCATCGCGCCCGTGCTCTCGTTCCTGGAGCGGCACGACGCGGTCCTGCAGGTCGAGCTCCCGGACTTCGCGGGCGGCCGCACCTGGCGCCGGGGCGTGCCCGTCCGCTGGGTGGAGACGGACCGCGGCCGCGTGGCGGTGGCGACCGTCCTCGACCTGCTCATGGCCCAGCACGGCGTCGGGCGCGGCCTCGCCGGCGAGTACCCGGCGAGCTACGACGACGCCGACGCGCCGTTCACCCCCGCGTGGCAGGAGCGCTACACCGGCGTGCACCGCGACGTGGCGATCCGGCTCGCCCGCGAGTGGGCCGGGACCGCCGAGCGGACCGGAGGCCGGTGCTCGATCGTCATCGGCGCCGGCGTGAACCACTGGTACCACGCCGACCTCGCCTACCGCGCCGCGCTCACGAACCTGATGCTCGTCGGCGCCGTGGGCCGGAACGGCGCTGGCCTCAACCACTACGTGGGCCAGGAGAAGCTCGCGCCCGTCGCGCCCTGGTCGCAGATCGCGGGCGCCCTGGACTGGGCGCGCCCGCCGCGGTTCCAGAACGCGCCCTCCTTCCACTACGTCCACTCGGATCAGTGGCGGTACGAGCGCGCCGAGCACGAGCGGCGCCTCGACCCGGCGTCGCGCGGCGGGGCCGACCACACGCTCGACCACCAGATCACCGCGGTCCGCCGCGGGTGGCTCCCGTTCTTCCCGCAGTTCGACCGGAGCCCGCTCGAGGTCGCGCGCGACGCCCGCGCCGCGGGAGCGGCGAGCGCGAAAGAGATCGTGGACCACGTCGTCGCCGCGCTGAAGGAGGGGACCCTCCGTCTCGCGGTCGAGGACCCGGACGCTCCGGCGGCCTGGCCGCGGGTGTTCCTCGTCTGGCGCGGCAACGCGCTCTCCTCGAGCGCCAAGGGACACGAGTACTTCCTGCGTCACTACCTCGGGACCCCCGCCCTGTCGGTCGCGGAGGACGCGGCCGCGTCCGGCGGCGCGCGCGACGTCACCGTGCGCGACGCGCCGGAGGGCAAGCTCGACCTCGTGGTGGACCTCGACTTCCGGATGACCACGACCGGCCTCCTGTCGGACGTGGTCCTCCCCGCCGCCACGTCCTACGAGAAGGACGACCTCTCCACGACGGACCTGCACTCGTTCATCCACCCGATGCAGGCGGCGGTGCCGCCCTGCTGGGAGGCGCGGAGCGACTTCGACGCGTTCGCGGCGCTCGCCGAGAAGGTGAGCGCGCTCGCGGCGGTGCACCTCCCGGACCCGGTGGAGGACGTCGTCGCGACGGCGATCCAGCACGACACGCCGGGCGAGATGGGCGATCCGGAGGCCGGCGACTGGACGACCGGGGCGTGCGCTCCGGAACCCGGGAGGACGATGCCGGGCCTCGCCGTCGTGACGCGCGACTACGCCGGCCTGGGCCGGCGGTTCCGCGCGCTCGGGCCCCTCGCCCGCGAGCTGGGCATCGGCGCGCACGGGATCTCCTGGCCGATCGCCGACGTCTGGGACGCGCTCGCCCGCGAGCGGCCCGGCGAGGCCATCGAGGGCCGCGTCCACCCGTCGCTCGCGACCGCGCGCGACGTCGCGGAGGTCATCCTCCGGCTCGCGCCGGAGACGAACGGGGAGATGGGCCACCGCGCCTTCGAGGCCGAGGAGCGGAAGACGGGCGTGCCGCTCGCCGATCTCGCCGCGCCCACCCGCGGGGTCCGCATGACGTTCGACGACCTCGCCGCGCAGCCGCGGCGCGTCCTTCCGAGCCCGTGCTGGACCGGCGATCCCAGCGGCGGCCGCCCGTACTCCGCCTATGTCCTGAACGTCGAGCGGCGGGTGCCGTGGCGCACCCTCACCGGCCGGGCCCACCTCTACCTCGATCACCCCGGGTTCCTCGCCGCGGGCGAGGGGCTGCCCACGTGGAAGCCGCGGCTCGATCCCGAGCACCTGCAGGACCTCCTCGCGACGCACGTGGACGGCCCGACGCTGACGCTCGCCTTCGTCACGCCGCACGGCAAGTGGAGCATCCACTCGACGTACGGCGACACCGTCCGGATGCTGACACTCTCGCGCGGCCTGCACCCGCTCTGGCTCTGCCCCGCGGACGCGGCGCGCGCCGGGATCGCGGACGGCGACTGGGTCGAGGTGGTGAACGACCACGGCGCGGTCGTCACGAAGGCGGTGGTGAGCGCGCGCGTCCCGCCGGGGATCGCGCTGCAGTACCACGCGCCCGAGCGCACCGTCGCGACGCCCCGGTCGCCGCTCCGCGGCGGACGCCGCGCCGGGATCCACAACTCGCTCACGCGCATCCGGCTCAAGCCCACGCTGATGCTGGGCGCCTACGGCCAGATCTCGTGGGGGTTCAACTACTGGGGCCCGACGGGCACGAACCGCGACAGCTACGTGGTGGTGCGCCGGCTGGAGCGCGCCCCGGAGTACTAGGCGAGGAGGACGACATGGAGGTCCGCGCGCAGCTCGCGTCGGTGTTCCACCTCGACAAATGTCTCGGGTGCCACACGTGCAGCGTGGTCTGCAAGAACCTGTGGACCGACCGCAAGGGCTCGGAGCACATGTGGTGGAACAACGTCGAGACCCGCCCCGGCACGGGGTACCCGCCGCTCTGGGAGGACCAGCAGCGGCACCATGGCGGGTGGGTCCTGGCGGGCGGCGAGCTGCGCCTCCGGCTCGGGAGCCGGCCGCACGTGCTCGACCAGCTCTTCCAGCCGCCGACGCTGCCGACCCTCGACGATCAGTACGAGCCCTGGACGTACCGGTACGGCGACCTCCTCGGCGCGGACCCGACGAAGGACCTGCCCACCGCGCGCCCGGTGTCGGCCATCACCGGTCGGCCCATCGATCCGTCGGCGGGGCCGAACTGGGACGACGACCTCGGCGGCTCCGCCGTGCACGCCGCCGCCGATCCGAACCTCGCCGCCCTCGATCCCGACGAGCGGCAGGCGCTCCTCGCCTTCGATCGCCTCGTCTTCTTCCACCTCCCCCGCACCTGCAACCACTGCCTGAACCCGGCGTGCGCCGCGGCGTGCCCGTCCGGCGCGATCTACAAGCGCGGCGAGGACGGCATCGTCGTCCTCGCGAAGGAGCGGTGCCGCGGCTGGCGGATGTGCGTCCCGGCCTGCCCCTACAAGAAGACCTTCCACTCGTGGCTCGAGGGGAAGTCGGAGAAGTGCATCGGCTGCTATCCGCGCCTCGAGAGCGGCGACGCCCCGGCGTGCTTCCACGCGTGCACCGGCCGGATCCGCTACCAGGGCGTCCTGCTGTACGACGCCGACGCGGCCGCGCGGGCCGCTCGCGCGCCGGACGAGCGGCTCGTGGACGCGTTCCGCGACGCGCTCCTCGACCCGGCGGATCCGGACGTCGCCGCGGAGGCGGCGCGCGCCGGTCTCGGTGAGGCGGTCCTCGCCGCGGCGCGCCGGTCGCCCGTCGATCGCTTCGTGCGCGACTGGGAGCTGGCGCTCCCGCTCCACCCCGAGTTCCGGACGCTCCCGATGGTCTTCTACGTGCCGCCGCTCTCGCCGGTGCGCGCCGTCCGGAGCGACGGGGCCCGGCCGGTGAGCGACGACCTCCTCGCCGATCCCGCCGCCCTCCGGATCCCGATCCGCTACCTCGCTTCGCTCTTCGCCGCCGGGAACGAGCGTGTCGTGGTGGACGCGCTGCAGGCGCTCGCGGCCGTCCGCGCGCACCGCCGCGCGCGCACCGCCGGCGACGTGACGGCGGCGGACGCGGCGCGGCTCCTGCTCGAGGCCGGCCTGGACGAGGCGACCGCGGACGCCATCCACCGCCTCACGGTGTTCCCGACGCTCCGGGAGCGCGTGGTCCACCCGCCGCTCGCGCGCGAGGGGGAGGCCGATCGGGACCCCGGCATCCAGGGGCTCGTGGGGCTCCGGCGCAGGGTGACGTCGTGAGCGCGTCCGCGATCATCGCGCCCGAGGCGGCCCGCCTCCTCGCCGAGCTCCTCTCGTATCCCACGCCGGACGCCGTGGACCGCGCGCGCCTCGCCGCTTCCGCACTCGCTCCCGAGGTCGCCACGCCCGCGCTCCGGTGCGCGGACGCCCTCCGGGCCATCGGTCCGGGCGAGGCGGAGGAGCTCTACACCGCGACGTTCGATCTCCGCCCCGCCGCGAGCCCGTACCTGGGCCTCCTGCTCTGCGGCGAGGGCGCGCGCCGGAACGCCCTCCTCGCCTGGCTCGCCGAGGCCTACGCCGCAGCCGGGCATGCCCCGGGCTCCGAGCTGCCGGACCACGTGGCCGAGGTGCTCCGGTTCCTCGCCGACGCCGGCGACTCGGACGCCGCGCGCGAGCTCGCCGACCTCGCGCTGCGGCCGTGCGCGCGCCGCCTCGCGGCGGCGCTCCCGGCGGAGAACCCGTATCGCGCCGCGCTCGACGCGCTCTGCCGCGCGCTCGGGGCCGGCGGCCCGGAGGAGGTCGCCCCATGACCGACACCGTGCTGTACGCGGCCCTGCCGTACGCGGCGCTGGTCCTCGCGCTCGCCGGCCTCGGGTTCCGCCTGACCGGCTTCGGGCCTCCGGTGACGGCGCGGTCCTCGATGGTCCTCGAGTCGCGCGTGCTGTTCTGGGGCGCGCTGCCGTGGCACGTCGCGATCCTCGCCGTGCTGTCCGCGCACGCGCTCGCGTTCCTCGCGCCGGGCCCCTGGGGCCGGCTCCTCGCGAGCCCCGCGCGCCTGCAGGCGCTCGAGGTGCTCGGGCTCGCGCTCGGGCTCTGGGCCGTCGCGAGCGCGGTGATCCTCCTCGTCCGCCGCCTCGCCGTGCCGCGGGTCCGCGCGGCGACGACCGCGGTCGACGTCCTCGTGCTCCTGCTGCTGCTCGCCCAGGTCGCGCTCGGCGTCTGGGTCGCGTTCTCGCTCCGCTGGGGCTCCATCTGGTACCTGCACACGGCGGTGCCGTGGCTCCGCTCGCTCCTCGCGCTGGCGCCGGATCCGTCCTTCGCGACGATGCTCCCGGCGCCGGTGAAGCTGCACGCCCTGCTCGCGTTCGCGCTCCTCGCCCTCGTCCCGTTCTCCCGCCTCGTGCACGTCGTTACCTTCCCGTTCCGGTTCCCGTTCCGCCCGCGCGCCGCGCAGGTGTGGACGGCCGAGTCCGGCGTCGCGCTGCCGCGGCCCGTGGCCGCCGCCCTCCGCGAGCGCGCCCTCGAGCCGCAGGTGCTCCGGGAGTGGGACCCCGAGGTGCCGGCGATCTGGCAGCGGCGCGGCAAGGCGGTCGCGAGGCGGAACCTCTGGATCTCGATCCCGGCGCTGTTCCTCTCGTTCGCGGTCTGGATGGTCTGGAGCATGGTGGTCGTCCGGCTGCCCGACGCGGGCTTCCGGCTCGGGACGGATCGGCTCTTCTGGCTCGCCGCGCTGCCCGGGCTCTCGGGCGCGACGCTCCGCGTCTTCTACTCGTTCGCGGTGCCGGTCCTCGGCGGGCGCCTCTGGACGACGCTCACCACGGCCTCGCTCCTCGTGCCGGCCGTGGGGATCGGGATCGCGGTCCAGGACCCGACCACGCCGTACCCGGTCCTCCTCGCCCTCGCGCTGCTCGCGGGCCTCGGCGGCGGCAACTTCGCGTCGAGCATGGCGAACATCAGCTTCTTCTTCCCGAAGGCGCTCAAGGGGACCGCGCTCGGCCTCAACGCGGGGCTCGGGAACCTCGGCGTCTCGGCGATGCAGGTGGTGGTCCCGCTCGTCGTGACGGCGGGCGTCTTCGGCGCGCTCGGCGGCGCCCCGCAGACCTACCTCCGGGACGGGGTGGAGCACCGGGTGTGGCTCCAGAACGCCGGCTTCGTGTGGGTCCCGTTCGTGCTGCTCTCCACCGCGGCCGCCTGGCTCGGCATGGACGACGTGGCGAGCGCGAAGGCGTCCTTCCGGGAGCAGGCGGTGATCTTCCGGCGCAGGCACACCTGGCTGGTGTCGTGGCTCTACCTCGGGACCTTCGGCTCGTTCATCGGCTTCTCGGCGGCGCTGCCGCTCCTCGTGAAGAGCGCGTTCCCGGGCGTGGACCCGGCGCGGTACGCGTTCCTCGGCCCGCTCCTCGGCGCGCTGTTCCGGCCCGTCGGCGGGTGGCTCGCCGATCGCCTCGGCGGCGCGCGCGTCACGCTCGCGACGTACGTCGCCATGATCGCGCTCGCCCTGGCCGCCGTCGCGTTCCTGCCCCACGGCGGCGTACCGGGCCGATTCGGGCCGTTCCTCGCGAGCTTCGTCCTGCTGTTCCTCGCGACGGGCGTGGGCAACGGCTCCACTTACCGGATGATCCCGGTGATCTTCGCGACGCAGCACGCGCGCGCCGCCGACGGCACGGCGGCGGGGCGGGACCGGGCGCAGCGCGCCGCCACGAAGGAGGCCGCGGCGGTGATCGGGTTCGCCTCGGCCTTCGCCGCGTACGGCGCCTTCTTCGTCCCGAAGGCCTTCGGGACCTCGCTCGCGCTCACCGGCGGTCCCGTCCCGGCGTTCTTCGGCTTCGTCGTCTACTACGCGACCTGCGTCGGCCTCACGATCTGGTTCTACGCGCGCCGCGGGGCGGAGATGCCCTGCTGAGGGAGGGGCGGCGCTTCCGGTTCGAGAGCAATCGAATTCGAGCCGCGCACGAGTTCGGTTCCGTGAGCGCCGTCGCGCCACGCCGCGTTGCGTTCAGCCGAACGCCGCCGGCGGCACCTCGTCGACGTCGATGAGACCCCACCGCCGCCACCCGGTGGAGAGGAGCCACGTCCGCGGCGCGGCGACGGGCGGCGGCTCCGCGACGGCATCCGTTCTCGGCGCCGCGCGGTGTTCTCCCCGCCACGCCTCGAACCACCGCCCCGAGGAGCACGGGTCGATCCAGCCCGGCTCGACGATGCCCCTGCGGACGTCCGAGTGCCGCCGCGCGTTCTGCAGCACGTAGCAGAGCGCGTTCCGGACCTCGCGAGGCGTGCGGAGCACGCGCGCGTGGTAGCGGTCGGCCCAGAGCTTCCCGCGCCGCCTCGTCGCGCGGTTCACCCCGCGGGCGATGCGGATGGAGAGCCCCTGGAGGCCGCGCGAGAGCTCCGACGTCCCCACCGCCTCGCCGACCAGGTGCACGTGGTTCGTCTGCACGGAGAAGTGGACGATGCGGACCCCGCCCCCGAGGTTCGCGGCACCGATCGCTGCCTCGACGGCCGCGTACGCGGCCCCGCGCCGGAGGTTCGGCGACCCCGCGACCGCCCGCATCGTGACGAGCACGGGGAAGCGCGAAGCGAGCGGCGCACGCGCAGCGTGCCGGAGCCTCGCCCCTGGCTTCCGCGGACGCCCCGCCCCCTTCCGCGCGCCGCCCCAGCTCGTGAACTCGAACGAACGCTGCGCGATCTTCATCGGTCGTGCCATCTTGAATTGGGCACTATTCTGCGACGAAGGTCTGACACGCCGCGCCGGCCAGCGGGTGGGCCTTGCTCCCCGACCACCGCCTTGCGCCGTGGTTCCGAGTCGCGCACACGGTCGGCGCGCGCGTGACGCCCGATTTTCCGGCGGCCCCCCTCACCCCGGCCCTCTCCCCCCGCTCCGCTTCGCTTCGCGGGGGGAGAGGGGGAATTTGTTTCCGGGGCCCAACCTGGATCGCCCTCGCCCCTCGCCCGACCCCGCGACTCCGACCCCTCCGGCCCGAAGACCCTTCACCGAAGTGTCAGCGATGTCTTGAATGGTATGTGCAACCGGGCCGACAGGTGACGTTTTGGACCGGGCTGATGGGTGACACTCGCCTGGGGTTTTTCCTCGCGGAGGTCGAGGTCACGCAGCTTCGGTCGCGGTCACCTCCTGCGGTTCAGTTCCGATCGCCGTGAAGCGCTTCGAGCGCCCCGCCCCAACCTCGCGCCCCCGCCCCAACCTCGCGCCCCCGCCCCAACCTCGCGCCCCCGCCCCAACCTCGCGCCCCCGCCCCAACCTCGCCCCGCCCCAACCTCGCGCCCCCGCCCCAACCTCGCCCCGCCCAACCTCGCGCCCCCGCCCCAACCTCGCGCCCCCGCCCCAACCTCCACGCCCCCCACGGCCACGCCCCGCCCACCCTCCCCCTCTTTGCCCATGTGACCGGCACGCGTTCCGTGTCGGTGTCCAGTACTGCGACGTCCGCGCGGCCGGCCGCGCCGAGCGCGGGAGCGCCGTTCCCCTAACCGGCCCCCGGCAAGCTCACTCTCCGTCGGGCACGGTCGACGGGCCACGGGCCACGGGCCACGGGAGGCGGGGCACGGCCACGGAGGGGCGGGCACGTTTACGGCCACGGCCACGGCCACGGCCACGGCCACGGCCACGGGCTCGGGCTCGGCCACGGCCACGACCTCGGCCTCGGCCTCGGCCTCGAGCATCGGCATCGGCATCGGCCTCGAGCCTCGACCACCGCAACCGGCCTCTCGCGAGGCTCGACGCCCCCCGCACGCAGAGCTAATCTCCGCCCGATGCCCCGCCTCGCGCCGCTCTTCTTCGCGCCGCTCGTCACCGCGATCGTCCTCGCGGGCTGCGGTTCCACCGCGCCGTACACGGTCGGTGCGGCTGCGATCAACACCGCGGTCGCCGTGGGCGCCTCCGCCGCGCAGCGCGCCGAGGGCGGGTGCTACGCCATGTGCGCGCATGGGACGGTCTGCAACCCACGCAGCGGCCTCTGCGAATCGCGCCAGGCCGGCGAGTACTGCGAGGAGGCGCCGGGTGGCGGGGTGCGCTGCATCCCGGTCGACGTCCGCGGAATGACGCGCGAGGGTCAGGGCGGCGGGAAGGCTTCCCCGGTCGGCGCGGGCGTGTCGCCGGCCACGGGCTCCACGCCGCCGCCGCCGAACGAGGCGTCGCCGCGGGCGCCGTAGCCCCGCGGCGCTCCTATCCGCCGTCCCGCTCCGCGAACGCGATCGCGAACTCGGTCCTCGACCACGGCCGCCGCGCCGGATCGTCCTCCGGGACGAGCCACAGGCGACCGCCGCTCGCCTCGATGACGCCGCGGGCGATGGCGAGGCCGAGGCCGGTACCGTCGCGCTTCGTCGTGAACCGCGCCTCGAAGATGCGGGCCCGGAGGTCCTGCGGGACGCCCACGCCGTCGTCCGCCACGCGCACCTGCACCGCGCCGTCGATCCGCGCGACGCGGAGCTCGATCCGCCCCGGACCGCTCGCGACCGCATCGGCGGCGTTGGCGAGCAGGTTCGTCATCGCGTGCAGCAGCGCGTTCGGCTGCCCCTGCACCTTCGCGTCCGGGAGCTCCGCCACGATGTCGAACCCGGGCCCGAGCCGCTTCAGCCGGAACCGGAGCAGCTCCGCCGCCCGCCTCACGACGACGATCGGGTCGAACGGCTGGGGCCGGCCCGCGTCGCGCTCCACGAGCTCCTGCCACGTCGTGAACAGCTCCTCGAGGCGCTGGACCTGCGCGGTGATGAGGTCCCAGTGCTCGAGCCGCGTCACCTGATCGCCGAGCTCGCGCGCGACGAGGATGAGCCCCGCCTTGATCGCCGTGAGCGGCGTCCGCACCTCGTGGATCAGCCCCGGCGTGAGCAGGTCTGCTTCCGCGAGCCGGAGGCGCTCCCCGGTCGACGTTCGTTCCCCCATCGTGTCCCCCACCTTGCTCTGACGAGCGAGGGCGATGATTGTGACGCGGGGCGAAGACGGGGCCGGTTGGGCAGTTGGGATTGTGGGCGAAGGTGCTCGGCTGTGCGCAGCCGAGCGGACGCCGCCGCCCGCGGCGTTCTTCCTCACCGGCCGGCGCCGGCGCCCTCGCGATCCGCGCGTGCACGCGAGGCGTCGGACCGGGCGTGCGCCGTGTCCGCCTCGGCGTCGGCGGTGCGCGCCTCCGTCTCGTGCTCCGCGGCCTCGCGCTCCATGCCGCGGGCGCGCGTCTCCGCGAGCGTCGCCTGGTGCCAGCGCGACACCGCGAAGTACTCGTCCGGCGCAGCCTGAGCCTCGCGCCGGTTCGCGTCCGCCACCGCCAGCAGCGCCTGGGCGCGCTCGCGAGCGGCCTCCGCCTGCGCGCGCGCAGCTGCGGCCTCCCGGTGGAGGGCCTCCGCGGTCACCCGCGCGGCCTCGTGCACGTCCGCCCAGCTCTTGGCCATGCGATGTGTCTTGGCGGGGGGGCGTCGCCGGCGCAACGCCCGATCGTACCCTGCCCGCCGCCGGCCAAGGTCAGCGACCGGGCGCGGCCCTCTCCCCCGGCAGGGCGGCCGCGCGCTCCACGAGGAGCCGGCGAGCGCTTCCGGGTCGGGCGGCTTCGTGAGGTGCAGGTCGAAACCGGCCTCGGCCCCGAGCAGCTCGAGCAGGTCGCGGAGCGTCTCGCGGTCGTCCGGCTGGTCCTCCACGACGAGCACGCCCACCAGGCAGGCGAGCGAGACCCGGCCGCCCTGGCCGGTCCACGCGCCCACCCGATACCACTCCCCCTTGTCACCCCCTGCGGGTAGTATCCGCGGCTTCTCGGATGGCCCCACCCCGGCTAGAGCTCGAGCACGTCACGAAGCGCTTCGCGTCCGTCGTCGCGAACGACGACGTCGCGCTCACGGTGCAGCCGGGGGAGATCCACGCGGTCCTCGGGGAGAACGGCGCCGGCAAGTCGACGCTGATGAAGATCATCTACGGTGCGCTCCTGCCCGACGCGGGCGAGCTCCGCTGGAACGGCACACCGGTCGAGATCCGCAGCCCGCACGAGGCGCGGGCGCTGGGCATCGCGATGGTGTTCCAGCATTTCTCGCTGTTCGACACGCTCACCGTCGCCGAGAACGTCTGGCTCGGGCTGGACCGCAAGGTCACCCTGCGCTCCGTCGCGGAGGGGATCCGCGCGAAGGCCGCCGAGTACGGGCTCGAGCTCGAGCCCGAAAAGCCCGTCCACGTCCTATCGGTCGGCGAGCGGCAGCGGGTCGAGATCGTCCGCGCGCTGCTCGCGAACCCGCAGCTCCTCATCCTCGACGAGCCGACCTCGGTGCTCACGCCCCAGGCCGTCGAGAAGCTGTTCGAGACGCTCCGGAAGCTCGCCGCGACCGGCTGCTCCATCCTCTACATCAGCCACAAGCTCGACGAGATCCGCTCGCTCTGCCACCAGTGCACGGTCCTCCGGGGCGGCAAGGTGACCGGGCGCTGCGACCCGACGCTCGAGACCACCGCCAGCCTGTCGCGCCTCATGATCGGCTCCGACCCGCCCCGGCTGCCGCCGCGCACCGGGACCGCCGGCGACGTCGCGCTCCGCGTGCGGGATCTCACGCTCCCCCGCTTCGACCGGTTCGCGGTGGCGCTCGAGGGGATCTCCCTCGACGTGCGCGCGGGCGAGATCGTCGGCATCGCCGGCGTGTCGGGGAACGGGCAGCAGGAGCTGCTCGCGGCGCTCTCGGGCGAGGACCCGCGGGCGGACGCGGGGGCGGTGTCGCTCTTCGGCCGCGGGATCGGTCGGATGGGCGCGGCGCACCGGAGGCGCCTCGGGCTGCACTTCATCCCGGAGGAGCGCCTCGGTCGCGGCGCGGTGCCGTCGCTCTCGCTCGCGTCGAACCTGCTCCTCACGCGCAAGGAGGCCCTCCGCGCCCTCGGCTGGATCGACCGGCGCGCGCTGCGGGCGCAGGCGTCGTCGATCATCGGACGGTACCGGGTGAAGTCGTCGGGCCCCGGCGCGGTGGCGAAGAGCCTCTCGGGCGGCAACCTGCAGAAGTACATCGTCGGCCGCGAGCTCGACGCGCTCCCGAAGGTCCTCCTCGTGGCCCAGCCGACCTGGGGCGTGGACGTGGGCGCCGCCGCGCAGATCCGCGCCGAGCTCATCGCGCTCCGCGACGCGGGCTGCGCCGTGCTGGTCGTGTCGGAGGAGCTCGAGGAGCTCTTCGCGATCACCGACCGCCTGCACGTCATCGCGCGGGGGCGGCTCTCGCCGTCGATCCCGACCTCGGAGGCGACGGTGGAGCAGGTGGGCGAGTGGATGAGCGGGCTGTGGAACGCGCCGGCCGCCGCGGCGGGGGAGGCCCGGTGATCCGGCTCGAAAGCCGCAGCGCCCCCTCGCTCGCGATGAGCGTCCTCTCCCCGGTGATCGCCCTCGGGATCACCGTGGCGGCGGGCGCGATCCTCTTCTCGGCGCTGGGGAAGGATCCGGGCCGGGCGCTCTCCGTCTTCCTGATCGAGCCGTTCAACGGCGTCCGGGCGCTCACCGAGCTCGGGCTCAAGGCGACCCCGCTCATCCTCTGCTCGCTCGGGCTCGCGATGTGCTACCGCTCGAACGTCTGGAACATCGGCGCCGAGGGCCAGTTCCTGCTGGGCGCCATCGGGGCGGGCGGGCTCGCCCTCTGGATCACGAACGCGAACGTGACGCTGTCGCCCTGGGCGTTCTTCCCGATGCTCGTGCTCGCCGGCGCCGTGGGCGGCGCCGGGTGGGCGGGGATCGTCGCGTGGCTCCGGGATCGCTTCAACGCCAACGAGATCCTCGTGAGCCTGATGCTGGTCTACGTCGCGAACCTCCTCCTCTCCTGGCTCGTGTTCGGGCCGTGGAAGGACCCGCACGGCTTCAACTTCCCGCAGACGGTGACGTTCTCCGCCAGCACCGAGCTCCCGCGGATGGTGCGCGGGATGCGGCTCCACTGGGGGTTCGTCGCGGCCCTCGTCGCGGCGGTCGGGGTGTGGCTCTTCATGTTCTGGACGTACCGCGGGCTGCAGCTGCAGATCGGCGGGCCCGCGCCGGCCGCGGCGCGCTACGCCGGGTTCTCCTCGCGGGCCGCGGTCTGGACCACCCTCCTCGCCTCCGGCGGCCTCGCCGGCGTGGCGGGAGCGTTCGAGGTGGCCGGGCCCATGGGCCAGCTCACGCCGCACGTCTCGAGCGGCTACGGCTTCACCGCCATCATCGTCGCGTTCGTGGGCCGGCTCCACCCGCTCGGCTGCGTCCTCGGCAGCCTGCTCCTCTCCACGTTCCTCATCGGCGGCGAGCTCGCGCAGTCGCGCGTGGGCCTCCCGTCCGCGCTGGCCGGCGTCTTCCAGGGCATCCTGCTCCTGTCGCTGCTCGCCTGCGACACGCTCATCCACTACCGCGCGCGCTGGAAGGCCGCGCACGCGGCGCGGGCGGGGGGCGCCGCGTGAACGCGCTCTCGCTGCTCGTCGCCGCGACCCTGAGCGCCGGGACGCCGCTCGCCCTCGCCGGCCTCGGCCTGCTCGTGAACGAGCGCGCCGGCGTGCTGAACCTCGGCGCCGAAGGGCTCATGCTGATCGCGGCGGTGGCCGGCTTCGCCACCGCGTTCCACACCGGGAGCGAGTGGCTCGCCTTCGCGGCGGGCGCCGGTGCCGGCGCGCTCGTGGCGGCCGTCTTCGGATGGCTCGTCATCTGGCTCAACACGAACCAGTACGCCACCGGCCTCGCCGTGAGCCTCTTCGGGTCCGGCTTCTCGGCGTTCGTCGGCATCGATTACGTCGGCAAGCGGCTCGAGGACACGCCGGTGCACGGCGTCCCGGGGCTGCGCGACGTGCCGGTGCTCGGGCCGGCGCTCTTCCAGCAGCACCCGATGGTGTACGTGGCCATCGCGCTCGCGCTGGCCGTCGCCTGGTTCTTCTACCGGACGCGCGCCGGCCTCGTGCTCCGCGCCGTGGGCGAGTCCCCGGTGTCGGCCCACGCGCTCGGGTACCCGGTGCGCGGGATCCGGCTCGCGGCCGTCGTCGCCGGCGGGGCGCTCTGCGGCGTCGCGGGCGCGTACCTCTCCGTCGTCTACACGCCGCTCTGGGTCGAGGGCATGGTGTCCGGCCGCGGCTGGATCGCGCTCGCGCTCACCGTGTTCGCGACGTGGCGCCCGGCGCGGATCCTCCTCGGCGCGTACCTGTTCGGCGGCGTCACCATGCTCCAGCTGCACCTCCAGGCGAGCGGCGTCCAGTTCCCGCCGCAGTTCATGAGCATGCTGCCGTACGTCTCGACGGTCGTCGTCCTCGTCCTCATCTCCCGGAACCCGCTCTGGATCCGGCTCAACATGCCCGCCTCGCTCGGGAAGCCCTTCTTCCCGGGCGCATGACGGGAGCGCTTCACCGCGTCAGCAGCATCGCAGGCCCAACTCGATCCGACAGGAGATGCCGAAGATGAAGCTCTCGTCACTGAACCGCCTCGCGGCCGGCGCCGCGATCGCGGCCGCGATCCTCGCCGGCTGCAGCTCGAAGAAGGAGGCGCCCGCCCCCGCCGCGGCCCCGGCGCCCGCCGCCGCGACGAAGCCCGAGCCGCTCAAGGCGGCGTTCGTCTACGTGGGCCCGGTCGGCGACGCCGGCTACTCCTACGCCCACGACCTCGGCCGCAAGTACGCCGTCGAGAAGCTCGGCGACAAGGTGCAGACGACGTTCGTCGAGAAGGTGGCCGAGGGCCCGGACGCCGAGCGCGTCATCCGCGACCTCGTCGCCCAGGGCAACAAGGTCATCTTCGCCACCTCGTTCGGCTTCATGGACGCGATGGTGAAGGTCGCGAAGGACAACCCGGACGTCTACTTCGAGCACGCGACCGGCTACAAGACCGCGCCGAACCTCCGCGTCTACGAGGCCAAGTTCTACGAGGGCGCCTACCTCGCCGGCGTGGTCGCCGGGAAGATGACCAAGACCAACACCCTCGGGTTCGTGGCGTCGTTCCCCATCCCCGAGGTCCTCCGCAACATCAACGCCTACACCCTCGGCGCGCAGAGCGTGAACCCGAAGGTGAAGACCAAGGTCGTCTGGGTGAACTCCTGGTTCGATCCGCCGAAGGAGACCGAGGCGGCCCAGTCGCTCTTCAACCAGGGCGCGGACGTCCTCCTCCAGAACACCGACTCGACGGCGGTGCTCCAGGCGGCGGAGCGCGCCGGCAAGTATGCCTTCGGCTGGGACAGCGACATGAGCGCCTTCGCGCCGAAGGCCCACCTCGGCTCGTGCGCGCTGCACTGGGGCGTCTACTACGAGAAGGCCCTGAACGACGTCCTCGGCAAGACGTGGAAGACCGAGGAGACGAAGTGGGGCGTGAAGGAGGGCATGACCGACTTCGTGAAGGTCGCCGACTTCGTCCCCGCCGACGTGAAGAAGGCCGTCGAGGACGCGAAGGAGGGGCTGCGCACCGAGAAGATCGCCGTCTTCAAGGGCCCCCTCGTCGACAGCTCCGGCAAGGAGGTCCTCGCGAAGGACGTCGTCGCCGACGACGCGTGGAAGGGCGCCGTGAACTTCTACGTGAAGGGCGTCGAGGGCAAGGTCCCGAGCGGCAAGTAGCCCGCGGGCGGCCCGGGGCGCGGGGACGGCTCGCCGTCCCCTCGCCCCGGTCCACGCGGCGACGAGGAGCCAACATGACGCGCGATCCCGGATCCCCCTCCGACGGCGGCACGCCGTACAAGGACGAGATCGTCATCTCCTGGCCGGAGCTGCACCGCGACGCGCGCTACCTGTCGCACGTGCTGCACGAGCTCCGGAGCGAGTGGAAGGGCATCATCGCCATCACCCGCGGCGGCCTCGTCCCCGCGGCGCTCGTCGCGCGCGAGCTGGACATCCGGCTCATCGACACCGTGTGCGTGGTGAGCTACGGCGGCGAGGACGGCGGGGCGGAGCAGAAGCAGGGCCAGCTCCGCTGGCTCAAGAAGGTCGAGGGCGACGGCGAGGGCTGGCTCCTCATCGACGACCTCGTCGACACGGGGCGGACCGCGAAGGCGGTGCGGGAGACGCTCCCGAAGGCGCACTTCGCGACGCTGTACGCGAAGCCGCTCGGGCGGCCGATCGTCGACACCTTCGTGAAGGAGTTCAAGCAGGAGAAGTGGATCTACTTCCCCTGGGACATCGACTACCAATTCGTCTCGCCGATCAAGAGCCGAGGCGGCGGGCGGTAGCACAAGCGGTGCGGGGCGCAGGACGCAGTGTCGCGTCCTGATGCCGCACTGACGTCACCAGCTGAGCCGATCGGGGTAGGCCGGAGCGGGGGCCACGAAGGGCCGCCGCCGATGGCGCGCTCGGGGAGGACGCTCTTCGATGCCGCCGGCTCTCGGCGGTGCGGGGGCGCAGATGGCGACCGAGCTCCTCAGTGCCGTGGACGCCGCGTGGCTCCACATGGATCGGCGCGAGAACACCGCCGACGTCGTCGCGGTGCTCTCGTTCGCGGACCGCGTGTCGATGCGCGAGCTCCGGCCGGTGATCGTGCGGCGGCTGCTCGCGCACGCGCGCTTCCGGCAGCGCGTCGTGCACGGCGGGCCGTTCGGGCTCGGGTACGCGGCCTGGGAGGACGATCCGGACTTCTCCCTCGGGCGGCACCTCTCCCGCCGTCGCATCGGCCCCGGCCACGAGGCGCTGCAGGCCTTCGTCGGCGAGGTCGCGACGGAGCCGCTCGACCCGCTCCACCCGCTCTGGCGCGTCCATCTCGTCGACCGCGGCGGCCGCGGCAGCGCCGTCGTGGTCAAGGTGCACCACTGCGTGGGCGACGGCTTCGCGCTCGTCGCCGTGCTCCTGTCGCTCGTGGACGAGCCGCCGCCCACCCGCCGGAAGCACCCGCAGGCCCTGCGCCGACCGCCCGCGCTCGCGCTGGTGGAGCACCCCGGGGAGACGCTCCGCGCGGCGCTGCACGATCCCGCGCGCGCGCTCGACGTGCTCGGCACGTCCGGCGTGTTCGCCGCCACGCTCGCGCGGCTCGCGGCGCTCCCGGCGGACCCCGCCACGGCGCTGAAGCGGCCGCTGTCCGGCGAGCGGCGGGTCGCGTGGTCCGGACCGCTCCCGCTCCGGACGGTCCGCGACGCGGGCCAGGCCCGCGGCGCGACGGTGAACGACCTCCTCATCGGCGCGCTCACGGGGGCGCTCCGGGCGTGGCTCGGCGCGACCGGCGACGGCGTCGGCCACCGCGAGGTGCGGGCGATCGTACCGGTGAACCTGCGCCCGCTCGACGGGCCGGCGGCGCTCGGGAACGCGTTCGGGCTCGTGTTCCTCGACCTGCCGATCGGCGCGGCGACCGCCGAGGACCGGGTCGCCGCGCTCCACGCGCGCATGCGGGAGCTGAAGCGCCGGCCGGACGCGGTGGTGACGTTCGGCGTCCTCGCCGCGCTGGGGCGGATCCCGGTCGCCGCGGAGCAGCTGGTCAACGCGTTCTTCACGTCCAAGGCCTCGCTCGTCGTGACGAACGTGCCCGGCCCCCCGCGGAAGCTGCACCTCGCCGGCCACCGGCTCGACGACGTCATGTTCTGGGTGCCGAGCCCGTCGCGCCTCGCGCTCGGGGTCAGCATCCTCAGCTACGCGGGCGCGGTGCGCGTCGGCGTCCGGGCGGACGCGGCGGCGCTGCCCGACCCGGCAGGCCTCGTGGCGCGGTTCGAGGCGGAGCTGGCGGAGCTGTGCGAGCCCGCGAAGGCGTCCGCCCCGGCGCGCGCACGGGCGTCGGCGGCGGCGCCCGGCCGCGGCGACGGGAGCACGGTCGCGGTGCCTGCGCCCGCCGGAGCCGCACCGGGACCGCTCCCCGCCGCCGTGCCGGACCCGCAGCCGGCGGCGGCGCCGGCGCCGCTCCCGGCGTGAGCGCCCGAGGGCGCCGCTCGACCGACCGGCGCTCGATGGTCGACCTCGCGTTCCACCCATGGTCTCCTCGGTGGTGATGGCCCCGTCGCCCGCCCGCGCCGCGCCCGCACCTCTCCCCGCGACCGACCTCCGGACCGCTCCGTTCTTCCAGGGCATCGGCTACTCGTCGGTGTGGGAGGACGAGCGCGTCGTCGAGCTCGGGCTGCGGCCGCGGCCGGGCGAGCGCGCGCTCGCGATCACCTCCGGCGGGTGCTTCGCGCTGCAGCTCCTGCTCGCCGACGCCGGCGAGGTGATCGCCCTCGACTTCAATCCGCACCAGACCGCGCTCCTCGCCCTGAAGACCGCGGCGCTCCGGACGCTCGACGAGGCCGAGGTCTGGGCGGCGCTGGGGCTCCGCCCGGCGCGAGATCGCGCCGCACTCTACGGCCGCGCCCGGGCCGCCCTCGCGCCGGTGGACCGGGCGTACTGGGACGCGCGCGGGCAGGTGATCGCCCGCGGCGCGGCCCTGGCGGGCAAGCAGGACCGCTACCTCCACGCGATCGGACGCGCCGTCACGCTCCTCCAGGGGGAGCGCCGGGTCCGGACGCTCCTCGAGCAGGACGACGCCGCCCGGCAGCGGAGGTTCTACGACGAGGAGTGGAACGGCCTCGCCTGGCGCGCGCTCCTCGGCGTCGCCTTCAGCCGGTTCGTCCTCGACCGCGCGTTCGACCCGAGCCACTTCACCTACGCGCGGGAGGGATCGCCCGCGCCGCGCTTCCGGGCCGCCGTCGAGCGGCTCCTCCGCGAGGTGCCCGCGCGAGAGAACTTCTACCTGCACTACCTGTTCCGTCGGACGTACCCCGACGACCGCCGCTGCCCCGCCTGGCTCCGCCGCGGCGCGCCGGCGACGCTCCGCGCCCGCCTCGACCGGCTCCGGCCGGCGACGGGCGATCTCGAGGCCTGGCTCGCCGCGGCGCCCGACGCGAGCGTCGACGTCTTCAGCCTCTCGAACTGCTTCGACTGGATGCCCGAGGAGCGGTTCGAGGCGCTCCTCCGCGACCTGGTCCGCGTCGCCCGCCCCGGCGCGCGCCTCTGCGCGTGGACCAACCTCGTCAACACGCGGCGGGAGCCGCCGCGCGGCCGCTTCCCGGAGATCGTCGTCGAGGACGCGATCGCGCGCGCCGTGGACGACGGGTGCCGCACGCCGGGGTACTCCGGCTGCCTCGTCGCGACGGTCCGGAAGTAGCGATGGAGGCCTTCCTCGACTGGCTCCACGCGAGCGCCGCCGGGAGGCGGCTCCGGCCGCTGCTCACCCGATCGCGCGCGCTCCACGCCGCGGTCGGCGCGCTCGCGGGCAGCCGCGCCTCCGCGCCGCTCGTGCCCTGGCTCGTGTCGCGGTACGGGATCGACCTCTCCGACGCGGTGATCCCGCCGGGCGGCTTCCCGACGCTGAACGCGCTCTTCACCCGCGCGCTCGCGCCCGGCGCCCGGCCCATCGACCCGGATCCGGACGCGCTCGTCTCGCCGGCGGATGCGCGGCTGCTCGTGACCGCGCCCGTCGGCGGCGGGACGCGCCTCGTCGTGAAGGGGGTCGCGTTCGACCTCGCGACGCTGGTCGCGGACGCGGCGCTCGCGCGGACCCTCGCCGGCGGAAGCGCGGCGATCTTCCGGCTCTACGTCGCCGACTGCCACCGCCTCGTCTTCCCGTGCGCCGGGGTACCCTCCGCGCCGCGGCTCGTCCCGGGCGGCTATGGCTCGGTCTCGCCGCGGCCCGGGAACGAGGCGCCGTTCTACGTGCTGAACCGCCGGACGGTGACGACGCTCGAGGCCGAGCGCTTCGGCCGCCTCGTCCTCGTCGACGTGGGCGGGTTCCTCGTCGGCTCGATCCGGCATCTCGCGACCCCGGGCGTGGCGGTCGCGAAGGGCGCGCCGCGCAGCGCGTTCGCCTTCGGCGGATCCACACTGGTGCTGCTCGCCGGCCCCGGCGTCCTCCGGTTCGACCCGGCGGTCGTCGCCGCGAGCGCGCGGGGCGCGGAGACGGCCGTGAGGATCGGACGGGCGATCGCGTGGGCGACCGCCCCCGTCACCCCGGCCCTCTCCCCCCGCTGACGCGCGGGGAGAGGGAGGACGTCCGGCGCTCCCGCGTCGCCAGCGGCCGCAGGTGCACGAGCAGGAGCGGCGTCAGGAACAGGTCCGCGAACACGGCGGCCCCGAGCGTCGCGGCGATGAGCGCGCCGAGCCGCGCCGGGCCGAGGAAGCCGGAGAGGAGCAGCAGCCCGAAGCCGGCCGAGACCGCGGCGCCCGAGACCAGCATCGGGACCCCGACTTCGCCGAGCGCGGCGTGGGTGGCGGCGCGGTGCGCCTCCGCCGGCGGGAGGTGCGCCGCCGCCGTCGCGTGGTGCTCGCGGAACCGGGTGAGGAGCTGGATGGTGTCGTCGTCCGCGATCACGAGCGTGATCGAGAACGCCATCACCGTCACCGGCGAGAGCGGGATCCCCGTCGCGCCCATGAACGCGAGGACGAGCAGGACCGGCGAGGCGTTCGGGACGAGCCCCACGAGCCCGAGCCTCCAGGAGCGCAGCGCCACGCTCATCAGGACGAGCGAGAGCAGGATCGCGGCGCCGAAGCTCGCGGCGAGACCTCCGAGGAGCTGCTGGCTCACGTCCTGGAACAGCACGAGCTGCCCCGTGGCGGCGAGCCGGAGGCGCGGGGCGCCGGGGTCCGCCGCGAGCCGCACCCGCTCCGCGGCGACCCACGCCTCGACCGCCTCCACGATCGCGTCGGTGCGCGCCACCCCGACGTCGAGCACCCGCCCGACCGCGGCGAGCGCGCGGCGGTCGGGGGAGAGGACGTCGAGCGTCACCCGCCGATCGCCGAGCGCCTCCAGGACCTGCGCCATCGCCTCCGGCGAGGCCGGGAGCCCGTCGCCGTCGCCCTCGCCCGCGACGAGCGCGTACGCGGGCCGGACGAAGTCGCCGAGCGCGTTCGCCTGGCGGATCTCCGGGAAGCTCCGGAGGAAGGCCGCGGCGCGGTCGGCGAGCCGGACGGCGGCGGGATCGAGGGCGCCGCCGGGCGCGTCCGCCTCCACGTGGATGGCGATGGGGACGATCCCCCCGATCGCCGCCTCGGCGCGGGCGATCTCGCGGGCGACCTCCGAGCCGGGCCGCAGGTCGTCGAACACGCGGTACTCGATGCGCACGCGCGTCGCGAGGAGGCCGGCGGCCGCGAGGACCAGCGCGGCGCCGGCGACGACGCGGCGCGGGTGGGAGAAGGCCTGGCGCTCCATCCAGGCGGTCGCCGCCGCGGCGCGGCCGAGCGCCCACGGCGGCGCGCGGACCGCCGGCGCGCGGCGCACCGTCCCGCGGAGCACGAGCGGGAGGACGAGCGCGTTCGCGAGCCACGCGAGCGGCATCGCGATCGCGGTGATCACCGCGAACTGGATCACCGCGGTCATCCGGACCGCGACGAGCGTGAGGAACCCCGCCCCGAGGACCAGCTCGGTGACGAGGCACGGGACGACGGTGCGGGTCATCGCGCCGGCGAGCGCGCCGGCCGGCGCCGCCCCCGCGCGCAGCTCCGCGTGCAGCTCGGACAGGATGTGGACGCTGTCCGCGACCGAGACGATGACGACGACCACCGGCATCATCCCCATGAGCGCCCCGAGCGGCCACCCGAGGAGCCCCAGCACGCCGTAGCTCCAGACCAGCGCGGCGAGGATCGCCGCGAGGCCGCCCGCCGCCGCTGCGGCGCTGCGGAAGGCGAGGACGAGGAGGAGGAGCACGGCGCCGATCGCGAGCGGCACGAGGCGCGAGACGTCCTCGTTCACGAGCGCGGCGATGCGGGCGCGGACCGCGGGGAGGCCGGAGAGGGTGAGCGCCTGGCCCGGGCGCGCGTGCCGGCCGAGGACGGCCTGCGCGGCGCGGACGAAGGTCTGCCGCCCGGCGTCGCTGCCCGCCGTCGCGCGGTCGAGGTCGGCGAGGATCGCGACGCTCCGGCCGTCCGGGGCGAAGACGTTCCAGGCGAGCAGCCGGTCCTCCCGGGCCGCCGCCGCCCGCAGGCGCAGCTCGCCGGCCGGGAGCTCCGGCGAGAGCAGCCGCTCGCGCGCGGGGCCGAAAGGGGTCCGCACGCCGTGCTCGACCGATGCCGGGCCGACGACGCGCGTGACGCCCTTGACGCGGCCGACGTCCGCCTCGAGCGCGGCGAGGCGCGCCACTCCGGCGGGCGTGAAGAGGTCGTCCGCCTCGACGATCACGACGGCGCGCGCGTCCTCGCCCGGGAACCGGGCCTTGAAGCGGTCGTACTCGGCGCGCTGCCGGTCCCAGATCGGGAAGAGCTGCTCGAGGGAGAAGTCCGGGCGCACCCGGGCCGCGGCGACGCCGAGGACCGCGGTGAGCGCGAGCGCCGCCGCCGCGAACGGCGCCGGCCGCGCGACGAGGCGCGCGTACACGCGCGCGACCTGGCCGCCCTCGTGCCGCATGGCCCGCGCCTCCGGCTGCCCGCCCCCGTCCATGACCGGAGTATCCTGCGCCGAAGGAGGGTGCGTCATGCCGGAACTGCGCGTGGCCCCGGCGGGGCCCGGGGAGCTCGAGGCCTTCGTCGATCTCGCGGCCGCGCTGCGCGGCGGCGATCCCGACTTCATCCCGCCGTTCCGGGCCTCGGCGCTCGGGGAGGTCGCCGGGGCGGCAGTCCCGGGCGGCGCGATCCAGCCCTACCTCGCCCGGCGCGGCGGCACGCCGGTCGGCCGGGTGGCCGCGCTCGTCCATCCGCGGCTCCTCGACGAGGCCGGTCGCGCCCTCGGGCAGGTCGGGTTCTACGAATGCGCCGACGATCCGGAGGCGGCCGCCGCGCTCCTCGCCGCCGCGACCGGGTGGCTCCGCGCCCGGGGCTGCGCGCGGGCGGTCGGGCCGATGAACGGCGGCGCGCACCGCGCGTACCGCCTCCTCACGCACGGCTTCGACACCGACCCGTACCTCACGGAGCCCCGGACGCCGCCGCGCTACGTGGACCACTTCGAGGCGGCCGGGTTCGCGCCGGTGTTCCGCTGGACCGCGCACGAGCAGGGTCGCGACGCCGTGGCGGCGCTCGCGCGCACGATGGCCCACGTCGCCCGCCGAGCGCCCTGGCGGATCGAGCCGCTCGAGGACCGCGACCCGGCCGCCGTGCTCCCGCGGCTGCACGCGCTGCTCGATCGTGCCTGGGCCGGCTATCCGGGCTACGTGCCGTTCCCGCTCGACGAGCTGGCGCGGCTGTTCGGGCCGCTGCTCGTCGTCCTGCCGCCCCGGCACCTCCAGCTCGTCGTCGACGCCGGGGGGCGGGACGTCGGCTTCGGCTACATGCTGCCGGACTGGATCGACGAGGTGCGCGCGCTCAGCGGCGAGGCCGCGGGCTGGGGCCGCTGGATGGGCGGTCCGCTCCCGCGCCGGGTCGTCTTCCACACCGTGGCGGTCGCGCCGGAGGCCCGGAGCGGCGCGGCGGTCGCGGGCCTCGTGGCGGCGGGCTGCCGCGACGCGCTCGACGCGGGCTACGAGCGCTTCGTGTTCGCGCTCACCCGCGCCGACTTCCGGGCGCACGTGCGGCGGTTCCCGGCGACGCGGTGCTATGCGCTGTACGGGCGGGAGCTGTGATCCGCCTACGGCACGGTTCACGAACCTCCTGGAGCTGCGGTCGCTGGCCGCAGCGGGCTCCATCTAGCCGCTGACGGCCACCCGCGTCACCGTCCCCGCGGCGCCGTCCACCTCGACGAGCTCGCCGTCCGCGAGGAGGCGCGTGGCGTCGGGGACGCCGACGACGGTCGGGAGCCCCAGCTCGCGACCGATGATCGCCGTGTGCGAGAGCGGGTTCCCGCGCTCCGCCACGAGCGCCGATGCGCCGACCATGAGGAAGATCCAGCCGGGGTCGGTCGTGGAGGCGACGAGCACCTCGCCCCGGAGCACCGGCTGGCTGCGCGCCTCGCGGACGACGCGGACCGGAGCACGCGCGCGGCCGGGGCAGCAGCCGGTGCCGCGGAGCACGCCGGAGCGGGCCCCGCCGGGCGCGAGCGCCTCCTCGACGGCGCGGGCGGCGACGATCCCGTGGACGACGACTCGCTGCGGGGGCACGCGCCCCTCGTAGACACCCCACTCGCGGCGCCGGAGGGAGACGAGGGCGCGGAGGTCGCGCGTCACCGCGTGGCCCCGCACCGCGCCGTCGACCTCGTCCACCGTGAGCCAGAGGAGCTCGGACGGGTCGTCGAGCAGCCCCTCCCGCGCGAACCGCCGCCCCAGGGCCCGGAACACGCGCTTCGCCATCCCGAACCCGCTGGCGCGCGCGAGCCGGAGCGCCTCGCGACGCCGCACGCCGCGCCGCCAGTGCCCCGCCGCCCAGCGGAAGACGAGCCGGCGCAGCGGGTGGCGGGCCAGGACGCGCGCCACCGCGGCCTCCGCCGCGTCCCGCTCGCCCCGCGGGCCCTGCCCGAGGGTCGCGGGATCCGCGCCCGCGGCGAGCGCGTTCCGCACCGCGGCCACGAGCGCGCCCGGCGCCTCGGCGAGGCTCGGCGTCTCCAGCTTCAGCTCCTCGAGCGTCCGGTCACCCCAGCGCGCGACGTGCGCCGCGCACGCGGCCCGGAACGCCGCCGCCTCCGGGGCGTCCCGCAGGACCGTCCACGCGTCCGCGTCGTCCCGCCGGGACTCGAGCACGGCGCGGACCGCCGGGGTCGCGGCCGCGAGCCGCGCCAGCGCGGCCACCGACCGGAGCGGCTCGAGGCTCGCGACGCCGCGGATCCCGACGAGCAGCCCGTCCCGCGCCGCGGCGGCGTCCGGGACGCCCCAGCGGCGGAGGAGCCGCTCGACGACGGCGTGCAGCTGGAACGTGAAGAAGTCGTTCACGAGCGCCACCGCGTACGGCTCCGCGAGCCGGTCCTGGAGCCGATCGAGCTCGTCGAGCAGGTCGTGGGCGTCGAGGGCGTCGAGGTCGACCACCGCGAGGCGGGCGCGCTCCGCGTCGAGGCGCGCCTCGAAGACGCGCGCCTCGCCGTCGAGGCCGCGCAGGAGCGACCCGAGCCGGACCCACGTCCGCGCGACGATCGCGGCGCGCCCGAGGCGCGCGAGGCCCCGCGGCGGCGGCGCCGGGGCGACGAGCCGGGGCGGGAGCCCGAGCGCCTTCTCGAAGGCGGGCAGGGCCCACGCGAAGCCGGGGAGCTGCTGGTACAGGCGATACCAGCCGAGGATCGCGTAGTAGATGCGCCCGTCCACCAGCGCGACGAGGTTCGCGTGGACCGCCCGCTCGCGCGCGAGCGTCGCCTCCGGGACGCCGAACGCACGCGACGCCTGCCGGAGGGTCCGCTCGTACGCGGGCCGCACGAACGAGAACGTCAGGGGCCGCGTGACGCCGGGGTAGCTCTCGGCGATGTTGGACGAGTCGAGCACGGTCTCGCGCCCCGCGGCGAACGCCGTGATCGGGCGCGCCTGCAGGAGGTGCAGCGCGCCCGCCGCGTCGATCGCCCACTCGACGTCCTGCGGCACGCCGGCCGTACCCGCGATGCGCCGGCCGAGCGCCACCAGGCGCGCCACGTCCGAATCCGACAGGATCGCCGCCGCGCCGGCGCGCGCGACGCGGCGGACCGCGCCCGTTCCCAGCTCCGCGTGGACGATGTCGGCGGCCGCAGTCCCCGCGGCGACCCCCTCGCCCGTGCCCGTGCCCGCGGCGATCACGACCTCGCCCCGGTCGCCGGTGGTCGGGTTCGCGGTGAAGAGGACGCCCGCGCGCGCGGCGTCGACCATCTCCTGCACGATCACGCCGACGCGGGCGCCGGCGAGCGGGAGCCCGCGGACGCGCCGGTAGAGGAGCGCCCGCGCGCCGTACGCCGACGCGATGACCTCGAGCACGCGCGCCGGGACCTCGCTCCGCGGCACGCGCAGGAACGAGTCGAGCTGCCCGGCGAACGAGTCGCGCCCGGAGTCCTCGCCGACCGCGGACGATCGCACCGCGAGCGAGGGAGCCGCCGCGAGCGGCCCGGCGAGGGCCGCGTCGAGGGCCGCGGCGCCGTCGGCCGGGAGCCCCGCGGCGAGCACCGCGGCGCGGATGCGAGCCGCAGCGGCCGCGAAGGGCGCCTCCGCCGCGGGCGCGCCCTCGAGACCGGCGAGGGCCACCTCGAGCTCGGGCCGCGCGCGCGCGAGCACCGCGTCTCCGATCTCGGCGGGGAGGCAGACCCAGCGCGGGACAGGGAGGCCGAGCGCCCCGAGCTCGCCGAGCCGCGCCGCCTTGCCGCCGAGCAGCGAGGTCGTCTCGGGCGGGGCGCCGCGGTGGAGGAAGGCCACACGGGGATCATACCGCGCACTTCGTCCGCCCCCGACGGTACAATCGCCGCGTGTCCGGCGCCTCGACCCTCCCCGGTCGCCCGGCCGCGGCGCGCAGCGGCGCGGCCCGGCTCGGGCGCTACCTCGCGACGCGCTTCGGCCCGTCGGAGGCCGGGGCGACCGCCGTCCTGTCCCTCGCGGCCCAGCTCGGCGCGGCCGCGCTCGCCGGGGCCCGGCCGCTGCCGCTCTCGGGCGCCGTCGCCGCCGCGACCGCCTCGAGCGTGCTGCTCGCCCTCTACCTCCGGCTGAGCGACGATCTCAAGGACTGGGACACCGACCGGCGGCTCGCGAGCGCGGGCGACGCTCGCTTCGCGGACCGGCCGCACGTCACCGGCGAGATCGCCGCGGCGGAGCTCCGCCGCGCCCGCGTCGGGGTGGCCGCGCTCTTCGGGCTCCTCCTCGGCGCGCAGCCCCCGGCGGTGGCGGCGCTCGGAGGCGCGTGCTTCGTCGGAGCGTGGCTGTCGGCCCGGTGGTTCTTCCACCCCGCGATGGCGCGGGACCTGATCCTCGCGTTCGTCACGCACAACCCGCTCGCGCTCCTCTTCCTCGCCTTCGCTGCCGCAGCGGGGGCCGCCGCCGCCGGCGCACGTCCCGCGCCGGGCGCCACCCTGGCGCTGGTGGGGGGCCTGTACCTGCCCGTCGCGGCCTGGGAGATCGCGCGGAAGGTGCGGGTGCCCTCCGAGGAGACCGCTTACGAGACCTGGTCCGCCCGCGCCGGCTTCCAAACCGCCGGGGCGCTGCCGGCCGCGCTCGCGGTCGCGTCCTCGGTGCTCCTCGCCGCCGCGGGGCGCGCCGCGGCGCTCGGCCCTGCGTACGCAGCCCTCCTCGCGGCGGCGGCCGCGCCGCCCGTGATCGCGGCGGGCTTGCTGCTGCGCGCGCCCTCGCCGGCCGGCGCGCGCCGGCTCCGCCCCGCGGTGGAGGCCCACGCGCTCGCCGCCGCGCTCGGCCTCGTCCTCGCCGCAGCGCGGGCCCGGGGGGTCGCCCTCCTCCCATGAGCCCCGCCGGCCGCGAGCCGCAGGACGCCCACGACACCGCGGCCGCGGCGAGCGCGACCACCCCGCTCGTCCTGCCGCTCGCGCTCGCGGCGGAGGCGCCGCCCTCGATCGTCGGCGGGAAGGCGCGCGGCCTCGGCGCGCTCCTCGCGGGCGGATTCGACGTGCCCGCGGGCGTCGTCGTCACGGCGTCCGCGTGCGCGGCGCTCCTCGAGGGGGCGGGCGTCGGGGCGGCGCCCGCCGAGCTGCGCCGTCGCACGGCCGCACCGCCCTCCGCGGACGAGGACCGGTGGCTCGCGACCGTCCGGGCGCGCGTGGAGTCGGCGTCCGTCCCCGCCGCGCTCGCCGCGGCGCTCCGCGCGGCAGCGGACGGGCTGCTCGGCGGCGGCGCCGTCGCGGTCCGCTCGTCGGGGGCCCTCGAGGACCGGGCCGACGCGAGCTTCGCCGGTCAGTACGAGACCGTGCTCGGCGCGCGCGGCGAGGCGGCCGTGCTCGCGGCGATCCGGCGCTGCGTCGGGTCGCTGTTCACGCCGCGCCTCGCCGCGTACCTCCGCGCGCACGGCGGCGCCCGGGCGCTGCCGGCGATGGCCGTCGTCGTCCAGCGCCAGCTCGAGCCGGACGTGGCCGGGGTCCTCTTCTCCGTGAACCCGATGACCGGCCGCGAGACGGAGACCGTGATCGAGGCGGCGTTCGGGCTCGCCGACGCGCTCGTCTCCGGCACGGTCCCCGCGGACCACCTCGTCGTGGATCAGGCGGCGGGGCGGGTGCTCTCGCGCGCGCACGGCGCCGTGGCGCCGGACGGCGCCGGACGCTCGACGCTCGACGACGGCGCCGCCATCGCGCTCGCCCGGCTCGGGGCCGCCGTGCAGGAGCACCTCGGGTTCCCGGTGGACGTCGAGTGGGCGCGCGCCGGCGGCCGCGTCCAGCTCGTCCAGGCTCGCCCCATCACGCGGCTCCACTTCGCGCCCGATCTCGGCGAGTGGACGACCGCCGACTTCCGCGACGGCGGCGTGTCTTCCGACGTCTGCGCGTCGCTCATGTGGTCGCTGTACGAGGCCGCCTTCGATCTCTCGATGCCCCGGTACCTCCGGTCCATCGGCCTCGTCCCGCGGGGGCACCGCGCGAAGTGGTCGCGCATGTTCTTCGGCCGGCCGTACTGGAACCTGGGCGAGGCGCGCGCCGCGGTGCTGCGCCTGCCGGGCTTCGTCGAGCGCAACTTCGATCTGGATCTCGGGATCGTGCCGGCCTACGAGGGGACGGGCCGGGTGACGCCCGCGACGCCGCGGACCGTGCTGCCCGCGATCCCCGTGCTGGTGAGGCTGCACCTCGGGTACCGCCGGCGGCGCCGCGAGAACGCGCGGTTCCTCGCGGCGTTCCCGGACCGCGCGCGCCCGTTCGATGCCCCGCCGGCAGCGCTCGAGGCCCTGCCCGCGGCGGCGTACGCCGCCGCGCTCCGCGCCCTCGTCGAGTCGCTGCACCTCGACACCGAGGCGAGCTACTTCGAGACCATCTACAACACGTCGAACGCCAAGCTCGACTTCAAGGTCGCGTTCGATCGCGCCGCGCGGCGGGTGGAGGGTGGCCTCGACTACCCCACCCTGGTCGGCGGGCTCCTCGACCTCTCGCACGTGCGCACGCTCGTGGATCTCCACGCCACGGTGGGCGCCCTCCGGCGCGCGGGGCGCCCGCTCGACGACGGCACGGTCGCGGCGTTCGCGGCGCGGTGGCCGCACCGCAGCCGGAAGGAGCTGGACCTCCGCGCCCCGCGGTGGCCGGAGGACCTGGCCTTCGTTCGCGAGCTGATGGAGCAGGCCCACGCGACGTGGAGCGAGGAGGCGGATCCCGCCCGCACGGCGCGCACGCGCCACGACGCGTACCTCGCCGAGCGCGACCGGGCGCTCCGCGCGCTCCCGGGCCCGCTCGACCGCGCGACCTTCCGCTCGCGGCTCGCGCGGCTGCGGACGTTCACCTGGGAGCGCGAGGAGATGCGGGATCGCTCGAGCCGCGTCTACGCTCTCGTCCGGCGCTGGATGCTCGAGGCCGGGCGCCGGCTCGCGGTGGCCGGGACGCTCGCCGACCCGGGCGACGTCTTCACGCTGCGCCGCGAGGAGGTCCTCGGCGCGGTGGACGGGACGCTCCCGTCCGCCGAGGTCCGGCGCCGCGCGAGGGCGGGGCTGCGCACGCTCCGCTCCTTCCGCAGCTTCGACGCTCCGAACGAGATCGGCTCGACGCACGGGCTCGAGCCGCACGCGCCGCCGCCGCCCGGCGCCGCGCTGCGCGGCGCGGGCTGCTCGCCGGGGCGCGCGCGGGGGGTGGCCCGCGTCGTGCGCCGGATCGAGGACGCCAGCCGGATCCAGCCGGGCGACGTGCTGGTGGCGCCGTTCACCGATCCGGGCTGGACGACCATCTTCCCGCGCCTCGCCGCGGTCGTGACGGAGACCGGGGGGCTCCTCTCCCACGCGGCCGTCATCGCCCGCGAGTGCGGGATCCCCGCCGTGCTCGCGGTGGACGGCGCCACCCGCGCCATCCCCGACGGCGCGCGCGTCGAGGTCGACGGGCGCCAGGGGACCGTCTCCGTCCTGGACGGATCGACGTGAGCCCCCCGGCGGCTCGCCCTTCGAGCTCGCCTCGCCGCGGACGCCGCGACGCTCCGCTCCGGGCGAACGGAGCGCGCCGCCGGCCGCTCGTGGCCGTCTTGGACGGCGCCCTCCCCGTCCCGCTCCACGCCCGGCTCGCCGGCGCGGTGCGCGCCCTCGGGAGCGAGAACCTCCGGCGTACGTACCGCACCACCTTCTGGTTCGATCTCGGCGAGCCCGCCGCCCTCCCGGAGGCGGCCGCCCTCGCCATCCGCGCGCGGCTTCCGGCCCTCTGCCGCCGCGGGATCGCCGGCGTCGAGTGGTGGCTCTCGCGGATGCGGACGAGCGACGTGCAGGTGGACTTCCACCAGGATCGCGACGAGGCGCTCTTCGGGCGGACCGGCGTGCTCGCGCACCCGTCCTGCTCGTCGGTGCTGTTCCTGAACCGCTGCCGGGGCGGCCTCCTCGCCGTCACCGACGCGCCCGCCAGCGACGCGAACCCCGCCCGCGCGCCCGACGACCTCGACCGCCTGGACCTCGTGCGCCCGCGGCCGAACCGGCTCGCCGTCTTCCCGGGAGACGCGACGCACGGCGTCCTCGACGCGAACGGCGAGATCCCGCACGGCAGGCTGCGGCCGGCCACGCCGCTCCGGCTGGCGGTGGTCATGAACTGGTGGGCGCGGCGGCCGGAGGGCGTTCCCGCGTTCCCCGCCGCGGGGCGATACGAGGCGCTCCGGCTGCGCGCCGGGGACGCGTCGAAGGTCAGCGCACCGGCAGCGGGACGCGGAAGCGCGCGCCGGCGGTGAGCGCGTTCGAGAGCAGATTGTCGAAGACCTGCCGGAGCCGTACCGGATCCGCGGTGAGCACGATGTCCTCGGCGCACGGCCGGCCGCTCTCCCCCCGGGGCTCCCCTCACTCGCCCCGCATCGGGCAGCCGTGCTCGACGATGTCCACCCGTGCCGCCGGGTGGCGCTCCCGGAGCATCGCCGCGTAGTCCTCGGCGCGCGCCCGGTTGCGGGTCCCGCAGATCGGCGGCTCGAGGCACTCGTCCGGCCCGAGGACGGACGAGGTGCACGCGGGCACCCCGTCGATCGTGACGTGCCACACCACGCTCATCCGGCGATTGTACCCCGGCGACCGCGCCCGCCGGGACGGCCGGTCCGCTCGCGCCTCCGCTCCCGCTCACTCGAGGTTCGTGTGGCGGGCGCGCATCGCCTCGGGGTCGATCCGGAGCCGCTCCCTGAGCTTCAGGATCAGCACCTCGAACAGCACGTACTGCGCGCCCTCGTACAGCGACCCCATCGGCAGCACGGAGGCGGTCGGCCCGTGGTCGTCCGCCATGGTCTGGGCCGGCACGGGGACCACGAGGTCGCCGAGCCGGGCGCACGCGCCCTCGGGCTGCGCCGTCACCACGAGCGTCCGCGCGCCGGCGCGTCGCGCGACGCCGAGGAGCGCCTCGACCGTCGCGAAGTGGCCCGGGCCGGCGGACACGACGAGGAGGTCGCCGTTCCCGAGCGGCGGCGTCGTCATGTCGCCCACGACGGACGCGAGGAGGCCGAGGTGGTAGAGCCGCATGGCGAGCCCCTTGATCTGGAGCCCCTCGCGGCCGACGCCGTACAGCGCGATCCGGCGCGCGGCGGCGAGCGCCTCGACGGCGCGGTCCACCGGACCCTCGTCGAGCCGCTCGAACACGCGGGCGAGGTCGTCGAGCGCGGCGCGGTAGAGGCTCGTCATGGCGGGCCTCACGCCGCCTGCCGGACGAGGCGCGTCGACGCGATCATGTCGCGCAGCACCGCGTCGTCGTCGGCCTCGAACGGATAGATGATCTCGAGGAAGAACGTCTGCGTGTCGAGGCCGTGTCGGTCCCAGAACGCGCGGAGCCCGGCGGGCGTGACGAGGCCCTCGCGGCAGAAGCTCCAGTGGCAGTCGAGGCTGCCGTCGGTCTGCTGGACGTGGAACGCCTGGATGAAGTCGCGGCACCGGGTCATCCAGGCGTCGACGCTCGCGCCCCCGCCGAACAGCGGCCGGTAGAGCGCGTGCCCCCAGTCGACGAGGAGCCGGACCGGGATCTCGGTGCGCCCCTCGAGATCGGTCATGAGCCGCAGCGCGTCCTCCGCGGAGGACGGGAACTCGGTCGCCAGCGGCGTCGGCTCGACGAGCAGCGTCGAGAGCCCCCGGCGCCGCGCGTGGCGCGCCAGCTCGGCGAGCATGCCGAGCGCGTTCGCGTAGAGCTCCTCGCGCCGGTGCGGATCCTTCGCGTCCGAGTAGGAGTAGCCGCCGAGCGGCATCCCCGCGGCCGGGACCTCCATCGCGGCGGTCATGTCGATGGCGCGCTCGAGGTGCTCGTACCCGGCGAGGCGCAGGTCCTCCGTCGGAGCGAGCAGGTTGTTGTACGTGTACGAGGCGAGCCCGCCGAACGTGCTCTCCACGGTGAGGCCCTCGGCCCGGAACGCGTCGGCGTACGCGCGCGCGACGCGGTCGCGCCGCCGCTCCGGCCACCACGGGTCGGACAGGTCCCAGGTGTACTGTACGTACGCGACCCCGAGCTGCTCGCGGACGATCGCCGCGAGCTCGGGCGGGTCGATCCAGCGCTTCACGGCGAAGGACAGGTTCACGCCGAGCTTCATGGCTCCTCCCCTCACTCCTTCTTGATGTAGCGGCGGGAGACGGCGTCGAACGAGATGGCGAGCACGACGATCGCCCCGCTCACGACGGACTGCCAGTATGGTGCGACGCCGAACAGCACGATGATGTTCTGGATGACCCCGATGATCGCGGCGCCGACGATGGCGCCCAGGAGCGAGCCGATCCCGCCCGTGGTGGCTACGCCGCCGATGACCGATCCGGCGATGGACGGCATGACCCAGATCTCGCCGATGGAAGGCTGCGCCGTCCCGAGGCGCGCGACCATCAGCATGCCCGCGAGCGAGGCGCAGAAGCCCGCGATCATGAAGCAGGCGACCCGGATCCGGCCCACCGGGATGCCCAGCATCCGCGCGGCGGCCGTGCTGTTCCCGAGGGCGTACACGTAGCGGCCGAACGGCGTCTTCTGGGTGACGACGGTGAGCAGCGCGAGCAGCACGAGCGTGATCACGAACGGCATCGGGACGCCGAGGTAGACGCCCTTGCCGAGGAAGCCGATGGAGTCCGGGATGCCCGTGATCGCGAGGCCCCTGGTGATGACCAGGTTGAGGCCGCTGTAGACGCCGGCCATGCCGATCGTCACGACGAGCGAGTTGAGCCCGAGCACGGTGACGAGCAGCCCGTTCACGAGCCCGAAGAGCACGCCGAACAGCAGGCACAGGCCGAACGCCAGGAACGGGTCCCAGCCGAGCTCGACCATCATGATGCCGCCGAGCACGCCGCAGAGCCCGCCGATGGCGCCGAGCGACAGGTCGAGCTCCCCCATGATCATGAGGAGCGCCTGCGCGATGGTCACCATCCCCACGAACGCGAGCGCGCGCGAGACGATCAGCATGTTGAACGGCGTGAGGAAGTACGGCGAGAGGAAGCAGGACGCGACGAAGATCAGGACCAGCGCGGCGAAGACACCCGCGAGCGGATTCGAGAACAGCCTCGCGACCCGCCGCGGCACCAGCCGCCGCTTCTCCCGCGCCACCTCCGCCTGCCCGAGCTCGACCTGCGGCACGACCGTACCCCCCGCGCGGCTCACGTGGCGCGCGCCTCGCTCGCCGCCGGCGCGCCGGCGGGTGCCTGCTCCGGCGCGGCGCCGATGATGGCGCCCACCAGCTCCCGCTGCCCCGTCCGCTCCGTGGCGAACTCCCCGACGATCCGCCCGTGGTGCATGGCGATGATCCGGTTCGCGCACTTCTGCAGCTCGTTCAGCTCGGACGAGACGAGGATGATCCCGACGCCCTTCTCGGCGAGCGCCTTCATGATCCCGTAGATGTCGACCTTGGTCCGGACGTCGATGCCCTTCGTCGGCTCGTCGAAGATCAGGATGCGCGGCCGGCACGCCATGGCCCGGCCGATGATCGCCTTCTGCTGGTTCCCGCCGGACAGGAACATCACCTTCTTGTCCATCGACGACGTCTTGATGTCGTAGGTCCGGATGACGTCCTGGACGATCTTCCGCTCCCGCGCGTCGGACACGAGGCCCGCCGTCACGACGTCGCCGAGGACGGAGATGGCGATGTTCTCGCGGAGGCTGAGGAGCGGCAGGATCCCGTGCTCCTTCCGCGACTCCGACAAGTACAGCATCCCGTGCCGCACGGCGTGCGCCGTGTCCCCGAGCTTCCACGGCGCGCCGTCGAGCCACGCGGCGCCGCGCGACGCGGGGCGGAACCCGAACAGCGTCTGCATCACCTCGGAGCGGCCGGCGCCCACGAGGCCTGCGAAGCCGAGGATCTCGCCCTCGTGGAGCGAGAACGACACGCCCTCGAAGCCGCGGCCGGAGAGGTCCTCCACCTCGAGGATCCGCCGGCCGGTCGGGCCGGCGGGGCGGAAGACGTCGTCCACCTTCACGTCCTTGCCGGACATGAGCCGGATGAGCTCCGCCTGCGTCATCGCCCCCATCTCGGCGTGACCGACCTTCTCGCCGTTCCGGAGCACCGTGACCTCGTCCCCGATGGCGAACATCTCCTCGAGCTTGTGGGAGATGAAGATGACGGCGTGTCCCGTCGCGCGGAGCTCTCGCACGATGGCGAAGAGCCGCTCCACCTCGGCGTCGGTCAGCGCGCTCGTCGGCTCGTCGAGGATGAGCACCTTGAACCGCCTCCGGGTGGAGGCGCGGGCGATCTGGAGCAGCTGCTGATCGGAGACGCCGACGTCGCGCACGCGCTGCTCGGGCCGCGCCGCGATCTTGAACCGCTCGAGGAACGGCTCCGCCGCCTGATTCAGCGCGGCGTGCGACAGGAAGAGGCCGCCCACGCCGGACTTGCCGAACGGCATGAACAGGTTCTCCGCCACCGTCATGTGCGGGAACAGGTTCAGCTCCTGGGGGACGTAGGCGACCTCGTCGAAGAGCGCGTGCTGCGCGAGCGCGTCCCGCCCGTCGATGAGGACCTGGCCGCGGTTCGGCGCCTCGACGCCGGTCAGGATCTTCACGAGCGTCGACTTGCCGGCGCCGTTCTCGCCCGCGAGGGCGTGGACCCGCCCGAGGTCCACGGAGAAGTCCACCCGGTCCAGGGCGACGACGCCCGGGAACTCCTTGCGGATGTCGCGGACCTCCAGGAACGGCACGCGGCCCCCTGCCGCGGGGCGGCGCAGCGCACCGGCGTGCGCGCGTCACCCCGCGCCGCTCTCGGCGCTAGAACCCCTTGTAGTTCGTCGTCATCACCTTGTTGATGACGCCGATCCCGGTGTCGATGCGCTTCGGCATGTAGCCGCCGAGCTTTCCCTGCCACATGGCGATGACGGCCCAGTAGCCCTGGGTCCGCGGCTTCGTCGAGGCGGAGGAGTCCGCCACGCCGTCGCGGATCAGCTCGATCATCTGCGGGAGATCGTCGAGGCCGACCGACAGCACCTTGCCGACGCGCCCTGCCTCCTTGATGGCGATGCCGACGCCGATCGGCCCCGCCGCGTCGCAGGAGACCCAGCCGCGGAGGTTCGGGTGCGCCTGCATGATCGCGGCCGCCTGCTTCTGCGCGGTCTCGATCTCGTCGTTGTCGATGCCCTTCGCGACGAGCTTGATGCCCGGGAACTGCTTGAAGAGCTTCTCGTGACAGTCGGCGCGGATCATGTGGTTCGGCGCGGTGGGGACGCCCATCATGATCGCGACCTCGCCCTTGCCGCCCAGCATCTCCACGAGGCGCCGCGACGCGATCTGCGCCTGCTCGCAGAAGTCGTTGCCGACGCTCGTGAGCTCCATCCCGCGCGGAGGCTCGGAGTCGAAGATCGTGACGATGATCCCCTGCTTCACCGCCTCCTCGAGGACGGCCTTGTTGGCCTTCTCGTCGAGCAGGTCGATCGTGATGCCGTCGGGCCGCGTCGCGATGGCGCGCTCGAGGATCTGGTTCTGCTCCACCACGTCCGCCTTCTGCGGCGCGCGGTACTCGATGGTCACCTTGGCGCCGGTCTGCTGCTCCAGCATCTTGGCCGCGGCCCGGGCGCCTTCGTGCACCAGGTCGAACCAGGGGTGGACCACCTTCGGGATGATCACGAACCGGTATTCCTTCTTCTGCGCCGACGCCAGCGAAGGCACCAGCAACACCGCCATCAGCATCGAAACCAGCCACCGCTTCATCGCATCCTCCCTCTCGTTTGGTCCTTCAGCCGCCTGCTCCAGTCACGGCGCGCGCCTCCCGCGCGCCTCCATCGCGATCCGGACGAGCGCGACGAGCCCCTGCGGAGCCCAGGCCGCGCGCCCGACGAAGAGGCCGTCCACGTCGGGCGCCGCGAGCAGCGCGCCCGCATTCGCCGGGGTCACGCTGCCGCCGTAGAGGACCGCGCACCGGTCCGCCGCCTCGGCCCCGTGGAGCGCCGCGATGGCCTCGCGGACCACCGCGTGCAGCGCGCTCGCCCACTCCGGCGACGCGGGCGTCCCGTCCTGGCCGATGGCCCAGACCGGCTCGTACGCGACGACCACGTCCCCCACCCGGTCCCGCGGGACGCCGTGGAGCGCGATCTTCACCTGGCGCGCCACCGACTCCGCCGCCACCCCGAGCCGCTGCTCCTCGGCGGTGTCGCCGACGCAGACGAGCGGGACGAGGCCGCACCCGAGCGCGGCGAGCACCTTGCGGTTCACCGCGGCGTCCGTCTCGCCGTACATCGCGCGCCGCTCCGAGTGCCCGAGCTCGACGAGCGCGGCGCCGCAGTCCTTCACCATGGCCGGCGAGATCTCGCCGGTGTACGCGCCGCGCGCCTCCCAGTGCATGTTCTGGGCGCCGACGAGGAGCGGGAGGGTGCGCGCCCGCTGGCACACGCTCCGGAGGATGGTGAACGGCGGGACGACGAACACCGCGGGCAGCCCGTCGCCCGCCCCGCGCAGGAACGCCCCGAGCTCCGCGAGGTAGCCCTCCGCGTCCGCGAGGAGGAAGTTCATCTTCCAGCCGGTCCCGATCCACGTCCGGCGCCGCATGGCTCACGCCTCCCCGGCCCCGGTTCCGGCGGAGGCCTCCTCGGAGGCGCTCGCCGACACGAACTCCGCCATGGCGCGGAGGATGAGGTGGACGGAGGCGGCGCCGGGATCCACGTGCCCGAGCGCCCGCTCACCGAGGGTCCGCGCCTTGCCCATCCGGGCCACGAGGTCCCGCGTCCGCTCGACGCCGAGCCGCGCGGCCTCCGCGACCGCCGGGAGCGCCCGCGCGAGCGGCTCGCCCGCCCGGGCCCGCGCCGCTCGCGCCGCCGGCTCCAGGGCGTCGACCATCGTCTTGTCACCCGTCCGGGCGCCGCCGCGCGCCTGCACGGCCTCGAGCCCATCCTCGAGGAACCGGGCCAGCGCCGCGCTCGTGAGCGCGCGCTCGTCGTGCAGCCGCGCGCCGCCACCCCGGAACAGGGTCCCGAACACCGCGCCGGACGCCCCGCCCATCGACCGGAGGAGCGCGGTGCCGATGCAGTGCAGCAGCGCGCCGACGGACCCGAACGGCGGGCGCTCCAGCTCCCGCCGGACGGCCTCGAACCCGCGCGCCATCCCGATGCCGTGATCCGAGTCGCCGATCGCGCGATCGAGCTCCGTCAGGAGGTCCTTGCTCGCGACCATCGCGTCGGAGACGCGGAGGAACATGACGCGCGCGCTCTCGAGGTCCAGCTGCTCGCGGTCCATCGGTCACCCCCTCGTGAGCGCGAGGGACGCCGCCGGGCGCGTCCAGTGGCGCTCGAGCTCCGGATCGAGCCGGAGCAGCGACAGCGAGAAGCCCGCCATCTCCTGGGACGTGCAGAAGCTCCCGACGAGCGTGTCCTGGACCCGGACATCCCGGGCGCGCAGGATCTGGTGCGCGCGCCGCGTCACGATGAGCAGCTCCATCGTCGTCGTCGCGCCGAGGTCGTTCACGAGCAGGCACACCCGGTCGCCGCCCCTGAACGGGAGGTCCGGCAGGATCACGTCGAGCATCCGGTCGACGAGCGCGTCTGCGGGGAGCAGCCTCTCGCGCGACACGCCGGGCTCGCCGTGCAGCCCCATTCCGATCTCGATGGCGTCGTCCGGCAGCTCGAACGTCCTCGCGCCGGTCTCGGGGATCGACCCCGCCGCCACGGCGACGCCGATCGACCGCGTCGCGTCCCGCGCCCGCGAGGTGACGCGGTGGGCCTCGGCGAGGCTCGCGCCGGACGCCGCGACCGCCCCCGCGATCTTGATGACGAAGAGATCGCCGGCGATGCCGCGCCGGTCCTGCGTCCGCGCGGCGGGCGCCGACGCGGCGTCGTCCCACACGCGCACCGTCTCGACCCGGATCCCCTCGTCGGCGGCCAGCTCCGCCGCCATGTCGAAGTTCATGACGTCGCCGGCGTAGTTCCCGTAGACGTACAGCACGCCCGCGCCGCGGTTCACCGCGCGCGTCGCCGCCAGGATCGTGTCCGGCGAGGGCGCCGCGAAGACGTTGCCGCAGGCCGCCGCGTCGGCGAGCCCCTCCCCGACGAAGCCGGCGAACAGCGGCTCGTGGCCGCTCCCCCCGCCCAGGAGCACGCCGACCTTGCCGTCCTGCAGCTCCGTCCTCACGACGGCGTTCACGTCCGCGAGCTTCCGGACGCGGCCGCCGTACGCGGCGACGAGGCCGTCGAGCAGCTCCGGAACCACGTTCCGCGGATCGTTGACGATCTTCTTGATCAGCACGCCCCACCTCCTGCGGAGGCTCGCGCGCGGCCGGCTCGCGGGCGGCCGACGTGGTCGCGGGTGAGGCCAGTCGAGCGTGGAGCCCCTCGAGCGGCGTGATGCCCGCGAGGTCGTGCGGAGCGTCCCCCCTCGGCCCGTGGGCGTCAACGAGCCGCCGCGCCGCGCCCCGGAGAGGCGCGCGCTCGCTCGCGCGCGGCATTCGATTGCGCCCCAACGAACGCGTTTCACCGCCGTCGGCGCGCGACGATCCTCCCGCCCGGACAGCCGCTCGACGCCCTCGAGCGCGTCTGCCCCGAACGCGAGGGGGGAGGCATCGCATGAGGATCGCGATTGGGTGCGACGAGGCCGCCTACGATCTGAAGGAGCTCATCAAGCAGGAGCTGGTCGAGCTCCACCACGACGTGCAGGACTTCGGGACGTACGATCGCCGGCCGGTGATGTACCCCGACGTCGCCTTCGCCGTCGCCGAGCAGGTCGCCGCCGGGATGTTCGAGCGCGCCATCCTGCTCTGCGGGACGGGGATCGGCATGGCCATCTGCGCCAACAAGGTGCCCGGCGTCCGCGCGGCGCAGGCTCACGACGCGTACTCGGCGGAGCGCGCAGCCCGGAGCAACGACGCGCAGGTGCTCACGCTCGGCGCGCGCGTCGTCGGCCCGGAGCTCGCGCGCACCATCGTCCGGGCCTGGCTCGCCGCGTCGTTCGACCCGGCGCGCTCGGGACGCAAGGTCGAGCTCATCCGCGCCTACGAGCGGCGCACGCACGGCGCCATCGTGAATGCGGGCTGAACCTCCGCCGCGACCCGGCCGGAGGCGATCCGCCGCCGGAGCGCACCGGCACGGGCGGCGCCTGCGGCGGCGACCGTCCGGGGTTAGGTTCGCCCTCGCGTGTCCACGTCGCTCCGCCTCCTCGTCCGGGAGGCCCTCTCCGCCCTCGGGATCCGGCGCTTCCTGCTGGGCATCCACGGCGCGGCGTTCCCCACCCTGCCGGGCGAGGACGTGGGCCACGGCACGCCCGCCTCGGACGGCGCGAGCGCACTGCTCGCCTTCGCCTCCGAGCTCGGGTTCGACGGGATCCAGCTCGGCCCGCCCGGCGCGACGTCCGCGTCCAACCCGTCGCCGTACGACGGAACGCTCTTCTCTCGCAGCCCGCTCTCCGTCGCGCTCGCGCCGCTCACGCGGCCGGAGTGGGGCCGACTCCTCCGCCCGGAGGCGCTCGAGGCCGCGGCGGCCGCCTGTCCGGCGCCGCCCCGGCGCGTCGCGTACGCGTACGCGCACGCCGCGAACGCCCGCGCGCTCGCGGAGGTCGCGGCGGCGTTCCGCGCCCGGCGCGCGCGCGGCGAGGGCGGCGCCATCGCGGACCTCGCCGCCCGCCTCGACGCCTTCCGCCGGGAGCACGCCGGGTGGCTCGAGCGCGACGCGCTGTACGAGGTGCTGGCTGCCCGGCACGGCGGCGCCTCGTGGCGCGACTGGCCCGACGCGGCGGATCGCACGCTGCTCTCGCCGGCGCCCGGCGAGGAGGCGGACGCGGACGGGCGCCGCCGCGCGCTCCTCGCCCGTCACGCCGACGCGATCGAGGACTACGCCCTCGTGCAGCTCCTCGCGCACGTGCAGCACGCGGCGGTGCGGACCCGCGCCCGGGCGCTCGGCCTCGCGCTCTTCGGAGACCTCCAGGTCGGCATGTCCGAGCGCGACGCCTGGGCCGCTCGATCGTTCCTGCTCGCCGGGTGGCGGATGGGCGCACCGCCGAGCCGGACCGATCCTGGAGGGCAGGCCTGGGGCTTCGCGGTCCTCGACCCGCGGGCGTACCACGGGCCCGGCGGCACGGACGGCCCGGCCATCGGGTTCGTGAGGGCCCGCGCGCGGAAGCTCCTCTCGGAGCACGACGGCGTGCGGATCGATCACCCGCACGGCCTCGTCTGCCCCTGGGTGTACCGCGCGACCGGCGATCCGCGCGCCGCCGTGCGGAGCGGCGCGCGCCTCCGCGAGTCGCCGGACCTGCCCGACTTCCCGGAGCTCGCGCCGCTCGCCATCGCGCGCGCCGACCAGCTCGACCGGACCCTGCCCCGCCACGCCGACGGCTGGGTGACGACGCTCGACGAGGCGCAGGTGGAGCGGTACGCGGCGCTGCTCGACGTCGTGATCGCCGAGGCGACCGACCCCCGGGACGTCGCCTGCGAGATCCTGAGCACGCAGCCCTACCCGCTCCGCCGCGTCGTCGAGCGCCACGGGCTCGGCCGGTTCCGCGTGACGCAGAAGCTCGACCTGGACCGCGCGGACGACGTGTATCGCGGCGAGAACGCCCGGCCCGAGGACTGGATCCTCCTCGGGAACCACGACACTCGCCCGATCTGGCGCGTCGCCGAGAGCTGGGTCGCGGCGGGCACGGCGCGCCGCCACGCGGAGCACCTCGCGTCGCGGCTCCTCCCGGAGGGCGAGGATCGCGAGGCGTGGGCGCGCGACGCGGCCGCCGACCCCGGCGCGCTCGCGCAGGCGCGATTCGCGGAGCTGTTCGTCGGCCCGGCGCGGAACGTGATGGTCTCCTTCATCGACCTGCTCGGCGCGCGCGCCGCCTACAACACGCCGGGCACGGTCTCCGACGCGAACTGGTCGATGCGCCTCCCGCCCGACTTCGCCGCCGGGTACGCCGCGCGCCGCGCGGCAGGCCGTGCGCTCGACGTCCCCGGGGCGCTCGCGCGGGCGCTGCGGGCGCAGGGCACGCGTCTCGCCGCCGTACGGCCGGACCTGCTCGCGGCGCTCGACGCCGCCGCGGCGCGGGGCTCCGCCGCCTGAGCCGGCCGCCCGGCGGGCGCCGGGTCGCCTCGCGGCACGCGTGCGCGCTCCGGGGCGGGACCCAAGCTTTGTGCTTCGAGGAACCCGCTGCGAGGACGAGGGACATGACGGAGCGCGCACGCGCGCGGCCGGAGCTGCCGCCGGAAGGCGGCCGCCCGCCGCGCGTCGTCGTCGAGAACGTGACGCCCGAGGTGGATGGCGGACGCTTCCCGATCAAGCGGACGGTCGGCGAGAAGGTGGTCGTCGAGGCGGACGCGTTCGGCGAGGGGCACGACGCGATCACGGTCGTGCTCCGCCACCGCCGTGCGCGCGACGCCGCGTGGACCGAGGTCGACATGGAGCCGCTCGGGAACGACCGCTGGCGGGGCGCGTTCGTCGTCTCCGCGCTCGAGCCGTACGTCTACACCGTCGAGGGCTGGGTCGATCCCCTCGAGAGCTGGCGCCGCGGGCTCGAGAAGAAGGCCGTCGCGGGCACGGTCGAGGCGGTGGATCTGCTCGTCGGGGCGGAGCTCGTCGAGGAGGCCGCCGGGCGGGCCTCCGGAGCGGACGCGACGCTGCTGCACGCCTGGGCCTCGGAGCTGCGCGGCGCCGGCCCCCTCGACGACCGCGCGGCGCGCGCGCTCGACGACGCGCTCGCGCTCGTCGCCGCGCGCCACGCCGACCGCAGCCGCGCCGGCCGCCACGGCCGCGAGCTGCCGGTCACGGTGGAGCGCGAGCGCGCCCGCTTCGCCGCGTGGTACGAGCTCTTCCCACGCTCGGCGTCCCCGGAGCCGGGGCGCCACGGCACCTTCCAGGACGTGATCGAGCGGCTCCCGTACGTCGCGGGGATGGGGTTCGACGTCCTCTATCTTCCCCCGATCCACCCCGTCGGCCGCGCCTTCCGCAAGGGCCGCAACAACGCGCCCCAGGCGTCGCCGGAGGACGTCGGCAGCCCCTGGGCGATCGGCGGCCCCGAGGGCGGGCACGAGGCCATACACCCCGCGCTCGGGACGCTCGACGACTTCCGGCGTCTGGTCGCGCGTGCCGGCGAGCTCGGCCTCGAGGTCGCGCTCGACCTCGCGTTCCAGTGCTCACCGGATCACCCGTGGGTGAAGGAGCACCCCGAGTGGTTCCGGCGGAGGCCGGACGGCTCGATCCAGTACGCCGAGAACCCACCGAAGAAGTACCAGGACGTCTACCCCATCGAGTTCGAGAACCCGCGCTGGCGGGAGCTCTGGGCGGCGCTCCTCGCCGTCGTCGAGCTCTGGGCCGACCGCGGCGTCCGGATCTTCCGCGTCGACAACCCGCACACGAAGCCGTTCCGCTTCTGGGAGTGGCTCATCTCGGAGGCCCGGCGCACGCGGCCGGATCTCATCTTCCTCGCGGAAGCCTTCACGCGGCCGAAGGTGATGTACCAGCTCGCGAAGCTCGGGTTCTCGCAGTCGTACACCTACTTCACGTGGCGCAACACCAAGTGGGAGCTGACGCGGTACCTCGGCGAGCTCGGCCGCACCCCGGTCCACGACTTCTTCCGGCCGAGCTTCTGGCCGAACACGCCCGACATCCTCCCGGAGGCGCTGCAGTACGGCGGCCGGCCGATGTTCCAGGCCCGGCTCGTCCTCGCCGCCACGCTCGCCGCGAGCTACGGGATCTACGGCCCCGCGTTCGAGCACGTCGAGGGCCGCGCGGTCCACCCGGGGAGCGAGGAGTACCTCGACTCCGAGAAGTACCAGCTGCGGCACTGGGACCTCGACCGGCCCGACGGCCTCCGCGACTTCATCGCCCGCGTGAACCGGATCCGCCGGGAGAACCCGGCGCTGCAGTCCGACCACGGGCTCACCTTCCACGCGATCGACGACGAGCAGCTCATCGCGTACTCGAAGGCGACCGAGGACCTCGCGGACGTCGTCCTCGTCGTGGTGAACCTCGATCCGCACCACGTCCACGCGGGGTGGCTCGAGCTGCCGCTCGCACCGCTCGGGCTCGCGACCGAGGAGCCATTTCAGGTGCACGACCTGCTCGGCGGCGGGCGGTACCTCTGGCACGGGTCCCGGAACTACGTCGAGCTCGATCCGCGCGTCTCGCCGGCGCAGATCTTCCGGATCCGGCGTCGCGTCCGCACCGAGCGCGACTTCGACTACTTCGGGTGAGGCGGGACGATGCCCACCCCGGACCCGCTCCCCAGGCTCACCGTCCCCGGCGCGTGGCCCGACGCCCTCCGCGCCCCCACCTGCGCCGCGCTCGAGGCGGCGCTCCCGGCGTGGCTCGTCGCGCACCGCTGGTTCGGGGGAAAGGCCCGGCACGTCCGCGCCGTCGCGGTGCTCGACGCCGTGCCGGTCGAGGCCGGCGCCGACGCGCCGCGGATCGCGCTCCTGCGCGTCTCGTACGACGAGGGCGAGCCGGAGGTCTACGCCGTGCCGGTCGCGCTCGTGCGCGGGCGGCGCGCGGACGAGGTGCTCGCGGCCTGGCCGGACGCGGCGCTCGCGGAGGTCCACGCGGGAGCGGACGCCGGCCTGCTCCACGCCGCCGATCGCGACCCTGCCCTCGCTCGGGCGCTCCTCGCCGCGATCCGCGAGGGCCGGCGGCTGACCGGCGACGGCGGCGCGCTCGTGGCGGCCCCGACGCACGCGTTCGCAGCGCACGCCGGCGCGAACGACGCCTCGGAGCCGACGCCGCTCGGCGCGGAGCAGAGCAACACGTCGATCCGGTGGGGCGACCGGCTCGTCCTGAAGCTCCTCCGGCGGACGGAGGCGGGGCCGAACCCGGAGCTGGAGGTCGGCGCGTTCCTCACCGACGTGGCCCACTTCCCGAGCGCTCCGCCCGCGCTCGGAACCATCGCCTACGAGCCGCGCGACGGGGAGCCGTACGCGCTCGCGCTCCTGCAGGGCTACGTGCGGAACCAGGGAGACGCCTGGACCGCGACCCTCGCGCAGGTGCGCGCATTCCTCGCGCGCGCCGCGGATCGCGAGCCGCCGGCGCCCCCGGACGCGCCGCTCGAGGACCTCGCCGAGGCGGCGCCACCGCGGGAGATCCGCGCCCTCGCCGGCGACGCGCTCGGCGCGGCGGCGCTCCTCGGGCGGCGCACCGCGGAGCTGCACCTCGCGCTCGCGAGCCACCCCGACGTGGAGGCCTTCCGGCCCGAGCCGTTCTCGCCGGAAGACCGGCGCGCGCTCCACGAGGAGGCGCGGGCGGCGCTCCGTCGCGGCCTCGGCCTCCTGCGGCGGCGGCTCGAGGAGCTGCCGCCCGACGCGCGGGCGCTCGCCGCGTTCGTGCTCGGCCACGAGGCGGACGTCGACGAGCGGATCCGCGCCGCGCTGCGCCGCCCGCTCGCGTCGCCGCGGATCCGCGTGCACGGCGACTACCACCTCGGCCAGGTCCTCTCGACCGGCGACGACTTCGTGATCATCGACTTCGAGGGCGAGCCGGCGCGGCCGCTCGCGGCGCGCCGCGCGAAGGCGTCGCCGCTCCGCGACGTCGCCGGCATGATCCGCTCGTTCCATTACGCGGCGTACCAGGGCCTCGCGAGCCACCTGGGGCGCGACGCAGGCGGCGCCCCGTCGGGCCGGGCGAGACGCTGGGCCCGGTGCTGGTACGTGTGGGTCGCGGCCGCGTACCTGCGCGCGTACCTCGACGCCGCGGGCGAGGGCCGCGTGCTCCCGTCGAGCCGCGCCGAGCTGCGGGACCTGCTCGACCTGCACCTGATGGAGAAGGCTCTCTACGAGCTCGCGTACGAGCTGAACAACAGGCCGGGCTGGGTGGCGCTGCCGCTCCAGGGGATCGCGGATCTCGTGGGCGGCGGCGCAGCGGCCCGAGCCGAGGACGAGGAGGCGACGATGCCGGCGAAGGGATCACGGGAGGCACCGCGCGGAGCCGCGGCGCGGGAAGCGCGGACGGCGCGGGGCGCGGAGGGCGGCGGGGCGGTGCTCCCGGGCGGCGGCCCGAGCGACGCGGACCTCCACCTCTGGAACGAGGGCACGAACCACCGCGCGTATCGTTCCCTCGGCGCGCACCTCACGACGGTGGAGGGCGTCGCGGGGACCTCGTTCGCGGTCTGGGCGCCCAACGCGGAGCGCGTGACCGTGATGGGCGACTTCAACGGCTGGAGCAAGGACGCGCACGTGCTCCGGCCGCTGGGCTCGTCCGGCGTGTGGCAGGGCTTCGTGCCCGGCGTGGCGCGCGGCGCCGTCTACAAGTACCACGTGCGCTCCCGCGAGCGCGGCTACGCCGTGGACAAGGCGGACCCATTCGGCTTCAAGCACGAGGCCGGGCCCGGGACGCAGTCGATCGTATGGGATCTCGACTACGCCTGGGGAGACGAGACCTGGCTGCGGACGCGGCACGAGCGGAACGGCTTCGCGAGCCCCATCGCCATCTACGAGGTCCACCTCGGCTCGTGGCGACGCGTGCCCGAGGAGGGAAACCGGTCGCTGACCTACCGCGAGCTCGCGCCCCTCCTCGCGGATCACTGCGAGCGGATGGGCTTCACGCACGTGGAGCTCATGCCGATCACCGAGCACCCGTTCTACGGGTCCTGGGGCTACCAGACGACCGGCTACTTCGCGCCGACGAGCCGCTACGGCGATCCGCAGGACTTCATGTTCCTCGTCGACACGCTCCACCGGCGGGGTATCGGCGTGATCCTGGACTGGGTGCCCTCGCACTTCCCGGCGGACGCGCACGGGCTCGCGTACTTCGACGGCACGCACCTCTTCGAGCACGCGGACCGCCGGCAGGGCCACCACCCGGACTGGGACAGCTTCATCTTCAACTACGGGCGGAACGAGGTGAGGAGCTTCCTGCTCTCGAGCGCGCTCTTCTGGCTCGACCGCTACCACGTCGACGGCCTCCGCGTGGACGCGGTCGCATCGATGCTCTACCTCGACTACTCGCGGAAGCCCGGGGAGTGGATCCCGAACGTGCACGGCGGCCGCGAGAACCTCGAGGCGATCGGGTTCCTGCGGCGCTTCAACGAGGTGGTCTACGCCGAGTACCCCGACGTCCAGACCATCGCGGAGGAGTCCACCGCGTGGCCGGCCGTGTCGCGCCCGACCTACGTCGGCGGGCTCGGCTTCGGCATGAAGTGGGACATGGGGTGGATGCACGACTCGCTGTCGTACTTCCGCCACGAGCCCATCTTCCGCAAGTACCACCACAACGAGCTGACGTTCCGGATGATGTACGCGTTCTCCGAGAACTTCGTGCTCGCGCTCTCGCACGACGAGGTCGTGCACGGGAAGCGCTCGCTCCTCGACAAGATGCCGGGCGACGCCTGGCAGAAGTTCGCGAACCTGCGGCTCCTGCTCGGGTACATGTGGGCGCAGCCGGGGAAGAAGCTCCTCTTCATGGGCGGCGAGCTCGCGCAGGGGCTCGAGTGGAGCCACGAGCGGAGCCTCGACTGGCACCTGCTCGGCGTCCCCGCGCACGCGGGCGTGTCGGCCTGGGTCGAGGACCTGAACCGGCTCATGCGCGAGAGCCCGGCCCTGCACGCGAAGGACTTCGATCCCTCCGGCTTCGAGTGGATCGACTGCACGGACTCGGAGTCGAGCGTGCTCGCGCTGCTCCGCAAGGGCGGCGAGGCGGATCCGGAGATCCTGGTCGTGCTGAACTTCACGCCGGTGCCGCGGCACAGCTACCGCGTCGGCGTGCCGCACGGCGGCTTCTGGCGCGAGGTGCTGAACAGCGACGCGGAGCGGTATGGCGGGACGGGCTGGGGCAACCTGGGCGGCCAGGAGGCGGCGCCGGTCGGCGCGCACGGGAGGTTCCACTCGCTCGCGCTCGCCCTGCCGCCGCTGGGAGCGCTGTTCTTCCGGCGCGAGCCGGGGTGAGGCAGCCGGAAACCGCGAGGGCCCGCCGGCGTCGTGCCGGCGGGCCCTCGATCCTTCAGCCTGCGCCGGAGAAGGCCCGGAGGCCCTCCCCTGCGCCCACTCCTACCTGGACCTCACCGCTGCGAGGCCGAGCCGGCGCCGCAGCGCGAGGAGCATCGTTGCGACCACGAAGCCGAGGAGGCCCGAGGTCCCGCCGCTGTTGCAGCCGCCGGCGGTGCCGCTCGCGGCGCCCGCGGTGACCGCGTCCTGCGTCGTGGACGTGCCGCCCGAGGTGCCGCGGTCGTTCCAGCCGTTCCGCCCGCCGCCGGGGGCCAGGACGGTGGCGCCCGTGGCGCTATCGACGTCCGGATCCTGATCGACGACCGTCGCCGTCCAGCTGATCGTGCCGCGGGAGCCCGCGGACACGTCGTAGGCGGGGAACGCGAAGTTCCCCTCGCCGAGCGCCGGCACGGTGACCGGGATCGTCTGGCGGTAGACCTCCACGCCGGCGAGGGTGCCGACGAGCGTCGCGGTGCCGGTGCCCTCGACCGGGCTCCGGTTCTCCAGCTCGATCCGCGGCGTGATGGAGGCCCCGGCGCGGGCGTCGACGCGTCCCGGCACCTTCAGCTCGTCGATGTCGAGGTCGGCGTCGACGCTCGGGACCGGCGGCTGCGTGCCCGTACCGGTGACCGACAGGCTGACCTGCGGGTTCGCCGCGTCATTGCTCGAGAAGGCGACGCAGCCGGAGTCGGTGTTGGCGGTGGACGGCTTGTAGGTCACCGTCACCGTGACGCCCTGGCCCGGCGCGACCGCGAGCGGCGCCGCGGGCGTCCAGCTGAACGCCGAGGACGTGCCGGAGCAGGGCGCGATGCCCGTGACGTTCAGGGTGGCGGTGCCGGTGTTCTTCACCACCGCCGTCTTCGAGGCCGAGCCGCCGACCGTGACGGTGCCGAAGTCGAGCGCGGCCGGGTCGAGCGCGATGGCGGGGGCCGTCTGGACCGCGCCCGAGCCGCTCAGGCCGAGGTTGACCGTGGGGCTCGCCGCGTCGTTGCTGGAGATCGCGAGGCAGCCCGAGTCCGTGCCGACCGCGGTGGGCCGGTACGTCACGGTGATGGTCGCGCTCTGGCCCGCCGCGACGCTGAGGGGCGCGGAGTGAGACCAGCCGAACTCGGCGCTGGTGCCGGCGCACGCGGCGATGCCGGTGACGCTCAGGGCGGCGGTGCCGCCGTTCCGGATCTGCGCGGTGAGCGACGCCTGCTGGCCGACGATCACCGAGCCGAACGCCAGCGCGTTCGGGGCGAGCGTGATGGCGGGAGCGGGGGCGGTGACGCCCGCGCCGGAGAGCGAGACGGAGACCGTCGGGCTCGTCGTGTCGTTGCTCGCGACCGCGAGCGCGCCCGAGTCGGTGCCGGTGCCGGTCGGCGTGTAGGTGACCGTCACCACCTGGCTGCCGCCCGCCGCGACGTTGATCGTCGCCGGCGAGAAGGCGTACTCGGCGCTCGTGCCGGCCGCGGCCGCGACCGTGCCGGTGAGGGACGCCGTGCCCGAGTTCGAGATGGTGAACGTCTTGGAGCTCGGCGAGCCGACGGTGACGTTCCCGAACGCGAGGGAGGTGGGCGCGACCGCGATCTTGGGCGCCGCCGCGGCCTGGCCGGTGCCGGAGACGGAGAGGCTCACCTGCGGGTTCGCCGTGTCGTTGCTCGTGAACGCGATGCAGCCCGAGTCGGTGCCCGCCGCGGTCGGCTTGTAGCTGACGGTCACGGTGGTGCTGCCGCCGGCGGCGACGGTGAACGGGGCCGCGGGCGACCATGCGAACTCGGCGCTCGTGCCGGTGCAGAGGTTGGCGGCGGTGACGTTGAGCGGCGCGGTGCCGGCGTTCTTCACCTGCGTGGTGAGGGACGCCGAGCTGCCGACGGTGACGGTCCCGAGCGCGAGCGTGCTCGGGGACAGCGCGATGGACGGCGCGGGGGCGGCCACGCCGGTGCCGGAGAGCGACACGGCGACGGACGGGCTGGTCGTGTCGTTGCTGGTCACGGTGAGCGACCCGGCGTCGGCGGTCGTGTCGACCGGCGCGTAGGTCACGGTGACGGTCTGGCTACCGCCCGCCGCGACGCTGAACGTGGCCGGGGTGAACGTGTACTCCGCGCTGGTGCCGGAGGCGCGGGCGACCGAGCCGGTGAGCGTGGCCGAGCCCGTGTTCGAGATCGTGAACGTCTTCGCGCTCGTCGCGCCGGACGTCACGTTGCCGAAGGCGAGCGCGGTGGGCGAGACGGCGATCTTCGGCGCCGCGGGGACGACGCCCGTGCCGTTCACGGCGAGGTTGGTGGTCGGGCCGTTCGAGGCGTTGGTCGTGAGCGCGATGCAGCCCGTGTCGCCGCCCGCCGCGGTGGGCGTGTACGTGACGGTGAGGGTCGTCCCGGAGCCCGGGTTGACCGTGATCGGCAGGGCGGCGGAGGACCAGGCGAACTCGGTGCTGGTCGCCGGGCTCGCGCAGCGGCCGATGGCGCTCACGGTGAGCGCGGCGGTGCCGGTGTTCTGGAGCTGGGTGGTGAGCGAGCCGGTCGCGCCGACGTTCACGTTGCCGAAGTTCAGCGTCCCCGGGTTCAGGGCGACCGTCGGCGCGGACGGCGCCGTCACGGTGAAGGAGTTCGTGGAGACGATCTCCTGGCCGTGGTTCGGGTTGTTCGGATCGGGCGTCCAGCTCGCGCCGAACGCGGCGCCGCTGGCGTCGTACTTGTTGCCGTACCAGGCGACCTTCCACGTGTACGTGCCCGGCGTGGTCGGCGCCGGCCCGGTGAGGGTGATCGGGAAGCTCGCGCCGCCGCCCATGCCGTTCGGGCCGGTGCTGATCGCGAGCTGCTTCCCGGTCTGGTCGTACAGGTACGCGCGGACCCAGCCGGTGCGGTACCCGCCGTTGATGGTGACGCTCACGGTCGCGCCCGGCGCGTACGAGGTCGCGTTGGTCGTGCCGGTGAGGTTGATGGACGACTTGGACGAGTCGGGGTGGGTGCCGTGCGAGTGGCATCCGTTGCACGTCGTGGCGGTGGAGCCCACGGCGGCGGCGTCGTGACAGGGAGCGCACTGGCTCGTGAAGTAGCTCGAGCTGGCGTCCGCGTGCGGGGCCCACAGCAGCAGGGCGATGAAGATGAGGGTCGTCGGTACGGCTCTGATGATCGCGCCCACGTCTCTCCTCCTGGGTGGCTGGTTGCACGCTCGGCGGCGTCTCGGTGACCGGAAGCGCTGCGTCACCGGGTCACACCGGGGGAGCCCCGGTGCGGTAGCCCGCCGCTGAACGCGGGAACGACCCACGACCATGCGTCACATGCTCAAGGGACGTTCCGAGCGATCGGTTACCACGGGCAAGCATCCGTGGGAACCCTCGAACTGCACACAAATCCTGTGGTTATGCGCCGATGTACGACGAGGTGGCCGCCACGACCACAGGCCTGATTTCACGCTGCGTCGCAGTCGGGAGTAGCCCCCATTGGGGGAGCAAGGAGGCGAACGCCCGAGCGATATCGGGGTCCTGGCGAACCCGGGCCGAGACCTCCTCAGGCGTGCGACTCGGGAATCGGCCACTGAGAGCGTGTCCCGATCGGGGCACGCTCAAATGGGCACCTCTCGTGGTCCGGCGGCCCCCGTTCAGGAGCGAAGGCCATCACGAGTCCCGTCGCGCGAGGGAGGTCATTCATCGCGTCGAGTCTTCGCTCGCCGAGCACGGCGAAGAGCGGAGCACGCCGAGCCCGCGCGGAAGTAGCCGCCTGGACCGACACGACGTTACCCGGGTCGCGCCGCACGCACCCCAGCGGGGTACTGCGAACAAACGTACCACCTGCCAGGGCAAAGCGCTTATTTTGCGTACTCTTGAAGGCGTTTCTTGCGTTCACGCATGGTCGATCATCCCACCCAGGGGAACTCATGAAGAGGCTCTTCGGAACGCTGCTGCTGTGCGCCCTCGCCGTCCCGGCCCTCGCCGCGGACACCATCAAGATCGCGATCACCGGTCCGTTCACCGGCGGCTCGGCGCCGATGGGCGCTTCGATGCGGGACGGCGCCAAGCTCGCCATCTCCGAGATCAACGCCGCCGGCGGGATCCCCGTCGGCGGGCGGAAGCTGAAGATCGACATCATCGAGCGCGACGACGAGGCGAAGAACGAGCGCGGCGCGCTCATCGGCCAGGAGCTCGCCTCGATGCCGGACCTCTCCGGCGTCATCGGGTCCGTGAACACCGGCGTCGTCCTCGCCGGCGACAAGTTCCTGCAGGAGAAGGGGATCACGAAGATCATCACGCCGGCGGCGGGCTCCGCGTCGATGACGCAGTGGGCGAAGCCGGACGGTCCGAAGCAGCTCTCCATCTTCCGCTTCGCGGCGCACGACGGGATCCAGGCCGCGATGGTGGTGGAGGACGCGACCAACCGGAAGTTCACGAAGGTCGCGCTGCTGCACGACTCGACGAACTACGGCGTGTCCGGGCGCGACGATCTGCTGAACCAGATCAAGAAGCAGGGCGACAAGCTCCAGGTCGTCGCCACGGAGAAGTTCAACATCGGCGACAAGGACATGACCGCCCAGCTCCTCCGCGCGAAGGCGGGCGGCGCGCAGGCGATCCTCATCTGGGGCATCGGCCCCGAGCTCGCGGCCGTCTCGAACGGCATGGCGAAGATCGGGATGAAGGTGCCGCTCATCGGCGGCTGGACGCTGTCGATGTCCAACTACGTCGACAACGCCGGGAAGAACGGCAACGGCACCCTCATGCCGCAGACGTTCATCGAGGAGCCGATCACGCCGAAGGCGCAGGCGTTCATCGAGGCCTACCACAAGGCCTACGGCGTGCAGCGCATCGCGTCGCCGGTCTCGGCGGCCCAGGGCTACGACGCGGTGTACCTCTTCGCCGCTGCGGTGAAGCAGGCGGGCTCCACCGAGAGCCTCAAGATCCGCGACGCGCTCGAGGACCTGAAGGAGCCGGTGAGCGGCGTCATCGCGACCTGGAGCCACCCGTACTCGAAGTGGGACCCGTCGAACGTCGACACGCACGAGGCGTTCCGGCGCGAGCAGGTGGTGATGGGCATGGTGAAGGACGGCCGCGTGGTCTTCGCGAACGAGACCGACAAGGCCCGGCTCGCGAAGGGCGGCAAGAAGTAGCCGAGTCAGGCAGGCCGGGGTAGACGAGCGCCCATCGTGCCCTTCTCGATCTACGCGCAGATGGCCGTCAGCGGCGCGCTGATGGGCCTCGTCTACGCCCTCATCGCCTACGGCTTCCAGCTCACCTACGCGACCAGCAAGAGCATCAACTTCGGCCAGGGCGAGCTCGTGATGGTGTCGGCGTTCTTCAGCCTGACGCTCATCGACCACGGGCTCCCTTACTGGCTCGTCGTCCCGCTCGGGCTCCTCTTCGGGGCCGCCCTCGGGCTCGTGGTCGAGCGGGCCGGGGTGCGGCTCGCGCTCGAGCAGCGGAGCGAGGGCTGGATCCTCCTCACCATCATCCTCGGCCTGCTGTTCTTCTCGTTCGCGGAGAACGTCTGGGGGCGCGACGACCGACCGTTCCCGACGCCGATCCCGACGGATCCGATCCACGTGCTCGGCGTCGACGTGACCGCGCTCGAGCTCTCGGTGGCCGTCGGCGTCCTCGCGGTGATGGTCCTCATCGAGCTCTTCAAGCGCGAGACGCTCCTCGGGAAGGCGTTCGAGGCGGTCTCGGCCGACCGCGACGCAGGGGAGCTCATGGGCATCTCCGCGCGGCGGACGATCATGCTGTCGTACGCGCTCTCGGGCACGGTCGCGGCGCTCGCCGGGATCCTCGTCGCGCCCATCACGACGGTCGGGCCGACGATGGCCTCCGCGCTCGTCCTCAAGGCGTTCTCGGTCGCGGTCGTGGCCGGGCTCGAGTCCGGGTTCGGCGTGGTGATCGTCGGCATGTTCCTCGGCGCGCTCGAGAGCCTCGCGAGCTTCACCATCGGCAGCGGCTGGCGCGAGGCGCCCGGCCTCGTCCTCCTCATCCTCGCCCTCGCCGTCCGCCCGACGGGCGTGTTCGGCAAGGCCGCGATCCGCAAGGTCTAGGAGCCGGCGCCGATGGATCTTCGACGGCTCTTCCTGGTGCGCGGCGCGGAGCTGGCCCTGTTCGCGCTGCTCCTCGCCCTCCCCCTCGGCGTGCACAACGCCTACGCGCTCGGCCTCCTCACCCTGCTCGCCATCTACGGCATCCTCCTCATCGGCCTCGACGTCACCGTCGGCTACCTCGGCCAGGTGAACCTCGCGCAGGCCGCGTTCCTCGGCCTCGGGGCCTACGCCGCCGGGATCGGGCTCACGAAGCTCGGGATCGGGATCATCGGCGCGCTGTTCGTGGCGCCGTCGGTGTGCTTCGTGTTCGGGGCGCTGCTCGCGCTCCCGGCCCTCCGCCTCGAGGGGCCGCAGTTCGCCCTCGCGACGCTGAGCTTCACCGCGCTCACCACCACCGCGCTGAACGAGCTCGAGGGGCTCACCGGCGGCGCCCAGGGGCTCTCCCTCGTCCGTCCCGCGCTCCTCGGGCACGCGCTCGACGCGCGCGACTTCTACTGGCTCTGCATGGCGCTCCTGGCGCTCGTCTGGATGGCCATGCGGAACCTGCTCTCGTCGCAGTGGGGGCGCGCCTTCGAGGCGCTCCGCGACAGCCCGATCGCGACGGACGCGATGGGCGTCGGCACCTACCGGCACAAGGTCGCCGCCTTCGCGTTCGGCTCCGGGCTCGGGGGCCTCGCCGGCGCGCTCTACGCGTTCAACTTCCAGTACCTGCAGCCGCAGAGCTTCGTGTACGAGCTCACGGTCATCCTGCTCCTCGGCGTCGTGCTCGGCGGGCGGAAGAGCCTGTGGGGCGCCGTCGTCGGCGCGACCGTCGTCGCGCTGCTGCCGAACCTGCTCTCGAACCGGCTCCTCTTCGAGGTCTTCTCCGGCGCAGGCCTGCTCGTGGCGCTCGTCGCGGGCGGCCGCGGGCTGCTGCGCCGCACGATGGGACCGTTCCAGGCCATCGCGCCGATGGTGGCCACCGGGACGCTCGTCGTGGGCGGCCGCATCGTCGAGAACACGGAGGACTGGCGCAAGGCGATCTTCGCCCTGATCCTCTTCTCGGTCGTGGTCGGGCTGCCCGAGGGGCTCATGGGGTTCCTGACCCGGTTCCTCGCCCGCCTCTTCCGGATCGCGCCGCCGCCCCTCCCCGCCGCGGCGCCGATCGACGACGTCCTGCCGGCGCGCCCGGTGGACGGCGCGGCGCTCCTCGAGCTCAGGGACCTGAAGCGTCACTTCGGCGGCGTGAAGGCCGTCGACGGCGTGACGATCTCGGTGCGCGCGGGCTCGATCCACGGCCTCATCGGGCCGAACGGCTCCGGGAAGAGCACGCTCGTGAACGTGGTCTCCGGCCTGTACACGCCGAGCGCGGGCGCCGTCCTCCTCCACGGCGCGCCGCTCCCGTCCGGGAGCCTCTTCAAGACGGCGCGCGCGGGCGTCGCGCGGACGTTCCAGAACCTGCAGCTCTTCACCGGCCTCACCGCGCTCGAGAACGTGATGGTGGCGCTGAAGGGCGTGTACCGGAGCCCGCTCCCGCTCGTGCTCCTCGGCCTCGGCCGCGCGGAGGACCGGCGCGCGCAGGCGGACGCGCTCGCGCTGCTCGACTTCGTGGGCCTCGCGGACCAGGCCCGCACGCCGGCGAAGGATCTCACCTACGGCGCGCAGCGGTTCCTGGAGATCGCCCGCGCGCTCGCTCGCAAGCCCGAGGTCCTCATCCTCGACGAGCCCGCGGCCGGGCTCGCGCAGCCGGACGTCGTGCGGCAGATCGAGATCATCCGCCGCGTCCACCGGCGCGGCGTCAGCATCGTCCTCATCGAGCACCACATGGACGTGGTGATGCAGCTCTGCGACGTGGTGACGGCGCTCGACGGCGGGAAGCTCATCGCTGAGGGCACCCCGGACGAGGTGAAGCGCCATCCGAGGGTGATCGAGGCGTACCTGGGCGACGTCGAGGCGGGGCACCCGCCGAAGCCGGCGGCGGGCGCGCCGGTGCCGGGCTAGAGGAGCACGGATGCTCGTCCTCGAGGATCTCCACGCCGGATACGGGCTCAGCGCGGTGCTGCACGGCACCTCGCTCGAGGTGAAGCCCGGCACCGTGGTGGCGCTCATCGGCGCGAACGGCGCCGGGAAGACGACCACGATGCGCGTCGCGTCCGGGCTCCTCCGCCCGGCGCGCGGCCGGGTGCTGCTCGACGGCAAGCCGGTCCAGGGCCTCGACGCCTCGCGCATCGCGCGCCTCGGCCTCGCCCACTCGCCGGAGGGGCGGAAGGTCTTCGGCCCGCTCTCGGTGGAGGACAACCTGCTCCTCGGCGCGTACCGGCGGCTGCCCCGCTTCCTCGGGTTCCGTTCCCGCGCCGCTCCCGACCTCGACCGCGTCTACGACCTGTTCCCGCGCCTCCGGGAGCGGCGCCGCCAGGCGGCCGGGACGCTCTCGGGCGGCGAGCAGCAGATGCTCGCCATCGGCCGCGCGCTCATGGCCCGTCCCAAGGTGATGCTCCTCGACGAGCCGTCGATGGGGCTCGCGCCGGTGATCGTGCAGGAGGTCTTCCGGACGATCCGCCGGCTGAAGGAGGAGGGCATGACGATGCTCCTCGTCGAGCAGTTCGCGAAGGCCGCCCTCGAGGTCGCGGACCACGCCTACGTCATGGAGCGCGGGCGGATCGCCATCGAGGGCACGCCCGCCGAGCTGGCGCGAGATCCACGGGTGCTCGCGGCGTACCTCGGGTGAAGCGCCGCGCGCTGGCCCCGGCCGGCGCGCCGCCGCAGGTTTCGCTGGATGCCGACCCCGCCCGCCGACACGACGCCCGTGCTCGTCGCCCACGCGCTGCGGAAGACGTTCGGCGGCGCCGCCGTCGTGGACGGAGTCTCCTTCCAGGTCGGCCGCGGCGAGATCGTGGGGCTGCTCGGGCCGAACGGCGCCGGGAAGACCACGACGATCAACATGATCCTGGGCGTCCTCGCGCCGACGTCCGGGACGATCCGCGTCGAGGGCGTGGACGTCGCGACGCGCCGCTGCGCCGCGCTCGAGCGGACGAACTTCGCGGCGGTGTACGCGCCGCTGCCGGGGAACCTCTCGGTCGCGCAGAACCTCCGCGTCTTCGGCCTCATGTACGGCGTGCGCGACCTCGCGGGACGGATCGAGGCGCTGCTCCGGGAGCTCGACCTCGTGCGCTTCCGCGACACGAAGTGCGGCGTGCTTTCGTCCGGCGAGCAGACGCGCGTGTCGCTCGCGAAGGCGATGCTGAACGATCCGCGGCTCCTGCTGCTCGACGAGCCGACCGCGTCGCTCGACCCCGCGACGGCGCAGGACGTCCGCGCGCGGATCCGCGCGTTCGCGGCGCGGGGCTCGGGCGGCGTGCTGTGGACCTCGCACAACATGCTCGAGGTCCAGGAGGTGTGCGACCGGGTGCTGTTCCTGTCCCGCGGGCGGATCCTCCTCGAGGGGGACCCGCGCACGCTGCCGCGCGAGCACGGGCGTGCGACGCTCGAGGACCTGTTCATCGCCGTGGCGCGGGAGCCGCTCGCGCTCGAGCGGGCTTGAGCCCTCGATGCGCCCGTCCCGCACCGCCGCGCTCGTCCTCCGGCAGCTCTACCTGCTCCGCGGCAGCCCCGCCCGAGTCATCCCGCTGTTCGCCTGGGTGGCGATCGACGTGGTGCTCTGGGGCTTCATCACGCGGTGGCTCGACACGGTCACGTCTCCCGGGTTCGACCTCGTGCCGGTGCTCCTCGGCGCCGTGCTCCTCTGGGACTTCTTCGGCCGGGTCATGCAGGGCGTGACGATGGCGTTCTTCGAGGACGTCTGGGCGCGGAACTTCCTGAACGTGTTCTCCGCCCCGCTCTCCATCGCCGAGTACGTCGGCGGGCTCGTGGCGTCGAGCGTGCTGACGAGCACGGTGGCGCTCGCGGTGATGATCACGCTGGCGTGGACGGCGTTCGGGCTCCCGCTGCTCGGCTGGGGGCTCGCCCTCGTGCCGTTCCTGCTCGTCCTCTTCCTGTTCGGGATCGCGCTCGGGATCGTGGGGACCGCCATCGTGCTGCGGCTCGGCCCGGCGGCCGAGTGGCTCATCTGGCCGATCCCGGCGGTCCTCTCGCCGTTCGCGGGCGTCTTCTACCCGCTCGCGACGCTGCCGGCCTGGATGCAGGTCGTGTCGCGCGCGCTGCCGCCGTCCTACGTCTTCGAGGCCCTGCGCGCGATGCTGGCGGGCAAGCCGGTCCCGCTCGGCGACATGGCGTGGGCGGTCGCGCTCGCCGTCACGGAGGTGCTGCTGGCCTCGTGGCTCTTCGTGCGGGTGTTCCGGTACGCGGTGCGGACGGGGCTGCTGGCGCGGTACAGCGCGGAGTCGGTGACGTGAGCGAGAACGCGTAGCGCGAACGGTGAACGGCGAACGGGACGTTCGAGTGCGACTGCGACCCCGACGTTCGACGTTCGACGTTCGACGTTCGACGTTCGACGTTCGACGTTCGACGTTCACGTTCACGTTCGACGTTCACGTTCACGTTCGACGTTCGACGTTCGACGTTCACGTTCGACGTTCACGTTCGACGTTCACGTTCGACGTGCGGCGTCGCTTGTGACGTTGCGGCTGCTGCTGCTGCGGCTGTTGCTGCTGGCGGCGGCGTTGGCTGCGAACGGGGTGACCAAGCGATCGCGCCAAACGGTCCGGAACGCGAGCACCGAGAAGTTCCCCCTCTCCCCCCGCGCACAGCAGGGCGTCTCGAGACCGGGCCAGGGGCCACGGAACGCGGGTCACGGGCACGGAGCGATCCGGGAACAGGAACGTGAACGGGCACGGTCACGTCGACGCCGCGTCCAGCACGACCGCCTCCCACGCCTGCAGCTCGTACGCGCCATCCTCCCGCCCCGCCGGCTCCGGGCGCGTCGACACCAGCACCGGCCCCACCCCCTCCCGCACCGGCACCCGGACCGCCCGGTCCACGAACGAGATCAGCACGAGCACCCCATCGCCCCCGGCGATCCGCTCGAACGCGAGCACGCCCTCCGGCGCGCCCACGGCCCGGTACGCGCCGCGGTTCAGCGCCGGGCGCGCCCGCCGCACCGCGAGCAGCCGGCGCGTGAGGGAGAGCACGCTCTCCTCGTCCCCGGCCTCCACCTCCACGTTCCGGACTGGCGCGTCGGGCGCGAGCGGCAGCCAGGGCTCCACGCCGGGCGCGGTGAACCCGGCGTTCGGGCCCCGGTCCCACTGCATCGGCGTCCGCTCGGGATCGCGCCCGAGCCCGAGCCCGGGCACGTTCCTGCCCCACGGGTCCTGCGCCCGCTCCGGCGGGATCTCGACGTTCTCCATGCCGAGCTCGTCGCCGTAGTACAAGGTCGGCGTGCCGCGGAGCGTGAGGAGCAGCGCCATCGCCGCGCGCGCCGCCTCCGCGCCGATGCGCGACGCGACGCGGTCCTCGTCGTGGTTGCCGAGGACCCAGTTCGGCCACGCGCCCGGTGGCAGCGCCGCCTCCATCGCCTCCACCGTCCGTCGCACGGCGACGGCCGTCCACGGGATCGCGAGCAGCGTGAAGTTGAACGGCATGTGCAGCTCGTCCAGCTCGGCGCCGTAGTACGAGACCCACTCGCGGAGGTCGAACAGGTGGATCTCCCCGATCGACACGCGGGGACGCTCCTCGGAGTACGCGTCGAGGAGCCGCCGCACGTCGCGGTACACGCCGTGCGTGTCCGGATGCGACCGATCGTGGACGTGGAGCTGCTTCCCGTACTCGCCCATGTCCTTGTGGAAGGCGAGCTTGTGAGGCAAGGCCGGGGGGTTGTCGCGGAGCGCTGGGTCCTTCATGACCGCGTGCGCGCAGTCGATGCGGAAGCCGTCCACGCCGCGATCGAGCCAGAACTCGAGCGTCCCGAGCATCGTGTGGCGCACCGTCGGGTTCCGCCAGTCGAGGTCCGGCTGCTCCGGGAGGAACGAGTGCAGGTAGTACTGCCGCGTGCGCGCGTCCCAGGTCCAGGCCGGGCCGCCGAAGCTCGAGAGCCAGTTGTTCGGCGGCGACCCGTCCGTCCGCGCGTCGCGCCACACGTACCAGCCGCGCCGCGGGTCGTCCCGGCTCCGGCGCGACTCCTGGAACCACGGGTGCTGGTCGCTCGTGTGGTTCGGAACCCAGTCCACGATCACGCGGAGCCCGCGGGCGTGCGCCGCCGCGAGCAGCCGGTCGAAGTCGGCGAGCGTGCCGAACATCGGGTCGACGTCGGTGTAGTCCGACACGTCGTAGCCGAAGTCCTTCATCGGCGACGGGTAGAACGGCGAGATCCAGACCGCGTCGACGCCGAGGCGGACGAGGTGGTCGAGGCGCGCGGTGATGCCGGGCAGGTCCCCGATGCCGTCGCCGTTCGTGTCCTGGAAGCTGCGCGGGTACACCTGGTACACGACGCCCGTCTGCCACCAGGGCGGCGCCGGCGGGCCCGCGGCGCTCACGGCGCGAGCTCCGCGAGGAGCGCGCGCCACGCCTCCCGCTCGCGCGCGGGATCGACGAGCGGCCGGAGGGCGGCCGTGGCCCGGCGAAGCGCCGCGAGGAATTCCGGCTCGTCCTCGACGCGCACGAGCAGCGCCGCGAGCGCGGCCGCGTCGCCCGGGGGGAAGAAGCCGGGGTACTCCGGCCCGAGCACGCCCACCGATCCGTCCACCCGGGTCGAGAGCACCGGCACGCCGGCGGCGATCGCCTCGGACACCGCGTTCGAGCCGCCCTCGAGGCGGGAGGTGACGAGGAGGACGTCGCTCCCCGCGAGGACGCCGAGCGCCTCGCGGCGCGGGCGATCGCCGCGCCAGACGTACCGCGGCGTCCCCGCCATCTCCGCGCGCGCCCGCTCCGCCGCGTCGCGATCGAGCGCGGCGCCGAGGTGGACCACTCGCCAGCGCGAGCGCGCGGGGAGACACCGGACCGCCTCCGCGGCGAGGAACGGCCCCTTCACCTCGCGCAGGTGCGCGAGCAGGCACGCCTGCAGCACGCCTTCCGGCGGCGGGCGCGGCGAGACGGGGTGCGCGGACTGGACGATCACGCGGGTCTTCGCGCGCACCTCCGCCGGCAGCCGCGCGAGCCCGAGCCTCTGGAGGACCGTCACTCGCGTCGCGAGCTCGAGGGAGCCGCGGGCCTCGGGCGAGTCGGGAAGGTCCTCGTACAGGTCGGTCCCGGCGAGCGCGACGACCAGAGGGGCGGAGCCGCGCCGCGCGCGCCACCGGACCGCGGCCTCGTGCGTCTTGGTCGCGTGCAGGGCGACGAGGACGTCGCAGGGCCGGCCGTCCCAGCCCTCCGCCACGACGACGTGGTGCCCGAGCGCGCGGAGGTGGCCCGCCCAGCGGACGGCGGTGACCCGGTTGCCCTTGTGCGAGCCGCGGCCGGCGGGCGTCGCGATGGCGATGCTCAGACGGCGCACGTCCTGAACCCCACCCACATGTCCCGCCGATCCGGCGTGTAGAAGTTCCGCCACGTGTTCCGCAGCAGCCGCGCCGGCGTGGCGAAGCTGCCTCCGCGGAGCACCCGGTGGGTGCCGAACCACGGCTGGGAGTACTCGCGGTACGGATCCGGCACGAACCCGGGATACGGCAGGAAGTCGCTCGCCGTCCACTCCCAGACGTTCCCGACGAGCTGGCGGCACCCGAAGGCGCTGTCTCCCGCGGCGAGCGCGCCCACGTCGACGGGGTGGAGCACCCGCGCGTCGAGGTGCGCGCGCTCCGGCGTGGGCGGCGCGTCGCCCCAGGGGAAGCGCCGCTTGTGCGCCGCGAGGCGGCCGTCCGGACCGGGCTCGCCCGCCGCGGCGGCCTCCCACTCCGCCTCCGTCGGGAGCCGGCGTCCCGCCCAGCGGCACCACGCCTCCGCCTCCCACCAGTTCACGTGCACCATCGGCCGGTGCGGGGCGAGCGGCACGACGCGATCGAACTCCCGGCGTGCCCACCGATCGCCGGCGCGCTCCCAGTACGCCGGCCGGTCCACGCCCGCCGCCTCACGCCAGCGCCAGCCCGCGTCGCTCCAGAGCGCCCGCCGCGCGTAGCCACCGTCGTCCACGAAGGCACCGAAGTCCGCCTGCGTCACCGGCGCCCGCGCGATCCGGAAGGGCGCGAGCGCGACCGGATGCGCCCACTTCTCGTTGTCGAAGACGAACGGCTCGTCCGGCGACGCGCCGAGGAGGAACGTGCCTCCCGGCACCGCCACGTCGCCGGGGCACGGGCCGCCGCCCTCGGGCGCGGGCGCGGTGCCCGGCAGCGGCGGCGCGCGATCGCCGAGCGTCTGTCGCGTGAACGCCATCGCCTCGAGGTGCATGTCCTCGTGGAAGACCGTCAGGCACGCGAACCAGGCGTCCGCCGGGTCGCTCGCCGCGGCGAGGCGCGCGAGCGCCGCGGCCTCGACCGCGGCGAGGTACTCGAGCGTGCTCGCCAGCGACGGCAGCGGCAGCTCCCACCGGCGGTCGTGCGGGATGGCGATGGAGTCGTAGAGCGCGTCGCCGTCGGCGCGGAGCGGCGGGAGCCCGGCACGACGGAGGATCCAGCGCTCCTGGAACCACGCGACGTGGCCCAGCTCCCAGAGCGGCGGATTGACGATGGCGAGGCGCGGGCCGAGCAGCGCGCCTGGCGCGAGGGCGCGGCCCAGCGCCAGCGTCCGTGCGCGGGCATCCCGGATCCAGGCTCCGACCGCATCGTCCATCCCTGTCCCGATTAGAGCGGGCAGCTGCCTGCGGCAACCCCGACGCGCCGCGCCGCGCCGCGCCGCGCCGGCAGCGGCCCCTTTCGCGTCACGCCCGCGACGCCCCCGCGGCGGGAATCACGCCGGGGCGGGTGCGGACCGCGAGAGCCGGCCCCGCGTGGGACCGGACGCGACCGCGCGGCGGTCCCATCCTCCGCCTGTCGGCGCGCGCTCGCCCGGCCACGTCCCTCGGGACGGCGCCCGCCCTCCTCCGGAGTCGCCCATGCAGCAGAGACCCACGCTCCTCGCGCCCGCCGCGGTGGCGATGCGCCTCCTCCTGCCCCTCGTCCTCGCCCTCGCGGCCGCGGCGCTGCTCGCCGGGTGTGGCAGCGACAAGTTCGATCTCTCGAGCCCGCAGGTCGCGCCGGGCGGCACGGTCTCGGCGGAGCAGGTCTTCGACGGCTTCGGCTGCACCGGCGGCAACGTCTCGCCGGAGCTGCGCTGGAAGCACGTGCCGGCCGGGACGAAGAGCTTCGCGGTGACGGTGTTCGATCCCGACGCGCCGACCGGCAGCGGGTTCTGGCACTGGACCATCTTCGACATCCCGGCGTCGGCGTCGAGCCTCGCGCGGGACGCCGGCAAGCCCGGCAACGGCGTCGCGCCGGCGGGCTCCGTGCAGGGCTACACCGACTTCGGCGCGAGCGGGTACGGGGGTCCGTGCCCGCCGGCGGGAGATCCGGCGCACCGGTACGTGTTCACGATCCACGCGCTGAAGGTGGACTCGCTCGGGCTCGACGCGAACGCGCCGGGTGCGCTGGTCAGCTTCTCCGCGCGCGCGAACGAGATCGCGAGCACCTCGTTCACCGCGAAGTACGGACGGCCCGGCACCCCGACCTCGCACGAGATCCCGCCGACGGTGAGCGGGTTCACGCTCTCGAGCGCGGAGGTTCCCGCCGGCGGCACCGTCCCGGCGGAGCAAGTCTTCGACGGCTTCGGCTGCACCGGCGCCAACGTCTCGCCCGGACTCGAGTGGACGGGAGCGCCCCAGGGAACCGAAGGGTTCGTGCTCACGATGTACGACCCCGACGCGCCGACGGGGAGCGGGTTCTGGCACTGGCTCGTGTTCGACATCCCCGCGACGGCGACGTCGATCCCGAAGGGCGCCGGGATCCCGGGCGCCTCGCCCGCGGGTGGGACCCAGGGCTACACCGACTTCGGCGTCTCGGCGTACGGCGGCCCGTGCCCGCCCGCCGGCGACAAGCCGCACCGGTACGTCTTCACGCTGTACGCCGTGAAGTCCGCCGACCTCGCCTCGCAGGGCCTCGGCCCGACCTCCACGGGCGGGCTCATCGGTTTCGTCACGCGGAGCGCCGCGCTCGCGCGGGCGGAGTTCACCGCTACGTACGGACGGTGAACCCCGTGACGCCGTGAGGCTCGCCCGGCGTACGACGGGACGGTAACGGGCCCACCGGCCTCCGCGGCGTGGCGGCCGCTCGCCTTCCGCTCAGGGTCGCGCGTGCGCCTGCGGCTCCACCGCAGGGCGACCGCGTTCGCGCGCGCCTGCCCGTGGAGGCTCGCCGCCCTGCCGGGGGGCTCGCGCTGCGAGCGCGAGGTCGCGGACGCGCCGGATGTCCTCGTCCGAGTAGGGCCCCTCGACGCCGGAGATCGCGGCCAGCCGCATGCCGTGCTTGAGGCCGAGCTTGTAGATCTCCTTCACCTTCTCCCACTGGATGTTGCGGCCGACCGTGTACGTCTCGAACCGGCCCTCGAGCGCGAGGACGATGGTCTCCGCCAGGCACGCGTAGACGACGCCCTTCGGGAGGCCGATGTCGCGCATCTGCACGTCGCCGGGGAGCTGGATCTCGCCCGACTCGATCACGAGGACGTCCGGCCGCTTCGCGACCTCCGATGGCGGAAGATCGAGCGGCCGCGCGACGTCCGTGATCACGCAGCCCGGCTTCACCTTCATGATGTCGAGGATCTTCTTCCCGGCGCCGGACGTCGCGGTGACGATGAGATCCATGTCGCGCAGGTTCTCGTTCGCCTGGCTCGACAGGCGCAGGATCGCGTCCGGCGTGTCCGCGAGGATCGCCTCGCGGAGCGTGAGCAGCTTCCCGATCTCGGGCGAGACGAGGTGGACCTCCTCGAACGCCATCGCGAGCAGCCGCGCGCACACGGAGCCGATGGCGCCCGTCGCGCCGACCACCATCGCCTTGCCGGCGACCTTGCCTCGCTCGTCGCGCGAGAGGAGCCCCATGCGCTTCACGGCGTCGGCCGCGGCCCACAGCGCGCCCGACGCGCTGTAGCTGTTCCCGGTGGTGATGGGGATGCTGGCCCGCCTCGCGACGGTGACGCCGGCGTCGCCGACGACCTTCGTGAACGCGCCCAGCCCCATGATCTGGGCGCCCAGGCGCTCCGCCATCTTCGCCGCGTCGAGCAGCCGCCGGTACGTGAACTCCGGGCTGTGCGCGAGCAGCTCCTTCGGCGTGCCCCCCACGGTGATGAGCCAGCCTTCGGCCTCGACGCCCGTCGGCGACTTGATGCCGGTGACCCGTGAGTAGACGAAGGGTGGCGAGTACGCGATCAGCCTCTCGAGGATGGGCAGCACGATCGAGGGGGCGATGCGCGACGCCAGCTCGACCGGCTTCGACGCCTTCAGGTACTCGCGCGACAGGGGGTGGATGACGAACGCGAACCGGTTCACCCGCCGCGTCCTGCCCGACGGGAACAGGATCCTCGGCTGGAGCTTCAGGTCGCCGAAGATCTCCAGGTACTCGTCGTGGAGCACGTCGTCGCGGTGCTGACGCCCGAGGGCCGCGACGATCATCGCCTCGATCACGTTCAGGCCGACCACCCGCTCGAGCAGCTTCGGCGTGCGGTCGATGACGACGTCGACGCCCTGGTCGCCGAGCCGCTTCACCTGCTCGTCGGGGATCGCGGACGTGAGCACGATCTTGCCGGCGAGCTCCTCGAGCCCGAACGGCGCGAGGTCGTCGTGCGGGGCGACGATGACCGTCGCCTTGTGGAGCGGCTTCCGGAGGACCCGCCGCGTCCACGCCTCCCGGACTCCGGGCGGTACCTTCGGCCAGAGGTTCGGGAGGCGGCGCTGCACGGACGTGAACCCCGCGTAGGCGTCGAGCTGCGGGATCGAGCGGAGCAGCTTCGGGACCCCGAGCTGCAGCAGCGGGTCCGCGAACCTCATGTTGTGCGTGTACTCGGAGAGGACCTGCGCGGTCCGGTAGTTCGTCAGGCCCGAGAGGAAGAGGACGCGCGCGTTCGTGAAGTAATGCTGCTCGTGCTCCTGGATGTGCCGGATGGTCCACTCGTCCAGGAAGCTGCGGAGGCGCGCGCCGGTGGTCACCGGCACCTCGCTCACCGCCGCCTCGAGCTCGGCGGTGATCGGATCCTCGATCCGCCGCGTGCCCACGAGCTGGTGGTCGCTGACCATCCCGAGCCCGATCGCGTCGCACTCGCCCTGCCAGCGCGCGAGGAGATCGAGCGCCTTGCGGACGTCGTGGTCGGTCCCGAAGCGGCGAACGCGGAACCACTGCTCCCTGAAGCGCGTGGTGAAGTCGTAGTCGCCGGCGCTCGCGCCGAGGCTGATGCTGACGATGTTCTTCATGGCTTCCGCTGCCGTCGACCTGGATCATGCGCCAGCCCGGGGCAGGGTTCGGCCGGGACCGGTGGGGCCATCCGAAGCGGGCCCTGCGGCAGGCTGACGCGCAAGCGCGCGCTCCCGCGGCGGCTGAGCGCGAGGGCTGCCCCGACGCGGCGTGCCGATCCCATCCGCGCTAGGGAAACGGCCATGCTCACCCGCACGCTCGGGCCGAAGGGCGCCACCGTCTCGGTCCTCGGCCTCGGCTGCATGGGGATGTCCGGGATGTACGGCCCCGCCGACGAGGCCGAGGGGATCGCCACGATCCACGCCGCGCTCGACGCGGGCGTGACCCTCCTCGACACCGGCGACTTCTACGGGATGGGCCACAACGAGCTGCTCCTCCGCGAAGCGCTCCGCGGCGGACGCCGCGACCGCGTCTTCATCCAGGTGAAGTTCGGGGCGCAGCGCGCCCCCGACGGCGCGTGGCTCGGCTTCGACGCGCGCCCGCAGGCGGTGAAGACGGCGCTCGCGTACACGCTGCGGCGCCTCGGCACCGACCACGTGGACCTGTACCAGCCCGCGCGGCTCGATCCGGCGGTCCCGATCGAGGACACCGTGGGCGCCATCGCCGACTGCGTGCGCGCCGGCTGGGTCCGGTACGTCGGACTGTCCGAGATGGGCGCGGAGACGATCCGGCGCGCCCACCGCGTTCACCCGATCACGGCGCTCCAGCTCGAGTACTCCCTCATGAGCCGCAGCATCGAGCGGGAGGTCCTGCCGGCGGCACGCCTGCTCGGGATCGGGGTGACGGCGTACGGCGTCCTGTCGCGCGGCCTGCTCGGCGCGACGCCGGCGAAGCCGGTCGGCGGCGGGGACTTCCGGGCCCACGCGCCGCGTTGGCAGGCCGAAAACCTGAAGAAGAACCTCGCCCTGGCCGACGCGCTCGACGCCGTCGCGCGGGAGCAGGGCGCGACCCGGGCGCAGGCGGCCATCGCCTGGGTGATCTCGCGCGGCGACGACATCGTACCGCTCGTCGGCGCCCGCACGCGGGCGCAGCTCCGGGAGTCGCTCGGCGCGCTCGACCTGCGGCTCGCCCCGGAGGACCTCGACCGGATCGAGCGTGCGGTGCCCGCCGAGGCCGTCGCGGGCGATCGGTACGGCGGCCCGCAGATGGCGATGCTCGACAGCGAGCGCCCCGCGCGGCCCCATACCCCTTAGGTCCGTCCCGCGGCGCTCGACAGGGGTGCCTGGCCGCCTCAAGGATCCCGCCATGGAAGACTGCCTCGCGGTGATCCTCGGCGGCGGGCGCGGCACGCGTCTCTTCCCCCTCACCCAGGAGCGCTCGAAGCCGGCCGTGCCGATCGGCGGGAAGTACCGCCTCATCGACATCCCGATCTCGAACTGCCTGAACTCGAACCTGCGGAGGATCTTCGTCCTCACGCAGTACAACTCGGAGAGCCTCAACAACCACGTCGGCCAGACGTACAAGTTCGACGTCTTCTCCCGCGGGTTCGTCACGATCCTCGCCGCGGAGCAGACGGACGACAGCGGCGACTGGTTCCAGGGCACCGCGGACGCCGTCCGGCAGAGCCTGCGGCACCTCAAGGCGCACCGCAGCCGCGACGTGCTCATCCTCTCCGGCGACCAGCTCTTCCAGATGGACTTCCGCGACTTCGCGGCGACGCACCGGAACCAGCGCGCCGCCGCGACGGTCGGTGTTATCCCGGTCCCGCGGGAGCAGACGGCCGGGTTCGGCATCCTGAAGGTCGACGCCCGCGGGCGGATCATCCACTTCGAGGAGAAGCCCGGCCCCGATCGGCTCGACGACCTCGAGTCGGACATCCCGGGCTACGGGCGCGGGTTCCTCGCGTCGATGGGCATCTACATGTTCGAGCGCGCCGCGCTCGAGAAAGCCATCTCGGATCGCGCGCTCGTCGACTTCGGGCGTCACGTCATCCCGAGCGCCATCGGCCGGACGCAGGTCCAGGCGCACGTGTTCCGCGGCTACTGGGAGGACGTCGGGACGATCGCCTCGTACTTCCAGGCCGGCCTCGACCTCACGCGCCCGATCCCGCCGTTCGACTTCCACGACTGGCGCCGCCCGATCTACACGCACCCGCGCTTCCTGCCCGCGACCCGCATCGAGGGCTGCACGCTCCGATCGGCGCTCGTGTCCGAGGGGTCGATCCTGATGGGCGCCGAGATCGAGCGATCGGTGATCGGGATCCGGAGCCGGATCGGCGCGGGGACCCGCCTCCGCGACACGCTCGTGCTCGGCGCGGACGCGTACGAGTCGCTGGAGGAGATGGAGCGCGCGCGCGCGAGCGGGCACCCGCCGCTCGGCATCGGCGGCGACTGCGTGATCCAGCACGCGATCATCGACAAGAACGCCCGGATCGGGCGCGGCGTCCGGATCCTGAACGAGGCCGGCGCCCAGCACGCGGACGGCGACGGCTACTACATCCGCGAGGGCGTCGTCATCGTGCCGAAGGGCGGCGTCATCCGGGACGGCGCGGTGATCTGACGCCCGGCGGGCTCGCCCGGCCATGAGCAGCTCGCGGCCGGTGACGTGGCCCATCCGCGCGAGCTCGCCACGCGCCCCGTCCTGCGTCCGCCGCGACCGCGGGCACCGGCGGTGACGTCGCGAGCGGGAACCGCCATGGGCGCTCGGGGCATCGCCGCGCTGCGCGGGTGGAACGTCGCCGTGTTCGCCGCCTGGCTCGTCATCCCGTTCCTGGCGGCGGGGACGATCGCCTGGGCCTCGGGGTGGCTCCACCACGGCGTCCTCGCCGCCGCCCTCCTCGCGCACGGCGCGTACGTCGCGCGGCGCAACCCCGCGCTGCGGGCGCGCCGCCGTGCCGTGGGCGAGGGCGCGAAGAGCTGGGATCTCTGGTGGAACGCCGCGTTCTGGCCGCTCATGGCCGGGATCGCCGTCTCCGCCGGCGTCGGCCACCGCCTCGGAGCCGCGCCGCTCCCGGCGCCGGTTGCGGCCTTCGGCGCGATCCTGCTCGGCCTCGCGCTCGCCCTGTCCGCGCGCGCCATGGCGGTGAACCCGTTCTTCGAGGGCACCGTCCGGATCCAGCACGACGTCGGTCACCACGTCGTCGACTCCGGGCCGTACGCGCGCGTCCGCCACCCCGGCTACCTCGGCCTCGTGGGCTGGGCGCTCGCGTCCCCGCTCCTGCTGCGCTCGGCGCCGGCGCTGCCCGCGGCGATCGCGGCGGCGGCGTGGGTCGTGCTCCGGACCGCCCTCGAGGACGCCACGCTCGCGCGCGAGCTGCCGGGGTACGCGGCGTACGCGCGCCGCGTCCGCTGGCGGCTCGTGCCGGGCGTGTGGTAGCGCCGGAGAGCGGCGACGACGGGCTCGACGCGCGCGGGCGCTCTACCACGCGCCCGCGCCGCCCCTCACTGCGGCGCGAGCCCGGCGCGCCTGAGCACGTTCTCGGTGATCCTCTTCACGCGCGGATCGCCGCCGTCGGTCCGGAGCCCCCACGACCACTCGATCGTCCCCGCCGCGAACACGAACGCACCGTTCGGGAGGTCCCGGACCGCCGCCTCCTGGAACCCCTGCCGCCCGTTCACGTCGACGATCGGCGAGTGCGCCAGCACGACGAGCCCCGCCGGCGTCGCGCCGTTGGCGACGGTGCTGTCCGTCTCGTACCCCACGATCCCGGGGATCCCGTCGCCGTCGCTCACGCCGGTGCCGTCGTAGGGCCAAGCGCCGGCGTTCTGGACGATCCAGGTGGACGCGGGCGGGTTCTCCCACGCCGTGTACATGACGCCGATGAGGGCGTTCTCCGGCTGGTTCACCGGTGGCTTTCGCCACTGCGTCGTCTCGAGCGGCGTCCCGCGCAGCGGGTCGGCCGTCGCGGAGCGGAGCTTCCAGCAGACCTGCGTCCGCTGGGGGCGGCCGTCGTCGCGCGAGGGCTCGAGCCGGATCTGCCAGAACGACGCATTCGCCGAGAAGAACGCGAGGCTCGTCCCGTCCGCGAGCGCGGCCTCGACGCCCTCGCGCTCCTTGCGCGACCAGTACTCGTCGTGGCCGACGGACAGGAAGATCCGCTGCCCGAGGACGAGCGAGGGATCGCGGTCCACGTCGAGGTTCGTGAGGTACGTGAGGTCGAAGCCGCGCGACTCGGCCCACCCCACGAAGTCGGCCTCGTACCGGAAGAAGTGACCGGTACCGTTGCCTTCGCCGAAGGGCCGGTCGAACGAGACCTCCGCGGCGGGGTTCGTGCCGTACAGGCTGCGCCCACCCCACGGGTTGTACGCCTGGTACGTCGTGAACGAAGCCTGGAACACTCCCACGGCCTTCCGCTCGTCGGCGCGCACGACGAACGGGACCCAGCTCTGGAAGCCGTCGTCCCGCGTCAGCGCGAGCAGGTACACGCCGCTCGTCCAGTCGGCGCCGGTCTGGACGGTGAACGACACCGGCCAGCGGCATGCGATGAGGCCGGTGGTCGGGTCGGCCGCCGGCGTCGGCTGCGGGCCCGCCGCGAACGGGCCGCCCTGCGCGACGCGCCGTCCGCCGGCGCCGCCGTACCACCCGATGCGCCAGGCTTCCCACCGGACCTGCGCGGGACGGTTCGACGAGACGTGGACGTCGAGCGCCTCCCCGTGCTCCACGCTCGTGGCGCTCGCGTACCCCTCGAGGACGCCCGCGGGGGCCTTGTGCTGGAGGTTCCAGCCGGTGCCGCCCGGCTTCTGGTTCTCGACGGCGACCAGGGACACCTGCTCGGGCGGCGGGGGCTGAGGGGGCGGCGGCGAGGGCGGCGAGGGCGGCGAGGGCGGCGAGGGCGGCGTCGGTGGACCGATCCGCCCCCCGCTGCCGCCGCAGGCGACGTGCGCCACGAGCACGAGCGCGAGCCCCGGCCGTACGGCCCCACGTCGAGTCATCCGTTCTCCCCTTCGTCGCCGCGGTGCGGCGATGAATGGTGGGGGTCCGCCCGACCGGCGCTCAACTCTCCGCTCGGGCGCGCCCCGCTCGTCGGGCGGCCGGACGGCCGGGCGGCCGGACGGCGACGGCGGAGACGCCGCGCCCGCGGACCGCCTCCCGCGGTGCCGCGCGCCGTGCGCCGCCGCGGCCACACGGTGCTTGCGCGAGGTGGGGCGGGTGCGATATCCGCCCGTGCCGGGCCACGTCCGGACAGCACCGAGCGCCGCGGAGGAGAACACCATGGGACGCATCTTCGAGACACGCAAGGCGACGATGTTCGCGCGCTGGAACAAGATGGCGAAGGTCTTCACCCGCATCAGCAAGGACATCGCGATCGCGGTGAAGGCCGGCGGGCCGAATCCCGACAACAACCCGGCGCTCCGCCGCGCGCTCCAGAACGCCCGCGGCGCGAACATGCCGAAGGACAAGGTCGAGGCCGCGATCAAGCGCGCGAGCGGCCAGGACCAGCAGGCCTACGAGGTCGTCCTCTACGAGGGGTACGGCCCGCACGGCGTCGCCGTCGTGGTCGAGACCGCGACGGACAACGTGGTGCGCACGGTCGCGAACGTGCGGATGCACTTCAAGAACCACGGCGGGAACCTCGGCACGACCGGCAGCGTGGCGTTCCAGTTCCAGAAGATGGGCGTGTTCCGCCTCGCGCCGGAGGGGATCGACCTCGACGCGCTCGAGCTCGACCTCATCGACCACGGCCTCGAGGAGATGGGCGAGGGCAAGGGCGAGAAGGGCGAGCCGCAGGTGATCATCCGGTGTGCGTTCGCGAGCTTCGGCCAGCTGCAGTCCGCCATCGAGGCGCGGAAGCTCCCGCTCCTCTCCGCCGAGTCGGAGTACGTCGCCCAGACGCCGGTCGAGCTCCCCGAGGACCAGGCCAAGGAGGTCCTCGAGCTGGTGGACGCCCTCGAGCAGGACGAGGACGTCCAGCGGGTGTTCCACAACCTCGCGTGAGCCGGGCCGCGGCGCCGGGACGGGCGTCGGGCCCCGGACCGCGGGCGCCGACCCGCCCGTGACCCGAGGCCCGAGGCGCCCGATTCGCTAGGACGCCATCCGGCTCAGCGCATACGCCACGCAGGTGGACACGCCGACGCCGATGAGCCCGGGGACCATGAAGCTGTGGTTCAGCAGGTACTTCCCGATGCGGGTGGTGCCGGTCCGGTCCATGCTGATCGCGGCGAGGTCGCTCGGGTAGAACGCGAAGAAGAAGTACGCGTAGCTCGACGGGATGAGGCCCAGGAGCAGGGACGTCGGGAGCTGCAGCGCCTGGCCGAACGGGATCATGATCGTGAGGGTCGCGGCCTGGCTCTTCACGAACATCGAGACCGCGAACATCGCGAGCGCGAAGGTCCAGGGCGCGATCTCCACCATCGCCTTGATCTTGCCGACGAGCAGGCTGCTGTTGGCGCTCACGAAGGTGTCGCTCATCCACGCGATCCCGAAGATCGACACGACCGCGATCATGCCGGCGGTGAAGACGCTCGACCGCGCGATGTCGGCCGCCTTCACGTTGGTCGCGAACAGGATGAACGCGCCGAAGGCGAGCATGACGATCTGGACGACCGTCGTCATGGGCACGGACTTTCCATTGAACGACGGGATCAGCGACGGGAAGAGCGCGAGGACGATGATCGCGCCCACGCCCGAGAAGAAGAGCGCCACCGAGAGCTTCGCGCTCCGGGGCAGCTCCTTGTCGAGGGTCGTGACGGAGACGTCGAGCGCCTGGCGGAACTTGGGGTCCTGGAGCCGCTGCTGGAACTCGGGATCCTGATCCAGGTCCTTGCCCCGGTTCATGCTCCAGAACGCGGCGGCCATCACGCCGACGAGGCCCGCGGGCAGCGTGATCTTCAGGATGTCGAAGAGGCCGACCGGGTGCGCGGACTTCGCGGCGAAGGCGAGGAAGGTGGTGACCGCGGCGGCGACCGGGCTCGCGGTGATCCCCATCTGCGCGGCCACGCTCGAGATCGCCATCGGCCGCTCCGGGCGGATGCGCGTCCGGAGTGCGACGTCGGAGATGACCGGCAGCAGCGCGTACACCGCGTGACCCGTGCCAACGCAGACGGTGAGCACGAACGTCGCGAGCGGCGCGAGCAGCGTGACGCGCCTGGGGTGCTTGCGGAGCACCTTCTCCGTGAGCTGGACGAGCCAGTCGAGACCGCCCGCGACGTGCAGCGTCGCGGAGGCCGTGACCACCGCCAGGATGATGAGCATGACGTTGATGGGTGGCTCCGACGGCTGCGCCCGGAAGCCGAACGTCAGGATGGCGACGCCGAGGCCGCCGATCATCCCGAGCGCGACGCCGCCACGGCGGATGCCGAGCAGGATGGCGCCGAGGACGATGAGGAACTCGATCCAGAACGTGAGCATGGGATCCCTCCGGTGGTGACGCGGACGGTGTGTCCGCGGTGGCACTTGGGGCACCGGAGAGCACGCGCCGTGCCGGCGGCGGTCGCCGCGCCGGGAACGAGCAACGACGCGGGCGCCGCGCCGTCGCGGCGGGGAGATCGGTATTCCGCCCCTCATGCCGGGATCGGCGTGGTGCCGCGGAACCCTGCGGTTCCGGGCACCTCCGCGATCATGACCGGCGGCATGGCCATTCCGCGGCTCATGCCCATCATCCTGCCCGTCAGCGCCCCTTCAGCCGCTTGCTGAGCGCGGACTGCGTGACGCCGAGGAGGCGGGCCGCGAGCGTCTGGTTCCCCTGGCTCCGCGCGAGCGCCTCCTCCAGGAGGAGATCGTGGGCCTCGCGGAACGTCGGCAGCTCGTCGAGCGCGGAGAACGGGTTGCCGCGTCCGGGGGCGGCCGCCGAGACCGCGGGCGGCGCCCCACCCCTGCCCTTCTCGATCGCCTCGCGGAACGTGTCCATCGAGAGGATGCTGCCGGGGTGACGCGTCACCGCGTCGTGGACCATCGCGCGGAGCTCGCGGACGTTCCCGGGGAAGGAGTAGGTCGCGAGGAGCTGCACGAGCTGCCGCGGCGCCGTCGGCTTGCGCTTGCCGAGCTCGCGCGCCGCCTCGTCGAGGAAGTGCTCGAGGAGGAGCGGCAGGTCCTCCTTCCGCTCACGGAGCGGCGGGAGCCGCACGTGGTGCGTGTGGAGGCGATGGTACAGGTCTCGGCGGAAGCTCCCGTCGCCCTGCTTCGCCGCCAGGTCCTGGTGCGTCGCCACGAGCAGCCGCGCCTGCAGCCGCTTCGGGCGATCGCTGCCCAGCGGGAAGTACTCGCCCTCCTGCGTGAGCCGGAGCAGCTTCACCTGTGAAGGGATGGAGAGATCGCCGATCTCGTCGAGGAAGAGCGTCCCGCCCGCGGCCTCCTCGATCATGCCGCGGCGGGCCTGGTCCGCGCCGGTGTACGCCCCGCGGACGTGGCCGAACAGGGTGTCGGCGAACACCGCGTCGTCCAGGCCCGCGACGTTCACCGTCACGAGCGGCCCCGGGCGGCCGGAGAGCGCGTGCGCGGCGCGCGCCACGAGCTCCTTGCCGGTCCCGCTCTCGCCGGTGACGAGGAGCGGCTGCGAGCTCCTCGCCACCGCCTCGACGTACGCGAACGTCGTCGTCATCGCGCGGCTCCGCGTCACGATCGACGCGAACGCCTCGGGGTGCTGCAGCGTGCCGGACAGGAGGTGGGCGGCCACGTCGCGGTTCTCGCGCTGCAGCTCGAGCATCCGGATCGCGCGCACGACGCCCGCCACGATCCGATCCTCCTCGGTCGTCTTCACGTAGTAGTCGAAGGCGCCCGACTTCACGCACCGGACCGCCGTCTCGACCTGGTTCAGGCCGCTGATGACGATGACCGCGACGGCCGGGTGCTCGGCGGTGAGCCGGCCGAGGATCTCCTCGCCGGCGACGTGCGGCATGGTGAGATCGAGCAGCACCAGCCCGACGTCGTGGCGGGCGACGAGATCGACCGCCTCGCGGCCGTCCTCGCAAAGCAGCACGTTGGTCACGCCCGCGGCGCGCTGGAGCGTGTAGCGGAGCGATCGGAGCCACGCGACCTCGTCGTCGACGAGCAACACCGGGAACGCCGGATAGGGGGCTGCGCTCACGCCTGGCCTCCGCCCGCCGCGGCCGGCAGGGTGAGCGTGACGGCGGTCCCCTCCCCGACGCGCGACTCGAACGTCAGCGTCCCGCCGTGCTCCTTCACGATCCCGGCCGAGACCGACAGCCCCAGGCCGGTCCCGCCCGACTCGCGCTTCGTCGTGAAGAACGGATCGGCGAGCCGCGGCAGGTGCTCCGGCGCGATGCCGACGCCCTCGTCGGCGACGCGCACCCAGACGCCCCGCGCCGGGTCCGCCCCCGTCGTCACGGAGACGCCGCGCTCCGGCGCCGGCAGCGCCTCGCACGCGTTGAGCACGAGGTTCACGACCACCTGCTCGATCCGCTGCGTGTTGCCGCGGACCGCGGGGAGCGCCGCGGCGTACGTAGCGTCGAAGCGGCGCGTCGCTTTGCGGATGGACGGCTCCACGAGCCGGACCGCCGCCTGGACGACGGCGTTCAGGTCGAGCGGCGCCATCGCGGGGGCATCCTCACGGCGGGCGAAGTCCTTCAGGTCCTCGACGATGCGCTTGATGCGCCGGGCGCCGCCCTGCATCTCGTCCAGCATCCTGGGCACCTCGTCCCGGACGGCGGGGTACTCGATGCCGCCGAGGGTGAGGTCGGGGTGGGCGCCGTGGTGCTCGTCCAGGATCTCCAGCGCGTCGAGGTAGATGCCCTTCAGCGTGGGCATGTTCAGGAGGATGAAGCCGTTCGGGTTGTTGATCTCGTGGGCCACCCCGGACACGAGCACGCCGAGCGCGGCCATCTTGTCGGCCTGGACGAGCTGCTGCTGGTTCACCCGGAGCTCCTCGACCGCCTTCTGGCGCTCCGCCACCTCGCGCGCGAGCGACGCGGTCCGCTGGCCGACCTCGCGGTGGAGCGAGCGTGTCCACGCGAGCGCGCCGAGGAGGCCGAGGACGAGCGGTACGAACACGACCGCGCCGTACTTCGCGAAGGTGGCCCACGTCACCGCCGGCGGCTCGAGGACGCCGAGCCAGCGATCGTAGATCGCCTGGTGCCGCCCCGTCTTCTTCAGGATGGCGAGCCCCTCCGCGAGGCGCGTCCGGAGCTCGGCGTCGCCCTCGCGGACGGCGTACGCGTACGGGTGGGCGGCGATGCCCGTCGCGACGGGCTCGATGTTCGTGAGCCCGAGCTGCCGCGCGATGTACGTTCCGGGCAGGGTAGCGACCACCGCGTACTCGCCCTCGCCGGAGGCGAGCAGCCGCAGGACGTCGGCGGGCGTAGCGGTCCGGATGAGCGTGTCGCCCATGCCGGCGCCCGTGAGCACGTCGTCCATGATCCCGCCGCGGTGGAGGATGACGCGGTGCCCGCGCAGCGCGTCCACGGAGGCCACCGGCGGCGTGCCCTTCCGGGCGAAGATCGCGTGGTGGACGATCGTGTGCGGCGGCGTGAACTCGAACTGCGCCTCGCGCTCCTCCGAGACCGACATGCCCTCCAGCGCGTCGATCCGGCCGTCGCGCAGGGCGGCCCGCATGTCCGCCCAGCTCCCGAGCCGGATCTCCACCCGCATGCCCATCACCTCGGCGATGGCGCGAGTGAGATCGACGTCGTAGCCGGCCGGGCGGCCGTCCGCGTCCAGGAACTCGTAGGGCGGGTAGTCGCGGTCGCCGCCCACCACGATGGTGCGGGAGCCGGTCGGGGCCGGATCGGCGGCGAGAGCGGGCCCGAAGGCCGTGAGCGCGGCGACCGCGAGCAGACACGTCGGGCGGGGCACGCCCATCATCCTACCGCGCCGGACGGGCCGCACCGGCGCGGTTCGGCCTCACACCGACGCCGACTTCCGGCTCGTCACCGCGGTGAACGTCGAGAGCCGCTTCTCCACCTCGTCCTTCCGGCGGCACTCCGGGCACTCCGCGACGTCGGCGTCGTGCTCGGACACGTGCATCACCGCGGTGAACGCCTTCTGGCACTTGCGGCAGTAGAATTCGTAGACGGGCATCGCTCCACCTCCCAGATCGCCATCATGGGCTCGCGACCCACGCCGTCGATGCCCTCCGCGGGGTGCAGCGCGCGTCGGCGGCGCCGGACATGGGATCGACGGTGCTCGGAGCGGGCCGCCCCGGAGGCGGTCCCCCGCGCGGACGCCGGGAGGAGCCGATGCTCGCGATGACCGTCGAACGGCCCGGCGCGCCGCTCGCCGCCCGCGACCTGCCGGTCCCGGAGCCGGGGCCGGACGACGTCCTCGTCCGCGTCCTCGCGTGCGGCGTCTGCCGGACGGACCTCCACGTCGCCGACGGCGACCTCCCGCCGCTCGGCCGGCCGGTCGTCCCGGGGCACGAGATCGTCGGCGAGGTCGTCCGGTCCGGCGCGAACGTGGCGACGCTCCGGCCCGGGGACCGGGTCGGCGTCCCCTGGCTCGGCTGGACGTGCGGGCGGTGCGAGTACTGCCGCTCGGGCCGGGAGAACCTCTGCCGGTCCGCCCGGTTCACCGGCTACCACCGCGACGGCGGCTTCGCCGACTACACCGTCGCCGACGCGCGCTTCGCGTTCCCGCTCCCCGCGACGCTCGACCCGGTCGCCTCGGCGCCGCTCCTCTGCGCGGGCCTCATCGGCTACCGCGCGTGGCGGATGGCGGGCCCCGCGCGCAAGCTCGGCATCTACGGCTTCGGCGCGGCGGGCCACCTCGTCGCGCAGCTCGCGCGCTCGGAGGGCCAGGAGGTGTTCGCGTTCACGCGCCCAGGCGACGAGCGCGCGGCCCGCTTCGCGCGCGGCCTCGGCGCGGCGTGGGCCGGCCCCTCCGACGCCCTGCCCCCGTCCCCCCTGGACGCCGCCATCCTCTTCGCGCCCGTGGGCGCGCTGGTCCCAGCCGCCCTGCGCGCCGTCGGGCCGGGCGGCACGGTCGTCTGCGCCGGCATCCACATGTCCGACATCCCGTCGTTCCCCTACGCGCTCCTCTGGGAGGAGCGCGTGCTCCGCTCGGTCGCGAACCTCACCCGCGCCGACGGCCACGCGCTCCTCTCGCTGGCGCCGCGCGTCCCGCTCCGCTCCACCGTCACCCCCTTCGCGCTCCGCGACGCGAACGCCGCGCTGGAGGCGCTCCGCGGCGGGGCGCTCGACGGCGCCGCCGTCCTCGTCCCCGGCCGGTGAGCCCGTGGCGAAGCGCAAGCAGGAGCTGCTCCACGTCGCCGGCCGCGAGGTCGCGATCTCGAACCCGGACAAGCTCTACTTCCGGGAGGCGGGTATCACGAAGCTCGACCTCGTCTCGTACTACCTCGCCGTCGCCGAAGGCGCGCTCCGCGGCGTCGCCGACCGGCCCATGGCGCTGAAGCGCTACGTGGACGGCGCGGAGGGCGAGTTCTTCTTCCAGAAGCGCGCGCCGGAGTCGCGGCCGGGCTGGGTGGACGTCGTGGAGCTCAGGTTCCCGTCCGGCCGGAGCGCCCGGGAGATCGTCGTGCGCGACGCCGCCCAGCTCGCGTGGGTGGTGAACCTCGGCTGCATCGACCTGAACCCGCACCCGGTCCGCGCCGGCGATCTCGACCACCCGGACGAGCTGCGCGTCGACCTCGACCCGGTGCCCGGCGTCGAGTGGTCCCAGATCCGCACCGTCGCGCTCCTCGTCGACGAGGTGCTCCGCGAGCACGGGCTCACGGGCTGGCCGAAGACGAGCGGCTCGCGCGGCATCCACGTCTACGTCCGGATCGCGCCGCGCTGGACCTTCGCCGAGGTCCGCGCGGCGGCGCTCGCGCTCGCGCGCGAGGTGGAGCGGCGCGCGCCGGCCCTCGCGACGAGCAAGTGGTGGAAGGAGGAGCGGCGCGGCGTGTTCCTCGACTACAACCAGAACGCGAAGGATCGCACCGTCGCCTCCGCGTACTCGGTGCGCCCGACGCCCGACGCGCGCGTCTCGGCGCCGGTCACCTGGGCCGAGCTGCCGGACTGCGATCCGGCGGACTTCACGCTCCGCACCGTCCCGGCGCGGTTCGCGCGCCTCGGCGACCCGGGCGCCGGCATCGACGCCGCCCCGGGCACGCTCGACGCGCTGCTCGAGCTCTCGGCGCGCCAGCGCGCGGCGGGCCTCGGCGACGCGCCCTGGCCGCCGCACTACGCGAAGACCGAGGACGAGCCCCCGCGCGTGCAGCCGTCGCGGCGCCGCGGCGCGCCCCGCCGGGCGAAGCTCCCGGTCGTCACGATCGCCCGCGCGGCGCGGAAGGAGGACGCGCTCGGCGGGCTCGCGCGGTGGAAGGCGCGCCACCCCGGGGCGGCGGCGCGGCTCGCGCCCGAGGACGTGCTCGTGGACGCGATGCGAGGGCGGTACACCACCTGGACTCGCGTGAGGGTGAACCTGCAGCACGTGCCGGAGGACGAGCGGCCGCCGGAGGAGCCGCCGGAGCCGGACTTCGATCAGGAGCTGTGGGATCCCAGGGGGTAGGAACGGGGCGGAGAGGGAGGACGCCTCTCGAGGCCCCCGACCTCGACCTCGGCACTACCCGCCCCCGATGCATCCCGGCCCCGACCTTGCGGTCCCGCGGCACCGCCAAAAGGATCCAGGTGTTGCCCAGCGCGATCATCACGAGCCCGCTCGTCCGCCTGAGGACCTTCTTCACCGGGCGGATCTGGGACGTCCGTCTCTCCGACCTGCCCTGGTGGAAGGCAGCGCTCTACCGGGCGAGCCGGATCATCTACTCGACGGCGCGCGGCTTCTTCGACGACCGGCTGACGGTCCGGGCGGCCGCCCTCACCTACTTCAGCGTCCTGTCGGTCGTCCCCTTCCTCGCGTTCGCGTTCGCGATCCTGAAGGGCTTCGGGGCGTACCGCACCTTCGTCCAGGGCACCGTGCGGCCGTACCTGGACGAGACCTTCGCCCCGAACCCGGCCCTCCACCAGGCGGTCGTCCGCATCCTCGCCTTCGTGGACACGACCGACTTCTCGAAGCTCGGGGCCGTCGGGCTGGTCGCGCTCGTGTACACGAGCATCACCCTCGTCTCGAGCGTCGAGGCGGCGCTGAACGACGTCTTCGGCGCGAAGACGACGCGCCCGGTCCTTCGACAGGTCACCGACTACGTGACGCTGCTCGTGACGGCACCGCTCCTCGTGTTCGTCGCGACCACGGCTTCGGCGGCTGCGCAGAGCTCGAGCGTGGTGCTGTTCCTGCGCGACCGCCTCGGGCTCGGACCGGTCATCGACTGGGCGCTCGGGCTCACACCGGTCGCCGTGGTGGGTCTCGCGCTGTTCGCGATCTACGTGATCCTCCCGAACGTCCGCATCCGGATCCTCTCCGCGCTCATCGGCGCCGCCGTCGCGGCGCTGCTCTGGCAGGGCGCGCTCGTGCTGCAGATCCAGCTGCAGATGGGCGTGGCGCGGTACAACGCGATCTACTCGGTCCTGGGCGCGATCCCGATCTTCCTCGTCTGGACGTACGTCTCCTGGGTCATCGTCCTCCTCGGCGCGGAGATCGCGTCGAGCCACCAGGACGAGCAGTCGGTCCGGTTGCGGATGCACGGCGGCGAGCACGCGGACCAGGCGCTCCGGGAGTCGCTCGCCATCGCGGCGGTCGCGCGGGTGACGCGTGACTTCCTGTCCGGCGGGCCGCGGCGCACCGCCAGCGACCTCGCCGCGCTGCTCGAGGTGCCCGCGCCCACGGTGGACGACGTGCTCGGGGCGCTCGTGCGCGGGGGGGTGCTGCTGCGCGCCGTCTGCGGCCACGTGATCGTGTACGTCCCGGGCGGCGACGTCGACGCGCTGCGGGCGACCGACGTCCGCGACGCGCTCCGCCGCGATCCGCGGGTCGACGACGTGCGCCTCGGCATCGAGCGGCACCTCGGGTCTGACCTGCAGCAGCTCCTCCGCGCCGAGGAGGAGGACCGCCGGCGCTCGCCCCACGACCTCACGCTGCGAGAGCTCGCCGACCTCGCGAGCGAGCGGGATCGGCCGAGCCGGGGCGACCGGGACCGCCCGGACCGCGACCGGGAGCCGCCCGCGCCTCCACCCCGCGCGCGCGACGATGGAGACGGCCGGGCGGTCCTCGACGCGAAGCAGCCCGACGTCCCGGGTTGACCGGGGACACCCACCCGCATCGGGCTACGGCGGCGCACCGCCGGTGGCGACGCCGCTGGCCCCCGCGACGCGCGCCCGCTAGAAGGTCTTCATGCGGCAGCGGCTCCTCGGCTGCACCGGCCTCGCGGTGTCGGCGGTCGCGCTCGGCGCCGGTCACGTAGGCGCGCCGGATCAGGCCGAGGCCGACGTCGAGCGGCTCGTCCACCGCGCGCTCGACCTCGGCGTGAACCTGCTCGACACCGCCCGGAGCTACGGTGCGTCCGAGGAGCGGCTCGGCCGCGCGCTCGCCGGCCGGCGCGACGCGGTGGTGATCTCCACGAAGGTGGGCTACGGCGTGCCGGGCCACGCGGACTGGACGGGCCCGGCCGTCACGCTCGGCGTCGAGGACGCGCTCCGGCGGCTGCGCACGGACCGCCTCGACGTCGTGCACCTGCACTCGTGCCCGCTCGAGACGCTCCGCCGCGGAGAGGTGGTCGCCGCCCTCGAGGCGACGGTGCGCGCGGGCAAGGCGCGGGTCGCCGCCTACTCCGGAGAGGGCGACGCGCTCGAGTGGGCGGTGCGCTCGGGCGCGTTCGGGTCCGTGCAGCTGTCGGTGAACGTCTGCGACCAGCGCGCGCTCGAGGGGCCCGTCCGCGAGGCGCGGCTCCGTGGCCTCGGCGTGCTCGCGAAGCGTCCGCTCGCGAACGCGCCGTGGCGCTTCCGGGAGCGGCCCACCGGGCACTACGCCGAGGTCTACTGGGACCGCCTCCGCGCGCTGCGCCTCGACCCGCGCGGTCTCCCCCTCCCCGAGCTGTTCGCGCGCTTCGCGGCGCACGCGCCCGGCGTGGCGTCGATCCTCCTCGGGACCGCGAGCCCCGCGCATCTCGAGGAGGCGGTGCGCGCAGTCGAGGCGGGTCCGCTCCCGCCCGAGCTGACCGCGGCGCTGCGGGACGCGTTCCTTCGTGCCGGCGAGGGGTGGATCGGCCAGGTCTGATCGCTGGCCGCTCCCGACGCGAACGCCCCGAGGGGGGCCACCACCAGGTGCCTCCGGAGCGGTAAGGGGAAGCATGCCCGACCCGACCCCCGCAGCGCCTCGCGTGCTCGTCCGCGCGACCGAGCGCGGTCCCGACTTCGCGAGCGGCCATCCCTACAACCCCCGCTCGGAGATCCACGGCTGGATCGTGTCCCGGATGGCCGGCCTCCGGCGCATCGCCGTCAACCTCGCATGGCTCCCCCCCGGGAAGGAGTCCGCGGTCTTCCACGTCCACCACCGCGAGGAGGAGTGGCTGTTCGTCCTCGAGGGGCGCGGGGTGGTCGAGGTGGACGACGCCGAGCACGAGCTCGGCCCCGGCGACTTCGTCGGCTTTCCGCCGGGAGTCGGGCATCACCTCCGCAACACGTCGGGCGAGCGGCTGCTGTTCCTCGTCGGCGGCGAGGTCATCCCCGACGTCGAGGTGGCGGACTTCCCGCGCCTGGGGCGCCGCATGGTCCGGATCGGCCGGCGCGTGGCGGTGTACCCGCTCGCGGCGGAGATCCCGTTCCTGCCCGCCGGCGCCGAGCTGCCGGCGGAGCTGGTCGGGGCCGCGCCGGCGGGCCGGCCGCCCCGGCCCGTCGTGCGGGCCGCGGAGCGTGGGGAGCCTCGCGTCTACAGCCACCCGGAGAACCCGCGGTCGGAGATCCACCTCACGCCGCTCTCCCGCCCGGCGGGGCTGAGGCGCGTGGCGGTCGTCCTCGCCCGCGTCCCGCCCGGGAAGGATTCGTTCACGTACCACGTGCACCAGCACGACGAGGAGTGGATGTACGTCCTGTCCGGGCGCGGCGTCGCGGAGATCGGCGACGCGGAGGTGGAGCTCGGTCCCGGCGACTTCCTCGGCTTCCCCGCGGGCGGCCCGGCGCACAACGTCCGCGCGGGCGCGGGGGAGGACCTCGTCTACGTCCAGGGTGGAGACGCGTGGTCGCGCGAGACGATCGAGATCGTGGACTTCCCCCGCTCGCGTCGCCGCAAGACGTTCGTCGGCACCCGCAGCGCGGCGACGTTCCCGCTCGACCCTGCGGTGAAGGAGGATCCGTAGCGCCGCGCTACTCGCCGACGAGACGCGCGAGCTCGCGCTCGAGCAGGTCGGGCCTGAACGGCTTCGCGAACGTCCGGTCGGCGTCGACCGGCGCCTCGTCCTCGAGGTACGCGCTCGCGACGATCACCCGCCGGTGCGCATGCTTCGGCTCGTTCCGGAGCCACTCGAGGAACGCGCGGCCATCCATCCGGGGCATCGTGAGGTCGAGGAGGATCACGTCGGGCTCGAGCCCCGCCTCGAGCAGCTCGACGGCGTCTCGCCCGTCCGGCGCCTCGACGACCTGGTATCCCCTCGTCTCCAGCCACCGCGCGATGAGCGCACGCAGCTCATGCTCGTCCTCGACCACGAGCACGCGCGCGCGGAAGTCCCCGCGTGGCTCGTCCTCGACGCCCTCTCGGTCCGTCGCGGACGCGTCCGGGTGCCCTTCCTCGATGACCATGGTTCCCTCCCGCCTGGCACCGTGGAGACGCGGTGCACGCGCCGCAAGGGCACCGGGCGAGCGGCCACAGGGAAGCCACGACGGCCGCCAGGTGGAAGTGCCGGGCGGGCGCGTGCCCGTTCCGGGACGAGCCTCAGCGCGCGGCGGGCGCACCGGCCCCCGGCGCGGCCGTGCGGCCCCTCCCGGCGGCGCCGCCCGGACAGCCCGGGTCCTCGACGGTCGAGCAGGCGCGGATCAGCGCCTCGCGGGTCGACGCCCGGTCGGCCCGCACCGCGAGCGAGGCCGCCGCGAGCGTGATCGCCTCGGCGGCGTCCCCGCCCCGCTCCACGAGGAGCGCCGCGAGGAGGCCCTGCGTGTCGGCGCGCAGCCCCTGCTGCTCGGGGCGGTACGCGCCGAGGGCGCGACGGAACGCGGCCTCCGCCGATTCGACCTCCCCGAGCCTCCACGCGGACTTCCCGAGCTCCGCCCAGCAGTGCGCACACGCCGGCGCGACCTCGAGCACTGCGCGGAGCTCCGCACCTGCCGCGCGATCGTCGCCGGCGAGGCGCGCGGCCGTCCCGCGTGCGCACCGGTCCACCACGTCGCGTGGCGCGTCCGGGTCCGGCGGCACGCGGAGGACGTCCTCCCAGACGCGAAGCTCGGCATCGAGCGGATCGACCGCGGCGAGCGCCACGTAGGCGCGCCTCGCGCCATCTTCGTCGCCGAGGGCGAGGCGCACCGCGACGAGCGCCGCCCTTGCCTCGGCGCTCGTTGGCGCGAGCGCGACCGCGCGCTCGTAGGAGCGGGCCGCGTCCTCGAGCCTGCGATCCCGTGCGAGCACGCGCCCTTCGACGAGGCGGGCCTCGTACGTCTCTCCGCGCTCGAGCGAGCTCCGGGCGATGGCGCGCGCCTCCGCGTAGCGCCCCTGCCGGTACACCGCGACGGCGCGCAGCGCGGTGGGACGTGCTCCCGCGTCCTCGAGCTCCGCCGCAGCGAGCAGCGCCTCCGCACGCGGCCACTCCGAGCGCCGGAGCGCTTCCTCCGCCTCGGCCATCACTCCGCCGGGCCGGACGCCCGCGCGAGCGGAGCGCGCCGGCTCCGGGCCGAGGCTCGCCGACGTCGCGCATGCGCCGGCGACGAGCGAGAGCGGGACGAGCCCGAGGACGATGAGGCGCACGGCGGATGCCCCGGTCCAGGATGCGACGGCCTCGATGCTAGCCGCGGTCCCGCAGGAGGGCTCCAGGGCTCGGTGTCGCGCCCCTCAAGGCCGACCAGGCCGCGTGCCGGGTACGTCCCGTGACGTCCTCACCGCGATGCACGGCGCGCCGTGAGGGCCTGCGCGCGCGACGCCGGGGCCGCAGCGCTCGCGAGCGCCGTGCTCGGGGTCGCGGCAGCATGGGGGTACTCGGTGTCGTCGTGCCCGGACGCCAGCGCGGGCACGCCCGCCGGCAGGACCGTCGCCGTGACCGTCGCGTGGCGCAGCCCCGCGTACGAGGTATCGTCCGCGCGGCCGGATGGCGCCTCGCCCGCGGGCCCGGACTCCGTCGCGAGCGTCGTGTGGGTCGTATCGCCGTATGACGCGTCGTCGTGGGAGCCGGCGTACGGCGGCTGGTCGTCGGCCGCTGCGACCGGCGCCGCGCCGAGCAGGGCGAGGAGCGCCCCGGACGCCGCGAGCCGTGGCGCGAGCTGGTGGAAGAGCGGATCGGTCCTCTGCCTCGAGATCGTCATGGTCGTCCTCCGGTGAGCCCGGCGCGCCACGGTCGCGCCGCAGTCCCTACCTGATCGACCGCTGACGCGCGCGGATCTGACGCCCGCGCCGGAGGACGCCGCACCCGGGACGCATGCCCCCGCCCGGCTCGCGATCGCGGGCGATCGGCTGCCCGCCGCAGTGGCGGCGCGCCGGGTGGACGCCGTCGTGGCGAACGGCGCGCCGGGGACCTCTGCCCCTGACGGCGCGTCACGCGTCGCGCGCGAGCGCAGCGACCAGCTCCGCGACGGACACCGGCTTCGCGAGGTGCGCGTCGAACCCGGCCTCTCGCGCGCGGCGCCGGTCCTCGGGCTGCGCGTACCCGCTGAGCGCGACGAGCCGGATCGACCGGAGCGCGACGTCGGCGCGGAGCCGTCGCGCCACCTCGCAGCCGTCCAGGTCGGGGAGGCCGAGGTCGCAGAGGATCACGTCCGGCCGGAGCTCGCGCGCCCGCGCGAGCCCCGATCGGCCGTCCGTGGCGACGTGCACGCGGTGGCCCTCGAGCTCGAGGACCTCGGCGATGGTCTGCGCCGCGTCGACGTTGTCCTCGACGACGAGCACGTTCACGGCGTGGAAGGCCGGCGGCGTGGGCCGCTCCGCAACCTGCTGCGGGGGCGCCGCCAGCGGCAGCGCGATCAACGAACTCGGCGCCGCGGTCCGCGCCCGCGCTCGAGGCCCGCACCGTCCCGCCGTGCAGCTCGACGAGCCCCTTCACGAGCGCGAGCCCGAGCCCGAGCCCGCCCTGGGTCCGCGCCAGGCCGAGGTCCGCCTGCACGAACGGCTCGAAGACCCGCGGCAGGAGGTCCGGCGCGATCCCCATCCCGTCGTCGCGGACGCGGATCTCCGCCCACCCCGCCGAGGCCGAGACGGTGACCGCGACGGTGCCGCCCTCGCGACTGAACTTCGCGGCGTTCTGGAGGAGGTTCCCGACGACCTGAGCGACGCGGGTCGGGTCGGCCTCGATCCACGCGGGGCCCGTGCTCGCCACCGCGAGCGCGATCCCGCGGCCATCGAACAGGGTGCGGTGGTCGTCGCACGTGCGCTGCACCACCTCGCGCAGATCGAGCGGGGCCGGCTGGAGCTCGATCTTGCCGCGGGAGATGCGGGTCACGTCGAGGAGGTCGTCGACGAGCCGGGTGAGGTGCTCCGTCTGCCGCTCGATCACCTGCTTCGCCCGGGCCGCCTGAGCGCTGCCGGGGGGCGCGCGGTCGAGGAGGTACAGGCCGTTGCGGATGGGCGCGAGGGGGTTCCGCAGCTCGTGCGAGAGGACGCCGAGGAACTCGCTCTTGCGCCGGTCCGCCTCCCGGAGCGCGGCCTCGGCGCGCACCTGGTCGTCCTCGTCGGTGTTCGTCCCGAACCACCGCGTGATGCGGCCCTCGGCGTCCCGCAGCGCCACCGCGCGCGTGCGGAACCACCGGTACGCGCCGTCGTGCCGCGCGAGCCGGAGCTGCACGTCGAGCGGCGCGCCGGAGCGCACCGCCCGCTTCCAGGCCTCCAGCGCGGCCGCGGCGTCGTCCGCGTGGACGCGCGTGAGCCACCCTTCGGCCAGCAGCTCCTCCACCGCCCTCCCCGTGTACTCCGCCCACTGCCGGCTCAGGAACTCGCAGCGGCCGGCCGGGTTGCTCGTCCAGACGAGCTGGGGGATCGCGTCGAGCACGTCGTGGACTCGGCGCTCCGCGTCGCGCAGCGCCTCCTCCGCGCGCTTGCGGTCCGTGACGTCACGGACGACCGCGAGCAGGCGGTCGCGCCCGTCGATGACCGCGCGCGTGAGGTTCACCTCGACCCAGAACAGCCGGCCGGTGCGGTGCCGCGCCCGCCACTCGAAGATGCGCGCGGCGCCGCTCGCCGCCGCCCGGAGGTGCGCGATCGCCTCGCCCTGCCCGTACGGCGAGCGGCCGTCGCTCAGGTCCGCGATCGTCGAGGCGATCAGCGCGGTCCGCGGCCGGCCGTACATCTCCTCGGCACGGCGATTCACGTCCAGCGTCGCGCCGGTCTCGGCGTCGTGGACGAAGATGGCGTCGTTGACCAGGTGGAACACCGGCCCGTAGTCCGGGTCCGGCGCGATGAGCCGACGCTCGGCGGCAGTCCGACGTTCCGGCATGGTTTGCGTACCCGCGCCGATCGCCTCCACCGTGCCTGCGGACCCCCGGCGCGGCCGCACCGTATCACCTCGCGAGTCCCCGGGCGGGCGGACGAGCGACCGGGCAGAGATCGATCTGTCCGTTCGGGTGCGCGGCTCTGCCGCGGCCCGGCGTGCGTTCCGGCGCGCAGAGGCTGCGCTGCGCTACGCGACGATCCGCTCGGTGTCGCTCTCGTTCGGCGGCCACCCGTCGAGGTCCGGTGGCGCGACGCCCACGACCGCACGGAACCGCTCCTCCTCCGGCGTCTCGAGGATGAGGCGCGTGCCGCGCTTGAACGTGAGGTAGTGCCAGAGCCACTGGAACATCACGGCGGCGCGGTTCCGGAAGTCCACCAGGAACCAGATGTGAATGAACAGCCAGGCGAACCAGGCGAGGATCCCGGTCATCCGGATCCGCCAGAAGCCGGCCACCGCACGCCCGCGGCCGACGGTCGCCATGACGCCCTTGTCGAAGTAGACGAACGGCGTCCGCGGGCGACCGCGGAGGGTCGCGACGAGGTTGCGCGCCGCGTGCTTCCCCTGCTGGATCGCCGCCGGCGCGACGCCCGGGATCGGCTCGCCGCTCCTCTTCCGCGCGGCCGCGAGATCGCCGACCACGTAGATCTCCTCGTGGCCGGGCACGGTGAGGTCGGGGTTCACGAGCACGCGGCCGGCGGCGTCGAGCGGCACGCCGAGGGTCCTCGCGAGCGGCGCGCCCGCGACGCCCGCGGCCCAGAGGACGGTCCTCGCCGCCACCCGCTCCTCGCCGATCTGCACGCCCCGCGGATCGACGCCGGTGACGCGCTTCCCGGTCCAGACGTGCACGCCGAGCCGCTCGAGATCGCGCTGCGCCGCCGCCGAGAGCGAGGGCGGGAGCGCCGGCAGGACGCGGTCGTTGCCCTCGACGAGGATGACGCGCGCCCGCTCGGTCGCGACCGTCCGGAAGTCGCGCGGGATGGTGTAGCGCGCGATCTCCGCGAGGGCGCCCGCGAGCTCGACCCCCGTCGGTCCGCCGCCGATCACGACGAACGTGAGGAGCGCCTCGCGGCGCTGCCTGTCCGGATCGGCCTCGGCCCGCTCGAACGCGGTCAGGACCCGGCGGCGGATCTCCTCCGCGTCCTCGAGCGTCTTGAGGCCCGGCGCGAACCGGCTCCACTCGTCGTGGCCGAAGTAGGAGTGCGTCGCGCCGGCGGCGAGGACGAGGTAGTCGTAGTCGAGCGCGAGGCCGTCCGCGAGCCGGAGCCGGCGGGCGTCGGGCTCCACGGCGGCGCCCTCGGCGAGCAGCACGCGGGCGTTCCGCTGCCGCGAGAGGACGTGGCGGATCGGCTCCGCGATGTCGCCGGGGTTCAGCGCCGCCGTCGCGACCTGGTACAGCAGCGGCTGGAAGAGGTGGTGGTTCCGCCGGTCGACGAGCGTGATCCGCACCGGCGCCCGCGCCAGCCCGCGGGCGGCGTAGAGCCCGGCGAACCCGCCGCCGACGACCACCACGTGCGCGGGCACGCCCCTGTCCTGTCGCGCTTCCACACCGCTCCTTCGCCGCTGCAGCGGAAGTCCCGCGCTCGCGCCGGGGGCGCCGCAACCGGGCTCGTGTACACCACGGGGCCGGGCAATGTCCACCGGCGCGGTCCACATTCTCGCGCCCGCGCGACCCGGTTCACCGGAGGAACGGCTCGAGCGCGCCGAGCAGCTCGGCGGGGACCTCCTCCGCGAGGTAGTGGCCCGCCGGGAGCGGACCGCCCTCGACCGTCGAGGCGCAGACGCGCCGCCACTCCTCGACCGGCCGGAACAGCCGGTGGACGGTGCCGCGCTCTCCCCAGAGCGCGACCACCGGGCAGCCCACGTGCCGTCCGGCGTCGCGATCGAGCCGGTCGTGCTCGAGGTCGATCGTCGCGGCGGCCCGGTAGTCCTCGCACGACGCGTGGATGGTCGCGGGGTCGCGGAAGCAGCGGAGGTACTCCGCGACGGCGGCGTCGTCGAACGGCCAGCGCCCCTGGCTCCAGCCGCGGAGCTTCGTGCGCAGGAAGAGGTCCGGGTCGGCGCCGATGAGCCGCTCCGGGAGCGGCTCCGCCTGGATGAGGAAGAACCAGTGGTAGTAGGCCGTGGCGAACGCCATCGTGGTCTGCTCGTACATCGCGAGCGTCGGCGCGATGTCCAGGACGGCGAGCCGGGTCACCGCGCCCGCCGCGTCGAGCGCGAGGCGGTGCGCGACGCGCCCGCCCCGATCGTGGCCGACGACCGCGAAGCGCTCGAACCCGAGCGCGCGCATCAGCTCGAGCTGGTCCCGCGCCATCGCGCGCTTCGAGTAGGGCGCGTGATCCGCCGCGGACGGGGGCTTGTCGCTGTCGCCGTAGCCGCGCAGGTCCGGCAGGACGACCGTGAACCGCGCCGCGAGCGGCCCGGCAACGCGGTGCCACATCGCGTGCGTCTGCGGGTAGCCGTGGAGGAGCAGCAGCGGCGGGCCGCTCCCGCCGCGGCGGACGCGGAGCGTCACCTCGCCTACGCGGATGCGCTCGTCGGTGAAGCCGGGGAAGAGATCCCGGTCGGTGGTCGCGGCCATGCGGTCCTCCTCGTGTCTTCCGTCGTAGCGTCGCCGTCCCCCGAGCGCCTGCCCGAGCACGAGAGAAAGCCCCGGCTCCTCGCGGAGCCGGGGCCTCCCCCGTCACGGCGCGGCGGGCGGACCCGCTACTGGAACGTGACGCCCGCGCTCTTCAGGCCGCCGCTCGACGTCTGGCAGGTGACCGACGACGGGTTCACCGGAGTCGGCGTCGCACCGACGGGCACGAGCGCGAACTTGCCGGTCGTGTCGATGGGGGCCGTGCCGATGAGCGTGGTCGCGGTCGGCGCCGCGGCCGTGCCCGTCCAGCAGGTGGCGGTGAGCTGGGTGAGGGCCGGGCCGAACCAGTTGGTCGAGCCGACGATGTTCCACTTCGCCTTGGACACCGTGTAGATCGCCTTGCCGATGGAGACCGACTCGGGGCCGCCGAAGACGTCCACGGTCACCGTCGCCGGGGCGGAGACGGTCCCGGCCGTGTTCGCCACCGTGTACGAGAAGGTGTCGAGCGCCGAGTTGAAGCCCACCACCGGCGTGTACGTGATGGTGCCGTCCGGGTTCGGCGTCGCCTTGCCGTGGACGGGGAGCGCGGCGATCTTCACGCTCGCCGGATCGATCGTCGTGCCCGTGCCCGCGACGTCGTTCGCGAGGACGGCGTAGGTGCGCGAGGTCCCCTGCAGCATGGCGAAGCTGTCGCCGTTCGCGGTCGGCGGCGGGGCCACGAAGGGGACGGTGAAGCTGACCGTGGCGACGTTCGAGAGGCCCACGGCGTCCTGGATCACGTAGGTGAAGCTGTCGGGGCCGCTCGCGCCGGGGTTGGGCGTGTAGGTCACGTTACCGCCGGAGGCGGCCGCGACGGCCGTTCCGGTGGCGGGCTGCGTGAGGACCAGGACCTGGATCGCACCGGCGAAGGTGTCGTTCGTGGAGACGTCGATGAGGGTCGGACCGGAGCCCGCCACGAGGGGCACGTCGGCGACGGCCACTGGCAGGCCGGGGACGTTCATGGGCGCGCCGGCGAGGACGTCGACGCTTGCGGAGAAGACGCCGCCCGCATTCGACTCGAGCTTGACGGTCGTCGGCGGCTCGGTGGTGAGCGGCACGAGCCCGTTGAACGTGTACGTGCCGGGGGTCGCGCCCGCGGTCATCAAGCCGCCGAACGAGCCCAGCACCGTGAGCGTGGGACCGGAGAGATCGCTGCTCGTCGCGGAGACCGCGAGCGCGCCGGTCGCCGAGTCGTAGGTCGCCGTGGCGTCGAGCTGATCGACGAGCTGGATGGTCTTCGAGCTCACCGGGTTGCTCGAGAGGTTCGTGACGGTCACGGAAGCGGGAGGAAACAACGCGGCGGGCTCCTCGATGTGGCCGTAGTAGTTGCCCGGCGGGAACTCCTTCAGCTGGAGGCTCGGGAGGTCGACGCCGGTGAGGACGAGCTTCTGGCCCGGCGCGGACGTCGCCCAGACGTCCACGGTGTTGAGGGTCGCGTTCCGGGAGTAGACCGCCTTCTGGACGTTGAACGCGGTGGCGATGGGCGCGGTCCAGCGCTGGCCGGAGACCGCGCCGAGCGGCTGCACGATGAAGTCGTTGCCCGCGCCGTCGAGGTTCGATCCGGGCGGGCCGTCCACGCGGACGAAGTTCGTCCCGAAGGGGCTGCCCGTGAACGTGTGGTCGTAGTTCGGATCGCCGACGAACTGCTGGGTGCCGACGGTGAGCGTCTCACCCGCGTTCACGACGTCCCACTGGATGAACGGGCCGAGCCGACCGCCCAGGGCGGAGTCGAAGTCCAGCACCGGTCCGATCGGGATGTCCACGGTGTAGAAGACCGCCCGGGGTCCCGTGCCGACGTCGGGGAACACCTCGATGCCGAAGGGATGCGTGACGGTGTACGTGCCGGGCGCCTGCGAGTTGATGGTGATGCGGATGCGCGCGAAGACGGTCTCCGTCCCGTGCACCGGGACGCCGAGCGGCAGGTACGACGCCTCGAGGCCGGCCACGTAACGCAGCGCGAAGGTGGAGGTGCCGCCCGCCGCGGCGCCCTTGCCGACGTTGACGTTCAGCACGTTGTAGAAGATCTCGGGCCCGAGGTTGCCCGCGAACCCGTTGGGATCCGCGGCGAGCGGGAAGCACATCGGCTTCAGGCCGGCGGCGGGGTTCGGCGAGGGGGCCTGCGAGAGGCAGAGGCCGAGCGCGGTCCCGTTCAGATCCCGGTACCACTGCGGGAACACGAGCGTCGGATCCTGCGGCCCGCGATCCAGCAGCGCGGCGGTCGCCGGCGTGGCGCCGAGGAGCGCCGCCGCGACCGCGAGTGTTTCTGTGACCTTCATCCATGTCGTCTTCATGTCGTGCCCTCCGACGTTGACGAGCAGCGGCGCGTTCCGTCGGAAAGCGCGTCGCTCAGTTCGAGGGCGGAGATCTCGGGTGGGACCACCGCGTGGGCAGCGTCCGCTGTCCATGCCCGACCAACCCCGTGACCAGGTCTCGCCGGGCGTCGGGTGAGCCCGGGACAGGGCGTGGGGCGGACGACGACGTCCCCGGGACTTGCCGCGCTCGGGAGGGCACCGCCGAGCCCGGACCCCACGCGGGCCGGGGCAGCCTGGGCGGAGCGGGTGTCACGCAAAGCGAACCCACCACGCCCCGATGGGCGAGAGGGCAACGTGATCCCCCAGCCAACCCGACGTCCCCGGCTCCAGCTCACTCTCCTCGTCGCGCTGCTCACGGCCGCGCTGACCGCGTGCGGCGGCTCCGCATCCGCGCCCGCGTCCGCCTCCGGCCCGATCCCGCCCTCGCTCGCGTCGCTCGACCCCGGCCACGTGCCGGCGACGGGAGGCACCGTCATCCTGCACGGCGACGGCTTCGAGCCCGGCGCGCGCGTCCTCTTCGGCGCCGACACGTCGGCAGGAGACGCACGGTGGATCGATCGCGGCCAGCTCGTCGCGGTCGCCGCCGCGCACGCGCCCGGCATCGTGGACGTGACGGTGGTGAACCCGGACGGGGAACGGACCACGATCCCGTCCGCGCTCCAGTTCGACGCGAATACGCCGCCCCCGCCTCCGCCTCCGCCTCCGCCCCCTCCTCCGCCGCCGCCCCCGCCTCCGCCGCCGCCCCCGCCGCCGCCCCCGCCGCCGCCGCCCCCGCCGCCTGCCGTGACCTCGCCGACGATCGCGGGGATCACCCCGGCATCCGGCCTCACCGCGGGGGGCACGACGGTCACCCTCACCGGCTCCGGCTTCGTCGCCGGGTCCACCGTGAGCTTCGGCGGCGCCGCCGCGGTCGTCGGGACGATCACCGCGACCTCCATCGCGATCGTCACGCCTCCGGGCGCGGCGGGTCCCGTGAACGTGACGGTCACGAACCCCGATCGCCAGTCCGCCACGCTCCCCGCGGCGTACACGTACGTCGCGCCGCCGCCGGTGGTCACCGCCACCAACGTGCACGGCTCACCCCAGGCGGGCGGCGGGCTGCTCCTCCTCGCCGGCAGCGGCCTCCAGAACACGGTCGCGGTCACGTTCGGCGGGGCGCCGGCGACCGGCCTCACCTACGACCCGCTCCGCGGCACGCTGACGGTGACGATCCCGTCGAGCCCCCTCGGGCCGGCGGCGGACGGGTTCGTCGACATCGCCGTCGCCAACGCGGACGGGCAGTCCACGACGGTGCAGGGCTTCCATTACGGCAACCCGCCGGCCCCGGCAGCGTTCACGCCGGACACCGGGCCGAGGGGCTCGCCGGTCGTCGTGACCGGGACGGACTTCTCCGCCGACGCGACCGGCGCGCGGGCCGGGCTGCAGGTCTCCTTCGGCGGCACGCTCGCGTCGATCACGCAGAAGTCGGCGACGCAGCTCACCGTCGCCGTGCCCAAGCTCAACCCCGGTGTCTACCAGGTGATCGTCACCAACTTCGACGGTCAGTTCGCCGTCTCGCCCGGGACGTTCACAGCGCCGGGGCCGTGACGCGCGCGCGCGCGAGCGTCTCCGCCCGGCGGCGGATCCCGCGGAGCTGAGCCCGCACCATCACCTGCTCCTGCGGGACGAGCAGCGCGAGCAGGACGGCGCTCCGCGGACCGGCGGGGACGGCGGCCCGGACCCGCAGCACGAGGCGCGTCGTCTCCGCGTCGAGCGGGTACAGGCCCCAGGACTGCGTGACGAGGATGTCGTCCTCCGCGATGCGGAGGACGAGCGTGCGGCGCGGGTCCATCGCGTGGACCGGCCAGCCGCGGGTCCGGCCGACCGGGATGACGTCCCCGGGCGCGAGCCCCTGCCACTCCGGGAGGACGCGGTCCGCGCTCGGCGCGTCGAGGAACCCGAACAGGCGATCGAGCCAGTCGATGCTGTACAGGCCGCCGCGCCCCTTCCCCATCTGCACGAGCCACGGCCAGATCTCTTCCGGCCGCGCGCGCACCGTGACCGCCCATGTCGCGTGGTGGCTCGGGGTGGGCACCACGCCGTCGCCAGGCATCGCGCGGGCGAGCTCGTCGCCGGTCGCGCCCCACCGGACGTCGCGCTCGGCGCGGCGCTTGATCCCCCGGAGCTGCCGGGCCTGCATCACCCGGTGTCCGAGGGCGCCGAGCGGCCGGAGGAGCACGAGGGGCAGCCTCAGGACAGCGCGCTCGATGCGCGAGGCGACGGGCTCCCCGGGCCCGGCGGTGCCCTCGCGGGCGGCGGCGAGGGCGCGGGCGCCGAGGCGAGCGCGCACGACGACGCGCGACCGGCCGCGGGCCGCCGGGAGGAGGAGGAACTCCCAGCTGCCGCGCTGGCCGCCGTCCGGCGCGGGCCACGCGAGGATCAGCTCGCGCCCGGGCTCGACGCGCGCGACGCGGAACACGTCCGTGGCGCCTGGGATCGCCGGCAGGACATCGCCGGGGGCGACGCGCTGGTGCTCCGGGACGAGGCGGTCGGCGCTCGGACGCCCGCCGTTGTCCAGCCGGTCCCAGCTGTACCAGCCGCCCCGGCCGGCGCCCATCTGCACCAGCCACGGCCACGCCCGCGCCGGCGAGACCGAGAGGTCGATGGCGTGCGTGAGCGTGAGGACAGGGTCCTCGACCAGGGCGTCGCCCGCCATCGGCTGGGCCCGCTCGGCGCGCGTCGCACGGCAGCTCGTGAAGGCCATGCCGTCCTCCCTTCAGTCCCTGCGTCAGCGGCCGCACCGGACGAGGTGGGACGACCCTCGGCGGGCGCGGCGCCGCTCCGGAGCAGCGCCCGCGAGGGCTCCCGCGACCACCCCGCTCAGACGGGCGGCGCCGGCTCCGGCGGGCGGCCGCCGGTCTCGCGCATCCCCGCGCGCTCTGCCGCCTCGAGCCGCTCCTTCAGGTTCCGGAGCAGCGTCTCCGCCTCGCGCTCGTTCACCCGCCGCAGGAACGGCGCCGCCAGGCGCCCGAACACGGGCACCGGCAGCTCGTACTCGATCGCCAGCGCGACCTCGACGCCGCCGTCGCGCGGCGCGAACGTCCAGGTGAAGATGCTCGGGATGCCGCCCTCGTTCCGGTCGACCCGGCGGCGGTCCCGCGCGATCTCGATCGTCGCCGCCCGGCCGTGGAACGGCAGGCCCGCCATCTTGTACTTCCAGTCGAACGTGTGCCCGCCGTCCGCGCGGACCACCGCGTTCGTGGTCTCGACCAGGCTCGGCCAGATCGCGAGCAGGTGCGCGGGCTCCGTCAGGTACTCGAAGGCGCGCGCCACCGGCGCCTGGATCGACACCGACTTCTCGATCCGCTCCATGATCTCCTCCGTGCTCCGGTTCCCGCCGGTCCCATTCTCACGCCGCGCGCCGCCTTCCCCCGGCTCGCCGGCACCGGTCAACCGGGGAGCGGCGACCCGTCGCAGCCGATGAGGCGAGGAGGGACCGCCGTCCCGGTCCCCTGCACGCCCGACCGCCGTGCAGGTCCTCGAAACGCCTGCCGAGCGCCCGGACGCCGCCGACGAGCAGCGCCGCGAGCGCTGGCGCTGGTCGCGCCGCTCGAGACCGCGGGGCCGGGCTCGCACGAGCGCGAGCGCGGCTCGCCGGGCGCTGACCGTGCGTGAATTCGCGGACGCACCGTCCGTCACTTCACCTGCGGTGGTGTTCTCCCCAGGTCCGTCTCTGATGGGGACCACTGCCGGGTCGGTCGCGGAGCCAGCCCCTCCGCAGCAGGTCGCGATCGCGGTCCAACCGTCTGGACTACCGGCACAATCCCGCCTCGCCTCGCGCGCACGCCGTCTTCGCGCGGCGGCCGTGTCCCCTCCGGTCGCGCACGTCGGGGCCAACCAGGAAGGACGAAACCCATCCGTCCGCGTAGTGCACCGACAGTCGATTGCTACGGTGCCGCCCACGCCGTTGCCTGGCGTGCTCCACCCACAGTCAATTCCCGGAGGGGAACACATGAAGACGCTGTTGAAGATGGTGCTCGCCGTCGTGCTGCTGTCGGGCGTGGCCTCCGCGCAGTCCGCGAAGGTCGAGATGAAGATGGGCGAGGTGAAGGCGCTCCAGCGGGCGACCACGCTGCTCGCTCCCACCGACTACGTCGGCGGGTGGACGACCGTCATGTCGGGTGCGATCCACACCTCCTCGCAGAAGGATCTGATGTTCGGCGTGTCCATCGTGACCTCGCTGATGACCGACACGACGGTCTCGAGCAGCAGGTACACGAAGGACACGTCGAGCGCGGAGGCGAAGATCGAGGTCCAGGTCCTGGTCGATGGCAAGGTGGCCGCCCCGGGCCCGGTGACGTTCGATCGCCGGAAGCAGACGCTGATGGCGCAGTTCGACGGCTTCGCGTGCGACATCGCTGCGGACGGCACGCTCTCCGGCTGCCGGTACCAGGACGAGGTCCTGCAGCTGATCCTCGACACCGAGGCGGCCCACGCCTTCTTCTTCGGCGCCGCCAACGTCGGCGTCGGCGATCACACGATCGAGGTGCAGGCGCGCACCGCGGTCGACGGCAGCTCGCAGGCCGGCGCGTGGGCGGCCAGCGCGTTCCTCGGCAAGGGCGCCTTCACGGTCGAGGAGGTCCGGCTCGTGAAGGACGCGGTGCCGACCCTGTAACGCACGCTTGAGACGAGGAGCCGCCGGGGCGCGCTCGCGGAGCAGGCGCCCACCGGCGGCTCCGGTCGTTCACTCCTCGCCGTTCTCGCCGCCGCCCACCGCCGGCGTCCACCTCGGGGGAAGACCACATGAGAAGGTCCGCGATCGGGCTCGCCTGGTGCGGCGTCGTGCTGCTCGCCGCGTGCGGGCGATCGACGTCCACGGAGCCGCAGGCCGGGGTGACCGCCGCTGCCGAGGCGGGACTCTTCGAGCCGCTCGGAGTGGTCCCCGCCTGCCTCGAGACGGCCCGGGGCTGCAGCTCTGGCGTCGCCCTGGCCGGGCCCGATGCGGCGGGGCCCGAGGTGAACGGGCCGCACACGCTCGGCTCGGGCTGCCCAGGGGTTGGCGGCTCGGGTCCGGCCGTCCAGGCGATCGCGGTCGCGTCGGCCGACGGCGCGCCGATCGCCACGGGCAGCCCGGTGGAGGCGGACGTGACCGTCTCCGGCACGGGCTTCGTGACGGTGCAGCGCTGGCACGCGAACGACGCCACCCGGCCGTGGTGGGAGGAGCTCCCGCCGGACTGGGTCGACCTCGGCGAGGGCGCGGAGGCGACCGTCCGCACGACGTTCGAGCCGGCCGCGGGGGGGCTGCACGTGCTCCGCGCCGTCGCCCTCCCCGCCGGCGCGAGCGACTGCGAAGCGTTCGGCGACAGCGACGACCTCGTGTTCGCCGTCGAAGCCGGCCACGCGCCGGCGCCGTGGCTCCTCGCTTCGCCCGGGCCGTGGACCGTGGTCACGGGCGACGTCCCGCTCGCGATCCGCGACGCCGGCCTCCCGCTCACTCGGGTCGAGTATGTCCTCGAGAACGAGCTGGTCGTCTCCGAGCAGGCGCCCACCTTTCCCGCGCTGTGGTCGTCGCCCGTGCGCGAGGCCGGGCCGGCGCTCGTGCAGGCCTACGCGTTCGATGAGACGGGCGGCGCCACCTTCGACGAGGTGAGGCTGACGCTCGCCACGGCGGCGGGGTGCGATGCGTCGTGGGGCGTCCCCGCCTGCGATGCCCCGACCTCCGCGTGCGGCAGCGGCCGCGCGCTCCAAGGCGGCGGCGCCGCCGAGGGCTGCGGGGATCCGACCTCCGGCTGGTGGGGGTGCCCGGAGCGTCTCGACGATCCGTACGGACCGTTCATCGAGCGCATGGTGGTCTTCTCGCGCGATGGGCAGCCGCTCGCGCCGGGCGTCTCCGCCCGCCTGGAGGTGGAGCTGGGCGGCCCCTGGGCGAGCGATCCCGGCGGGTGGGCGCTCGCGCTGGACCTGTACGTGCTCGACGAGGAGGTGGGCTGGACGCTCCTCCAGACGTTCTCGCCGCCGAACGGGATCCGCCACGGCACCGACCTCCGGATCGCCCCCTCGCGGTCCGATCCCGGCGGCCGCCGGGTCGTGCGCGCAGTGGTGCGCGACGGCGGCGCCCCCGGCACGTGCGACGGAGCCGTGATCGACGATGACGTCCTCGCTTTCGTGGCGCCGGACCTCGCGCCGCCGCTGGTCGCGCTCGCCTCGCCCGCCGACCTCGCGGTCGTGGCGACGCCGGTCCAGGTCCGCGCCGCCGCGCGCGACGCCGGCGGCGTGGACTGCGTCACCTTCCTCGTGGACGACGTGCCGGCGGCCGGGGCCTGCGCGCCGCCCTACGAGGCCGCCGTCGATCTCGGGGCTGGGCAACACCGCCTGACGGCGAGGGCGACCGATCGCGCCGGCAACGCCGCTACGAGCGCGGCGGCGACGGTCACCGCCGACCTGTGGCCGCCGTTCGTGGTGATCACCGGGCTGGCGCCCGGCCAGGCCGTCGAAGGGGTGGTGCAGATCGACGTCGGCGCGTCCGACGACGTCTACGTCGCGGGGGTCGAGCTCCGGGTGGACGGCGTGACGGTCGGGTCTCGCACCGAGCTCCCGTGGAGCTTCCCGTGGGACACCACGTCCGTCACGGCGGGCCCGCACACGCTCGTGGCGGTGGCGCGCGACGCGGCGGGGCGCGAGGGCGCGTCGGACCCGGTGGAGGTGGTCATCGACCCGCCGCCGATCATCACGCTCACCTCGCCGGCCGACGGCGAGGTGCTCTACGGCCCCGCGACGCTCGCCGCGGAAGTCTCCGGCGGCCAGCCCGTGCTGGCGGTGGACTTCCTCGTGGACGGCGCGGTCGTCGCGTCCGTCGCGGCTCCGCCCTTCCAGGCCAGCTGGGCGCCGTCCGCGCTCGGCCGGTACCGGGTCTCGGCCTGCGCCTGCGAGTCGATCCAGGCGCTGACCGCCGCGACCGGCCCGTGCAGCTGCACGCCCGAGATTGAGATCTCCTTCGACGTGATCCGGCCGGTGGACCTCGGGCCGCCGGCGGTGGCGCTGACGAGCCCACCCGCCGGCGCGCTGGTCTCCGGGACGGTCGCGCTCGGGGCGAGCGCGATGGACGACGTGGGCGTGACCGGGGTGTCGTTCTACGTGGACGGCGTGCTCGTCGGCCGCGACGAGGCCCCGCCCTACGAGGCCGCGTGGGACTCGACCCCGTTCCCGGGCCGGACCGTGCTGCTCCGCGCGACGGCGACGGACGCCGCCGGCAACGTCGGGGCGAGCCCGGAGCAGGCGATCACCGTCGCCGATGCCCCGCCGAAGGTGGAGATCGCCTCGCCCGGACCGGGCGCGGTCCTCTTCAAGACCGCCGAGCTGACGGCGCGCGCAGAGGATGACCTCGGGGTCGTCCGCGTCGACTGGTACGCCGACGGGCAGCTCGTCGGCGCCGTCACGGCGCCACCCTGGCGATTCCTCTGGGACGTACGGAAGGTCCCGCGCGGAGCTCACGCCCTCACCGCGCGGGCGCTCGACACGACCGGGCACGCGACGGCGAGCGCGGCGGTCCCCGTGTACGTGAAGTGAGAGCTGCGGCGCCCGCCCGCCCCGTGGCGGTGCACCCGAGAAACGAGAACGGCCGCCTCCGGGCGGCCGTTCTCGATCGCAGGCTGCGCGGCCGGCGCGGCCGCGGTCCCGTCACTCCTCGTCGTCGCCGGCACCGAGCAGCGCCGCGATGCTCGGTCCACTGCGGCTCGCGCCGAGCTTGCGGAGCGAGTCGAGGTGGTGCAGCAGCAGCGCGCGGTTGTCGCCCACGTTGAGGTTCTGCAGCTCGAGGGCGCCGATCCGGTCCTCCGGCGTGAAGGCCGGCTCCTCCACGCGCTCCATGGAGAGCTTCTCGGGCGCGTAGCTCATGTACTGCGCCTTCGTGGAGAGGATCGTCCAGTCGTCGCCGCGCCGCAGCTCGAACGTGACGGTGCCGGTGACGGCCGTGGCGATCCAGCGCGTGAGCGCCTCGCGGAGCATCATCGCCTCGGGGTCGTACCACTTGCCCTCGTAGAGGAGGCGGCCGAGGCGGCGGCCCAGCGTGAAGTAGAGATCGAGCGTGTTCTCGTTGTGGATCGCCGAGAGGAGCCGCTCGTAGACGAGGTGGAGCAGCGCCATCCCCGGCGCCTCGTAGATGCCGCGGCTCTTCGCGTCGATGACGCGGTTCTCGATCTGATCGCTCATCCCGAGGCCGTGGCGACCGCCGATGCGGTTCGCCTCCAGGAAGAGCTCGTACGGCGAGCCGAAGCGCTTGCCGTTCAGCTCGACCGGCATGCCCTGCTCGAAGACGACGGTGACCTCCTCCGGCTTCACCGCGACCTCGGGCTTCCAGTGCGCGACGCCCATGATCGGGTTCACGATCCGCATGCTGGAGTCGAGCCGCTCGAGGTCCTTCGCCTCGTGCGTCGCGCCGAGCACGTTGGCGTCGGTCGAGTACGCCTTCTCGGTCCCCATCTTGTAGGGGAGCCCGCGCCGCTCGAGGTACTCGCTCATCTCCTTCCGGCCGCCGAACGCGGTCACGAACGCCTGGTCGAGCCACGGCTTGTAGATGCGCAGGTCCGGGTCGACGAGGATGCCGTACCGGTAGAAGCGCTGGATGTCGTTGCCCTTGTGCGTCGAGCCGTCGCCGAAGACGTGGACGCCGTCCTCGCGCATCGCCCGCACGATCGCCGTGGTCGTCACGGCGCGGCCGAGCGGCGTCGTGTTGAAGTACTTCTTCCCTCCGGCGGACAGGTGGAACGCGCCGCACTGGATCGCGGCGAGGCCCTCGCGCACCATCGCGTCGCGGCAGTCGATGAGCCGCGCCTTCACCGCGCCGTGCTGGAGCGCGATGGGCGGGATGTCGGCCGGGTTGGCCTCGTCCGGCTGGGCCAGGTCCGCGGTGTAGGCGTGGACGGCCATGCCCTGCTCGGACAGCCAGGCGACCGCGCAGCGGGTGTCGAGGCCGCCGCTGAAGGCGATGCCGAGCGGGGTCCCCTTCGGCGGAAGCGACTTGTAGATCCGGCTCATGGCCCCGCCACGTAGCAGAAAAACCGGCCGCATTCCAGCGTGGGATGACCGGCGGAGACGGTCGGGCGCCTGCCCGGCTTCCCGCGCTCGCTACAGGAACGGATCCGGCCCGACCGCGACCCCGGGGTTCTGGCGCGCCCACACCTCGAGGAGCGTCCGCACCGCCGCCCTGCCCCGCTCGCCGAGGTCCACCGAGAAGTCGTTCACGTACAGGTCGACGTGCTGGCGCATCACCCGTTCGTCCATCTCCTGAGCGTGGCGCTTCACGTAGCCGGTGATGAGCGGGTACGCGGCGCGCGCGTGCTCCGCGCTGGCCCGGACGAGCCGCTCGACGTCCCGCGCGACGGCGGGACCGAGCCCGCGCCGCGCCACGATCCCGCCGAGGGGGATCGGAGCTCGGGTGCGCTCCTCCCAGTGCTCTCCGAGGTCGACGAGCTTCACGAGCCCCTTCGACGCGTACGTGAACCGGCCCTCGTGGATGATGACGCCGGCGTCGACCGACCCGCTCGCGACGGCGGCCTCGATCTCCGAGAAGACCCGGAACTGCTTCCGCGCGGCGTCCGGGTACGCGAGCGAGAACAGGAGGTGGGCGGTCGTGTCGCGGCCCGGGATCGCGACGGTCATCGAGTCCGGGCGGAAGGCGTCGAGCCCCGGGCGGGCGACGAGCAGCGGCCCGACGCCCTGCCCCAGCGCGCCGCCCGAGGCGAGCAGCACGTACTCCCGCGCGACTCGGGGCAGGACCCCGTAGCTGATCTTGCTGACGTCGAGCCGGCCCTCGAGCGCCCACTCGTTGAGGGTCTGCACGTCCTCGAGGACCACGTCGAACCGGAGCCCGCCGGTGTCGAGCTTCCCGTTCACGAGGGCGTCGAAGATGAACGTGTCGTTGGGACAGGGAGAGAAGCCGAGCGTGAGCGTCATGGCGGGAAGGATCTCCTACACGACCGGCGGCCGCGGGGCCAGCGGGCGCGCGCCCCGCCGAGGCGGAGGCACGCCCGCGCGCCGGGGGTCGGGGCCCGCGGCGGTGCATCGAGCCGCGACGCGCGCTCGAAGGGCTGACGTCGCATCGCCGCGCCGGCCCGGAGCTCTCGCGCGATCACTCGCGGTGACATGCCGTCTTCCGCCGACTCCAGGGGGGGCATGTTCCCGGTCCCCGCGCAGAGCCATCTTCACTCGAACTTTCACGGGACAGGGAGGCGAGTCATGCTCGGGAGTGATGCTCCTCGACGTGGTGGTGTCACGAGGTGGGCGGCGCTGGCGGCGTGGAGCGTCCCGGCGATCCTCCTCGTTTCGGGCGGGACGGCGAGGGCGGCGGCGACGGCGTGCGTCGCACCGTCCGGCGCGGGCGGCTGCGCCACCACGATCCAGGCGGCGATCGACGCGGTGTCCTCGACGCACACGACGATCGTCGTGAAGCCCGGGAGGTACACCGCGACGTGCAGCGGACCCGCGTGCTCCGTGGCGGCGATCCGGAGCGACGCCTCGAACGCCTCCTCGCTGACCGGGCTCACGCTCCGCTGCGCCGGCGGGGGCGGGCGGGGAGTGACCCTCGACGCGAAGGGCCTCGACCACGCCGTCCTCGTGAGCGGCGTCGACCGGGTCACGGTCGAGGGCTGCGTCGCCGAGAACGCGGCGCGCGAGGGCATCCTGGTGGAGGACGCGCGCGAGGTGCACCTCGCCCGGAACGAGGTCGCCCACAACGACCAGGCGATCACCGCCACCGTCGGTCAGGGCACGCCGCCCTGCCCGACGTTCGTCCCCCCGCAGACGCCCGGCACCAACGCGATCGTGTGCTGCCCCGACGCGTTCCCCGGCGGCCCCGGCAACTTCCCCGACGACAACGACGACTGCGGCGAGGGCATCCACCTCCGCAGCGTCGTCGGCGCGGTGGTCGAGGGCAACTCCGTGCACGACAACAAGGGCGGGATCCTGCTGACGGACGAGACCGGCCAGAGCCGGGAGAACCTCGTCACCGGCAACACCTCCCGGGACAACCAGCTGGCCGGCGGCGACTGCGGCGTGACCCTCGCCTCGCACCTCGCCTGCGCGCCGGGCTCGAGCGACGCGACCGGGTGCACGCTCGCGCCGCCGGTCAACGGGGTCTTCCAGGGGAACGGGGTGGTCCGCAACTCGGTCGTCGGAAACGTGCTCCGCCACAACGGCGCCGCGGGGACCGGCATGTTCGCGAACCCGGGCATCCCGCCCGGTTCGGCGACGAGGTCGTCCGGGAACCTCGTGTCGGGGAACGTCATCGAGGACAACGGCGAGCCCGGCGTGGCGATCCACGTCCACGCTGCCAACGGCAACGCCGATCACAACGTCATCATCGGGAACGTCATCAGGCGAAACGGCGGAGACGAGGAGGCCGCCGGCGCCTCGCCGCCGGGGATGGGGATCGAGATCTTCAGCAACGGGGCCTTCCCGGGGTTCGGTCCGGCGGCGCCCATCGTCGGGACGACGGTCACCCAGAACCGGATCTCCGACGAGGACATCGACGTGTGGGTCGGCAACACGGAGACGGGCGCCACGGTGTTCCTGAACGCCCTCGTCGGACGCGATGCGACCGGCGTCGCCAACACCGGGACGGCGACCGTCTTCGCGATGGACAACTGGTGGGGCTGCCCGCAGGGCCCGGGCGCCGCGGGCTGCTCCAGCACCTCGGGGAACGTGGTCGCGACGCCGGCGCTGTCGAGCGAGGGGCCGGTGACCTCGGCGATCGGCGCGCGCGATCCCTGATGGCCCGCGCGGCGGGGCGGCCGTGGCCTCGTGAGGGGCCCGGCCGCCTCGGCGTCACCGCACGCGCAGCGACTCCATGAACCGCCTCACGTTCTCGGGCATGCTCGCGGCCACCGCGTTCGGGTACTCCACGATGAGCTGGTAGATGCGGTCCTTGCCCCTGAGGACGCGCATCACCCCGGCGCTCTGCGGGCTGGAAAGCGCGACCTCGACTCCGGCCATCCCGCGGTACTTCACGTCCTTGCGCTTGCCGTCCATCTTCCTGGCGATCGTTTCCAGGGCGTCGCCCGCGACACGCCGGTCGGCGCGGACGAGCGTGAGCGCCGTGAACTTCACGCCGTCCTGGGTACGGGTCCCCACGACGTGGGCGACCAGCGCGGTTCCGTCCGCCGCGCGATCGTGGACGCTGAAGTCGTTGAACTTGCCCGGGACGGACACCGAGAAGCCGCCATGCGTCGAGCGCGCGTCGCTCCAGCCGCTCGCGTCCGGCTCCCCCGCCCCCTGGCGGTGCATCTCGAGACCCTGAGCGGCGGGCGCCTTCGCGCGCGCGGGCGCGGGGGCGAGGCTCAGCGCGATGATCGTCAAAAGCAGGAGACGGGTCGTCTTCATGGGGACCTCCGGCGCGCGAGCATACCGCACGGCACGGTCGCGGTGCCCGGCCGGCGAGCCGCCCCGGGCCGCGCCGGCGCTCACGGGAGCCCGTACTCGAGGGCGAGCCGCGTCTGGAGGTGCCGCGCCTGCCGGAACGCCTCCTTCAGCACGTGGCGATCGAGCTCGTTCAGCTGCCGGGGATCGATGCGGTTCGGGGCCGCGCCGGGGCGCGGCGGCTCCCGCTGGCTGCGCAGCCGCATCAGGTGCACGAAGTAGAACGCATCGACGATGGCGGCGAGGCGCCCCGGCGCGAACGGCGCGACCGCGTCCACGGCCCGCAGCCGCTCCGCCGTGTTGGTGTGCGCGACGCCGTGCGCGAGCGCGAGGATCCGCGCAGCGTCGACGAAGGGGCGCGACCCGTTCATCTTGAGGTCGATGGTGTGGGGGTACTCCTTCGAGCGGTCGTAGGTGAAGTCGCGGACGACGCCCAGCGGCGGCCGGCACTGGAGCGCGTTCTCGGCCATGTGGCGCAGGAACAGCGGCCGGTCCCGCGCGGCGGCGAGGAGGGTCGCGCGGAGCCGCTCGGCGAGCGTGGCGTTCCCGTACACCGCGCGCAGGTCGAAGAAGATCGCGGCGTTGAGCAGCGCCTGCGGATCGGGCACCTGGATCCAGCGGACGAACGTGCGCCGCCACTCGTCGAGCGTGAGGCACCACCGGGGATTCCCCGCCATGACCTCGCCCTTGCAGAGCGGGAACCCGCAGGCGTGGAGCCGATCGTTCACCGCGCGCGCGAACGGGAGCAGCCCCTCGCGCACGCGCTCCGCGTCGTCCTCGTCCGCCTCGAACACGATGCCGTTGTCCTGGTCGGTGCTGAACGTCTGCTCGAGCCGGCCCTCCGAGCCGAGCGCGATCCAGCACAGCGGGACGGGCGGCGGCGCGAGCTCGTCGGCCGTGAGCTCGATGACCCGGATGGTGAGGAGGTCGTTGAGCGTGGAGACGTGGTGCGTGAGGGTCTCGACGCTCACGCCCTGCGCGAGGAGCTCGTCGGCGAGGCGGCGGATCCCGAGCGCGGCGCTCCGCAGCCCGTCCATGTCCCGGGCGGCCTGGAGCTCGGTGCTGATCTGCTTCACGCCCACGCGCTGGGGCCCGAACAGATCGTTCTGGGAGACGATGCCGGCGAGACGGCCCTCGGCGTCCACGACGACCACGTGCCGCACGCCGTTCCGCGCCATCGTCAGCGCGGCCTGGTGGGCGGTGCCCTCCGGCGGCAGCGTGATGAGGCCGCTCGTCATCACGGCGGCGATGGGCTGCTGGAGATCGCCGCCCGGGAGCGTCACGCGCCGCACCAGGTCCTGCAGCGTGAAGATGCCGAGGGCGAACCCGCGCCGCGGATCCGCGACCACCACGGAGCCGACGCGGGCGCGCTCCATCGTCTCGAGCGCCTCGCGGACGGTCGCCTCGAGCGGCACGGTGACCGGGCGGCGCAGGATCGCGGACAGCGGGCTGAACATGGTCACGCCCGCCCGCCGGCCGCCCGCCTCCGCCGGCTCGACCGCCTCGACCTGCTTCGCCGCCTCGCGCTCGGCCATGGGGCCCTCCCGGGTCAGCGGCGGCTCTGCAGGAGCTCGCCGACCTGGGCGACGAGGTCCCGCGTCGAGAACGGCTTCGTGACGTACGCGTCGGCGCCCACCTCGAGCCCCTTCGCGACCTCCGTGTCCCTGCCCTTCGCGGTGAGCATGACGATCCGGAGGCCGCTCCACCGCGGGTCGGACCGGAGCCGGCGGCACACCTCGAACCCGTTCAGCCGGGGCAGCATCACGTCGAGGATCACGAGATCGGGCGGCTGCTCGGCCACGGCGCGGAGCGCCTCCTCGCCGTCCACCGCGACGGCTACCTCGTACCCGGCGCGCTTCATCAGGTACTCGAGCGAGATGACGATGTTGGGCTCGTCGTCGACGATGAGGATCCGGTGGGCCATCCCTCGCCTCCTACCCCGCGGTGCGCGCCGCGCCGGCGTCGGCGGCGTGCGCGCCGGGGTGCAGCGGCAGCACGAAGGAGAACGTCGCGCCGCGCCCGAGCTCGCTGTCCACCCAGAGCCGCCCGCCGAAGTGCTCCACGATGCGGCGGCTGATGGGGAGCCCGAGGCCGGTCCCGCGCGGCCGCTCGCCGGCGCGGTCGCCGACCTGCCGGAACTTCTCGAAGACGGTGGCGTGATCGGCCGGGCTGATGCCGGGGCCGTTGTCGAGCACGTCGACGCGGACCGCCTCGTCGTTCGCCGTGACCCGGACCTCGACGCGGCCGTCGCGCGGCGGGCTGAAGTTCACGGCGTTGGACAGCAGGTTGATGAGGACCTGCATCAGCCGGTCCGGGTCGGCCCGGACGCGCGGGAGCGGCTCCGGGATGGAGACCGACAGCGACACGTCCTTGGCGCGGAACAGCTGGCTCGTGGCGTCGACCGCCTCCCGGAGGACCTCGTGCAGGTCCAGCTCGGAGGCGTGCCACTCGGCGTTGCCCGACTCGATCTTGGCGAGGTCGAGCATCTGGTTGATGAGCCGGGTCAGCCGTTCGGCCTCCTTCACGATGATCGAGAGGAAGCGCGCCCGCTCCGCGGGCGGCGCGTCCGGCGTGTCGCGCAGGATCTCCGAGAAGGCGCGGATGGAGGTGAGCGGGGTCCTTAGCTCGTGCGTGACCGTCGACATGAAGTCGTCCTTCAGGCGATCGAGCTGCTGGAGCTGGGCGTTGGCGGCGCGCAGCTCGGCGGTGGCGGCCTCGAGCTGGCGCGACTTCTCCTCCAGCTCGCGGCTGTAGGCGCGCACCTGCGACGCCTCGTCGAGGATGTCCATCACCTCGTCGAGGCCGGGCGGCTCCTCCTGCACCACCGAGGCGACCATCACGCGCGCCGACGCGGCGCCGATCGCGCCGGCGAGCTGCGTCTCCGCGAAGTGGACCAGATCCGCGTCCGCCGGGAGGTCCTCCGGCGCGCGGACGCCACGCCGCCGCGCGTGGGCGAGGAACGCGTCGCGCGCGCGGTCCGGCCCGAGGAAGCGTCCGAGCAGCGGCAACAGATCGGCGACCGAGGCGCTGCGGCGCCAGAGGCGCGACCGCTCCAGCCCCTGCGTGTGACGGAAGACGTCCACGAACAGCGCCGCCTGGTCCGTCTCGGCCGCGCCGGGCCGGCCGGCGACGGACACCCCGACGTAGAGCGAGACGTTCGCGAGCAGGCTCCAGAACAGCGCGTGCGAGATGTCGTCGAGCCCGGTGAGCCCGAAGAGCTGCTGGGGCCGGAGGAGCCTCACGCCGAGGAGCCCGTCATCGAGGAAGCCGGCGGGGAGCCACCCCGACTTCGCGAAGGACGGGAGCGCCAGCGTGTACGCCCAGACCGCGAACCCGGCGGAGAGGCCGGCGATGGCGCCCGCGCGCGTGGCGCCCTTCCAGTAGATGCCGCCGAGGATGGGCGGGGCGAACTGCGCCACCGCGGCGAACGAGATGAGCCCGATCGCGACCAGCGCGTACGCCTCGCCGGCGGCGCGGAAGTAGACGTAACCGAGGATCAGGATGACGGCGATCGCCCATCGCCGGACCGTGAGGAGGAGACCTGAGAGATCGGTCCGCTCGTGCAGCCGGAGCCAGCGCCAGCGCAGCAGCACCGGCATCACGAGATCGTTGCAGACCATGGTCGAGAGCGCGATGGTCTCGACGACCACCATCCCGGTGCCGGCGGAGAGCCCGCCGATGAACGCGAGCAGGGCGAGCGCCTCGCGCCGCTGCGACATCGGCAGCGTGAGCACGAACGTGTCCGCGTCCACGCCCTGCCCGCCGAGGTGGAGCAGGCCGCCGAGCGCCACGGGCAGCACGAACACGTTGATGAGCAGCAGGTAGAGCGGGAACAGCCAGATCGCCTTGGCGAGGTGGTCCTCGTCGACGTTCTCCACGACGGAGATCTGGAACTGCCGCGGCAGGAACATGATCGACAGCATCGAGAGGACGGTGAGGAACCCCCACGTCGCGTACCCGCCGCTCCCGACGGTCATGAGCCCGCGGAGGCGCGGCGTCTCCTGCGCGAGCCGGAAGACGTCCCCGAAGCCCCGGTACAGGCCGAACGTCACGAAGGCGCCCACGGCGACGAACGCCACCAGCTTCACGACCGACTCGAACGCGATGGCAGCGACGAGCCCCTCGTGGCGCTCGGTCGCGTCGAGGTGGCGGGCGCCGAAGAGGATGGCGAACGCGGCGAGCGTCGCGGCGATGTAGAGCGCGCTGTCCTGCCAGAACGGCTGCTCGACCTTCGCGGGCATCACGATCTGCGGGTAGTGCAGCAGGATCGTGAACGAGCCGGAGATCGCCTTGAGCTGCAACGAGATGTACGGGATGACGCCGAGGACGGCGATGACCGTCACGATGCCGCCGAGGCTCTGGCTCTTGCCGTACCGCGACGCGACGAAGTCCGCGATCGAGGTGATGCGGTACGTCTTGCTGATGCGGATGACCTTCCGCCAGACGTACCACCACAGCGCGATGACGAGGGTCGGCCCGAGGTAGACCGGCAGGAACCCGACGCCGCTCGACGCGGCGCGGCCGACGCTGCCGTAGAACGTCCACGTCGTGCAGTACACCGCGAGGGAGAGCGCGTACGTGTACGGGTTCGCGATGATCGATCGGCCCTGCGCCGCGCGCCGGTCGCCGAGCCAGGCGATGGCGAACAGCACGCCGAGGTAGGCGAACGAAACGAGGACGATGACCCACGCCCGGAGCATGGCGGCGATCCTCAACCCGGCGGGCGCTCGACGGCGACCGCCAGCAGCCCGATCACGAGCGTCCAGACGACGAACACGTACGCGTACAGCAGCGGGATCCCCGCGAGGTCGGCGGAGCGGGCGAAGAGCGAGAGGATCGGGTAGTCGAGCAGCACGACGCCCATGAGGAAGATGGCGACGAGCCGCTGCCCCGTGTTGCCCGAGCGTTTCATGAGCACCTCGCGGGCCGCAGACCCGACTATACGCGCCGCAGCGGCGGAGGGATGCGAGCGGCGCGCGCCCCGGGGCGGGCCTGAGCCCCGACCGGGTGCCTGGGCCGCCCCGGGGCCGTTCTTCCGCTGGGTGAAGACGGCGCGCGGCCGATCGAGTGGCGCTGCCGCTCCGGGGCCGGTAGCACCTCCCGACGCGCCCGCCGCGTGCGAGGGCCGCCTCGTCCGCGGCACGCCCGAGTCGCCATGAGCCGCCCCGAGGAGTCCGTCCCGCCCTCCGCCGCCGCCGAGCCGCCCGCCCACCGGCCGTTCGTTCCGGCGAGCGCCGAGGTGCCCGAGCTCACGCCGGTGCCGGTCGTCGTCGGCGCGCTGCTCGGGATCCTGTTCGGCGCGAGCTCGATGTACCTCGTCCTCAAGGTCGGCGTGACGGTGAGCGCGAGCATCCCGGTGGCCGTGCTCTCGATCACGATCTTCCGGGCCTTCTCGCGGCTGTTCCGCGTCCGCCAGGCGACGATCCTCGAGAACAACGTCGTGCAGACCACGGGCAGCGCCGGCGAGAGCATCGCGTTCGGCGTGGGCGTCACGATGCCGGCCCTGCTCATCCTCGGCTACGACCTCCAGGTCGGGCACGTGATCCTGGTCTCGGTGCTGGGCGGGCTCCTCGGGATCCTCATGATGATCCCGCTCCGGCGCGCGCTCATCGTGAAGGAGGCCCGGACGCTCGTGTACCCCGAGGGCACCGCCTGCGCGCAGGTGCTCGTCACGGGCGAGCGGGGCGCGACGACGGGGAAGATCGTCTTCGCCGGCCTCGGCGCGGGCGCGCTCTTCGCGCTGGGCTACAAGGCGCTCGCCCTCTTCAAGGACATCCCCGAGCGCGTGTTCGGGCGGTGGTTCGACGGCGCGAGCCTCTCGCTCGAGGTCGGGCCCGAGCTCCTCGGCGTCGGCTACATCATCGGGACGCGCGTCGCCCTCACGATGGGCGCCGGCGGCATCCTCTCCGCGCTCGTGCTCACCCCGGCGATCAAGCTCTTCGGCTCCACCGCCGCGACGCCCATCTTCCCCGCCACCCAGCTCATCCGAGACATGACGCCGGACGACGTCTGGCACCAGTACATCCTCTACATCGGCGCCGGCGCGGTCGCGGCGGGCGGGATCGTCTCGCTCGCGCGAGCGCTCCCCACCATCGTCGGCGGCGCCGCGCGCGGCCTCGGCAGCCTCCGCGGGGGAGCGGGCGGCGCCCGCGCGGCGCGACCGCGGACCGACCGCGACCTCCCGGGCTGGCTCGTCGGCGCCGGCGCGCTCGCGCTCGTCGTCGCCTGCGCGCTCGCGCCGTCGCTCCGGATCAACGTGCTCGGCGCGATCCTCGTCGTCGCGTTCGGGTTCCTCTTCGTCACCGTCAGCTCGCGCCTCACCGGCGAGATCGGCAGCTCCTCGAACCCGATCTCCGGGATGACCGTCGCGACGCTGCTCCTCACGAGCCTCATCTTCCTCGCGCTCGGGTGGGTGAGCGCGCGGGACAAGGTGGCCGCGCTCTCCGTCGCGGCCGTCGTGTGCATCGCGGCGTCGAACGGCGGGACCACCTCGCAGGACCTGAAGACCGGGTACCTCGTGGGCGCGACGCCCTCGCGGCAGCAGATCGCGATCCTGATCGGCACGCTCTCGTCCGCGCTCGTCATCGGGTTCGTGCTCCTCAAGCTGAACGACGCGAGCACCGTGTTCGCGCGCCGCGACTACCCGGGGTTCCGCGCGGACGTCGCGACGCTCCCCGAGCGCGCGCGGCTCACCGGCCCGGACGCGGGCCTCGACCGCGCGGAGTACCACGTGCTCAGGCTGACGGAGCCGCGCGGCGGCGTCCCGGCGGGGAAGTACCTCGTCGACGACGCGGGGCGGATCCGGTGGCTCGAGGACCCGGGCATCAACGGCAGCGTGGACCGCCGCGAGGGCGGCGAGAAGGTGTCGAAGTTCAGCGCGCCGAAGGCGATGCTGATGTCCTTCATCATCGACGGGATCATGTCGCAGCGGCTGCCCTGGGGGCTCGTGCTGCTCGGCGTCTGCATCGCGATCGTGCTGGAGCTCTGCGGCCTGTCGTCGCTCGCCTTCGCGGTGGGCGTGTACCTGCCGCTCTCGACCTCGGCGCCCATCATGGTGGGCGGCGTCGTCCGCGCGCTCGTCGGCCGCGCCGCCCGGGTCGAGACCGAGGCCGAGGCGGAGAGCGGGCCGGGCGTGCTCTTCAGCTCCGGGCTCATCGCCGGCGCGTCCGTCGCGGGGATGGCGGTGGCGCTCGCGCAGCTCACGGAGCCGACCCGCGCGCTCCTCGCGGCGGTGAACCTCGGCCGGCTCGCGCCGAAGTTCGCGCAGAGCGACGGCGTCGCGCTCGCGCTCTTCGCAGGGCTCGGCGGGATCCTCTGGCTCGTCGGCACGGGACGGCTGCTGCGATCGCCGGCGGTCGCGGCGGTGCCCCCGGGAGCGCGCCCGCCGGCGCGACGGCCGTAGCGCACGGAACCGGGGAGCGTCCCGTCGCCCGGGCCGGCTACGGTCGCGCCGGCGGGTTCCGGAGCGCCCACGTCCGGAACCGCCCGGCCGCGCCGTGCAGCTTCGAGGAGGCCGTCGCCCACGAGAACGTGCGGGCGATGCGCAGATCGCGGAGCGGGAGCACCCGGAGCGTCCCGGCGCTCACCTCGAGCTGGACGCTCCAGCGCGACACGAACGCGACGCCGAGCCCCGCGACCGCCGCCATCTTCATGGACTGGTTGGAGCCGAACAGCAGCTCCGAGCGACGGATCTCGCGCGCCCCGAGCACCGGCGCGAGCGCCTCCTCCACCATGGCGCGCGTGTTCGATCCCGGTTCGCGGAACAGGAGCGGGACGCTCGCGAGCTCGGCGGCGCGGGTGATCCGGCAGAGGTCCCGCGCCGAGCTCGCCGCCACCGGGACCAGCTCGTCCTCGAGGTAACGCTCGAGATGGACGCGCGACGAGCGCGTCGCGCCCTCGACGAGACCGAGCGGAACACGCCCGTCCGCCACCCACTCCAGCACGCGCGCGGTGTTGCTGACCTGGAGCCGGAACGGGACGCGGCCGTTGATGGCGCGATAGCCGGCGGCGAGCGGCGGCACGACGTACGCGGCGGTCGTCATGCTCGCGCCGAGCACCACCTCCTCGCCGACGGCAGGCTCGCCCTGGAAGGCGCCCTCCAGGGCGCCGAGGACGTCGTGCACCTGCTTCGCCGCCTCGAGCAGGCGCAGGCCCCAGTCGGTCGGCGTGACGCCCTTGGAGGAGCGGAGGAGCAGCGCGCGCCCGCACTCCTCCTCGAGACCGCGGATCTGCGCGGTGACGGCGGGCTGCGAGAGGTGAAGGAGCTTCGCGGCGCTGGAGATCTTGCGGGTCTGCACCACGACGCGAAAGGTCTCGAGCTTGCGCGGGTCGACCGGGCTCATGCGGCGAACTTATCAGAACTCCTCGCCCCGACCATGTGCTCCATCAGCGTAGGTTATGGTCCATCCGGTCTTGCGACGAGGCGTCCGCGGCGCGTCCGGCCATGATGCCTCGCGTGGCGGTCGCGGGGCTCGGGACCCGGACGCCCGCGGAGGTATCGGATCATGGTCACCATTCGGGATCGGGTCGTTCGCAACATCGTCTGCCTCGCCGCATCCGCCACGTGCGACGACGCCGCGCGCGTGATGTCGGAGCACGGCATCGGGTCGGTGGGCGTGCGCCGCGAGGGGAAGCTCGTCGGCCTCGTCACGGAGCGGGAGCTCGTGGCGCAGATGGCGGCCGGGGCCGACCCGAGCCGGACCACGCTCGGCGAGGCGATGCGGGCCCAGGTCCCGGCGGTCTCCGCCGACGCGACGGACGCGGAGTGCGCGCAGCTCATGCGGAGCCGCCGCACCCGGCACCTCGCGGTGAAGGAGGGCGGCGAGATCGTGGGCGTCATCTCGATGCTCGACCTGGTCGACCTCGTGGTCGAGGAGAAGCAGTGGAGCATCGATCAGCTCGAGAGCTACATCCGCGGCGGCCGCGCGAGCCAGCTCAGCGAGCCGATCGTGACGATGTTCCACCACGAGCGCATGGCGGGCTGAGGCGCGGGCCGCGATCATCGGCGCGGGAGCGGGCCGGCGGACGGGCGTCCGCCGGCCCGCTCGACTTTCCACAGGGCGGCCCCCGGCGGTTCGGGACGGGAACGTCGGCGCGAGTCGGTGTAGGATGCGCGCCCTTCCCCTCCGCAACCGCACCCGAAGGAGCGTACGCCGATGGCCGCGCAGACGATGGAGCAGCTGGTTTCCCTCTGCAAGCGCCGGGGGTTCATCTTCCCCGGCTCCGCGATCTACGGCGGCCTCCAGGGCACCTACGACTACGGCCCGCTCGGCGTCGAGCTGAAGAACAACCTCAAGCTCGCGTGGTGGCGCGCCAACGTCTGGGAGCGCGACGACATGGAGGGGATCGACGCCGCGATCCTCATGAACAAGCTCACGTGGCGCTACTCCGGCCACGAGGACACCTTCGTCGACCCGATGGTCGACTGCAAGGCGTGCAAGCTCAGGTGGCGCGCCGACCAGATCTCCGGGAAGTGCCCGAGCTGCGGCTCCACCGAGCTCACCGATCCGCGCCCGTTCAACCTGATGTTCAAGACGCAGGTCGGCCCGGTCCCGGATCCGGAGTCGTTCTCGTACCTGCGGCCGGAGACGGCGCAGGGCATCTTCGTCAACTTCAAGCACGTCCTCGACTCGACCTCGCGCAAGCTGCCGTTCGGCATCGCGCAGATCGGGAAGGCGTTCCGCAACGAGATCACGCCGCGGAACTTCATCTTCCGCGTGCGCGAGTTCGAGCAGATGGAGATCGAGTTCTTCGTCAGGCCCGGCGAGGACGAGCGGTGGCACGAGAAGTGGGTCCAGGACCGGATCGACTGGTGGCTGTCGGTCGGCCTTTCCCGCCAGAACCTCGAGCCGTACCACCAGAAGAAGGAGGAGCTCGCCCACTACGCGAAGGCGACGGTGGACCTCCTCTACCGCTTCCCGCACGGCCTCGAGGAGCTCGAGGGCATCGCGAACCGCACCGACTACGACCTCGGCTCGCACAGCCGGGACCAGGGCTCGCTCGGGCTCCGGGCGCGGGTCAGCCCGAACGCGCACGCCACCGACAAGCTCACCTGGTTCGACCCCGACTCGAAGCAGCACGTCGTGCCCTTCGTGGTGGAGCCGTCCGCCGGCGTGGACCGCGGCGTCCTCGCGCTGCTCAGCGAGGCGTACGCCGAGGAGCAGGTGAAGCCCGCGCCGGCGGAGCGCCTGAAGCCCGTGGAGGAGGCGCTCGCGACCTTCCTGCGGTCCGCCGCCCGCAACGAGAAGCTCCCGGCGGCGGCGAAGGACGCGATCGTCGCGGAAGGCGAGCGGATCGCCCAGGGGCTCGGGGAGCGGCTGCCGTCCATCGCCGGCCTGCTCTCGCTGCCGGGCGCGGACGGGATCGAGGTCGCGAAGAAGCTCCGTGGCCAGGTGGACCCGGTCATCGACGAGTTCTACCGGACGGTCCTCCACTTCAAGCCGCACCTCGCGCCGATCAAGGTCGCGGTGCTGCCGCTCAAGAAGAACCACGCCGGCATCGTCGGGACCGCGAAGGGGATCCGGAGGACGCTCCAGGCGACCGGCGCGATGCGCGTCGTCTACGACGACACCGGCGCGATCGGGAAGCTCTACCGCCGGCAGGACGAGATCGGGACGCCGTTCTGCGTCACCGTCGACTTCGACACGCTCGGCGAGGGCAAGGACGCGGCGCTCGCGAACACCGTCACCGTGCGCCACCGGGACACCATGGCGCAGGAGCGGGTGGCCGTGCCGGAGCTCGAGGCCTACCTGCGCGAGAAGATGCGGTAGCGAGGGCAGCAGCGGCGAGCGAGGGGGCCGGCGGGCCAATCTCGGCCTCCGGCAAGATACCCGCGCCGTCCGCATCGTTCGGGTCGGAGGTGCCGCCATGGCGACCGACAAGCCCGAGATGCCTCGCACGCAGACGAGCGCTCCGGTGAAGCCCCCCCGGACGACGAGGGACGTGACGCCGGCCGGCGAGCCCGAAGCCGAGCGGACGCCGGGCCGGAAGGCCGGTGACGAGCTCGCCCGCGGAGACCGCATGCCGATGGGGGCGGACGAGCCCGGCGCGGGGCTGTGAGCCGCCGGGTGACCGTACACACGAAGCGCTCGTCTCGCGACGCGGCGGCCTCCCGCCGGCGGGCCTCGCCGGCGGGAGCCTCGCGACGCCCGCCGCGCCGGTCAGTGCTGGTACCAGACCCCGTCGTGCACGGTCCCCGCGCCCACGTCGGCACCACCGAGGACCAGCACGTGGGGCGCGCCGGCCCCGTCGACGAAGAAGGCGGCCGCGTGGTTGTAGAAGTCGTAGCCCGAGGCCGAGCCGGCGATGGTGTGGGAGCCGGTGGCGCCGTTGAAGCTCCCGATGGCGCCCTGCGACCCGAGCTGCGCGTAGCTCTGCTCGCTCGAGCCCGTCGAGGCGCCGTTGTAGAGGCCGCCGCTCACGAGGACGTAGCTGCCCGCCACGACCGCGGTGAACTTCTCGCGCGCCTTGCCCAGGGACGACGCGTTCGTCGTCCACGCCGCGCTCACGAGGGCGCCGTTCCGGATGTCGATCTGGTCGTAGTAGATGGCCGACTGGCTCGTGGCGGCCAGCGCGTTCGTGACGGGGTCCACCGCGGCGGTGTCCCCGCCGAGCGCGTACAGGTACCCGGCGGACGTGACGAGCTGGTGGTACGCGAGCGCGGCCGGCAGGTCCGGCTGCGGCTCCCATGCCGCGAGCGTCCCGTCGGCCTGGATCTTCGCGGCCCAGACCTTGGCGACGGGCGCGCCGGTGGAGTCGTTCCCGCCCGCCACGTAGATGCGGCCATGGAAGAGCACCGCGCTCGTGGCGAACAGCGCCTGGGGCAGCGGAGTGGTCTCGGCCCACGTGCCCGGCGCGCCGGCCGCCGGGATCGTCCCGTCGGACGCGAGCGAGGCGAAATACACGGTGCTCGTCGCCGCGCCGGTGCCGTCGAGGCCGCCGAGGACGTAGAGGTTGCCGTTCCCGGGGACGAGGGAGTTCGCGGCGTCGGCGACGACGGCCGCGGCGAAGCCGCGCTGGTCCGGGAGCGGCGTGGCCGTCGTCCAGGTCGCGCCGGCGAGCGCGCCGGTCGCGGCGTCGATCGGGTTCACGTACACCGTGCTCACGTTCGACGCCTTGCCGTCCGCGGTCGCCGCGGTCGCCACGTTGCCGCCGATCGCGTACACGTAGCTCGTCGTGCCGATCGCGGCCACCGCGGCGGAGAAGCCCTGCTGCGCCACGGGGAGGCTCGACGTCGCGGACCACTGGATCTGGGACGGGCTGAAGGGAACGCCGCCGAGGACCTCGAACGTGCGCGGCGCGCTCGTCCCGCTCGGGGTCGTGACGGTCACCTGGTACGTCGTGCCGGTCGACAGGGAGGCGGGCACCGTGCCCACGACGTAGATGTTGGTCCAGTCACCGGCGGCGTAGCCCACGGCCGCCGAGGCGACCACCGCGCCCGAACCGGCGTCGCGGAAGTCGACCGAGTATCCCGCCGCCTGCGCGGAGAGATCGCCGAACGCCGCGCCGTCCACGATGAAGAGGCTGTTCTGGCTTCCGCTGCCCGCCAGGCCGCCGTTGACGTCGGCGAGCGTCGGCGCCGCCATGGTGAAGGCGTGCGGGAGCGTGGTCGAGCCTCCGCCGGGGTTCTCGATCGTGACGTCGAAGGCGGTGCCGGCCGCGGCGAGCGCGGCCGGGACCGCAGGGACCGCCACGTCGACGCCCGTCGCGGTGGCCGACGCGACCTGGGCCGGGTACGACGCGCCCCCGGCGGACGGCGTGAAGGTCACGGTGGGCGGGCTCGCGGTCGTCCCCGTGAAGCCCGCGCCGGAGATCGCGACGACCGTGCTGGAGGTGCCGGTCGCCGGGGCGAGGCTGGTCACCTCCGGACCGGAGGGCTTCCTGGAGCCGCCGCAGGCCTGGAGCGCGACCGTCGACGTGAGCAGCACGAGCAATGGGATCCGATTTCGCGACATGTGCGCCTCCACCTGCGGGTTCGCGTCCGACCGCGTCCGTCCCCCGCCGGGCCCCCGAGCAACCGCCGTGCCCGCACCGGATGTCGCGGGCTTGCACGCGCTCGCGGCGCGGGGCTGTCCCGGCGCGTACACCGCGGTGTACGGGACGGTGCACCGTCGAGCGCCGGCGCAGCGCGCCCCGCGCTAAGCTGGGCGCGCGCTCCGGTTCGAGCGCACCGGAGGAGCACGAGATGGGAGAGGAGACGACCCAGTTCGCGTCGCGGTTCGCCACCGCGGTGAGCGAGCTCGAGCAGCTCGCGGACGACGAAGGCCACGCGCAGCTCCGGCACCAGCACGGCGCGGCGCTCCGCGACGTGGTCCGCGACGCGCTCGACGCCATCGCGGCCGTGTACGAGACCGGCACGCACGCCGTCCGGAACTGGCCGGAGCAGCGACGGCACGTCCTGTCCCAGGTGGCCGCCACGCGCACCGCGCTGGACCGGCGGGGCGTCGACGGCGAGGTCCGCGCGATGGCGCGCGCGCTCGTCGAGCTCATCGAGCCGTCCGCCCGGCCCTAGAGCACGCTCGCCTCGCCGCGGCGCCCGCCGGGCGCGGTAAGCTCGCGACGCTGCACGCCGCGGGAGGGTGCTCATGGTCGTCGCCGGGTGGAGAGCGCGTCTGTTCACGCCGCTCCAGGTGCTCGTGACGCTCGTGCTGTTCGCCGAGTGTGCGGTGATCCTGGGCGTCGCCGCGTGGCCCGCCGTCGAGCTCTGGCTGTGGGTGCGCGCCTCGGCCCCGCTCTCCGGAGCGCCGCGCGTCCTCCTGCTCTGCGTCGCGGGCGCCGCGGCGTACTTCGTCTTCGGCCTCGCCCTGCTGGTCGTCCTCCCGCTCGCCCGCTGGTTGACGCTCTCGGTGGGCACGCCGGTCGGCCGGTTCGAGTACCTGTCGCTCGGGGCCTGGCGCTGGGCGAGCTACAACGCGCTCACGCTCCTCCTGCGCTTCACGTTCGTGAACTGGATCCGCGTCACGCCCTTCCTGCCGCTCTACCACCGGCTCATGGGGATGCGGGTCGGCGCGCGGGTGCAGATCAACACCGCGATCGTCGCCGACCAGAACCTCATCTCGATCGGCGACGACACGGTGATCGGCGGCGACGTCACGCTCGTCTGCCACGCGGCGGAGCGCGGCAAGCTCGTGACGGCACCCGTCCGCATCGGCCGAGACGTCACCGTCGGGCTCATGGCGGTCGTCTTCCCGGGCTGCGAGATCGGGGACGGCGCCGTCATCGCCGCCGGGGCGGTGCTCTCGAAGGGCGCGAAGGTCGCGCCCGGCGAGATCTGGGCGGGCGTCCCGGCGCGGCGCGTCGGACGGCGACGCCGCTCGACCCCCGCGCAGCCGACCCGTCCGCCGTCGGGCGAAAGTCGAAATACGGACGGGTGAGGGCCGTACACTCTGGCGTGAGGTGACGTCGGCCACCCGGCCGTCGCACGAGGACCTGCCATGTCCGGGACCGACACCCGACCGAGCGACGGGGCCGGCGCGAGGCGCGTCGCGGCCGCGCTGGCGTACCTGCTCGCCTGCGCAGCCGCCGCCGCCGATCCCGGGGACATCGTCGCGCGGCGGATCTCGGCGCACGTCCACCTGGACGGTCGGCTCGACGACGCCGCGTGGGCGGAGGCACCCGTCTTCTCCGGCTTCGTGGAGAGCTTCCCCCGGGCCGGGGTCCCGGCCAGCTTCCGCACCGAGGTGCGCGTCGTCTACGACGACGAGACCCTGTACGTCGGGATCACGTGCTTCGATCCGGAGCCCGGCGCCATCGTCCGGCAGCTGGCGCGCCGCGACGGCAATCCGACGGCGGACCAGGTCGAGATCGCGCTCGACACCGGTGCGGACGGCCGGACGGCGTACGACTTCACCGTGAACGCGGCGGGCGTGCTGCGGGACCAGCTCCTGTTCGCCGACGTGAACGCGACGGACAGCTGGGACGCGGTCTGGGACGCGGCGGTGTCGGTCGACGCGCGCGGCTGGTCGGCGGAGGTCGCCATCCCGTTCCACCAGCTCCGGTTCTCCTCGGCGCCGGAGCAGCGCTGGGGCATCCTGGTCCGGCGCACGATCCCGCGCACGCACCAGGTCCTCGACTCCGTGCCCATCCCCCGCGAAGCGAACCCGGTGAACGCCGGCGGGCTCGTCGTGTCGCGGTTCGGCCGCCTCGAGGGGCTCGTCGAGCTGAACCCGCGGCAGGGGCTCGAGCTCCTGCCCTACGCGGCGACGCGCGCCTCCCTGCGGCCGCAGTACTCGGATCCATCCCGGCCCGGCCCCCGCCTCCTGGACCCGGGGCTGGACGTCGGCCTGGACCTCAAGACCAGGATCGCGAGGCGGCTCACGTTGACCGCCGCCCTCAACCCCGACTTCGGGCAGGTCGAGACCGATCAGGTCATCCAGAACCTCTCGAACGCCGAGCCGTTCTTCCCGGAGAAGCGGCCGTTCTTCCTCGAGGGGCTCGACATCTTCCAGCCGGTCGGGAGCGAGTACGGGTCTCCCCAGCAGCTCTTCTACTCTCGGCGAATCGGGATCGACGCGCCGATCCTGGGCGCCGCGAAGGTGACGGGGGCGGTCCGGCCCGGCCTGGACCTCGGCGTCCTCGACTCCCTCGTGATGGGCGCCGGCAACGCGTCCCTGGTCCCCGTCGGCTACGGCAGCGCGGACCCCGGCGCGCTCGCGCCGTACGAGGAGCGGCCCGACCGCCGCTGGCGGTTCCACTCGACCCTCCCGTTCCACCTCGGCCCCGAGGACGCCCTCCCCGCCGCCCACCCGGTCACGACGAACTACTTCGCCGCGGTGGCGAGGCAGCGGCTCGGGGGCCGCACCACCGCAGGCGCGACGTTCACCGCGGCGACGCCGCTCGAGCCCCGCTGCCGGCGGAGCGAGTTCGCGACGGACGCCGACTACGCGGCGGCCGGGTGCGCCTCGCACGGCGGGAACGCGGTCGGGGTGGACCTGACCGTCCCCGGCGACTGGGGCGGCTTCGCCCAGCTCGAGGCGTCGCAGGCCGTGGGCGGCCCGCCGGAGGGGCGCACGCTGCAGGACGGCACGGTGCTCCGGGCGGGCGATCTCGGCTACGGCGGCCACCTGCGTGCGGGCAAGCTCGGGGGCGAGCCCTGGCGGTTCGACGTGACCTACGTGTACGAGGATCCGCGGCTCGACCTGAACGCGGTGGGCTTCCAGCCGCTGTCGAACTACCAGTGGGCCGACCTCGACGTGCACTACGTGCGGCCGAGCGGGTTCGGCCCGTTCCACGCGTTCCAGGTGGACTACAACCTCGACCTGAACTGGAGCGCCGACGGGACGTCGCTCCCGCGCGGCGTCAACACGAGCCTCGCCGCGTCCCTGCAGCTCCCCGGCTACCAGACGATCGGCGCGAAGGTCGCGCTCGAGCTGCCGCAGTACGACACCCGGGAGATCGCCGGCGCCGGCGTGCCGTTCGAGCGCATCGGCGACGTCCTCGCCGTCCTCATCCTGAAATCGGATCCCAACCGGCGGCTCCAGGCGAGCGGCGACGTGTTCGCGTACCGGACGCTGCGCCGCGGCCCCTTCGCGCCGCGGACGGGCGTCGGCCTGGATCTGACGGCCTACTGGAGGCCGCACGACCGGCTCGAGACCCGCCTCGACGTCGCGTACGGCCGAAAGCCCCAGGGGCCGCGCTGGATCGAGACGCTCCCCGACGAGACCGCCGTGTTCGGCGACCAGGACCCCGAGTTCCTCTCGGTGACCGTCCGGCAGCAGCTCGTCTTCACGCCGAGGCTCACTGCGCAGCTCTACGCGCAGCTCTTCACCTCCGCGATCCGCTACGGCCGCGACTTCTACGGCGCCTCGCTCCCGCAGCGGCGCCGCGTGTCGACCTCGGACCTCGCCCCGCTGGCCTACCCCGGCGCGCCGGGCGGACACGACGCCGTCGCCAACGTCAACGCGGTGGTCCGCTGGGAGTACCGGCTCGGCTCGACGCTGTACGTCGTCTACACGCGGTCGCAGCGCGAGCTGCCGGCGCAGGGTGCCCCCGCGCCGACGAGCGTCGCGCCGGCCGGGCTCTTCCGGGGGCCGACGATCGAGACGGTCCTCGTGAAGTGGGCCTGGTGGTGGGAGACCTGAGCCGCGGATCGGGGTGGCGCGGAGAGCGAATAGCGAATACGCTGTTCGCTATTAGGGACCCGCCGCCCCGGAGAGACCCGCCATGGACACCCCCTCCCCCGCCCGCCCCGCAGCGTCCCCTCCCGACCCGTTCGCGGAGCTCGACGCCACGGCCCAGGCCGAGCTGGTGCGCACCCGCCGCGCGACGCCGCTCGAGCTGGTCGACGCCGCGATTGCGCGGATCGAGCGCGTCGGCCCTGCCCTGAACGCGCTCGCCGCCATCGACCCCGATCGCGCCCGCGCCGCGGCCCGCGGGCCGCTCCGCGAAGGCCCCTTCGCGGGCGTGCCGTTCCTGGCGAAGGACCTGCTCGCCGTCCCCGGGCTCCCGTACGGCGCCGGCTCTCGCCTCCTGCACGGCCAGCCTGCGCCGGGCGGCTCGGCGTACGCGCAGGCGCTCGAGGACGCCGGGCTCATCGTGGTCGGCAAGACGACGACGTCCGAGTTCGGCCTGCTCGGCACGACGGAGACGCTCGCCTGCGGCGCGACGCGGAACCCGTGGGACGTGGCGCGGTCTCCGGCGGGATCGTCGGGCGGCTCCGCGGCGGCGGTGGCGGCCGGCCTCGTCCCGATGGCCCACGCGTCCGACGGCGGCGGGTCCATCCGGATCCCGGCATCTGCCTGCGGCCTGTTCGGGCTGAAGCCATCGCGCGGCCGCGAGCGCGACGCCGGCCTGCCGGCGGGCGCGCCGCTCGCGATGATGGTGAACGACCACTGCGTGAGCCGCACGGTGCGCGACAGCGCGGCGCTCCTCCTCGCGACGCAGCGCGTGGACGCCGCGGCGCCGCTCCCGCCGCTCGCCGCGCGGGACCTGGCGCCCGCGGCGCGCCCGCGCCGCCTCCGGATCGCCGTGTACGACCGCACCGCGTTCGGCCTCGTTCCGCACCCGGAGGTCTCCGCGGGGCTCGCCGCCGCCCGCGCGCTGTGCGAGCGGCTCGGGCACGAGACGGTCGACTCCGCCGGCCCGCGCTTCGACGCGCGCGCGGTCAGCGACGCGTTCTTCCTGCTGGCCGGCGCGACGGTCGCGCCCCTCGTCGCGCAGGTCCGCCAGGCAGCCGGGGTCGCCGCGCTGCCGTCGCTGCTCGAGCCGTTCACGCTCGAGCTCGCCGAGCGCGCCGAGCGCGCGCCCCCGGGCGCCGTGCCGGCGGCGATCGGCGCGCTGGTCCAGGCGGGCGCGGCGATGACCGCGTTCATCGCGGGGTTCGACGCGACCCTCTGCCCCACCATCCCGATCCTGCCGTTCGAGCTGGGCGTGCTGTCGCCGGCGCGCCCGGCGGATGCGTGCATCGCGTTCACGGAGGTCCTCGCCGGGTACACGCCGATCCACTCGATCGCCGGCGTGCCGGCGATGTCCGTGCCGCTGCACTGGACCGCCGGAGGGCTGCCGGTGGGCTGCCACTTCGCGGCCGGCGTCGGACGGGAGGCGCTCCTGCTCGAGCTCGCCTACGCGCTCGAGGAGGCCGCGCCGTGGCGCCACCGCCGCCCCCCCGTCTCGGCGCTGCCGAAGCCGCCCGAGGGTCCATGGCGCAGCGCCTGAAGGAAGACGTCCGCCGGCGCCTCGTCGACGCGGCCCTCGCCGCGTTCGTCGCGGACGGCTACCGCGGCGCGCGGCTCGCGGACATCGCCGCCGCCGCGGGCGTGTCCACCGGGAACGTCTACCGGTACTTCCCGGACAAGGAGACGCTGCTGCACGCGGCCGTGCCGCCCGAGATCGCCGATCGGCTGCTGCGGCTGCTGCGGCGGCGCGTGCGGGAGCTGGCGACCGTCGCCGACTGGCGCCGCGCGACCGTCGGCGCCGCGCCCGCCGACGCGCTCCTCGACTTCTGGATCGCGCACCGGCGCGAGGTCGTCGTGCTGCTCGGCCGCGCCGACGGCTCCCCGCTCGGCCACGTGCGCCCGCTCGTGGCCGCCGAGCTGACCCGCATGGCCGTCCGGTACCAGCGCGCGCACGGCGGCCGGCCCGTGCCCCGCGAGGCGCGCTTCGTCCTCCTGCGGATCTTCGAGAGCACCGTCTCGATGATCGTGGACGTCCTCGCGGCCCACGAGGAGCCGGACGCCATCCGCGCGGCGTTCCGCGCGTTCTGGCGGTTCCAGCTCGCCGGGCTCCAGAGCCTGCTCGAGGGCGGCGACGCGTGACCGGCCGGCCGCGCCGCCGGTGCCGCGGTCACGCGTCGCCCCCGCAGGCCGCGAGCTTGCGCGCGAGCACCGCCTCCTCCGCCGGGTTCCGCGCGAGCCCCAGCGCGGCGCGGAGGTGCTCCGCCGCGCGCGCCGGCCGCCCGGCGCGGAGCTCGAGCTCCGCGAACGCCGCGCGGAAGAACGGATACCGGGCGAGCCGCTCGCGGCCGTCGATCTCCGCGAGCGCCCGGAGCCCCGCCTCCGGCCCGTCGGCCATGCCCACCGCGATGGCGCGATTCAACGCAACCACCGGCGTCGGGCGGAGGCGCGCGAGCAGGTCGTAGAGCGCGCGGATCGACGCCCAGTCGGTCTCGGCGAAGCTCGCCGCCTGGGCGTGGCGCGCCGCGATCGCCGCCTCGAGGTGCCACGCGGTGAGCGCGTCCCCCTCGGCGGACCGGTCGAGCCTGCGCAGCCCCTCGCCGATCAGCTCCCGATCCCAGCGGCGGCGGTCCTGCTCCGCGAGCAGGAGCAGGTTCCCGTCGTCGTCCATCCGCGCGGAGAGCCGGGCGGCGAGGAGGCAGAACAGCGCGAGGAGCGCCTGCGTCTCGGGACCGGCCGCCGGCGGGAGCCGCGACAGGAGGACGCCGAGCCGCATCGCCTCGTGGCAGAGGTCCTCGCGGATGACCTGCTGCGGATGCGCGCCGTGATAGCCCTCGCTGAACAGGAGGTAGATGGCGTCCTGGACGGACGGGAGCCGCGTCCGGACCAGCGCGGGATCGCCGACCTCAAGCAGCCCGCCGCGCGCCTCCAGCGCGCGACGGGAGCGGAAGAGCTGCTTCTCGATGGCCGCCTCGCTGGAGAGGAACGCCTGGGCGAGCTCGCGCACCGAGAAGCCGCACAGGTACTTGAGGATCACGGCGACCTGCGCGGCCGGCGCGAGGGCCGGATCGCAGCACGAGAACATGAGCCGGAGCTCGTCGTCGGGGATCGCCTCCTCCGCCCCCGCGCCCCCGAGCTCCGCCTCGGACAGCCCCAGCGCGCGCTCCAGCTCGGGGGCGAGGCGACCGAAGGTCGCCTGCCTCCTGAGCAGATCGACCGCCCGGTTGTGGGCGGCGCGCGTCAACCAGGCCGCGGGGTTCGACGGCGCGCGCCCGAACTTCCAGGTCTCGAGCGCCCGCACGAGCGCGTCCTGGACCGCATCCTCGGCGAGCGTCAGGTGCCGGACGCCGAGGACGCGGACCAGGGACGAGACGATCCGCCCCGCCTCGTGGCGGAACAGGTGATCGGCGAGGCGGAGGTCGGCGGCGCTCACATCACGCGGACGGGCCGCACCTCGACGGCGCCGCCCTTCTCGTAGGTGGGGCACCCGCGCGCGATCTCGACCGCCGCCTCGAGGTTCGCCGCCTCGACGATCGCGTAGCCGCCGACCAGGTCCTTCGCCTCCGCGAACGGGCCGTCGGAGACGGTCTTCGCCGCGCCGCGGACCACCTTGCCGGACCGCTCGAGCGGCGCGCCGGCGCCGGAGTAGACGCCCGACCTGCGGAGCCCCTCGAACCAGGTGAACCACTTCTGCACGTGCTGCTGCAGCTGCTCGGGGGAGTCGCCGCTCGAGTCGCCGCCGCGGAAGATGAGCATGAAGCTCGCCATGTCGTACCTCGTGTGGTGCCGGTGGATTCCGGTCTCGCCTTCTCGACGATCGAGGACCTCCGGACCGGACACGGTCGCGGCGGTCCCGGCCCACGCCCCGCGCAGGGCCCCGCCCGCCGCGGTCAGCCGTCGACGGGCAAGCTCCGGCCGTCGAATGACCGGATGGGCACGGCCGCGAGATCGATGCCGTCGAGGCACCGGACGTTCACGGCGATCATCTCCCGCCCGTCGGGGCCCCGGCCACGCGAGAACGAGCGGATCCCGCACCGGTCGCAGAACAGGTGGTGGATGGCCTTCTTGCCGAACTGGTAGTCGGTCAGGTGATCCGCGCCGGCGAGCAGGTCGAACCGCTCGGTGGGGACGAACGTCAGCGCGGTGCCGGTCTTCTGGCAGATCGAGCAGTTGCAGGCGAGGGCGCCGTCGAGGTCCGCCGTCACCCGGTAACGGACGGCGCCGCAGTGGCAGCCGCCCGTGTACGTCTTCGCCTCGGCCATCGGTCGCTCCACGGTTCGGGGGAGGATGGGGTCCTAGCGTCGGCGGGCGCCTGGCGCAGCCCCGGCGAGCGGGCAAGCGAAGAGGGCGCCGCCCCTCTCGGAGCGGCGCCCTCGGATGATGCCCTGCGCGCGGCGCGAGCCGCGCCGTCGGCTACTTCAGGGTCGCGACGAGCTCGCGGACCGCCTTCACCGACTTGTCCATCATGGCCTGCTCCTCCGCGTTCAGCTTGAGCTGGAGGACCTTCTCCGCGCCGCCCTCGCCGATGACGACCGGCACGCCGACGTAGAGGCCGTCCACGCCGAACTCGCCCTTGAGGAAGGCGCAGGTCGGGAGGACGCGCTTCTGGTCCTTGAGGAACGACTCGGCCATCGCGATGGCGCTCGAGGCCGGCGAGTAGAACGCGCTGCCGGTCTTGAGGAGGGCGACGACCTCGCCGCCCGCCCCGCGGGTCCGCTTGACCATCGCGGCCATGACCTCGGCGGCCTTCGCGGCGCCGTACTTCTGCTCGAGGAGCTCCATCACCGGGACGCCGCAGACGCTGGTGTAGCGGACGAGCGGCACCATGTCGTCGCCGTGGCCGCCGAGGGTGACGGCGGTGACGTCCTTCACGGAGACGCCGAGCTCCCAGGCGATGAACGCCGCGAAGCGCGCGGAGTCGAGCACGCCGGCCTGGCCGACCACCCGCTTGTGCGGGAAGCCGGTGATGCGCTGGCAGAGCGTCACCATCGCGTCGAGCGGGTTCGAGATCACGATGACGAAGGCGTTCGGGGCGTACTGCTTGATGCCCTCGGCGACGCTCGTCATGATCTTCGAGTTGACGGAGATGAGGTCGTCACGGCTCATGCCCGGCTTGCGGGGCAGGCCGGCGGTGACGATCACGACGTCCGCGCCCTTGATGTCCTCGTAGCTGTTCGTGCCCTTGAGGCTCACGTCGAAGCCGTCGACCGGCGCCGCCTCGGCGATGTCGAGCGTCTTCCCCTGGGGCAGCCCCTCGACGATGTCGAAGAGGACCACGTCGCCGAGCTCGCGGAGCGCCGCGAGCTGAGCGAGGACGCCGCCGATCTGCCCGCCGCCGATGAGAGCAATCTTCTTCCTGGCCATGTCAGTCTCCTTGAAGAGAGGTCTGGTTCGGAAAACCCTTCACCTACGCCATAGCATCCACGATCGCGTTGAGCGTCGGGCTGGGACGCATCGCCGCGGTCGTCTTCTTCGTGTCCGGCCGGTAGTAGCCGCCGGTGTCGACCGGCTTCCCCTGCGCCGCGATCAGCTCCGCGTCGATCTTCGCGGCGTTCTCGCCCAGCTGCTTCGCGACCTTCGCGAAGCGCGCCTGCAGCTCCTTGTCCTTCGTCTGCTCCGCGAGCGCCTCGGCCCAGTAGAGGGCGAGGTAGAAGTGGCTGCCGCGGTTGTCGATCTGGCCCACCTTGCGGGCCGGGGACTTGTTGTTGTCGAGGAACTTGCCGATGGCCTTGTCGAGCGCCTCGCCGAGGACGGCCGCCTTCTCGTTCTTCGAGGTGGCGGCGATGTGCTCGAGCGACGCGCCGAGGGCGGAGAACTCACCGAGCGAGTCCCAGCGGAGGTAGCCCTCCTTCACGAACTGCTGGACGTGCTTCGGGGCCGAGCCGCCCGCGCCGGTCTCGAAGAGGCCGCCGCCGGCGAGGAGCGGGACCACCGAGAGCATCTTCGCGCTGGTGCCGATCTCGAGGATCGGGAACAGGTCGGTGAGGTAGTCGCGGAGCGCGTTGCCCGTGACCGAGATCGTGTCCAGGCCCTCGCGGATCCGCTTGACCGAGTACCGCATCGCCTCGACCGGCGGGAGGATCTTGATCTCGAGGCCGACCGTGTCGTGCTCCTTCAGGTAGGTCTCGACCTTCGACATGACCTGCGCGTCGTGCGCGCGGGCCTTGTCGAGCCAGAAGACCGCGGGGGCCTTCGTGGCGCGGGCGCGGGTGACGGCGAGCTTCACCCAGTCGCGGATCGCGGCGTCCTTCGCCTGGCACATGCGGAAGATGTCGCCCTCCTCGACGCTCTGCTGGAGCAGCGTCGCGCCGCTCGCGTCGTCGACCACGCGGATCGTGCCGTTCGCCTGGGCGATGAAGGTCTTGTCGTGCGAGCCGTACTCCTCCGCCTGCTGCGCCATGAGGCCGACGTTCGGGACGCTGCCCATCGTCGCGGGGTTGAACGCCCCGTTCTTGCGGCAGTCCTCCATGATCTCCCGGTACATCGTGGCGTAGCAGCGGTCCGGGATCGTGGCCTTCGCGTCCTTCAGCTTCCCGTCCGGGCCCCACATCTTCCCGGACTCGCGGACGACGACGGGCATCGAGGCGTCGACGATGATGTCGTTCGGCGCGTGGAGGTTCGTGATGCCCTTGTCGGAGTCGACCATCGCGAGCGCCGGGCGCACCGCGTAGGTGGCCTTGATGTCGGCCTCGATCTCGGCGCGCTTGTCGGCCGGGAGCGTCTGGATCTTCTTGTAGAGGTCGCCGAGGCCGAGGTTCGGGTTCACGCCGGCCTGCTTGAGCGCCGCGCCGTGCTTCGCGAACACGTCCTTGAAGTAGACGGTGAGCGCGTGGCCGAACATGACGGGGTCGGAGACCTTCATCATGGTGGCCTTGAGGTGCAGCGAGAAGAGGACGTCGTTCTTCTTCGCGTCCTCGATCTGCTCCTCGTAGAACTTCCGGAGCGCCTTCACGCTCATGTGGGTCGAGTCGATGATCTCGCCCGCCTTGAGCGGCGCCTTCTTCTTGAGGACGGTCGCCTTCCCGTCCGCGCCGACGAACTCGATGCGGTAGTCGATCGGCTTCTCGACCGTCATCGACGTCTCGTGGGCGTAGAAGTCACCGCCCATCATGTGCGCGACGTGGGACTTCGAGTCCGGCGACCACGCGCCGAGCTTGTGCGGGTTCTTCTTCGAGAACGCCTTCACGGAGAGCGGCGAGCGGCGGTCCGAGTTGCCCTCGCGGAGCACCGGGTTCACGGCGCTGCCCAGGCACTTCGCGTAGCGGGCCTGGATCGCCTTCTCGGCGTCGTCCTTCGGCGCCTCGGGGTAGTCCGGGATCTTGTAGCCCTTGCCCTGCAGCTCCTTGATCGCCTCCTTGAGCTGCGGGATCGAGGCGCTGATGTTCGGGAGCTTGATGATGTTCGCCTCGGGCGTCCGGGCGAGCTCGCCGAGCTGGGCGAGGTAGTCGGGGATCTTCTGCGCCGGCGTCAGGTTCTCGGGGAAGTTGGCGATGATCCGGCCGGCGAGGGAGATGTCCCGCGTCTCGACGGAGACGCCGGTGCCCTTCGTGAATGCCTGGACGATCGGGAGCAGCGAGTACGTGGCCAGCGCGGGCGCTTCGTCGATTTCCGTCCAGATGATCGTGGAAGTCTTCGTCGTCATGTCCCTCTTCCTTGGTTTTCCTGTTTCACGGGCAGCGAACTTCACCAACGGTCTCGAGTGCCTCTCACCCCGCTCCAGGGCCTGGGCTCGTCTGGCAGAGCGAGTGGGGCTCCCGGGCTCCAGCCCTCGGCTGGCTGTCCTCTGCGCGGCCGGTCTGGATGGAGTGCGACAACTACCCGATCCGCTGGCTCGACTCAATCGGTCGGCGCGGGTTTTCTCACGTCGGAACGGGCAGATAAATCGACCGCGCCGGTCGTGAACCAGGCCCGCGCGGAGGCGCGCGCGCCGCGCGGGTCACGGTCACGGCCAAAGGTCGTGCGCAATGCGCAATGCGTGCGCCCGATGCGCGAATCGGCACCCTCGAGCGACGCCCGCCCGGGGACCGGAGCGGTCCAGAATCCGACGCGCGCGAAGACCGAACGGCCGGCGCGCGCGCGATATTTCTGGCGCGTCAGGACGCGAGCGCGGCTGGCGGAGGTCGCCGATCCGGCCCGCGCCGCTACATCCGCTTCATGCGGGCGTACCGGCGCAGGCTCGGCACGAACGGCAGCGCGACCAGCGCCACCCCGGCCATCACCAGGCCCACCGTCACGACGCCCCGCGTCCGGCTCCGATTCCTCATGACCGCGCCTCCTCCACCGGGGCGACGTCGCCCATCAGCGCCCGGTCCACGAGCTCCCGCACCAGCCGCACCGCGGGACCGACCGCCGCCTCGACGGCGTCGCCGAGCCCCATCCGCGCTTGGATCGCGCCGGGCTCGCACCCGACGATCAGGATCCGGGGGAGCTTCCCGCCCATCGCCCGCGCCGTGGCGAGGACCGCCCCGACGTCCATCGCGTGCGCGCCGCCGCCCGTCCCCTCCGGCGCCGCGTCGAGCGCCGGCTCGACGACGTACAGGGCGCCGGGCGCCCCGCCCCGGGGCAGCGCATCCACGATCACGGCGAGCCGCAGGGGGTCGAGCAGCCGGAGCGCGAGCTGCAGCCCGCCGATCCCGAAGTCCGTCACCTCCACGTCCGCCGGGAGCGCCTCCTCCGCGAGGCGCCGCACGACCTCGACGCCGAACCCGTCGTCCGCGAAGAAGACGTTCCCGACGCCCGCGATCAGCACCGGCGCGCTCACCGCCCGACCTCCGGCGCCGGGGCCGGCGCGAGCCGCTCGACCTCGTCGGTGAGGAAATGGTGGTAGCGGCCGTACCAGTCGTGCAGCTCGGCCGCGGGGTCGTCGTCGATCGTGACCGCGAGCCACTCCCGGTCGTCCACGTCCCGCCGGACGGAGCGGACGGTGGCGACGTGCCCCGCGTAGAGCAGGTCCTGGGCGTCGGTGCGGCGCGCCCCGGGGCGGAGGACGACGCGGTCGCCCGGGCGGAACGTCGCCGGCTCCGGCGCGGGCTCCGGCCGCGGGATCATCTCGGCGCCGTCGAGCGCGCGCGTCGCGCCGTGCAGCCGCTCCAGCAGCTCCGGAGGCAGCCCCTCGACGCGGTCGAGCAGCGCGGCGGCCCGCGGGTCGGTGGCGCGGACCTCCCGCTTCTCGGCCTCGGTGAGCGTCGACGTCCTGAGGGCGAGGAGCTCGTCGATCTCGGTCGCGTCGAAGAAGTCGCCCGGGCTCTCCGGCGCGAGGCGCGGGTGGTCGTAGAGGATGATGGGCGCGCAGAGCACGAGATCGCGCTCGCCCGCCTCTCCCGCCAGGACCGGCCAGGTGGCGACGCTCCGGCACGCGGCGGCGGCCGCCGCGGCCCACTCCGGCGGATCGAGCGGAGACACGAACGCCCCGTCCTCGAGGGCGAGGACGAGGTGCGTCGAGAGGCAGGACGCCGGCAGGATCGCCTCGCGCCGCGCGCCGGGGTCGCCCCAGGGCGTGAGGTTCTCCACCCGGACCCGGACGCGGAGCAGCGGGCGATCCGCGTCGACCGGCTCGCACGCGACGCGCACCTCGCCGCGCACCGGCGAGCGGGTCCACGAGACGCGCCCGGCGGTTCCACCCGCCGCGTCCGCGACCGGCTCGACCTCGGTGTCGCCGCGGAGCTCGAAGCTCTCGACGCGCTCGGGGCCGCCCGCCGCCAGCGTCCCGTCGAGCGCGATCTCGCGGAGCTCGCCCTCGTCCCAGGGCACGAGCAGCCGCCCGCCGGCATCGAGCGCCTCGACGGCCCGGAACGCTCCCCCGCCGCCGGCGACGGCCTCCTCCACGAGACGCCGGCGCGCCTGCAGGAACCGGAGCCGGCCGGAGAGCCGCGGCGTCCCGGCGGGCTCGACGAGGCACCGTGCCTCGAGGAACCACGGCTCGCAGCCGCCCGCCTCGCTCCAGGCGCGCGGCGCGAGCACGCCGAACGAGAAGCGCCAGCGGTTCTTGGGCGCCGAGGCGCGGTACGGGTACAGCACGTACCCCTCGAGCAGGACCGCGTCGGCGATCCGGCGTGCGCGATCGAGCCTCATGACCGCCCTCCTCCCGTGCCGGGCGGCGCCACGAGCACCGGGCGGGCGCGGGCCGACAGCTCCGCGAAGGCCGCGTCGATCGCGCGACGCGCCTCCGGGCCGCCGTCGAAGCCCCGCCAGGCGCTCCGCAGCCGGCCGGCGAGCGCGTAGCAGCGATCGATGGGCACGAGCAGCATCTGGAGGCGCCCCGCGCCGGCCACGCCCGGCCCCGCCGCGGGCTCGCCGCGGACGAGCAGCGCCTCCACGTCCGGCTCGGCGCAGGACGCGAGGCGGCTCCGCGCCGCGATGCGGGACCACGCGTCGAGCGGAAGCGCGGACTCGATGGCGCCCGCCGGACCGGGATAGACGGCGACCCAGCGCCCCATCGCCGTGCTGCGGAAGAGGAACGCGAGCCGCACCGGCACCTCGAGCGCCGCCCAGTCCGCCTCGGTGAGCTCGAAGCCGGGCTCGCTCAGGACGCGGGACGGGATCGTCCGGAACCGCGTCCCCGCGGCGGGCTGCACGAAGAGCCGCCCGCAGGTCGTGCAGGCGCACCGGATCGTGTGGCGGTCGAGGTCGACGACGTGCGGGTGGCCCGGGCCGGCCGGGGCGCTGCACAGCTCGCAGGCCTCCTCCTGCGGGTCCGGCGCGCGGGGGGGCGGCCGGGCGAAGCGCGCCAGCGCCGCGAGGGCGGTCATGGCGACGCAGCCTCCCCGGACCCCGGCGGCCGGCCGAGCGTGACGAGCCGCTCGCGCTGCGGCTCCGCGATCGCCGCGCCCGCGAGCTCGACCCGCGCGACCTCGGGAGCGGCCTCGAGGAGGCTCTGCTCCACGGCGCGCGCCAGCGCGGCCCCGGAGGACGCGCACCCGCCCGGCGCGACGGCGAGCCGCAGCCGCACGACGCCGTCCGCGCCGACGCCGAGGAGGTCGAGCTGGACGTCCGCCCCGAGCTGGGCCCGCAGCGCCTCCACCGCTCGAGCGAGGCGCTCCTCGGTCGGGAGCGGGTGGAGCCCATGCAGCAGGAGGAGGCTCGAGACCAGCTCGTCGTCGCACAGGCGCGCGACGAGCGCCGGATCGAGCCGGCCGGAGTCGGCGGCGGCGAGCGCGAGCATGCGTCCGAGGCCCGCCCCGTACAGCCCGACCACCCGGCGCACGAGCTCCTCGATGCGCTGCCAGGTCGTGGGCCCCGCCATCCCTCGCAGCTCGTCGAGGAGCCGCGCGATCCGGTCGCCCTCGCCCTTCGGGTCCGGCGCCATGGCGTCCCCTACGACGGCTGGAGGTTCGGCATGCGGGGATCGATCGGGTTCCGCGCGCGCGGGTTGATCCCGGTCGATCGCTCGGCGGTGGCGGTCGCGAACCGGCGATCCCTGGGGTCCTGATGGATCCCGACCTCCCGCTCGATGCTGCCCGGCTGGTTGCCCTCCCGGATGCCGGGGACGTGCGAGGGCGCGGTCGGCGCGACGTCGCGCCTCCCCACCCGCAGGTTCGCGAACCACCTCGACTTGCGCGCCATGGCGTCACCTCGCGCCGAGCCCGAGCATCGGCGAGTGCCGCTGCTCGAGGACCCGGCCCTTCCCCAGGTACATGTGGACGCCGCAGGGCAGGCACGGATCGAAGCTCCGCACCGTCCGCATGATGTCGATGCCCTTGAACGACTCCTGCCCGTTCTCCTCGAAGATGGGCAGCCCCTGCACGGCGTCCTCGTAGGGCCCCGGTGTCCCGTACTCGTCGCGCGGGCTCGCGTTCCAGGGGGTGGGCGGGTACGGGTGGTAGTTCGCGATCTTCCCGTCGCGGACGACGAGGTGGTGCGAGAGCACGCCGCGGACCGCCTCGTGGAACCCGCAGCCGATCCCGTCGTCCGGGACGGCGAAGTCCTCGAACACCTTCACGTCGCCCTGGCGGACGAGGTCCATCGCGCGCTCGAGGAAGTGCATCGCCATCGCCGCGGCGTACACGATGAAGTACGCGCGGGCGCGCGTGCGCTCGAGCGTGTTCGCGCCCGCCTCCGGGATCCGCCACTCGTAGCGCCGCTCGGGGTAGTTCGCGCTCCGCGGCAGGTCGATGGTCACGCTCCGGCCGGTGGACTTCACGTACGGGGTGTCGACGAGGCCGGCGAGCGCCGTCGCCCAGAGCCGGGCGAGCGGCCCGCCGCCGGTGTCGAGCGCCAGGTGGTCCTTCCCGTCGAACCAGCGCGGGCTCATCACCCAGCTGTACGGCCCGTCCTCGAGGTTCCGCTTCTGCGGCTTCGGGAGCGTCGTCTGGTTCCAGGGGTGCCGCTTGTCGATGGCGTTCCCGAGCGGATCCTCCTGCACGAAGGTCTGCTCCTGCTCCCAGTCGTCGTAGTACGAGCTGCCGAGCAGGATCCGGAGCCCGAGGTTGATCTCGACGAGGTCGGTGGTGACCAGCTTCCCGTCGACGACGATCCCCGGGGTCACGTACATCGCGCGCCCCCACTTCGTCATCGTCCTGTACTTGTAGTCGCAGACGTCGGGGTTCTGGAACGAGCCCCAGCAGCCGAGCAGGGTCCGGCGGAGGCCGACCTTCTCGTACCCGGGGAGCGCCTCGTAGAAGAAGTCGATCAGGTCGTCGTTCAGCGGGACGAGCTTCTTCGCGAAGTCGAGGAACCTGAGCAGGCGGGACAGGTAGTCGGTGAACACCTGCGGGGTCGCCACGGTGCCGACGCCGCCGGGGTACACGGTCGACGGGTGGACGTGGCGACCCTCCATCAGGCAGAACATCTCGCGCGTGAGGCGGCTCATCTGCAGCGCCTCGCGGTACATCGCGCCCTGGAACGGGTTGTACGACCGCATGATGTCCGCGATCGTGCGGTGGCCGTGGACGTCCGCGTGCGGCGCCGGCGTGCGCTCCGCCTGCTCGAGCAGCTTCGGGTTCGTCTCCTTCACCATCCGCTCGCAGAAGTCCACGAACACCAGGTTGTCCTGGAAGATGGCGTGGTCGAACATGTACTCGGCGGCCTCGCCGAGGTTGACGATCAGCTCGGCGAGCGGCGGCATCTTGATGCCGTACGCCATGTTCTGCGCGTAGACGGAGCAGGTGGTGTGGTTGTCGCCGCAGATCCCGCAGATCCGGCTCGTGATGAAGCCGGCGTCGCGCGGGTCCTTCCCGCGCATGAACACGCTGTAGCCGCGGAAGAGCGACGAGGTGCTCTTGCACTCCACCACCTCCCGGTTCGCGAAGTCGATCTTCGTGTAGATGCCCAGGTTGCCGATGATCCGGGTGATCGGGTCCCACGCCATCTCGACGAGCTTGCGCTCGGGCTGCGCGCCGACGGTCGGTTCCATCTCCCCTCCCCTGGTCCGGGTGCTGCGTTCAGCGCGGCTCGGGGCCGCTCGCCGTCGCCGGGTGGCTGGCGTGGAGCTCCCGCTCGTGCTCCCGGTAGCTGCGCGCGCCGGCCCCGCCGGTCGACCAGCGCGGGTCGTAGCCGGTCGTCAGCTCGGCCCGGTCGTGCCGCCAGCGCGGCTCCTGGCTCACGGTGTCGTTCGTCATGCTCCGGAGCGTGCGGATGAGCCGGCCGTAGGTCCGGATGAGCCTGCTCGACACGGCGGCCCCGGGCGGCTGGTCCATGAACGGCATGAACTTGTCGGGGAAGCCGGGCATCGTGCAGCCGATGCAGATGCCGCCCACGTTCGGGCAGCCGCCGACCCCGTTCATCCAGCCGCGCTTCGGGACGTTGCAGTTGACCACCGGCCCCCAGCAGCCGACCTTCACCTGGCACTTGGGCGAGTTGTAGTCGAGCGCGAAGTCGCCCTGCTCGTAGTAGCCGGCGCGGTCGCAGCCCTCGTGCACGGTCTTCCCGAAGAGCCACGTGGGCCGGAGCTGCTCGTCGAGCGGGATGATCGGGTTCAGGCCGGCCGCCTGGTAGAGGAGCCAGGTCAGCGTCTCCATGAAGTTGTCCGGCTGGACGGGGCAGCCCGGCACGTTCACCACCGGGAGGCCGCCTGCGCTCCGGAAGTCCCAGCCCAGGTAGTCGGCGAGCCCCATGCAGCCGGTGGGGTTCCCGGCCATCGCGTGGATGCCGCCGTAGGTCGCGCAGGTGCCCACCGCCACGACGCCCCAGGCCTTCGGCGCGAGCTCGTCGATCCACTCGTTCAGCGTCTTCGGCTGGCCGTCCGGCCGGTTCCCGAACGACGTCCAGAAGCCGTCCCCGTTCACGTGCTCGTTCGGGATGGAGCCCTCGATCACGAGCACGAACGGGTGCTCGAGCTCGCCGCGAGCCGCCTTGCGGAACACCGCGAGGTAGTCCTCGCCGCCGAGCGAGTAGTCCAGCACCTTGTTGTGCAGGTGGACCTTCGGGAGCCCGGGGACGAGCCCGAGCACGACGTCCTCGATGGCCGGGTTGGTCGCCGCCGTGACGGAGACCGTGTCGCCGTCGCAGCTCATCCCCTCCGAGATCCACAGGATGTGGACCTCGTCCACGCCCGACCTCGTGCGCGCCATGCCCGGCCTCCCGCGGATGTCGCCCGGAAACGTGAGTACGTCGCCGTGGGGCCGCAACGCAGGGCGGTCCGGGCGCCCGCGGCGTCAGCGCCCGCTCGCCGCGCCGAGCCGCGTCCGCAGCCACGCCAGCCACGCGTCGAGGCCGTCGCCGCGCGTCGCCGAGATCGGGATCGCCTCCAGGCGCGGGTTCACCTGACGTGCGTTTGCGAGGCACCGCGCGACGTCGAACCCGACGTGCGGGACCAGGTCGACCTTGTTCAGCAGCATCAGGGCGCTCGCGCGGAACATGTGCGGGTACTTGAGCGGCTTCTCCTCGCCCTCCGGCGTGGACGCGATCACCACCTTCGCGCGCTCGCCGAGGTCGAAGAGCGCCGGGCAGACGAGGTTCCCGACGTTCTCGACGAAGAGCAGCGACCCCGCCGGCGGCGCGAGCCTCCGGAGCGCGTCCGCGATCATCGCCGCGTCGAGGTGGCACCCGCGCCCGGTGTTGATCTGGACGACGGGGCAGCCGGTCGCACGGATCCGCTCGGCGTCGAGCGGCGTCTCCTGATCGCCCTCGACGACGGAGATCGGCACCTCGCCGGCGAGCGCGCGGAGCGTGCGTTCGAGGAGCGTCGTCTTCCCTGCGCCGGGGGAGCTCACGAGGTTCAGCGCCGTCACCCGCTTCGTGGCGAGCCACGCGCGGTTCTCCGCGGCGATCCGGTCGTTCTTCCCGAGCACCTCCTGCTCGAGGCGGAGGAGCCGCGGGGAGGCCGCCGCCCGCCACGGCGCGCCGGGCGCGTGCTCGTGCCCGTGCGGGTGGACGTGCGGCGCGACGTGCGCGTGCTCGTCGCCGGCCCCGTGCTCCGCGCCCGCCGTCCCCGAGCAGCCACACGTCGCGCACATGTCAGGCGACCTCCACCGCCTGCACGAGGAGGCGGTCGCCCGCGACGAGCTCGAGGTCCGCGCTCCCGCAGGCGCAGAGCGGCACGCGGGCGTCGACCTCGGCATCCCGCGCGCCGCACGTCCGGCACGTCGCGCGGGCGGAGACCTCGACGATCTCGAGCGCGGCGCCCTCCAGCGCGGTGCCGCGCGCGCAGGCCTCGAAGCAGAACCTCAGCGCGTCCGGTTCCACGCAGGTGAGCCGCCCTACCTCGACGAGGACGCGCGTCACGCGCGCGCCGCCCACCCGCTCTCCGACGGCATCGACCACGCTCTCCGCGATGGCGAGCTCGTGCATGCAAGGGAGACGTGGCCCCTCGGGCCGCCGCGGGCAAGGCCGCGGCCCGGCCGACCCGGGGGGTTCGCGGAGCGTCCGGCCCCGCGCAACCTTGAGGCAGGACCACGCGCACGATGCGGGCGACGGAGCGAGAGGTCGGACCACGGACGGCCATGCGGCGCGGGATCCGCGTGCGGGGCGCGGTGCAGGGGGTCGGCTTCCGGCCGACGGTGTTCCGCCTCGCGCGCGACGCGGGGCTCGCCGGGCTCGTCCGGAACGACGACGACGGGGTGTGGATCGAGGTCGAGGGCGCGCCCGAGGCGCTCGAGGCCTTCCCCGGCCTGCTCCGGGCGCGGGCGCCGCCGCTCTGCCGCATCGACGCGGTGGAGGTCGCGCCGCTCGCGCCGCTCGGCGAGGCGGGGTTCCGCGTCGCCGCGAGCGCGACGGGGCTCGCGGCGCGCGCCGCGATCCCGTCCGACGCGGCCACTTGCGACGAATGCCTGCGCGAGCTCGGCGATCCGGGCGATCGGCGGCACCGCTACCCGTTCGTCAACTGCACCGACTGCGGGCCGCGCTACACCATCGTCCGCGACGTGCCGTACGACCGCGCGCGCACCACGATGGACCGGTTCGCGCTGTGCCCGGCCTGCCGCGCCGAGTACGAGGACCCGGGGAGCCGGCGGTTCCACGCCGAGCCCAACGCGTGCCCAGCCTGCGGCCCGCGGCTCGAGCTTCGCGCTCCGGGGCGGCCGGCCGCGACCGGAGACGCCGCGGTCTCCGCGGCCGTGGCCGTGCTCCGCGGAGGCGGTGTGGTCGCGGTGAAGGGGCTCGGCGGCTACCTGCTCGCCACCGACGCGCGCGACGAGGCCGCCGTGGCGCGGCTCCGGGTCGCGAAGCGCCGGCCGCACCGGCCGTTCGCGATCATGGCGCGCGACCTGGCGGAGGCCCGCGCGGTCGCCGAGGTCGACGAGGCCGGAGCGGCGCTCCTCGCCTCGCGGGCGCGGCCGATCGTGCTCCTCCCGGCGCGCCTCGGCGCCGGCGTCGCACCGTCGGTCGCGCCGGGCCTCCCCGAGCTCGGCCTCATGCTGCCGCCGACGCCCCTCCACCACCTGCTGCTCGCCGACGGCCCGCGGCTCCTCGTCATGACGAGCGGCAACGTCTCGGAGGAGCCCATCGCGCGGAGCGACGCCGAGGCGCTCGAGCGGCTCGCGCCGCTCGCCGACGCGGTCCTGCTGCACGACCGCGAGATCCACGCACGGGCGGACGACTCGGTGGTCCGGGTCGTCGACGGCCGGCCGCTGATCCTCCGGCGCGCCCGCGGGTTCGTCCCGGAGCCCGTGCCGCTCCTCGACGCCGCGCCGCCGCTGCTCGCGGTCGGGGCGGAGCTCAAGGCGACCGTGTGCCTGGCGCGCGGCGGAGAGGCGGTGCTCTCGCCGCACCTCGGCGACCTCTCGAACGTCGAGACGCACCGCTTCTTCGCCGAGGTGATCGAGCGCCTGCCGCGCCTGCTCGGCGTCCGCCCCGAGGCGGTCGCCCACGACCTCCACCCGGACTACGCGTCCACGCGCTGGGCGCTCGCGAGCGGCCTCCCGCGCGTCCCGGTGCAGCACCACCACGCGCACGTCGCCGCCTGCCTCGCGGAGCACGGCCGCGGGGGGCCGGTCCTCGGGATCGCCTTCGACGGCACGGGCTGCGGCCCCGCCGGCGACCTCTGGGGCGGCGAGGTCCTGGCGGTGGATCTCCGCGGGTTCCGCCGCCTCGCCTGGCTCCGCCCCATCGCGCTCGCGGGCGGCGAGGCGGCCATCCGCGCGCCGTGGCGGCTCGCCTGCGCGGCGCTCCTCGACGCCGGCGAGCCGCTCGACCTGCTCGCGCGGATCCCGCCGCCGCGCCTCGCCGCGGTCTGCGACCTGCTCGCGCGCGGGGTCGCGTCGCCGCGCGCCACCGGCGCGGGACGCTGGTTCGACGCGGTCGCCGCGCTCTGCGCCGTCCGCGACGAGATCAGCTACGAGGGCCAGGCCGCCGTCGAGCTCGAGGGGGTCGCGGCGCCGGGCGAGGCGGCCCCCTACCCGTTCGCCCTCGCCCCTGGCCGGGCCGGCACGGAGGTCGACCTCCGACCCATGGTCCGGGCGCTCGCGGCCGAGCTGCGGGGCGGCGCGGGGGCTGCCTCCGCGTCCGCGCGCTTCCACGAGACGCTCGCGCGCGCCGTCGGCGCCGCCTGCGGGCGCGCCCGCGAGGAGACGAGGCTCGGCACGGTCGCCCTCTCCGGCGGCTGCTTCCAGAACCGGCGGCTCTCGGAGCGCTGCGCGGCGCTGCTCGCCGGCGCGGGGTTCGAGGTGCTGCGACACGGGAAGGTCCCGCCGAACGACGGCGGCATCGCGCTCGGGCAGGCCGCCATCGCGGCCCACCGCCTCGCGCGCGGAGGAGGGGCGGCGCATGTGCCTCGCGATCCCCGGTGAGGTGGTGAGCGTCCGGCGCGACGAAGGCGTGCGCATGGCCGACGTGCGCTTCGCGGGCATCTCCCGCGAGGTGTGCCTCGAGTGCCTGCCCGACGCCGACGTGGGCGACTTCGTGCTCGTGCACGTCGGCTTCGCGATCTCGAAGGTCGACCGCGAGGAGGCGCTGCGCGCCTACCGCGCCCTCGACGTGATGGGTCACACCGCCGAGCTCACGGCGGACCGGCCCGGACCGGAGCCCGGCTCATGAGGTACGTCGACGAGTACCGCGACCCCGCCCTCGCGGCGAAGCTCGCCGAGCGCATCGCGGAGACGGTCACGCGGCCGTGGGTGATCATGGAGGTCTGCGGCGGGCAGACCCACTCCATCGTCCGCTACGGCATCGACCGGGTGATCCCGCCCGCCGTCGAGCTCGTGCACGGCCCGGGCTGCCCGGTGTGCGTCACCTCGCTCGAGATGATCGATCGCGCCCACGCCATCGCCTCGCGCCCGGACGTCGTGTTCACCTCGTTCGGCGACATGCTGCGCGTGCCGGGCTCGCGCGGCGACCTCCTCCACCTCCGCGGCCAGGGCGCGGACGTGCGGGTCGTCTACTCGCCGCTGGACGCGCTCCGGATCGCCAGGGAGAACCCGTCGCGGCGGGTCGTCTTCTTCGCGGTCGGGTTCGAGACCACCGCGCCGGCGAACGCCATGGCGGTGTGGCGCGCCCGGCGCGAGGGCGTGACGAACTTCTCCATGCTGGTCTCCCACGTGCTGGTCCCGCCGGTCATCGCCACGATCCTCCAGTCCGCCGGCAACCGCGTGCAGGCGTTCCTCGGGCCGGGCCACGTCTGCGCGGTGATGGGGTTCCGCGAGTACGCGTCGCTCTCGGAGCGCTACCGCGTTCCGATGGTGATCACCGGGTTCGAGCCCCTCGACCTGCTCGAGGGGATCTGGATGACGGTGCGCCAGCTCGAGGCGGGCCGGGCCGAGCTCGAGAACCAGTACGTCCGCGCCGTGTCGGCGGAGGGCAACCGGCCCGCCCGCGACCTCGTCTTCGAGGTGTTCGAGGTGTCGGACCGCAAGTGGCGCGGGGTCGGCTCCATCCCGAAGTCCGGCCTCAAGCTCGCCCACGAGTATCGCGCGCACGACGCCGAGCGGCTGTTCGAGGTGGACGACATCGTGACGCGCGAGTCGCCCCTCTGCATCAGCGGCCAGATCCTCCGCGGCCTGAAGAAGCCGTGCGACTGCCCCGCCTTCGGCCGGCAGTGCACCCCCCAGACCCCGCTCGGCGCGACCATGGTGTCGTCCGAGGGGGCGTGCGCCGCCTACTACCAGTACGGGCGCTACCTCGAGTCCGAGGCGGCGCGAGAGGTCCCGGGATGAGGGACGCCATCCTCAGGAAGGCGCGCGAGAGCGCGGAGGTGAAGCTCCGGTTCTTCGAGGAGAGCGCCGGCGCCCTCGAGGCCTGCGTCCGCGCGCTCGCGGAGCGGTTCCGCGCCGGCGGGCGCCTCCTCGTGATGGGCAACGGCGGGTCCGCCGCCGACGCGGCCCACGTCGCGATCGAGTTCGTGCACCCCATCGTCGAGAAGCGGCGCGCGCTGCCGGCGCTGGCGCTCACCACGGACGGGACGACGCTCACCGCGATCGGCAACGACACCGACTTCTCCCGCGTCTTCGTCGATCAGCTCGAGCTGCTCGGCCGCCCGGGCGACGCCGCGCTGGGGATCTCGACGTCCGGCGCGTCCGCGAACGTGAACCGCGCGCTCAAGCGGGCGCGGGAGCTGGGCCTCCTCACCATCGGCTTCGCCGGCCGCGACGGCGGCCGCATGCCGGACGTCTGCGATCACTGCTTCGTGGTGAAGACGTGGTCGATCCACCGCGTCCAGGAGACGCACACGGTCCTCCTGCACCTGCTCTGGGACGAGGTGCACGTGGCCCTGGGAGAGGACGATGTCCTCTGACGCGACGGCACCGTTCACCGACTGCCCGATCCCCATCGCCGACGCGAAGGAGATCCTGATGGGCCATGGGAGCGGCGGGAAGCTCACCGCCCGCCTGGTCGAGGAGCTGATCCTCCCCGCGTTCCGCAACCGGTTCCTCGAGCCGCTCGACGACCAGGCGCTCCTGCCGGTCGGCGGCGGCCGCGTCGCGTTCACCACCGACTCCTACGTCGTGACGCCCCTCTTCTTCCCCGGGGGCGACATCGGCGAGCTGGCGGTGAACGGCACCGTGAACGACCTCGCCGTGGGCGGGGCGCGGCCCCTCTTCCTGTCGCTCGCGTTCATCCTCGAGGAGGGGCTGCCCCTCGCGGAGCTGGAGCGCGTGATCGCGTCGGTGCGCCGCGCCGCGGAGGCGGCCGACGTGCTCGTGGTCACCGGCGACACCAAGGTCGTGAACCGCGGCAAGGGCGACAAGCTCTTCGTGAACACCGCCGGGATCGGCGTCCCGCTCCCGGGGGCGAGCCTGTCGTCGCGCCGCGTCGCGCCCGGAGACGCCGTCCTCCTGTCCGGTCCCATCGGCGACCACGGCGTCGCGATCCTCTCGCAGCGCGAGGGCATCGCGTTCGGCGGCGACGTCCGGAGCGACACCGCGCCGCTCCACCGGCTGATCGCCGCGGTGCTCGAGGCATTCCCGGACGTCCACGCCATGCGCGACCCCACCCGCGGAGGCGTCGCGGCGACGCTCGTCGAGATCGCCTCGCGCGCCCGCGTCGGGGTGGAGGTGGACGAGCGGGCGATCCCGGTGCGGGACGCGGTGCGCGGTGCGTGCGAGCTGCTCGGGCTCGACCCGCTGCTCGTCGCGAACGAGGGCAAGGTGGTCGCGTTCGTGCCGGAGGAGGGCGCCGCGCGCGCGCTCGACGCGATGCGTTCCGACCCGCTCGGCCGCGAGGCGGCGCGGATCGGGACGGTCACCGGGGAGCACCGGGGGATGGTCACGCTCCGGACGCCCATCGGCGGCCGGCGCATCCTCGATCTCCCGTTCGGCGAGGCGTTGCCCAGGATCTGCTGAGCCCGCGCGCCGGAACGCCGTTTGACCCCCAACGAGGCGGTTGAGCACGGTGCGCGTCGGCCCTACTCAATGGTTGTCGGTTGCCAGCGTTCCCGCCTCGGCCGACTGTGCAGGGCGCGAGCGACCGACCACCGCCGTACTCGACGTGCCCCCAAGGCGCGCCGGGCTCGCGGCGAACAGCCGACCGCCTCGGGCCCTGAAGCTTCGTTGTCAGGGCCCTTGGTGTCTCTGGCCGCCGACGTCCGCGCTCACGCCGAGACGCTCGCCGCCGCAGCGACCGCGAACCGGCGAAGCTCCTCGAGCGGCAGCGCGCCCGAGACGCGCTCCACCTCGCGGCCATCGCGGAACACGACGAGCGTCGGGATCGCCTGGATCCCGAACCGCGCGCCGGCGGCGGGCTGCGCCTCCGTGTCGAGCTTGAGGACCACGAAGCGCCCTGCCTGCTCCCGCGCGAAGCGCTCGAGCACCGGTGCGAACGCGCGGCACGGCGCGCACCAGGGCGCCCAGAAGTCCACGATCACCGGCGCCGGGCTGGACGCTATGGCGCCCTCGAGGGCGGCGAGGTCGACGTGCTCGGGGGTGCCGGACGTGTCGAGGTCCGACTTGCACTTCCCGCACACCGCCTGGCGATCGGTGACGAGCAGCGTCATCCGGTTCATGGCGCCGCAGCGCGGGCACCGGAAGATGAGGGGCGAGGGCATGGGCGACTCCCGTGGTGTCCACCTGAGATACCAGCTCCGGGGCCCGGCTCGCCGGTCGCGCGCGGGTGCCCCCGCAGAGCGAGCCCGGCGCTCGAGCGTGCTGCGCGCACGAGCGCTGGGCGGTCGCCCTTGTTCCGGCCGCGCCGCGCGGCGGCCCCCGCGGGAGCGCTCCGGCGCGCCCCGCACCCGCTAAGATGGCGGGGAGGCCGGAGCGGGCGATCCGGCGGAGGACTCGCCGTGGCGAAGGTCCTGGTCCTGGGCGGCGCCGCCTGGAACACGATGATCCGCCTGGACCGGTTCCCCGAGCCGCGCTCGCAGACCGTGTTCAGTCGCGGCTCCCACGAGGCCGTGGGCGCGACCGGCGCAGGCAAGGCCCTGAACCTCCGGGGGCTCGGCGTCGACGTGACGTTCCACGCCATGCTCGGCGACGACGTCCCGGGGGCGCGCGTGCGGGAGGCGCTCGCGCGCGCCGGGGTCACGCTCCTCTGGGATCCCGATCCGGCCGGCACCGAGCGCCACGTGAACCTCATGGACGCCGACGGAGGCCGGATCTCGATCTACGTCGCGTACGCGACCCAGGAGCCCCGGTTCGACCAGGCGCGCCTCGAGCGGCTCTTCCCGTCCCAGGACGCGATCGCGCTGAACATCAACAACTACTGCCGGCGCCTCGTCCCGGCCCTGCGCCGCGCCGGGAAGCCGATCTGGTGCGACGTCCACGACTGGAACGGGCGCGACGCGTACCACCGGGACTTCGTCGAGGCCGCCGACTACCTGTTCATGAGCTCCGACGCGCTGCCGGACCACCGGCCGTGGATGGAGCGGCTGATCGCGGCCGGGAAGCGGCTCGTGGTCTGCACGCACGGGCGGGACGGCTCGACGGCGCTCACGTCGGACGGGACCTGGATCGAGACGCCCATCGCGCCGGGGTTCGAGCGGCGCGACACGAACGGCGCCGGGGACGCCTTCTTCTCGGGCGTGCTCCACGGGTGGCTCCTCGGACGCTCGTGGCCGGTCGCGCTGCGCCTCGGGACCATCGTGGCAGGCCTGTGCATCGCCTCCGACGAGCTGGCGCACCCGGAGCTGAGCGCGGTGCGCGTCCTCGCCGAGTACCGCAGGGTCCACGGCGCCGACCCGGGCTGAGCCAGTGGACCTCGGACCTCCGGCCTGGGTGCACGACGCGGTGTTCTACGCCGTGAACCCCGACCGGTTCGCGCGCGATCCCGAGCCGAGCCCGCACCCGTGGGACGACGGCGCGCTCGAGCCGTGGGACGCTCCGCCGGCGCACCGGGCCTACAAGGGCGGGACGCTGCGCGGTCTCGCGGCGCGCCTCGACCATCTGCTCGCGCTCGGCGTGGACGCCCTGTACCTCACGCCGATCTGGCCGTCCACGACGCATCACCGGTACAAGCCGATCGACCACCTCCGCGTCGAGCCGCTGCTCGGCGGCGACGCGGCGTTCGACGCGCTGCTCGCGGCGGCGCACGCGCGCGGCCTGCGGGTCGTGCTCGACGGCGTGTTCAACCACGTCGGCCTCGGGTTCCCGCCCTTCCTCGACGTGCTGGAGTACGGCGAGCGGTCTCCGTGGCGCCGGTGGTTCCGGATCGCGGGCTGGCCGCTCTCGCCCTTCGATCCGTCGCGCCCCGCGAACTACGCCTGCTGGAACGGGAACCGCACCATGCCGGAGCTGGCGCACGACCACCCGCCGGTGCGCGAGCACGTCCTCTCGGTGGTCGAGCACTGGCTCCGGCGCGGCGTGGACGGATGGCGGTTCGACGCGCCCGCGGGCGTCGGCGACGTCGCGTTCTGGCGCGAGCTGCGCCGGCGCGCCCGTGCCGTCCGCGCGGACGCGTACCTCCTCGGCGAGTGCTGGACGGACGCCTCGGCGTGGCTCGACGGCACGCAGTGGGACGGCGCCACCAACTACCCGCTCATGGGCGCCATCCACCGCTTCGCGGCCGGCGCACGGATCCGGCCGGAGCACCTCGTCCCCGGCACCCCGCCCCAGGTCCCGCTCGACGCGGCGGGGTTCGCGCGCGAGGTGGAGGGGCTCGTCGCGCGCCATCCCTGGCCCATCCCGCTCGCGCAGCTCGACTTCCTCGGCACCCACGACACCGCGCGCTTCCTCACGGTCGCGGGCGGCGACCGCGCGAGCGTCGAGCTCGGGGCGCTGCTCCTCTTCACGCTGCCCGGGGCGCCGTGCCTGTACGCGGGCGACGAGGTCGGGATGCAGGGCGGCCTCCCGCCGGCGTCGCGCGGTGGCTACCCGTCGCACGAGCGCTGGGACCTCGCCCTCCTCGACCTGCACCGCCGCCTCGCCGCCGTGCGCCGCGCGAACGCCCCGCTCCGCCGCGGAACGCTTCGGCCCCTCCACGCGGCCGGCGACCTCCTCGTGTTCGAGCGCGTCGCCGGTGGCGAGACGGTGATCGTCGCCGTCAACGCCGGCACGGCGGCCGCTCGCGCGAGCGTGCCCCTCCCGCGGGCGGCGCCGCCGTGCCTGCTGGAGGTGGGCGCGGCGGGCGCGCGCGCATCGGGCGGAGCCGGCGCGCCGCTCGAGGTCGTCGTGCCCGGGCGGTCGGGCGTCGTGCTCGGGGCCTGCCGGCCCGCGAATCTCCACGGTGCCTTCGCCACGAGCTCGAGCTCCGCCGAGTCCACGTCGGAGACGAGGGCGTAGCCGCACGCCGCCTCGCCAGGATCGAGTGGAGCCCGCGGGCGGCGGTTCCGGCGCGGTCCATCGGGGGCGCGCCGGAACCGTCGGCGCGGTTCGGCGTCCGCCACGTCGACGACCCGACGAAGGGAGACACGCAAATGATCCCCACCCGAACCGCATCGAGGATCCGGACGCTGGCCGTGGCAGCCTGCGCCGGCCTCCTGATCGCCGCCGCCGGCGACGCCGGCCCCGGCCAGGCCTCGCCGCGCGAGGTCCGCATCTCCGCGCACCGCTACCTGCCCCAGACCGTCACCGTCCCGCGCGGCGCCACGGTGCGCTGGGTGAACGAGGACGACGATCCGCACACCGTCACGTCCGACGGCGGCGCGTTCGCCTCGCGCGGGATCGACACGAGCGAGACGTACACCTTCACCTTCGACGCGCCGGGCTCGTTCCCGTACCACTGCGCGCTCCACCCGACGATGACCGGCACGGTCGTGGTGCAGTGAGGAGGCGGCCATGAGCGACGAGCGGGGTCACGGACGCAGGACGTTCCTCCGGTGCATGGCGTGGGCGGGGACGGGGGTCGTGTGGACGCTGGAGGGCGGCCTGCTCCGGTCGCGGGCCCTCGCGGACGAGCAGGCTCCCCCGCTCGCGCGCGATGCGTTCCGGTTCGTCCAGATCAGCGATACGCACGTGGGGTTCAAGGGGGAGGCCAACCCCGAGGCGATGGCGAGCTTCGGGCAGGCCATCGCGCGGATCCGGGAGGTGGCGCCCGCGCCGGCCCTCCTGCTGCACACCGGCGACCTCTCGCACGCGCAGAAGGCGGGGGCGTTCGACCTCGTCGCGGAGCGGCTCAAGGAGGTGCGCGCCGGCGAGACCTTCTTCACGCCCGGCGAGCACGATGTCTTCGTCGACGGCGGCAAGGAGTTCTTCGCGCGCTTCGGCCGGGGCACCACCGGCCAGGGCTGGCGCAGCTTCGACCTCGCCGGCGTGCACTTCGTCGGCCTCGTGAACGTGCTCTCGTACAAGGGCGAGGGGCTCGGGATCCTCGGCGCCGACCAGCTCGCCTGGCTGCGCGGCGACCTCGAGGGCGTCGCGGCGAGCACGCCCGTGGTGGTGTACGCGCACGTGCCGCTCTGGTCGGTCTACCCCGCGTGGGGCTGGACCACCGCCGACGGGGAGCAGGCGCTCGCGCTCCTCCGGCGCTTCGGCTCGGTGACGGTCCTCAACGGTCACATCCACCAGATCCTCCAGAAGGTCGAGGGGCAGATCACGTTCCACACCGCGGCCTCCACGGCCTTTCCGCAGCCCGCGCCGGGCACGGCGCCCGCGCCCGGCCCGATGAAGGTCCCTGCCGAGCGGCTCGGGAAGGTGCTCGGCGTCCGGACGGTCACGTACGTGCCCCGGACCGGCCCGCTGGCCGTGGTCGATCACCCGCTGGTCCGGTAGGTCGCGCGTCGCCGCCGCGCCGTAGGACCGGTCCCACACCTAGGGCGCGGCCGCCACGTACCGGTAGCTCCAGCCCCTGGACCCGGTCCTGCCGTCCGGGTTGGTCACGGACACCAGGACGCGGCCCGGCGGGTGCGGGCCCGTCACCGCGACCAGCTTCCCGGGGCCCACCGCCTCGACGCCCGTCGCCGCGACGCCGCCGACCTTCACGATCGCGCCCGGGGCGAGGTTGAAGCCCGTGATGGTGATCCGGGTGCCGCCGGTCGAGGGACCCGACCGCGGCTCGACGCGCGAGATCATGGGCGACGGCGGCTCTGCGCCCGAGGGGTGCCCGTGTCCGCCCAGCGCGCGCGCCGGTGCGGCGAGGGCAAGGATGGCAGCGGCGGCGCTCGCGAACGAACGGACGGACCACGCGGTGGACACGGACCTCGTCTAGCTCCCGCCGGCCGCGGTCGCACGCCGGCCGCGGCCCTCGACGGCGTGCGGCACGCCCGGCCGTGCACCCGCGCCGCCTGGCCGCCATGACTCCGCCCATGCGCGTCTTCGACCATCGGGAGGTCTACCGGGCGGAGGGCTACGAGGTCCGCGTGGTCGGCGGTCCGCCCTTCAACCTCCGGGACCTGTACCACGGCCTGCTGCGCGTGCCGGGGTGGGCCGCGCTCGGCTTCATCGTCGTCGCGTACCTCGCGCTCAACACGCTCTTCGCCGGGCTGTACCTCGCGACGGGGGGCATCGCGAACGCCGCCCCCGGCTCGTTCCTCGACGCGTTCTTCTTCAGCATCCAGACCATGGGCACCATCGGGTACGGCGCGATGTACCCGGTCACGCGCGCGGCGAACGCGCTCGTCGTCGCCGAGTCGGTCGCCGGGCTCGTGGCGACCGCGCTCGCGACCGGGCTCGTGTTCGCGCGCTTCTCGCAGACGCGGGCGCGGGTCGCGTTCTCCTCCCGCGTGGCGTTCGGTCCGCTCGACGGGACGCCGACGGTGATGTTCCGCGTCGGCAACGAGCGGCGCGGCCGGATCGTCGACGTCGCCTTCCGGCTCACGCTCTCCCGCACGACCCGCACGCCCGAGGGCGTCGCCATCTACCGCTACCTGGACCTGCCGCTCGTCCGGTCGCGGGCGCCGTCGCTCTCCCGGGCCTGGCTGGTCCTGCACCGGGTCGGCCCGGGCAGCCCGCTCCTGGGGGAGACGCCGGCGTCGCTCGCGGCCGGCGAGGTCGAGCTCACGCTCGAGGTGAACGGGGTCGACGAGGTGTCCGGCCAGCACGTGCACGCGCAGCGGACGTGGCTGGCCCCGGCGATCGCCTGGGGCGCGCGCCTCGCGGACGTGCTGTCGGAGACCGAGGACGGGAACCTGCTGTTCGACCTCCGGCGGTTCCACGAGGTCACGCCCACGCAGCCGGCGCCGGGCTTCCCGTACGGCGAGGCGTGAGCCGGGTCCTGGGGCGGCGTCAAACATCGCTGACCCCCGTGCCGGCCCCATCACGCTCCGTGACGGTCGCGTGTGTTCGAGTCACTCCGCAAGGCCTCGCCTCCAGGGCCTCGCGCGTCGATGACCATGTGCGCAACTGGATCGTCGCCAGCTCACGCAGGAGTCGAGTCATGCAGCGTCGGCAATTCCTGAAATGGACGGTGCTCGGCGGGGCCGCGGTCGCGGTCTTCCCCAGGTTCGCCTGGGCGTACTCGCAGAGCCCGCGGAACCTCCGCAAGTTCATCCAGGCGCTGCCCGGGCTCGGGCCGGCCGGGATCCCCGTCGCGACGCCGGACACGACGACGTTCCCGGGCGCCGACCATTACCGGCTCGAGGCGGCCGAGTTCGAGCAGTCGTTCCATCCCGACCTGCCGCCCTCGCGCCTGTGGGGCTATGCGGACGTCACCGCTGGCCAGTCCCCCAACCACCGTTATCTCGGCGGCGTCATCGTCGCGAAGCAGGGTCGGCCGGTCCGCCTGACCCTGTTCAATCGCCTCCCCAGCGGGCATCCGCTCCCGGTCGACACGACCATCCCCGGGGCGGAGGGACCGAAGAACCGGATCACCGCGCACCTGCACGGCGGGTTCGTGCCCTGGACGAGCGACGGCGGGCCGTTCTCGTGGTTCACGCCCGAGGGCGCGCACGGCGAGAGCTTCCTGAACGCCGGGCCGGTCCCGGGCTCCGCGGCCTATTACTACCCGAACGATCAGAGCGCGCGGCTCGTCTGGTACCACGACCATGCCCTGGGCACGACCCGGCTCAACGCCTACGCCGGCCTCGCCAGCGCGTACATCCTGCGGGACGACGTCGAGCTCGGACTGATCGACGCGAGCTTCATTCCCTCGCGGGAGATCCCGCTCATCATCCAGGAGAAGTCGTTCGTCGACGGGAGCGATCCCAACTACGTCTTCGGCCGACGCGGAGATCTCTGGTACCCATACCGCTACGAGAAGGCCTCCGATCCGACCGGACGGTGGGATTACGGCCCCGACGACGACCCACCGGGCGCCGTCAGCGGGCCCCTACCCATCCCGTCGGTGGTGCCCGAGTTCTTCGGCGACACGAGCATGGTCAATGGCGCGGCCTACCCGTACCTCGAGGTGGAGCCGAGACACTACCGGTTCCGGATCCTGAACGGCTCGAACGCGCGCTTCCTGAACCTGCAGCTCTATTACTCGGACGCGAGCGGGAGCGAGGCCGATCTCTCGAGGGCAGGGCCGGCCTTCGTGCAGATCGGCACCGAGGGCGGCTTCCTGCCTTTCCCGGTCCTCCTGAACGATCCTCCCCAGCAGATCACCTTCGACGAGAACGGGAACGCGAACCGGTACACGCTGCTCCTCGGGCCCGCCGAGCGCGCGGACGTCATCATCGACTTCTCCGACGTCCCGCTCGGCGCGAAGCTTATCCTCTACTCCGACGCGCCGGCGCCCTTCCCGTCCGGAGATCCGCGCAACGACTACTTCACCGGCGACGCGGACCAGACCGCCATCGGAGGCGCCCCGAGCACGCCGCTCGGACAGGGCCCCAACACGCGCACGCTCCTGCAGTTCCGGGTGGTGCCGCGGGTCGGGAGCGCCGACCCGAGGACGCTCGATGTCCTCCGCGCCAACGCGATGCGCGGCGCGTCGGAGGACCACAGCCGCGGCGGAGGATCGATCTTGCCGCGCATCGAGAAGCTCTCCCCGCGCGGCGCCCGGGTCCGCAACCTGACGCTGAACGAGGACTTCGACGACCTCGGCCGGCTGATCCAGCGGCTCGGCACGGCCGAGCAGGCAGGGCTCGACACCCAGGGCCTCCCGACGTGGGGCCGGAACTACTCCGCCCCTGCCACGGAGAACCCGACGGCGGGCTCCGTCGAGGTCTGGAACGTCTTCAACCTCACCGGCGACACGCACCCCATCCACTTCCACCTCGTCAACGTGCAGATCCTCTCGCGTCGCCCGTTCGATCCGGAGCTCTGGGACGGCACCCCGACCTTCACCGGCCCGGCGCGCGGTCCGGACGCGAACGAGCGCGGCTTCAAGGAGACCGTGCGGATGAACCCGGGCGAGTGCACCACCGTGATCATGCGATTCGATCTCCCGGACGTCCCCTTCTCGGTGCCCCCGAGCCCGCGCACCGGGGGCCACGAGTACGTGTGGCACTGCCACATCCTCGAGCACGAGGAGCACGACATGATGCGGCCGCTCATCGTCGAGTCGTGATCGCGCGCCCCCGCGGTGCGAGCCCCCCTCGAGCGCTTTTCGTGGCGGGCGCCGGCCGCGGCGGGCATTCGACTCCCGACGCGCATGCCCGATCTGTTCGTCTCGAACGGCGCCCGCGCGGGGACGGTGTTCTTCCTCGAGCACGACCCGACGATCGTCGGGCGCGCGGAGACCTGCGACGCGGCCATCCCGGACTCGTGGATCTCCAGCCGGCACTGCCGGTTCGAGCGGCGCGGGGCCGAGTGGTGGATCGTCGACCTCGGTAGCCGGAACGGGACGTACCTGGATGGCCGGCGGATCAGCGAGGCGCCCGTCCGGGACGGATCGCGCGTCTGTCTGGGCCAGACCGAGGCGGTGATCCGGAACGCGGCGCAGGAAGGCCGCGCGCGCGGCGGCGTCCCCCGGAACGCCACCGCGGTCCGCTTCCTCGCGGACGTCGCGCGGGAGATCGGCGGCAAGGCGGCCACCGCGGCTGCCGGGTCGGCGCGACGCCAGGTCGCCGTGCTGAACGCCATCGGCAGGGCGCTCGTGGAGGCCTCGTCCCTCGAGGACAGCCTCTCCCATCTGCTCCGGGCGGTGGCGTCGGAGGCGCGCGCCGAGCGCTCGACGCTCCTGCTCATGGACGAGACCGGCGCCATGGTGCCCCGGGCGCACGAGCCGCCGGGTGCGCCGCCGCGGCTGTCGACCACGATCGTCTCCGCCGCGGTCCGGGCGCGCGCCGGCCTGCTGGTGCTCGACGCGCAGCAGGACGAGCGGTTCGCGACGAGCCAGTCGGTCGTCTTCGCCGGGATCCGCTCCTGCGCGTGCGTGCCGATCTGGGCCGAGAACCGGATCCTCGGCGCCCTCGTGCTCGACCGCGCGGTCGTCGAGCCGTTCACCGCGGACGACCTCGAGCTCGTGACGGTCGCCGCGTACCAGGCGGCGCTCGCCATCGAGCGGGCGCGGAACCTGGAGCGCGCCCGCGCCGCGGATCTCCAGCGCTCGAAGCTGCTCCGGCACTTCTCTCCCGCCGTCGCCGAAGCGATCCTCGCCCACGAGGGGCAGGAGGACGATCCGCTCGGCTCGTCCGTCCGCGAGGAGGTGACCGTGCTGTTCTCGGACATCCGCGGCTTCACCGAGCTCACGGAGCGGCTGCCGGTGCCGGAGCTGACCGAGCTGCTCCGGGCGTACTTCCGGGAGATGACGCGCGCGGTGTTCGCGGAGAGGGGCACGCTCGACAAGTTCATCGGGGACGGCCTGATGGCGATCTTCGGCGCGCCGGTGCCGGACCCGGAGGGCGCGGACCACGCCGTCCGCTGCGCGTGCCGCATGCTCGAGCGCCTCGCGGACCTGAACACCCGGCTCTCCCCGGATCGACGCCTCGCGATCCGCATCGGGGTGAACACGGGGCGCGTCGCCGCCGGCACGTTCGGCTCTCCCGAGCGGATGGAGTACACGGTCCTCGGAGACACCGTGAACGTCGCCTCGCGGCTCGAGAGCATCGCGGAACCCGGGACGGTGTACGTCGGCCCCACCACGTTCGAGCGCACGCGCGGGTCGTTCGGCTATTGCGCGCTCGGGGCGCGAGCGCTCCGCGGGAGGGCCTCGCCGGTGGAGGTGTATCGCCTCGAGTGGTCGCCGGACGCCGCGCGCTGAGAGCGGCGCCGCACGCTCTCATGGGCGCAGAGGGCGAGCGTCCTCCCGCCACCGCCCGACGTCGCGGCGCGCCAGCTCCTGCCTGGCGTAGCGGTAGCCCAGCTCGATACCGCGATCGAGCGCCTTCCAGTCGAGGAACCCGATCTCGGCGGGCTCCGGCGCGAGGTAGAGATCGACGCCGGGCCGGAGCTCGCGGGCGCGCTGCGTGCTCGACATCATCGCGGACTTCACGAGGATGGCCGCGAGGCCCGGCGCGCGCGGGTGGCTCCCGTCCGGGCGCAGCCGCTCCTTCAGCACGTCGACGAGCGACGGCAGCTTCCCGCCGGAGAGCCGGGCGCCCTCGTTGCTCACCGAGAGGTCCACGGCGACGATCCGGCCCGCGCCGCTCCCGCGCATCGGCTCGATGGGCAGGTTGTCCAGGAGGGAGCCGTCGACGTGCAGGTGCTCCCCCATGACCACCGGCGGGAGGATGCCGGGCAGCGAGACGCTGGCCCGGAGCGCTCTCCAGACCGGGCCCCTCCGGTGGATCGCGGGCTCCGCGAGCGTGAGGTTCGCCGAGACGCAGAAGAACGAGCGCCAGGCGTCCTCGATCTCGACCGCGCCGAAGCAGCGCTGGAGCGCCGCGTCGAGGCGCCTGCCCTTCACGAGCGCGAGGTGCGGGATCAGCGCCCAGTCCCCGATGGGGTTGCGGCGCGTGAAGCCCTGCCGGTGCACCTCCTCGATGGTCGCGTCGTCCCAGTCCATCGCGACGGTCGCCGCCGCGATGGCCCCCTGGCTCGTGCCGCCCACCGCGTCGATCGGGATCCCCTCCTCCCGGAGCGCCCGGATCACGCCGAGGTGCGCGAACCCGCGAGCGCCGCCGCCGCCGAGCACGAGGCCGATGGCGTCGCCGGTGAGGAACCGCGCCAGCCGCCGGACGTCGTCGTCGCGGTCCCGCCGGACGTGGTGATGGCGCGCCACCCGCCTCGGCGCGAGCCACCGCGCGGTCCCGACCGGCGGGGCCGCGCAAGCGGGATGGATCAGGACGAGCTCGCGGCGCGGTCCGTCGCCGTCGCCGCGCGCGAGCCGGCGCTCGTCCTCGTCGACGTCGGGCGACTCTCCGAAGGGCGCCAGGAGGAGCACGACGTCCGCCTGGCGAAGGCAACGCTCCGTCCAGGGATCGGCGATCCGCTCCGTCTCGAACACGAGCGCCTCGTGGCGGAGCTCCTGCTCGTCGAGCCAGCTCGACAGTACGAGGTTGCGCGCGTCGTCGCTGCTCGCCGGCGAGATCCCGCGCGCCGACAGCGCGGCGTCGGCGCGCGCGCGATCGACGACGAGCGTCGGGCCGCGGCGCTCCAGCGCGCGCCGGAGGCGCTCCACGAACTCCGCGCAGCCGGCGGCCGGCCGGAGCGGCACGACGACGATGCTCCTTGCCCGCTCGACGGCCGCGGCGCCGCCGATGAGCTCCGTCGTCCGGCGGATGACGAGGCGCGCCGTGCCGGCGACGAGCTGGGGATGCCTGGCGACGACGCGCTGGAACGCTCCCTCGGAGATCCGGACCACCGCGCTGTCGCGCGACGCCCGCACCGTGGCGGTCCTGGGCTGCTGCGCCAGCAGGCCCATCTCGCCGACGCTCTCGCCGGCCCGGATCTGGCCCACCACCCGCCGCCGGCCCGAGCGATCCTCCCGCACGGCGACCAGCCGGCCGGTGACGACGAGGTACATGCTGTCGCCCGGCTCCCCCTGCCGGAAGAGACACTCTCCGCCCGGCACCCGCCTCCACTCCCCGAGCGCGAGCAGGTCGTCGGCGATCGACGGGTCCTCGGCCCCGAGCAGCGCGACGAGGTTCGCGGCGAGCCGCTCCCGCCGCAGCGCGCTCAGGAGATCGGAGCGCCCGCCCCCACCGCCGAGCTCGGCGGTTCCCGGGGCGGCGCTGTCGGGCGGCGGGCTCACGCCGCATGCGATAGGCGCGCCCGCGCGGAGGATCGCCGTCCGATGAGGGCACCGCGATCGGACCTCACGTGGAGCCGGCCTCGCGGCGGCCCGGGCGCCGGCCCCTCCGCCGGGCGACCGGCCGCCGGGATCGGCGGCGCGGGTGAACACCGTCCCGCGCGCGGGAGACCTCGCCGGCGCTTCACCTCCGCAGCGTGACCGCGATCCCCGCGAGGATCGCCACCGCGGCGACGCCGACGCGGGCCGTGAGCTGCTCGCCGAGGAACACCGTCGCGCCGGCGCCTGCGAGCACCGGGACGGCGAGCTGCACCGCCGCCGCCCGGGTCGCCCCCAGCGCGGGCACGACCGCGTACCACAGGCTGTAGCCCCCGCCCGACGCGAGGGCCCCCGAGGCGACCGCGAGCGCGACGCCCGCCGGGCTCGCGGAGGCGCCGCGCGCGTACGCGACCCCGAGGGCGACGGCGAGCGGCACGGACAGGAGGAAGTTGTGCGCGGTCGTCGCGAGCGGGTCGCCCGCCGCGCGGCCGCGGAGCGAGTACACGCCCCACGCGGCGCCCGCCGCGAGCATGAGCGCGGCGCCGCGCGGGTCCGGTGCGCTCGCGCCGGGCGCGGCCAGCCACGTCAGCCCGGCGAGCGCCACCCCGACGCCGAGGACCTGCAGCGGCCGGGGCCGCACGCCGCGGACCGCGGACCAGCCGAGCATCGTGACCTGCACGGCCGCGAACAGCAGCAGCGCGCCGACGCCGGCGCCGATGCGGACGTACGCGAGCGAGAACGCGGCGGCGTAGACGAAGAGCGCCAGCGCCGAGCCGAGCGTCCCGCCGGCGGGTCGCGCGCGGCGCGCGGCGAGCACGAGCGCCAGGACCACGGCGCCCGACGCGATGCGCACGAGCGTGAACGTCGCCGGGTCGGCGCGACGGGGCCCGAGCGCCGCGCGGCAGAGGAGCGAGTTGGCCGCGAAGCAGGCCAGGGTCGCCGCGGTCAGGAGGGCGATCCGGAGCAGGGACGGGCGAGCGCGCGACGGACTCATGAGCCGCGACGTTACGTCGGCCCGGAGCGCCGCCGCGAGCTCGTCGGCGCGCACCGGGCGGGGTGGGTCCGCGGCCGGCGCGCGGCGCCGGAGCCCGAGGAGCCCCTCGCGCCCGGGGCGAGCGCGGCGCGGAGCCGGGCGTACACCCCGGCGTCTCCGAGCAGGTCCAGGTGACCGACGCCCTGCGCGACCCACCGCTGCGCCTCGTCGAGCGCCAGGGCGCGGCGGGGATCGCGGTGGCGGCCGAGGGCGCCGTCCACCGTCACGAGGCCGTCGCCGAGCACCGCGCCGGCGCGGCGCATGCGCCCGGCGATGGCGAGGCACGACACGCCGGGCGGGAGCGGGACGGCCGCCGGCCGCCGGCCGAGCGCGAACCGGTCGCGACCCTGCCAGTCCTCGTCGAGCAGGCTCGCGTGGCGGAGATCCGTCACGCCCGCGCTGCGGATCCGGCCGAGGAGCGCGAGGGGAGCGGTGTACCGGCTCACGCCGAGGATCGCGTGCAGCCACTGGCCGCCCACCTCGAGCGGCGCGCCGTGGTGCGGCGTGCCCAGGAAGACCAGGGCGCCGAGCCGCCGGAGCCAGGCGAGGCCGGCGGCGGCCTGGTGACACGCGCTCCGCGCCACGAGGCCGCCCATGCTGTGCCCGACGATCGCGAGCGCCTCGACCGGCACCGGCCACGCGCGGACCAGCTCCTCGAGCAGCGCTGCGAGGCTGCGCCCGTTCGTGGAGACGTGCAGGCCGGAGTTGTAGCGGACGTACACCGGCGTGCAGCCCAGGTCTCGCGCGAGCGCGGCCCCGTGGTCGTGTCCCCCGCGCGCCCAGCTCCGGTCGTCCATGCAGAAGCCGTGGACGAGGACGACGACCCGCCGGCTCGCCCCGGGGATCGCCCCGGTCAGGACGCGCCGCTCGAGGACGAGCGGCCGCCCGTCCCGCCGGAGCTGCATCGGGATCGCGAGCGGGTTGCCGGTGGCGGCGAGGTGGTCACCGACGATGCCGTTGAGGGCCGCGACGACGGCCTCCGCGCGCGGCGTCGGGTTCCCCTCCGCCGGCCAGCGGTCCGCGAGCGCGAGCCCGGCCTCGCAGGCGAGCCCGGCGAGGCGCGTACCGCCCCGGATGCTCCGGTACACGAGGCCCGTGATCCCCCGGGTCCGCCCCCCGGGCCGCCTCCCCGGCAGGAACGGAGGATGGGCGATCTCGGCGTGCATGGCCTCGACGACGCGCGCGAGGCCGAGCGTCGCGTCGACCGCGAGCCGCCCCCACCCGCAGAGGCCGACGACATCGATGGTCCGCGGCGCGGTCACGCCGGCTCGACATATCCTCGCCGCGCGCGCCGCGCCCGCTCCCGAAAGCAGGCGAGCGACGCCCGTCAGCGCACCGCCGCCGGGGCCGCGGCGACGCGGGCGGCCCGCTCGAGGCACGCCTGGACGAAGGACGCCATCTCCGGCTGGTGACCGCACCGGAGCTGGCACTCCTCGCGCTCGCGGGACTGCTGCATGACGCGCGTGTTCGTCTTGGAGTCGATCATGCAGGCCTGGAGGCACTTCCGGACGAACAGCAGGTCGGCGCGCTGCGAGCACGCGTGGAGCGCGGCCGGCTGGACCGCGGCGGGGCTCGGCGGCGACGCCGCGGGCGCGGCCGCCGCCGCCTGCTTCTGCTCCCCGGCGGACGCGGCGCCGGCGAGGGAGGTCAGCAGGGCGAGCGCGACGACGAACCGTGCGGCGGTGGAGCTCTTCCGGGCGTGTCTGGACATGGATCTCCTCCTCGAGTCGGGTGGACGGGACGGTTCAGAGCTTCACGGCGAGCGGCAGCTGGATCCGGCTCCCGGGCCGGGCGACCTGCACCGGGATCTCGTGCCCGAGGAGCACGCCCCGCGCACACGCGAGGGCGTCCTCGGTCGCGGCGCCGCGTGCCTGGACCGGCGCCTCGACGATGCGCACCCGGTGATCGAGGGTCTCGAGGTCCAGCATGAACACGGCCTGCCCGGCCGGCGCGGCTGCGGACCCCGGCGCCGGGCCCCGGTGCTCCCGCGCGCACTCCGCGACGCTCGCCTGGAGCGCGGCGAGCCCGGCGAAGAGCTCGACCGGCGCGGGCGAGCCGCGCGGGAGGCGGTGGGGCGCGGCGCGCGGGATCACCCCCGGGACGCGTTCGGGCGCGGGCGGCGGCGGCCGGGTGGCCGGGACCGGGCGCGGCACCGCCGCCGGCGGCGGGGTCGGGACCTCCGGCGCGGCGAGGGCGAGCGGCGCCGGATCGCGTCCCGGAGCTGCGGGCGCGCCCGGTCGGACGGCCGGGGCCGAGCCGGGCTCGCGGGAGAGGATCGCCACCGCGCCGCCGAACAGCAGCGCGATCGCGACCGCGCCGCCGGCCAAGACCCGGCGGGCGCGCCTCACCTCGGCGCCGTCTGCAGCGGCCCCGGCGACTCGCGCGGCAGGGCTCTTCCGCCCCTGGATCGTTCGGCTCGTCATGTGCCGCTCCTCCGGCGCGGCCGCGTCGCGGCGCCCGCGCCCGTTCGGGTGGGCCGCTCAGCGCACCGCCAGGACCTCGAGCTCGAACACCAGGGTCGCGTTCGGGCCGACCCGGCCCTCGCCGCGCTCGCCGTAGGCGAGGTGCGGCGGGACGAAGAGCTCCCACCGCGAACCCTCCGGCATGAGCCGCAGCACCTCGCGCCACGCCGCGATGACGTCGCCGTCGAGCTTCACGGTGGTCGGGCCGCCGCGGCGGTACGAGCTGTCGAGCTCGGTCCCGTCGACGAGGCGCTCGCGCCAGTGGCACGCGACGGCCGCGCCGTCCCTCGCGACGGGGCCGTCGCCCGGCTTCACGACCCTGTACTGCAGGCCGCTCGGCAGCGTCACGACGCCGTCCTTCTTGCGGTTCTCGGCGAGGAACCTCTCGCCCACCGCCGCGGCGAGCCTCGCCGCCTGCCGTGCCTTCAGCTCCGCCTGCATCGCCTCGAGCGCGGCGCGGACGTCCTCGTCCGCGAGGACGGGCGTCCGGCCGGCGAGCACGTCCTCGACGCCGCTCGCGACCAGGGCCGGCTCGACCTCGAGCGGCATCGCGCGCAGCCGCCGGCCGAGATCCACGCCGAGCGCGTAGCTGAGCCGCTCGCGCTCGGTCTTCGGGGGCGCCGCCCGCGCGCCGGCGGCGGCGAGGACGGCGGCGGTCACCATCGGCAGCCAGGTGCTCATCTTCGCTCCCCGGGAGGAGCCGCCGGGGGAGGGAGCGCGGAGCGCCCTCCCCCGGCGACCGGTCCGTCACTGCGTGACGACGCTCACCGCGGGCGACGGCGCCGAGTCCGCCGCGACGTTCGGGTAGCCCGACGCGGGGGACGCGTAGGCGCGCGTGTAGCCGACCACGTCGTTCGCGACGACGCGGTACCAGTACGTCGTCCTCTTCGCGACCGTGGCGTCCGTGAACGTGGTCACGTCCGGCGCGACGCTGCCGACGCTCGTCCACGGGCCGGTGGCGGCCGGGGCGCGCTGGACCGTGAACCCCGTCTCGTTCGCCGAGTTGTCGGCCCAGGTCACGACCACCTTCTGCGACTTCGACGTGCCGGTGACCGTCGCGGCCGCGGCGGACGGGGCCGCCGGCGGCACGACGAAGGCCATCGCCCGCATCATGTCGTTCTCCTCGTGGCCGAGGATGTGGCAGTGCCACACGTACTCGTACCCGAAGTTCGTCGTGTCGTTCACGACCGCCGCCGGCTGGTTCGAGGGATCGACGTTGGTGAAGGCCATCGTCGAGGTCGTGCCGACCGGCTGCGTGACGTCGAGCGGGCGCACGCTGTTCGGGAGCTGCCACGGGAGGGTCTGCTTCACCGGGTGCAGGGCGACGACGATGTCCTCGAGCGGGTTCATCCGCACCGTGTCCTTCCACGAGAGCTCGTTCGCGTCCGGCGGCTTCACGGCGCCGTCCCAGCCCACGCGGTTCAGGACCTGGACCGTGAAGAGGTGGAAGTGGAGGAAGTGCGTGTCGACGCCGTTGTGCGTGATCTTCCAGAACTGGGTCTCGCCGTCCTTGAAGATCTCCGTGGGCGGATCCACGAAACCGTAAGGGATCGTCGTCTGCGTGAGGAAGTTCGTGAACGGCAGCTCGACCCCGAGCGTCGCGTTCATCCGGCCGTAGTCGAGGGTGAAGAGCTCCTGGATCGTCTTCGGCAGGATCGCGAACGTGGGGGTGTTCGCCGTCGCGGCGGCGCCGGTGCCGTCACCCGTGAACGTGACCGTCGGGGCGGAGGTGTACCCGGTCCCGCCGCTCGTGAGCGTCACGCCCGCGACCGCCGCGGGGGCGAGCGTCGCCGTCGCGGCCGCGCCGGTGCCGCCGCCCCTCGAGAACGCCACGGTGGGCGCCGACGAGTAGCCCGAGCCGCCGTTCGTCACGGTGAGCGCGCCGACGGAGGTCGGGGTGAGCGCGGCGGTCGCCGCCGCGCCGGCGCCGCCGCCGCCGGTGATGATGACGACCGGCGCCGAGGTGTACCCGGTGCCCTTGTTCGTGATCGTGATGGTCGAGACGCTCTTGGCCTTGAGCGTCGCGACCGCGGTCGCGCCGCTCCCGCCGCCGCCGGACAGCGTGACTGCGGGCGCCGAGGTGTACCCGGAGCCGCCGCTCGTGACCGCCACGGACGCGACGGTCGTGCCGGTGAGGGTGGCGGTCGCGGTCGCGCCGGTGCCGCCGCCGCCGGTGAGGGTGACGAGCGGCGCGGAGGTGTAGCCGCTGCCGCCGGTCGTGAGCGCGAGGCTCGCCACCGGGCGGACGGCGAGGGTCGCCGTGGCGGTCGCGCCGGTGCCGCCGCCGCCGGAGATGGTGACGGCCGGCGCGGTGGAGTAGCCGCTCCCGCCGCTGGTGAGCGTGAGCCCGGGCACCGGGCCGCCGTTCCAGTACGAGATGGACGTGTCCTGGATCCGGACGTAGCCGTCGGCGGACGCGCCGCCGTTCGCGGCCGGGTACGCCGTCTCGGGGACGATGATCTTGTCCTGGGTCGCGACGAAGGCCGCCGGCTGGGCCGCCTGGAGGGCGGCGAGCGAGAACGGCATCGCGTTCGTCGACGTGCCGTTCACCTGGATCTGCATGACGGTGCGGGTGTTCGGGCCCAGTCCCGGCTGCGTCGTGGGCGCGCCGCCGGTGGAGGTCTGATCGGGGTCGCCCGTGTAGTAGTCGAACCGGGTGTCGAAGGCGGGGACCGGCGCCGGCGCGTCGTTGTAGAGGATGAGCGCCGAGCCCGCGGGCACCGAGGAGAGGTCCACCACGACGTCCGCCCGCTCGGCCGGGCCGATGAGGAGGCCGTGGAAGAAGATGTTCAGGACCGTGATGCTCCGCCGGTTGTACTCGTAGCCGACCGGGGTCGAGGGGATCACGACGGGCGCCGGGAGCAGGCCGCCCTCGGTGCCGAGCTGGACGATCGCCGGGCCGGCGGTGGTCGGATCCGGCACCCCGCCGTCACGCCCGTCGGTGGGCCACGTGCTCGGCCAGCAGCCCGCGGGCAGGCCCGTGCCGTTCACCGGCGCGCCGCCGGTCGTGTCGGCGAGGGCGAGCCCCGCGCCGCTCGTGGCCGTCGGCGTGGCGCACGCCGGCAGCGCCGACGTCGAGGTCGGCGGGACGGCCGGCACCATCGACACCTCGGTGCACGTGCCGAGGTCGGCGACCGCGCCGCCCTTGCAGACGACGCCCGCGGCGGTCGCGGCGTAGTACAGGCCGAGGTTGAGCGTGCGGTCGTTGCCCGCGCTCAGGATCTGGAAGCGGTACGCGGCGGGCTCGAGCTGGACGGACGGGTACGCCGTGCCGTTCACGAGCATCGTGTCCATGAACGCCTCGGGCGTGCCCGAGGGGTTCGGGGTGCCGGGGCAGGTGATCGACTGGCCGGGGTACGCGGTGCTCGTGCAGGAGACCGGCGGAGAGAGCAGCGTCGCGGGGTTCTGCGGCGGCCAGAACCACGGGCCGTAGTCCCAGCGTCCCACCGGGTTCGCGCCGCTCGCGTCGTACGGGTTCTGGTTCGGCACGTAGACGTGGGGGAACCAGAGGCTCCCGAGGGCGCCGTACTTCGTCGCGTCCCACGTCGGATCCGTGGCGGCGAGCGTCGTCGCATCCGGGACGAACGTCTTGTCCTGGATGACGAGGGGGACGAGGTGCGCGTAGTCGGGGGCGCCGGTGATCGTGCCGGGGACCGTCGCGGCGGCGAGCGCGCTCTCCTGCGCGGGATCGACGAGCAGGTAGCCCGCGGCCTCGCCGGAGTACACGTTGAGCCGCGTCAGCCCGTACGCATGGTCGTGGTAGAACATGAGCCGGCCGCTCTGCTGGTTCGTCCAGTAGTACGTCTGCTCGCCGTCGCCGGTGGCCGGCATGTCCGGGACGTCGCGGGCGCTGACGCCCTTCTTGTAGAACGTGCTCTCGCCGGCCGGCGCGGTCCACTGGTGCGGGGTGCCGTCGCTGATCCACGGCGTGTTGCCGCCGTGCAGGTGGAGCGTGGCGCGGTTCTGCGTGTACCGGGCGCGGACGCAGGTGGAGGTCGGCGTCGCCGGCGTGCCATCGGCGCAGAGCGGACCGTCACCGGCGCCCATGTACGTCGTGTCCGTCGGGATGAAGAGGTCGCCGGCGGAGCCGGTCGGGAGGAGGTTCCGGAACCGGATCCGGACCGGCCGATCCCGCGTCGCGAGGATGAGGGGCCCGAGGTACTGGTTCGCGCCGGGAGGCGCGTTGCCGGACGCGTCGAGCTGCACGTACCCGCGGAGCCTGGTCGCGGGCAGGTCGGCGTGGAGCTGCCGCGCGTACTCGGTGAGGCCGATCTGGTAGTAGTCGCTGCCGGGGTACGAGCTCGTGTCCGGCGTGGCGACCGGGATGCACTGACCGAGCTCGTTCGCGCCGCCCGTGCCCCACGGCGAGATCCCGCAGAGCCCCGGCAGCGTGTTCACGAACTTGTGGATCGGCGGGCTGTTCGCCCAGTTCGCGGCGCCGAAGTAGTCCGGCGCGGGCATCGTGGACTGCGCGCGTGCGCTTCCGACCGCGCACGCCAGGGCGACCGCGATCAGCGTCGCTCGCCTCGCGAGACTGCGTCTCCAGTTCATGGTGACCTCCCGTCGCGCCGTGCCCGCCCAGCGCGGTTGCGCTGGTTCGGTGCGAGGTCGCGGTGTCGCTGCTCTTGGACGCTCGCCGGGGGCTCCCTTCCCGGCCAAGCGCTCAGGCGCTGACGGTGGTCAACGGTGTCGCAGCCAACGAGTCGGTGGATGTGGGTACAAGCAGTGAATCCTCATCCGGCGTACGCCTGAACGGGTGCGTACGCGGCGGCAGGTCCTCACCGCCACCTGCATGCGCGCTCGTGCGCGTCGATCCGTCGAACCGACCGACATTACGAGCATGTTGCCTTCATCGAGCCGGTTGACTCTGGGTCCGCGCACGTCGTTCGGACCCCCTCGGACCGACCCGGCCGGTCTCCCCCATCCACGACGCAACCTGTCCGTTTACGCCCCATCTGATACACGGTCCCGCGTTCACTGACAGGAATACGCCGTCCGAGCTGCCACCTGCGCGAGCGCCTGCCCGTCGAGTGAGCAGCACCGGCAGTGCGAGCGCAGCGCCCTCAGAACGCGACGTGCACGCGCGCGGTGAGCACGTGGATCGGGCCGCGGTCGGCGTTGAACGCGGGGTTCACGATGGGCTGGTAGGTCACGCCGGCGGAGACCTCCCGCGTCACCGCCGCCCGGTACCAGACCTCGGTGAGGACCTCCGGCGCGTAGCGGAGCGCGCCGTCCCCCAGGATGAACCCGCGGCCACCGGCGGCCAGGTACCGGCGGTGGAGGTCGGACAGGCCGCTCACCACGACCCCGAGGCCGGCCTCGTCGTCCGGCCGCCCCCAGCGCGCCCCGGACTGCACCACGCCGAGCGCGGCCGAGCGATCGATCTCCGTGAACGCCCAGGTCTCCGTCGCGCCGTCGTCGGCGCTCAACCGCGCGAAGGCGGCGAGCCCGCCGCCGACGTCGCAGTTCGCGCTCGCCGCGAACCCGGCCTTCGTCCGCCCGGGCGCGCGCGTCGCGGTGACGTCGGGCGGCGCCGCCGCGAGCGCGTCGCGATAGCTCCCCATGTCCGCGCGGTTCAGGTAGGCGAGCGCGCGCGCCGCCGCGGGCCGGCCCGCGAGCTCGAACCGCGCCTCGACCTCGCCGACGAGCCCGCGCGCCCGGCCGACGTTCCACTCCAGCTCCATCCCGTTCGCGACCTTCGGCTCGAGGAACGCGCCCGCCCGCGCCGACCAGCGGCGGATGGTGAGCTCCGCCGCGACGCCCCACGTATAGCCGCGCGTGTCCGCCGGGTAGTCGTACGCGCCCGACGCGAAGAGGCCCCAGCTCATGAAGCGCGTGTGCGGATCGTTCGACGTCGGGACCGCGTCCACGAAGTCCGTCGTGGCCACCTTGCCGACCGTGAGCGTGAGCGCGTCGCGGTCGCGGGCGCCGGCGAGCTGGTTCGGGCCCCCCGGGACGGAGACGGCCCCGCCGCCGAGCCCGATCACCTGGCGCAGGAAGGCCCGGCCGACGATCACCGAGGGCGTCGGGTTCCCGACGCGGTAGACCTCGCCGCTCGGGAACGCGGCGACGCCGAGCGTCGAGCTGAGCCCGCGCCCACCGCTCAGCTCCGGCTGCAGGTACACCTCCGCGCCGCGCCAGAGGCGCGCGCCGAGGAAGAGGTCCGCCACGACCGACGTGGCGGACTCCGGCGCGGGCTGCATGCTGTTCGGGCCCGAGTAGGGCGCGGGGAAGCGGGGGTGCCACTGGGTGGCGACGGTGGCCTGGTAGTGGAGCGAGAGCCGCTCCGCCTCGCTCGCCGCCGCGTCCGCGCCCGGTGCGGCGTCGCCGGGACCGTCCGGGCCCGCGGCGAGCGCGGCGCGCGCGAGCACGACGACCAGGACGGCCGCGAGCCGGGCGACCGCTCGCATCCCGATTTCACCGCCGCGTTCGATGGAACGACACGAGCGCATCCACCCTCGTCCGGCGCGAGTGTAGCGGCGAACGGGGGCGTGTGGTTCCCGCCGTTCACGACCCGCCCCCTCACGGCCTGCGCGGGTATCCGACGGCGGCCCCGGAACAGGCAACTCCGAAACGCTCGCCCGATGAGCACGCTCTCGAGCGGGCGCGCGGTCCATGGGCGCCCGGGCTGGCGCGCGGCCGCCGCGCGGCGCGCCCGCCCAGGAGGTCCTGCCGATGTCTCCAGCTCGCGTCTCCCGCGCCGCGCTCGCGGCCGCCGCGCTCGCGGCCCTGTCCGCCCCGCAGCCCGCGCACCCGGCGAACTGCAACCCCGCACTCGCCGGGGGGCCTCGACACCCGATGCCCATCCTCGGCGCCGCGCGCGCGGCGCCCCCGCAGGCGCATCTCCAGTACTTCGGCGGCCGGGTCATCTCGAACGTCCAGGTCGTGATGGTGCTCTGGGGTCCCGGGGAGTACGCGCCGTTCGTGGCCGGCGACGGGGCCGAGTCGCTCCCGTCGTTCCTCGCGGGCGTGACGGGCAGCGCCTACCTCGACGGGCTCTCGCAGTACGACACGACGCGCACCGCCTCCGGCGGCGGCCCCGGCACGGACCAGCACATCGGGCGAGGCAGGCTCGTCGGCCGCGTCGGGATCGTGCCGGCCCCGGCGAGCGCCGGCGCCAGGATCGACGACACCGACATCGTCGAGGAGCTCGCGGCGCAGCTCGACGCCGGCACCCTGCCCGCCCCGGAGGTCGACGCCGCCGGGAACGTCGACACCCTGTACATGCTCTACTTCCCCGCCGGGAAGACGATCACGCTCGGGGACCAGGTCGGCTGCCGGACGCTGTGCGCGTACCACGGGTCGTTCCGGTGGAGCGGCCGCGACGTGTACTACGCGGTCATGCCCGACATGTCCGCCGGCTCCGGCTGCGACCTCGGCTGCGGGGACGACACGCCGTTCCGCAACGCGACGTCGGTGGCGTCGCACGAGCTCGCGGAGGCGATCACCGATCCCGCGGTCGGGCTCGCGGCCACGGTGGGGCCGCCCCTCGGCTGGTACGATCCCGTGAACGGCGAGATCGGCGACATCTGCGCCGGGCTGAACGGGACCATCGCCGGCGCGGGCGGGGTGGAGTACGCGGTGCAGCAGCTCTGGTCCAACGCGGACGGCGCCTGCGTCGTCACGCGAACGGCCGCCGTGGCAGCCCGCGAGCCGGCGAGGCCCGCCGCGCCGGTGCCGCCCCGACCGGCGGCCGGCACGTCCTCGCCGGCCCCCACCGTGACGCGGGCGCGGCTCCTCGCGATCCCTCCGGCGGAGGCGGCGGCGACGACCCTCACGGCCTCGGTGACGCCGGCGGCCGATGGCCTCGCCCGGGCCCGCCACCCGGACCTGCACGTCCTGGAGAGCGAGCCCACCTGGACGCCCGAGGGCGGCGGGTCGCGCTTCACCATCGAGGAGGAGAACGACGCCCTCGCGCTCGGGCCGCGCCCCACCGACGCCCAGTACACGCAGGGGCTCCGCGTCTCCACGCGCTGGGAGTCGCCGGCGCCGCTCTCCAGCCGCGGCCGCGAGCGGCTCGGCTTCGCGGTGGGCCAGAACATCTACACGCCGTCGGACATCCGGACCGTGGATCTCGAGGCGCTGCGCCACGACCGGCCCTACGCCGGCTGGCTCTACGCGGCGTTCCTGTGGGAGCTCGCGCTCGACCGGTCTCCGCTCTCGCTCCGGGCCGGCGAGGACGCGCGCGGCGACGGGGCGAGCGCCGTCGGCGTCGACGTCGCGTTCGGCACGACCGGCCCGAGATCCGGCGCGAGCGCGGTCCAGACCAGCTTCCACCAGCTCCTGCGAGACCTGTCCGGCGACGCGGCCAGCCCCCCTGCCCCCGCCGGCTGGTCGGTCTACCAGACGCGGAACCGCCTCACGGCCGACGTCGCGGTCCGATACCAGCTCGACCTCGTCCAGGCGAGCGTCGCGCTCGGGGGCCTGACGCCGTGGTCGGGCTCGCTGCTCGCGTTCCGGCTCTCGCCGCGCGCCCGGGTCGACGCCGGCTCGATGTTCGACGCCGCGTCGCTCGGGCTCGAGCTCCGGACGGGCCTCATGGCCGCGGCGCGCCGGACGACCCGCCCCGCGGTCGGCCTCGAGCTGTACGGGTTCGCGCGCGCGGACGGCCGCTGGGTGGCGTACGACGGCTTCATCCAGGGGGCGCTCCGGGACGGCGTGACGCCGCTCGTCTCCATCGCGCACCGGGTCGGCGAGCTCGACGTCGGGCTCGTCGCGCGGCTCGGCGGCCTCGAGCTCGGGTACGCGAACCTGCTGCGCACGAGCGAGCTCGAGCCCGCTCCCGCGGGCGCGAGGAGCGTCCACCGCGTCGGGCAGCTCCGGATGTCGTTCGTGTACTGAGCGTCACCCGCCGCGGCGCCGCGCCGGCATACCCATCACGGGCTCCTCGATCCCGCGGACGGGCTTCGCCGTGGACGATAGACCCGGGGTGACCCTGGAGGACGCGTGAACGATCCCGGTCTGGTGTCGCGGTGGCGCGCGTGGTCGCCGTACCTGCTCAGCGTCCTGAGGATCGTCACCGCCTTCCTGTTCATGCAGTACGGCACGGCCAAGCTGTTCGCGTTCCCGGGGGCGATCATGCCGAACGGCGCCACAGTGCCGGTGGCGTCGCTGCCCGGCGTGGCCGGGGTCCTCGAGACCTTCGGAGGAGCGCTGGTGCTCGTCGGCCTGTTCACGCGACCGGTCGCGTTCCTGCTCTCGGGCGAGATGGCGGTGGCGTACTTCATCGGGCACGCGCCGCACGGGTTCTGGCCGGTGCTCAACCAGGGCGCACCGGCGGCGCTCTACTCGTTCGTCTTCCTGTACCTCTCCGCCGAGGGGGGCGGCCCCTGGAGCCTCGACGCGCTTCGCGGCCGCAGCCGCTAGCCGAACTTCCGGACGAAGAACACGGCGCTGACGGTGAACCCGACCACGATGACGAGCCGGCTCACCACCTTCCGCCCGAGCTTCCGCGCGATCCCCGCCGCCCCGTAGCCGCCGATGAGCGCACCGGCCGCCATCGCGAGGACGAAGGGCCAGTACACGAGCTTGGCGGCGACGAAGACCACGATGGCGACGCCGTTCACGCAGAACGAGAAGAGGCTCGTGAGCGCGTTCATCTCGAGGATGTCGCTCATCCCGACGATGCCGAGCATCGAGAGCATCATGATGCTCATCCCCGCGCCGAAGTAGCCGCCGTAGACGCCGACGGCGAGCGTGGCGAGCACCGCGCCGGTCAGCCACGCGCGGCTGCGGTGCTCCACCCCGGACTTCGTCCGGAGCCAGTCCTGGATCGCGCCGCGGACCGCGAAGAGCACGGACGCGAACAGCACGAGGAACGGGACGATCCGGTCGAACGTCGCGGAGGAGGTCCGCCGCAGCAGGAGCGCCCCGGCGGCCCCGCCGATGAAGCAGGGGATCGCGAGCCACCGCATCACCGGCTCCGACCGCGCGAGCTCGCGGCGGAACCCCCAGATGCTCCCCAGGGTGCCGGGCCAGATCCCGATGGTGCTCGTCGCGTTCGCGACGACGGACGGGAGGCCGAGGGCGACGAGGACGGGGAACGAGATGAGCGTCCCCCCGCCCGCGACGGAGTTGATGGCGGCCGCGAACAGGGCGGCGAGGAACGCTGCTGCGACGCGGCCGAGCTCGGCGGAGGTCACGGCGGCAGCATCGCATCGCGGCGGCGGTCCCGGGAAGGGGCCGAGCGGCAGGATCCCGCGAGGTCGGCGGGCGGTGACCCCGCGCGCTCAGGATTCGTCACTTCTCGGCGCGAACCCTGTCGATGACTGTTCGTTGCCGTGCTGGTGGGGCGGTCTGCTGGGCAGGCGGTGAATGGGCAATGAACGAGTGGGGACGGCCGAAGCGGCACCACGGGGACGGGGCGTGGCCGCGAGGATCGGCTCCGAAGACGCGTGCGCCGAGGCGAGGCCGATCCGCCGCCCGGCGGCCGGCCCAAGGTGAGGCACGCCCGGGCGCGCCCGCGCGTCGAGGAGCGGCGGCGCGCCGTTCTCGCTGGGCCATGTTCGCGTCCGGGAGGGGCCTACTTCAGCCGGTGTCGGCCGGGAGCGAGGCCTTGCCCGGAGCGTACCGATCCATCCAATCGTCTCCGAAGACCCTCCGCGCCGAGATGATGTTGTGCCGCCGACAGGTGATCCGGACGTTGTCGACGGTCGACGCGCCGCCGAGCGCGACCGGCTCGATGTGATCGAACTCCAGCTGGTGCGTGGAGCCACAGATCTCGCCGGAGGGGAGCCGGAACTGGCAGCGGCCGCCGTCCCGCTCCCACACGGCCCGCTTCACGTGCGCCGGGATGTGATCGGCCTTCGCCGGCGGCGGGGTCTTCCGCGGCTTCGAGACGAGGCCCTTCCGCTTCGCGGCCTTCTCGAGGAGGAGGTCGAGGCCGGCCTCGAGGAGCTCCTCCTCCGTCGCTCCCGGGCGCGCGTGGGCGAGCGCATCCCTCGCCGCCTGGAGCTTCTTGAGGAAGCGATCGGAGACGGTGAGGTGGAACCGGCGCAGGTCCGCGGTGAGGGGGACGACCTCGGCGGGCCTGTGCGTGGGGGCAGACGTGTTGACTTCACGATCAGTGAGTTCGCTTGACGAACCGGGTGTGCAGTTCCCCGCCGGCCCGACCTCGAGCGGAAGGGCTGGGAGTGCGAAGGCGGGGCCGGCGGCGACCTCGGAGGGCGCGGTCCGCACCGGAGAGACGATGGTCCGGGTCGGCGGCGCGGGGTGCGGCTGGAGCTCCGCGACGACCTTCATCGCCTCTCGCCGGGAGAGCCCGAAGAACTTGGGCAGCACGGTCTCCCAGTTCTCGGCGGTGACCACCCGAGCAACCTCGACGATGGAGGTCAAGCAGAGCCTGCCCTCGCCGAGCGCCTCGCCCACCGCGGCCACCTCCTGGATCAGCTCCGCGGCGACCTTGCGGTACTGGGCCGCCGCCTTGGAGAGCCGCAGCTCGCGGTGGAGGTACGCGAAGAGCGAGGCGTGCCCGAGCGTCATCCACGCCCGGCGCCGGTCGAAGTCAGCGAGCGCCACGAGGAACGCGCCGAGGGCGGAGTGCTCGCGCCGGAGGAGAGAGGCGAGGTTCGCGGAGAGTGCGCGTGCGGTGTCCATGAAGAGCACTCTCGCACGCGTGTTCGAGGCCTCCTGGAACGCACGGAAACGGCCCGCTGACGAGCGAACGCGGAGGGGCGCCGCGCGGACCCCTCGGCGACGTCCAGCGCAGCACGCCGCCGAGCCATCGCTCCAGCAGCGCCGTTCCCGCGTGAGCGCGGGCGCGAACGCCGGTTTTCGCCGCCCCCACGTCAAGCGCAGAGTGCAGTTCCCGTTGGGTGCGGCCGGGATTCATCCGCGCTGCTCCGCGGCCTTGCGGATGGGCATTCACTGAGAGTGGTTCCTCTGTGAACCGGTGTTCGTCGGGCAAAGGCTGGGCACACGGGCCCTCGTCGCATCGTTCGAATCGAGCCGGTCCCCGCGGAGCTGTTCCCCGCGCGCGGCCCGCGGCTCGAGCCGGCTCGACCCCGGATGGCTGGCGCCGCAGCACAGGCTTCTTGGAAGCCGATCCACGCTGCGACGTCCCGTCGACGCGGCTCCGCCTCGGCCGTCCCCCTCTTCTCGAGCCCCTTCCCCGCTCACCTGCCGGCCGCGAAGGTTCCCGCGGTCACGATCGCCGACGCGCCGGGCCTCGCGGAGACATGTGATGAATCGCCAGCCCGGGCATCTTCCTCCAGCAGAAGGTATCGCATCACGTTCCCATGAGCAGGTTCCACTCCGAGGGCGTCGGGGGCCTCGGCAAACCGGTGTTCCTGATGCATCCCCTCATCTCAGGCCGAGGATCTTCCAGGCGACGGAGACTCCGGAGCCGCTGACTCTGCCGGCTCCCCTGCCGACGGGGCGCTACGGAACCGCTCGGGTATCGAGATCTTCCAACCATTGCTCGCGCGTCAGCTCGTACTTACGGTCGGTTCCGCCGTAGGGGCCCGTGCAGAGGCCAACATCGCGCATTCCGGCCTTGAGGAGCACGCGGCCAGAGGCCAGGTTGCGCACATCGGCGAAGGCATGGACCAGCGGGAGCCGCAACGTCCCGAGCGCGTGCGCGAGCAGGCAGCGCGCCGCCTCGGTGGCGACGCCGCGCCCCCATGCGGCTGGAGCCAGCGCGAACCCTATCTCGACGGGCAAGCCCGGCTCACGCACCATGAGCGCCGCGCTTCCCAGCCGCTCGCCACCCTCGCCGGCGCGCACAATCCAATGGCCGAAGCCGAGCGCCTCCCCTTGCGCAAGGTGCCGGTCGAGTCTCTTCCGAGACTCCTCGTGCGAGCGGCCCGCGCCAGAGATGTAGCGCATCACCTCGACGTCGCCGTAGAGCTCGAACAGCCAGGGGTAGTCGTCGCGCGTCAACGGCTCGAGGGAGAGGTGCTCGGTCTGGAGTCGCAGCATCAGGTGGCCTCGGTTGGCGCGGCGAGCGGTCAGCGGGCGGGCCGCAGCGCGGCGACGACCTCCGCGGTGCTCCGGATGCGGCCGATCCGCGGGAAGATGCGGGTGACGCTGTGCGCGTGCTCCTCCGCGGAGCGCGCCGCCATGGCGTCCTCGACGAACACCTGATCGTAGCCGCGCTCGTAGGCGTCGCGCGCCGTGCTCTCCACGCCGACGTTCGTGGAGATCCCGCAGAGGACGATCGTGCGGACGCCGCGTCGCCGGAGCTGGAGGTCGAGCTCCGTGCCGTAGAACGCGCCCCACTGCCGCTTCGTGAGCACGAGGTCGTCCGCGTGGCCCGCCAGCGCCGGCACGAGCTCGGCCCAGTCCGGCGCGCGCGCCGCGGCCGGCTGCTGCGAGTCGGGGTCGAGCGTCGGCCGGAGCGCGTCCTTCCCGTCCGCGCGCGCCGAGACGCGGACCAGGACGACGAGCCCGCCCACTCCGCGCAGCGCGTCGGCGAGGCGCGCGGCGTTCGCGACCACGTCGTCGACGGCGTGCGGAGCGGTGGGCGACGCCACGATCCCGCGCTGCAGGTCGATGACGACGAGCGCGCAGGCCGCGGGATCGAGGATGAGCGTCCGGTCCATCGCCCAAGGATGGGGCGGCGGAGCGCGCGGCACAAGCACTGCCGCGAAGCTCCGCCGCCCCGGGGTCCCGGCCGCGCGCCCGGCCTGGCGTCGAGTCCGGCTACGGCGCGGCGGCGACCGACGTCACGAGGAACGGCGCGGCGGTCACCTGGCCCGACGAGACCGTCACGGTCGCGGGCACGGCCGGCGACGTCGCGAACGTGACGCCGCTCGGCCCGGAGAAGGTGAGCGTGTACGCGCCGGGGAGCAGGTACTTGAACGTGACGCCGTACACGCCGGACGCGTCCGCGGCGAGCGGCACGGTCGTGCCATCCCCGCCGGCGCCGGGCGTCAGCACCGCCTCGAAGTCCGCGAGCGTCTTCCCGGCGGGCAGGGTCACCCCGGGCGCGAGGGCGAGCGTGGTGGCGACGTCGCCGGTGAGCTGCAGTTCGGTGGCCTGGACGACGGGGTGCATGACCCAGGCGCCGGAGGCGCCCGCGTCCTGCCCGAAGCTCTGCGACACGTCGAAGTCGACGAGCACCACCTTCGCCGCCGTCCCGACGGTCGCGGCGCCGGCCGGCAGGTCGATCTTCAGCCCCGACTCGGCGAAGCTCGGCATGCGCAGGGTTCCGCCGACGACGGCGCCCTCCGGCAGCCCCTCGTACGTCGGCGAGGAGGCGTAGAGGACGCCGCCGACCTCGACGTAGCCGCCGGTGATGACGAACCGGAGCTGCGAGTACGTGCCCACCGGCACGACGGCGCCGTCGACCAGCAGGGCGGTGTCGTTCGCCAGCTTCAGCAGGTCGGTCGTGGTCTTCGTCGTGCTGAGGACGGTCGTTCCGCCCGAGCCGACGAGGTCGACCTCGGTGATCGTGACGACGGCGGCCGAGAACGCGGCCGGCGCGTCCTTCAGCAGGACCGAGATCTTGCCCGTCTGGGCGCTGCCGCCGCAGCCACCGAGCGCGGCCAGCGCCAGCGCGGCGCCCACCAGGATGCGATTGCGATTCATGAGACTCCTCTCGAGTTGAAGCCGGGGGTCGTGTCCGACGGATCACGGCGGTGCAACCGCCGTTCCCCCGTGAGGAGGCCGGAACATCGGGCGATCGAGGTGCCGCCCGCGGAGAGGGTGTACGGTTCGGGACACCGGAGCGTCCCGAACCGTTCACTCGCGCGCGGCCGGCCCGGTCCGAGGCACGGCCGGCATGCGCCTCACCAGCGCGTGCCTCACTGCGCGCGGTGCAGGTGCAGGCGGGAGGAGCCGCCGCGTGTGGACGCGCCGCCCCCCGGCGGCTAATGAACCCGCATGTGCCGGAACATCCGCGTGCTCTACAACTTCGACCCACCCACGACGGACGAGGAGGTCCGCGCCGCGGCGCTGCAGTACGTCCGCAAGGTGAGCGGGCTGCGCCAGCCGCCAGCCGTCGACGCAGCCGCGTTCGAGGCGGCCGTCGACGAGGTCGCGGCGACGACCCGGCGCCTCCTCGCCTCGCTCCACGCGCGCACCGCCGTGCGGACGCGCGAGCACGAGCGGGAGAAGGCGCGCGCCCGCGGGGCGACGCGCGAGGCGAGCCGATCGCGCGCGCCGCAGCCGTCGAAGGCTTCGTGACCTCCCCGGCGGCTACTCCAGCCGAGCCGAGCCCAGGAGTCGCTCCAGGGCGGGGGCGTCCTCCGGGACGTACCGGATCTTCGAGAGGTGCACCTCTCCCGCGAAGTCCTCGCGCAGCAGGTATCCGTGGACGTGGCGCTGGCGGACCTCGGCGGCCTCGACCCGCGGGACGAGGTAGCCGACGACGGCCATGTCGCCGCGCGACGAGAGCTGCACGTCCTTCTTCTCGAGCGGCGAGCGCGACGCGCCCTCCGTCCAGCGCCGCTGCCGGACCTCCTCGGGCCGGGTGAGCCCCGTCGTCCGCTCGACCGTGAGCGTGACCGCGAAGCCGCCCGGCAGCGTCCCCATCACCATCGCGCCCCCGCCGCCCGGGCGAGCGCCGACGCGGAGCACGTCGAGGCCGGGCAGCTCCGCCGCGAGCGTCCTGCGGCCGGCCGCGACGCGGATCGCGTTCGGCCCGGTGCCCGCGGGAAGGTGGCGCGCGCTCGCGAGCAGCTCGAGGGCGCGGGCGCGGGCGGGCGCGTCCTTCGAGCTCCCCAGCACCGTGAAGACGAGGAGCAGGTCTCCGGTCGCGGCGGCGCCCTGGGTGACGTGACGCCACTCGCCCTCCGGCGGCTCGCGGTCCTGCCACCGCTTGTCCGTCGCCGAGACGAAGGCGAGGTGCGCCGCGGGGCCGGACCGCTCCTCGACGGGGAGCTTCTCCTCCGCCGCGCCCCCCTGGAGGTCGCGCGCATTCCGCTCGGCGCCCGCGCGGAGCGCGTCGACCGTCGTGGGCCCGTTCGGCGGAACCATCACGGTGACGAGGACGCGGAGCTCCGGTCCGTCGACGGGCGCGAGCCGCATCGTGAGCCCACCGGGCTCCTCGATCCGGCGCGCCTCGACCTGCCAGCCCTCCGGGATCGCGAGCTGGAGCCGCCCATGCCCGGGGATGCCGAAGGGCAGGACCGTGTCCGCCGCGAAGACCCGTGGGGCGGCGAGGGCGAGCGCGGCAGCGAGCGTGGCGCATACCGCGGCGCGGGCGAGGCGGAAGACGGGCATGTGGGCTCCCCCTGGGACTCCCGACAGGAGAGCACGTTCCGGAAGCCGGTGCCACCGGACATCGCACGCTGGGCGGTGCGGCGCGGCGACGAGGGGCTCGCACCCACCGTCACGGCCGCGCGACGGCCGGCACGAGCTCGACGCGGGCACCAGCCACCACATGACCGCGACGCGCCGGACCGGCGCCGCTCAGTCCCGGAAGCGCGACTCGATGCGACGGTCGGGGACGAGCCACATCAGCGCCACGGCGACGTAGAGCGCGTCCGCGATCCACTCGCGGACGAACGCGAGCGGGATCGCGACGGCGTAGATGACCGGCGAGATCTTGCCCTTCAGGTCCCTCCCGATGGCGATCGCGAGCTTCGATCGCGGTCCCTCGTCCGCGATGATCGCGGCCTGCAGCAGCACGTACGCGATCCCCGCGGCGAGCAGGACCGCGCCGTACACCGCCGTGGGCGTCGCCGCGAAGTGGTTCTCCCCCATCCAGCCGGTCACGAAGGGCACGAGCGAGAGCCAGAACAGGAGGTGCAGGTTCGCCCACAGGATCCGGCCGTCGATGCGGGTCGCGGCGTGCAGCAGGTGGTGGTGGTTGGTCCAGTAGATGCCGAGGTAGACGTAGCTCAGCACGTACGTGAGGAAGATCGGCGCGAGCGGCGCGAGCGCGTGCACGTCCGCCGCGTGCGGGATCTTGAGCTCCAGGACCATGATGGTGATGAGGATCGCCATCACGCCGTCGCTGAAGGCCTCGAGTCGTCCCTTGTTCATCGCTCCGCGGACCGCGTGAGACAGCTTGGATGGTCGAGCACGCGCTCGGCCGCACCACCGCGGGCGCGTCCCGGGTGGGTCCGAGTCTCCGGCAGCCGCGCCCTCCCGCGGACGCCGGGCGAGGGACTCCTGCTTCACGCGCCGCCCGGGAACGGGCAGAGTGGGCCGGTGCTCCAGAGCTCCGTCGCGTTTGCAGTCATGGTCCTCGTGCTGATCGGCGCCCGCGCGCTGTGGCGTCGCCGTCCGCTCCCGGTGCCCGGGCCCGTCCCGCTCGTCGACGGGCAGCTCGTCTTGCGCCCCCCGCGCCAGTACGCGCTGCTGCTCGGCGTCGGCACGCTCTTCCCGACCGGACTCATCGCGAGCGTGACGGCGCGCTCCTGGATGCTGGGGCGCATGGGCGCGGCCTCGCTCGCAGGTGGCGCCGTCGTCACGGTGCTGGCGCTCTCCGTGAGCGTGCACCAGTTCCTCTCCGCGTTCCGGTCGCGCCTCGTCGCCGACGACACTGGGCTGGAGCGGGTCGGCGTGCTGATGCGACGCCGCGTCGGCTGGCGGGACGTCGCGCGCGTCGTCTACAACCCCGTCCAGCGGTGGTTCTACGTCACGACGACGCGTGGCACGCGCTTCTGGATCCCGGAGGACCTGCCGGGCATGGCGCAGCTCGCCGACCTGGCGCTCCGGCGGCTGCCCACGTCGGTGCTCGGCGCCGATCCGGACGCCCGCGAGGTCCTCGAGGACCTCGCGGGCCCCGCGCGTGAATCCCTGCGCAGCTAGGCCGCCAGGTCGCCCCGCGAGGTCGCGGCGCTCATCTCGGCGAGCACGCCGATCATCCCGCTCATGGCCTTCGCCGGGTCGGAGGTCCCGGCGACCGCCTCGTACACCCCCGCCGCGACCGCGTGGGCGGCGTAGGCACCCTCGGCGTACCTGCCCGCGCCGCCGCTCCCCTCCCCCTCCTTCAGCGCCCGCCGCAGGTCGGCGACGATCGCCTCGTCCGCATCGCGCCAGTCCTGGATGTCGCCGAGCGCCCGTCCTTCGAGCGCTCCGAGCCGGGTCCGGACGATCGCCCGCGCGACCACGGCCGCCGACGCCTTCGCGACGCCCGCCGTGACGGCGAGGTCCCCGAGGCGGATCCGCCCGAGGTCCCGATCCGCCTCCGCGACCAGCCGGTCCGCCCACCTCGCCGCCCCCTTGAACGACAGGAGCCGCACCGTCTCCGCCGCGAGGTAGGCGCGCGCGATGTCCGCCGGGTGCGGGTCCTCCGGCGAGCCCACGTTCCGGAGCGACGGCGTCCCGTTCCACGCACCGTTCAGCGCCCGGAAGTAGCCGACGAGCCCCACCGCCGCCGCGGGGCCCATGTTCAGCACTCCGAGGACGTCCGCCGCCGTCTCGTCGATCCGGTCCGCCCAGTAGTCCGCGAGGGACGGGTCCATCCTCTCGGCGAGGAGGCCGTCCCGCACGGCGCCTGCGAGCTCGTCCCGGAGCCCGTCGTCGGCCTCGAGGATGTCGTGCCCCGCCGTCTCGTGGGCGAGCGCCGGCCACGCGAGCAGCCCGCCCGATGCGTTCGCCGCCGGCAGGCTCACGATCGGCGCGCCCACCTCCAGCGACGCGGTGGCAGTCGCGGACCACGTGTACGGCCCGTCCTCGGCGCTCCCCCAGCGGACGAGCGGCGGGAGCACGCCGCGATCCGGCGGCTTCACGCCGCGCCGGTCCTCCGCGGACAGGAACCCCTCGTAGAGATCGCTCACGACCTCCTGGAACGCGGAGGTCGCGCGAGCCTGGTAGCCCTCTCCGTGCTGCAGCACCGCCTGCGCGACGTCGAGCAGGAGCGCCGCGTCGCCCTCGCGCTCCGGATCCTCGGCGAGCACCCGCGCGAACCCGCGGGGGCCGAGGCCGTCGAGCGTCCGCAGCAGGGGGTCCACGACGGCTCGCTGGTACTCCGGCGGGAGCTTCGCGCGCGCCTTCTCGAGCCGCGCCCGGAGCGCGGCGAACGTCGCCGGATCCGGAGGGCCGTCCGCGGGCGAGAGGGCCGCCGCGCGGGCGTCGCCGACGCAGGCGGCGAGCCCCGCGAGCGATACCGGGTCCGAGGGCGGGCGCGACGCGACGGCGGAGAGCGGCGCGGCGTGGACCCCCGGCTCGAGCCGATCGGCTGCGCGCGCCTCTGCGCGGCGGATGGGGCCGGACCCGGGGAGATCGGGAGTCGGATCCGGTGGTGCGACTGCAGCGGCGGAGACGGTTCTCGGGAACATGTGCGCCCCTCCTTGGATGGGATGGGGCGCAGGTGCGACGACCGTGCCGCTCGGGAAGCACGCGCGGAACCGCGAAAGCCCTAGAGTCTCGCGGAAGGCGTCTCCTCCCGCGGCGCGTCCCCCGGCTCCGCCGCGGCCGCGGTGGTCGCGCCGCGGACGGAGAGGGGACGCGGGTGCAGAGCGGCGCTACGCGTGCGGCTGCAGCATGATCTTCACGCCCTTGCCGGAGAGCAGCTCGTCGAGTCCCTTCTGGAACTCGACCAGCGGCAGGTGCGTGGTGACCACGTGCTCGTGCTGCACGATGCCCTTGTACAGATAGTCGATCGCCTTCGGGTAGCAGTAGGGCCCGAGGTGCGCGCCGTGGATGTTCAGCTCCTTGCGGTCGCCGATGATGGACCAGTCCGCCGTGGTCTTGTCCCCGAACACGCCGAACGCGACGAAGGTGCCGAGCTTGCGGAGCAGGTCGAGGCCCTGCACCACCGCCGGCGCGTAGCCGGTGGCCTCGATGAATACGTCCGCACCGTAGCCGTCGGTGAGCGACTTCACCTTGGCGGCGGGGTCGGTCTCCTTCACGTTGATCGTCACGTGCGCGCCGAGGGCCTTGGCCTTCTCGAGCCGCTCGGGCTTCGCGTCGGTGACGATGATCTGCCCGGGGTTCTTGAGCTTGATGATTTGGAGCATCAGGAGGCCCAGGGTCCCGGCGCCGGCCAGCACCACCGTGTCGCCGAGCTGGATCTCGCCCCGCTCCACGGCGTGGATCGCGCAGGCGAGGGGCTCGACCAGGACTCCGGCGTCGCGCTTGATGTCCTTCGGCATCTTGTGGATGCGCGAGCGGGGGCCGAGCTTCATGAACTCCGCCCAGGCGCCGTTGCAGTGCTTCTGGAATCCATACATGTCGTGCACTTCGCACATCCAGTACTGCCCGCGCTGGCAGAACCGGCACTTGTCGCAGGGGTAGATCTGCTCGGCGATGATCTTGTCGCCGCTCTGGATTCCCCACTTCTCCGCGGCGCCTTCCCCGAGCTCCACCACGGTCCCGAAGAACTCGTGGCCGGGCACCACGGGGGCCTTCACCCACGAGTTCCAGAACGACTCGGCGCCGATGAAGGTCTTGCCGTCGCTGCCGCAGATCCCGGCGGCGTCGATGCTGATGATGACCTCGCCGGGGCCGGCGGTGGGACGGGGGATCTTCTCCACCCTGAAGTCCCTCGGGGCGTAATTCCGTACCGCAACCATCGTGTCGCTCATGGGGTGCTCCTTTCACGTCCTGCTCGAAGCCCGGCTCCTCGACCGGTCCGTCCCACTCGATCTGCACCTACAGCTGGCTCTTCAGGGATCTGGCCATCGATCCCAGGATCAGCGCGCACGACGTCGCCCCCGCGTCGAGGACGCCCTTCGAGCGCTCCCCGAGCCTGCTGGCGCGCCCGACGCGGGCCACCAGGTCTCGCGTCGACTCCTTGCCCTTCTCGGCGGCTGCCGCCATCGCGTCCAGCGCGTCGGAGAACGACCGCCCGGCCGCCAGCGCGGCGGCGAACGCGTCACGCGCGGGGACGAGGGCATCGAGGAGCGTCTTGTCCCCGACCTTCGCGCCGCCGATCTCCTGGATCGCCGCCAGGCCGGCGTCCAGCATCGCCGCGAAGGTCGGCGCGTCGACGACGTCGCGCTTCCCGACGGCCTCGGCCATCGCCCCGAAGAAGTTGCCGTAGAGCGGCCCCATCGAGCCGCCGACGCCCTCGATCAGCGTTTCACCGAGCGTCGCCAGCGCCTGCGAGAGCCCGGCCGGCGCCCCGGCCAGCCGCTCGCCCGCCGCGCCGAAGCCCTTGCTCATGTTGATGCCGTGATCGCCGTCTCCGATGGCGCCGTCGATCTCGGAGAGGTAGGCCCGGTTGGCCTTCATCACCGCGACGAGGTCCGTGACGACGAAACCCGCGGCGTCGTTCCTGACCTGGTCCACCGTTCACCCCTCGACCGTCATGCCGACCGAGCGGCAGGGGTACGCGAGGCACGCCTTCAGCTCGTCGTCCAGCTTCATCACCGTGAGCGTCACTCCCATCATGTCCAGGGAGGTGAAGTAGTTCCCCACGAAATGGCGGCTGATCTGGATGCCCCTCGACGCGAGGATCTCGGCCACCCGGGCCTGGAGGATGTAGAGCTCCATGATCGGCGTCGCGCCGAGCCCCGACAGCAGCACCGCGACCTCCATCCCCGCCTCGAAGGGCAGATCGGGCAGGACCGTCTCGAGCATGAGGTCGGCCATCGCGTTCGCCGAGGTCGTCTTCACGACCTTGATGCCCGGCTCGCCGTGATGGCCGATGCCGACCTCCATCTCGCCGTCCTTGATCTCGAAGTTCGGCTTGCCGACCGCCGGGATGGTGCAGGCGGAGAGGCCGATTCCGATGGAACGGCAGCTGTCGATGGCCTTCTGGGCGGCGGTGATCACCTCGTCGAGGCTGCCGCCCATGGCCGCCCTGGCGCCCCCCACCTTCCACATGAGGATCTCGCCGGCCACCCCGCGCCGCTTCTCGCGGTCGCTCCTCGGTGCCGACGGCACGTCGTCGTTGGCGACGACGGTCCTGACGCGGATGCCCTCCTTCTCGGCCATCTTCATGGCCATCTTCACGTTCATGTTGTCGCCGGCGTAGTTGCCGTAGAGGCAGGCCACGCCCTTCCCGGCGTCGGCGGCCTTGAACGCGTCGAAGAAGCTCTTGGCGGTGGGCGAGGAGAAGATCTCCCCGACCGCGACGGCGTCGACCAGGCCGTCTCCGACGTAGCCCAGGAAGGCCGGCTCGTGACCCGAGCCGCCTCCGGTGACGACGCCGACCTTGCCGGCGATGGGCGCCCGGACGTGCCTCACGACGCGGCGGTTCTCGGCCGCGGCGACGAGGTCCGAGTGCACCTGCAGCCAGCCCCGCAGCATGTCCTCCACCACGAGGTCGGGGTCGTTGAAGATCCGGTTCATGCCGCCTCCCTCCGCGCGTCGTCGCGCGCGCTGGATCGTCTACCCGCCGTCGGTGGACCCGGGACTCGAGCTCCGTCTCGACTCGTGGTCACGGGCGCCTCCCGAGGTGGGGCCGGAGCGAGCGCTCGCACTCGCGAGGCGCTCGCGATCGAAACGATTCAATCGCGTGAACGTGAACCTCTGGCGAGCGACCTGTCAACGTGTCTCCCGGGACGTGTCTTCGCCATTCCCGCCCTGCGGGGCAGACGGGCGAGGGCCTCGCGAGCGCGGTCGACTTGACACCGCCGCTTGGGACACAAAGGGTAGCCGGCGGGTGCTCGCCGCAGCGCCACGCGCGCACCGCTGGATGACACCGCGCGTCGGAGGATCAGGGATGAAGATCGCCATCGGTTGCGACGAGGCGGCCTATGACCTGAAGGAACTGGTGAAGAAGTACCTCGTGGAGCTGGATCACACCGTCGAGGACTTCGGCACGTTCGACAATCGCCCGGTGCAGTACCCGGACATCGCCTTCGCCGTCGCCGAGAAGGTGGCCGCCGGGCAGTTCCCGCGGGCGATCCTCATGTGCGGCACCGGGATCGGGATGGCCATCTGCGCCAACAAGGTGCCCGGCGTCCGGGCTGCGCAGGCGCACGACACGTACTCCGCCGAGCGCGCCCGCAAGAGCAACGACGCCCAGATCCTCGCGATCGGGGCGCGCGTCGTGGGGCCCGAGCTGGCCAAGAGCATCGTGAAGGCCTGGCTCGACTCCGAGTTCGAGCCCGCCCGCTCCGGGCCGAAGGTCGAGCGCATCCGGGAGTACGAGCGGCGCACGGCGACCCGCGGCTGATCCCGTTCGAACGGGGGACGGACCGCGCCTCTCCCGGCGCGTGCGTGGGCGCTCGCGGGGAGGGACCCGGAGCGGGCGTACGGCCGCCGCCTCCGGGAGGTGCTCCGGACGGAGGTGTTGCAGCACGTCGAAAGAAGTGGAAGCCTGCCGCCGTTCGCGTTGAAACGATTCAAGGCGTCGGCGCAGGCAGCTCGGGCGAACCGATGAGCGCCAGGGTCACGATCAAGGACGTAGCGAGGGTGGCCGGCGTCGCCGTCGGCACCGTCTCGAATCACTTGAACGGCTCGTTCCGCGTCTCGCCGAAGACCGCCCGCAAGATCGACAAGGCCATCACGGTCCTGGGCTACCGCATCCATCTCGGCGCGCGCAGCCTCCGCTCGCGCCGGACGCAGAGCGTGGGGCTGGTGGTCCCCAACATCTCGAACCCGTTCTACGCGGAGATCGCGCGCGCGGTGGAGCACGCGCTCTGGGAGAAGGGCTTCCAGACGCTGCTCTGCGACTCCTCCCAGGACCCCGAGCGCGAGCGGCAGCACCTCGACAACCTGGAGAACCGGCAGGTCGACGGCATCCTGCTCATCCACGCCGACCGGCCGCCGCGCGACCGGTTCGAGCGGCTCGTGGTGCCGCTGGTCTGCATCGACCGCGGCGTCGAGGGCCAGCGCTCCGTGACCACCGACAACCGGCTCGGCGGGCGGCTCGCGGCCCGTCACCTCGCCGCCCTGGGGCATCGTCGCTACGCGATCCTGGCGGGGCAGCCGTCCGACACGAACGTCCGCGAGCGGATCCTGGGCTTCACCGCGGTGCTGGACGAGCTCCGGCGGGCGGGCCAGGTGATCGAGCCGGTCCGGAAGCTGACCGGGCCGCAGGCGATCGAGCTCGGCTACGAGGTGGGGCGGCTGATGGAGGGCGACGCCCCGCCGCCGACCGCGATCTTCGCCACCAACGACATCGTGGCCGTCGGTGCCTGGCGGAGCCTGCTCGAGCTCGGGATCCGCATCCCCCAGGACATGTCCCTGGTGGGCTTCGACGACATCGAGATGAGCCGCCTGTGCATCCCCCCGCTCACCACGGTGCAGCAGGACAAGAAGACCATGGCGCGCGAGGCGACGGCGCTCCTGTTGCGGCTGCTCGAGGGGACCCGGGCCGAGCCCACCACCGTCCGGGTGCTGCCACGCCTGATCGTCCGGGGCTCCACGGCGCCGCCGCGCATCGAGCTCCATGGAGGCAAGGGGAAGCGGCGAAGGTCGGAGGCGAAGAGAACCGGCGTCGCGTCGCGCCGCGAGGCGTGGCCGACCGTCGGGAGATCCACGAGAGGAGAGCGGAGCCGTGAACGACACGATGCTGGCGGTGCGGAACTACGGTCCGAAGGACTACCGGCTCGAGACGCTCCCGAGACCCGCGGCCGGTCCGGGCGAGGCGATCGTCCGGATCGACGCCACGGGGATCTGTGGCAGCGACGGAAAGTGCTACACCGGCGCCGAGATGTTCCAGGGCTGGCTCAAGCCGCCCGTCACGCCGGGGCACGAGTTCTTCGGCACGGTCGTCGAGCTGGGTGAGGGCGCCGCCGAGAAGTGGGGCGTGAAGGTCGGTGACAAGGCCATCGCCGAGCAGATCTACCCCTGCGATCGGTGCCGGTACTGCGCGCGGGGCCAGTACTGGATGTGCGAGAAGCACGACATCTACGGCTTCCAGCGGGAGGTCGCCGAGGGCTCCTGGGCGGAGTACATGCGATTCGGGCCGCACGCCCGGGTGCACAGGATGCCGGGCGACATCCGCCGGGAGGCCGGCGTCCTGGTGGAGCCCCTCGCCTGCGCGATGCACGCCGTGGAGCGCGGCGAGATCCAGCTCGGCGACACGGTGGTGCTCGCCGGCGCGGGGACCCTGGGCCTGCTGATGCTCCAGGTGATGAAGCTCAAGCACCCCGGGCAGATCATCGTCACCGACGTGAAGGCGGAGCGGCTCGAGAAGGCAAAGGCTCTCGGCGCGGACGTCACCATCAACGTGAAGGAGTCCGATCCGGTCGCTCGCGTGAAGTCGCTCACGGGCGGGTACGGCGCTGACGTCTTCATCGAGGCCTCCGGCTACGCGCCCGCGGTGGTGCAGGGCCTGGACATGCTCCGCAAGCTCGGCACGTTCGTGGCCTTCGGCGTGTTCGGCGAGAAGACCGTCGCGGACTGGTCGATCATCGGCGACCGCAAGGAGCTGAACATCCACGGCGCCCACCTCGGGCCGTACTGCTACCCGCGGTCCATCGACTACCTGTACCGGGGCGTGGTGAAGCCGGACGCCATCGTGACGACGCGCCTGCCGCTGAGCGCGTTCCAGGAAGGCATCGACCAGCTGCTGGCCGGCAAGGGCATCAAGATCATGCTCGAGCCCTGAGTACCCTGCGCGACACGGAACCCGATCGAGGGGAGCACCGTGGCCGAGACGACCTATCTGCTGGGCGTGGATGCCGGTACGACCGGAGCGAAGGCGGTCCTGACCACCGCGTCGGGGAAGATCGTCGCGCAGCACGCCACGGAGTACGGGTTCCTGTCGCCGCGGCCGCTGTGGGCCGAGCAGTGGCCTCAGGTCTGGCTGGAGGGGCTCTCCGGGGCGGTCCGCGGGGCGGTGCAGCGGTCGGGGATCTCCCCTCGGCAGGTGCTGGGGATGACGGTGAGCAGCCTGTACGGCGGCTCGGGGATCCCGGTCGACCCGCGCATCGAGCCGTTGCGGCCGTGCCTGATCTGGCTCGACCGGCGCGCCCAGGCCGAGGCGGACTGGGTCCGGACGGCGCTGCCGCTCGACGAGCTGTACGCGGTCACCGGCAACGGCGTCGACTCGTACTACGGGTTCACGAAGATCCTCTGGATCAAGAACCACGAGCCGGAGCTCTGGCACCGGACCCGGTACCTGCTCCCGCCGAACGCGTTCCTCATCCACCGGCTGACGGGCGACATCGCCGTGGACTTCTCGTCCGCCGGCAACATCGGCGGCGTCTTCGACCTCCGCCAGCGCCGCTGGTCGGACACCACCACGCAGGCGCTGGGCATCCCGCGCGACAAGCTCCCCGACCGGCTGGTCGCGTCCAGCGACGTGGTCGGCAAGCTCCACCGTACCGGCGCGGAGCTGACCGGGCTCCTCGAGGGGACGCCGGTGTGCGCGGGCGGCGTCGACGCGGCCGTCGCGACCCTGAGCGCCGGCGTGTTCCGCGGCGGGCAGCACGTCGCGATGATGGGGACCTCGATGTGCTGGGGGTTCATCCACGAGCAGGCTCCTCGCGAGCCCGGCTTCGTGAGCATGCCGTACGTGCTGCACCCCGAGCGCTCCACGTACACCTTCGGCGGCGCCTCCACCGCCGGCGCGGTCGCGAAGTGGTTCCGCGACGAGCTGGGCCAGGGCGAACGGGCGATCGAGGAGTGGACCCGGGGTGGCGCAGGCCTCACCGCCTACGGCGTCCTGGACGCCGCGGCCACCAAGGTGCCCGCGGGATCCGACGGCCTCGTCGTGCTGCCGTACTTCATGGGCGAGCGCAGCCCGATCTGGGACGCCAGGGCTCGGGGGACGGTGGTGGGGCTGACGCTGTTCCACACCCGCGCCCATCTCTACCGGGCGTTCCTCGAGGGCGTGGCCTACGCGCTGCGCCACAACGTCGAGGCGGGCCAGCGCGCCGGATACGCGCTCGACCCGGACCTGGCGGTCGTGGGCGGCGGCGCGAGGTCCGAGCTGTGGAGCCGCATCATGGCGAGCGTGACCGGGCGAACGGTCCTCGCCGCCGCGGCCGGGGGCGAGGCTGCGCTGGGCGACGCCATGCTCGCCGCGGTGGGCCTCGGGGTGGTGAAGGAGGAGCAGCTGGTGGACTGGGTGGGCACGAGCGACCTGTACCGCCGCTACCCTCCGAGCCCGGCCGAGGCCGCCGTCTACGATCGCTACTACGAGCAGTACCTCGGGCTGTACGCCGATCTGAAGACCCGCTTCGCCGCGCTCGTGGCGCTCGCGAATCCGACGTGAGGCGGACGCCCATGCACGGAGCGCGGCATCAGGAGGAGAGAGAACACCGGCAGCTCATCCAGACCCGTCCTCTTCACGTCCGACCCCATGGGAGTTGCCGAGCGGTACGCAGCAGCAGTGGTGCAGCTCGATGGCAGCCAAACGCAGCACGACGCAGGGTCATGCAGGACGACGGGGAGGCTTCATGTCGAACCGGAAGAAGGATCTGATCAAGGCGTACTACGAGAAGAAGATGGGCCGCCGGGAGCTCTTCGAGCGGATGGCCAAGCTCGGCATCGGCGCGGTGGCCACGAGCGTGCTCCTCAACTCGTTCGCGACGGACGCGCTCGCCGCAGGAGGCCCGGACTTCAAGAAGTTCAAGGGCAAGAGCCTCAAGCTGCTCCTGAACAAGCACCCCTACGTCGACGCGATGCTGAAGAACCTCGAGAACTTCAAGACGCTGACCGGCCTCAACGTCACCTACGACATCTTCCCGGAGGACGTGTACTTCGACAAGGTCACGACCGCGCTGGCCGGCCGGTCCACGCAGTACGACGCGCTGATGACCGGCGCGTACCAGACCTGGAAGTACGGTCCGGCCCGGCAGATCGTCGACATGAACGAGTACCTCAAGGACCCGAAGTACACGTCGGACACCTACAACTGGAACGACGTCACGGAGAACTTGCGGAAGTCCACCGCCTGGGACGGCAAGGCCGGGTCCGAGCTGGGCGGCCCTGGCTCGAAGCAGTGGGCCATCCCGTGGGGGTTCGAGATCAACAACGTCGCCTACAACAAGACGGTGTTCGATCAGCTGAAGATGACCCCGCCGACGAACCTCCCGGACATGATCGAGAAGGCCGCGAAGATCAGCCAGGGCGGCAAGATGTACGGCGTCGGCGTCCGCGGCAGCCGCAGCTGGGCCACCATCCACCCCGGGTTCCTCTCGGCCTACACCAACTACGGCCAGAAGGACTTCGTGGTGAAGAACGGCAAGCTCACCCCGGCGATGAACACGCCGGAGAGCAAGACGTTCCACAAGATGTGGGTCGACATGATCCGCAAGGGCGGCCCGAAGAACTGGCCCACGTACACCTGGTACGAGGTCGGGAACGACCTCGGCGCCGGGAACTCCGCGATGATCTTCGACGCGGACATCCTCGGGTACTTCCAGAACAGCGGCACCAAGGAGGCCGGCCACCTGGCGTACCTGCCGTTCACGCCCAACCCGGCCGCCAGCGCGCCGACCCCCAACGTGTGGATCTGGTCCCTCGCGATGAGCGCGTTCTCCAAGAACAAGGAGGCCGCCTGGTACTTCATCCAGTGGGCGTCCGGGACCGAGAACACCACCTTCGGCGCGGTGAACGCGGACCTCGTCGACCCGGTCCGCGACTCGGTCTGGAAGGTCCCCAAGTTCGAGGCGCGGCTCGAGAAGAGCTATCCCGGGTACCTGAACCAGTTCCAGAAGTCGATCGGCCAGTCGCGCATCTACTTCACGCCGCAGCAGCTCTTCCCCGAGTTCACCACCGACTGGGCGGCCATGCTGCAGCAGATGTACGCGAACCAGATCCCGGTCGACGAAGGCCTCGACAAGCTCGCGCAGTCGCTCCAGGGCAAGCTGCGCGAGGTGGGCATCTAACTCGGACGGGCGCCGGTGGTGACACCGGCGCCCCAGCCGTCCGCCCCACGTGGAGTGACCAGTGGCTGAACTTCCTCTCGCGAGTCGCGCCAGCGTGGAGCGCAAGCGGATCACCCTGACGCGGGTCCTGCCTTACCTCCTGAGCCTGCCGGCCCTGCTGGTGTGCATCGGGATCCTCATCCCGTTCTTCACCGCGATCCTGTACTCGCTGCAGCGGTACAACCTGGCCTTCCCCGACGCGCGCGGCTTCATCTGGTTCCAGAACTATCTCAGCCTGTTCGTCTCCGGCTCGTTCTGGAACACGGTCCGGGTCTCGCTCGAGTACACCGTGTTCACGGTGGGCGTACAGCTCGTCCTGGGGCTCGGGATCGCGCTCCTGCTCCGGGAGCGCAACTGGATCAACGACGCGATGAGCGTGCTCCTGATCCTTCCACTCATGGTCGCGCCCGCCATCGCCGCGCTGATGTGGAAGCTCATGACGAACCCGAACTTCGGCGTCATGAGCTACCTCGTCAGCGTCCTCGGCGTGCACGACTTCAAGTGGGCGTCCTCGCCCCGCTCGGCGCTGTTCACGGTCGTCCTGGTGGACACGTGGGTGTACACGCCGTTCATCACGATCCTGCTGCTGGCCGGCCTTCGCGCGCTCCCGAAGCAGCCGTTCGAGGCCGCCGAGCTGGACGGCGTGCCGCCCACCTTCGTGTTCTTCCGGATCACCCTGCCGATGCTCACGCCGTACATCCTCACGGCGTCGCTGTTCCGCATGCTCGACAGCATGCAGCAGTTCGACATCATCTACTCGATGACGCAGGGCGGTCCGGGCGACACGCTCACCGTGTTCCAGGTGCAGGCGTACCTCGAGGCGTTCTCCTTCGGCAGCATCGGGAAGTCCGCGGCGCTGGTCATCGTCCTGTGGGCGATCACCTACGCGCTGTCGACCGTCTTCATCAAGAACTGGCTCAAGCTGCGCGCGAAGGCGCGCGGGCAGACCTAGGCGCTGCGAGGGACCGCATGGACAAGAACGTGCTGCGGAAGATCGTGCGGGGCGTGCTGCTGCTGGTGGTGGCGCTCTTCTTCCTGTTCCCGATCGTCTGGGTCTTCCTGATGTCGTTCCAGACGAACGAGTACATCCTGCGGACCCCGCCGAGCCTGTTCTTCAAGCCGACGCTGGCGAACTACGCGTCCCTCATCTCCGGTGAGATCCAGACGTCGGTCGGCACGCTGACCACCGACTACATGCACAACCTCTGGAACAGCTTCCTCCTCAGCGCCTGCTCGGTGGCGCTCTCGCTCGTGCTCGGGGTGCCGGCGGCGTACGCCTTCGCGCGCTTCAAGTTCCGGCTGGGCGAGGACATCGCCTTCACCCTGCTGTCGTTCCGCTTCGCGCCGCCCATCCTGATCCTCCTGCCGCTCCAGCTGTACTTCCAGGACATCGGGCTCTACGACACCTACTTCGGCCTGGTCTGGGTGTACCAGCTCATCACGCTGCCCCTCATCCTCTGGATCGTCCGCGGCTACTTCGAGGACATCAGCCCCGACATCGAGCACGCGTACCGGCTCGACGGCCACCCCTGGTGGAAGAGCCTCGCCCGGATCGCGATCCCGCTGGCGCGTCCGGGCATCGCAGCGGCCGCGCTCCTGGCCTTCATCTTCGCGTGGAACAACTTCATCTTCGCGCTGATCCTCGGCTCGAGCGAGGTCCAGCCGGTGACGGTCGGCGCGCTCGCGTTCATCACGGCGTCGGGCATCCAGTACGGCACGATCGCCGCCGCCCTGGTGCTGTCGATCATCCCCACGCTCGTGCTGGCGCTCTACGCGCAGCGCTACCTGGTCGAGGGGCTCAGCCTCGGCGCGGTCAAGGGGTGAGCGGTCATGGCCTACCTGGAAGCCCGTGGCATCTCGAAGGCGTTCGGCAAGAAGCGGGTCCTGGAGGACCTCTCACTCGAGGTCGGGCGCGGCGAGTGCGTGGTGCTGTTCGGACCCTCCGGCGTCGGCAAGACGATCCTGCTCCGCATCATCGCGGGCGTGCTCGAGCCCGACGCCGGTCAGATCCTGATCGACGGTCGCTCCGTGATGGACCAGGGTCCCGAGGAGCGCGGCGTGGCGATGGCGTTCCAAAACTTCGCCCTCTACCCGCACATGGACGCCTTCGAGAACATCGCCAGCCCGCTCCGCGCGCGGAGGCTCCCCGAGCAGGAGATCAAGCAGCGCGTCCACGACATCGCCACGCTGCTGCGGATCGATCACGTGCTGGACCACCTGCCGCGGCAGCTCTCGAATGGGCAGAAGCAGCGCACGTCCCTCGGCCGGAGCCTGGTGCACGGTCCGGCCGTGCTGATGCTGGACGACCCGCTCCGGAACGTCGACGCCAAGATCCGGTACGAGATGAGGCTCGAGCTGCCGCGCATCTTCCGGAAGTTCGAGTCCACCGTCCTCTACGTCACCCAGGACTACAAGGAGGCCCTCGCCCTCGGCGATCGCATCGGCGTGCTGCTCGACGGTCGCTTCGAGCAGCTCGACACTCCGGAGACCGTCTACCGCGCGCCGAGGAACCGGCGCGTGGCGAACCTGTTCGGCGATCCGCCCATCAACCTCTTCCGCATCCGTCCCACGCGCGACGGCGACGGCGAGGTGCACGCCGTCATCGGCGGTCAGCCCGTGGCGCTCGGGGCGGCTCGAAACCGGCTGGACGGGCGCGAGTGCGAGCTCGGCGTCCGGCCCGAGGACGTGGGCCTGAGCTTCGAGCCGGTGCCCAACGGGATCCCGGTGGAGCTCGAGGCGGTGACCCCCTTCAACGTGCGCACGGTCACCCTGCTCAAGACCCCGGACGCGACCGAGATCCTGGCGAGCCAGCCGGAGGACAACTCCCTCGCGACGGCCCGGGGACACCGCAAGGGCTGGGCCACCCTCGACCTGGAACGGACCATGTTCTTCGACGCCAAGACCGGAGCGCGGCTGTAGCGCCCGGAACGGGGATCCCCGATTTATGGCCTCGCTCACCCTGGATCGCGTCACGAAGGTGTATCAGCAGAAGGACCTCCCGCCCACACGCGCGGTGAAGGACTTCAGCCTCAGCGTCAAGGACGGCGAGATCATCGGGCTCGTCGGCTCCTCGGGCTGCGGCAAGACCTCGACGCTTCGCATGATCGCCGGCCTCGAGTCCGTCACCGAGGGCACCATCCGTGTCGGCGACCGGCCCATCCACCACCTCAAGGCGGCCGAGCGGAACGTGGCGATGGCGTTCGAGGGCTATGCCCTCTACCCCCCGCTCCGCGTCTCCGACAACATCGCCTTCAGCCTCCTCCGCGGGAGGATGCCGAAGGAGAAGGCGAGCGAGCGGGTGCGGATGATCGCGGACCTGCTCGAGATCTCCGACATCCTGCCGCTCTACCCGCCCAACCTCTCCGGCGGGCAGCAGCAGCGGGTCAGCCTGGCCCGCGCGCTGGTGCGCGACGCGGACGTGTTCCTGCTCGACGAGCCCATGTCACAGCTCGAGCCGCACCTCCGAGCGAAGCTGCGGGCGCGCATCAAGGACTACCTCATCGAGCACAAGATGACCTCGGTGTTCGTCACCCACGACCAGACCGAGGCCATGGCGCTGGCGGACCGCATCGCGGTCATGTCGGAGGGCGTGCTGCAGCAGCTCGGCTCGCCGGTGGAGCTGAAGGAGCGGCCCACCAACCTCTTCGTGGCGTCGTTCATCGGCGAGCCGACGATGAACCTCCTGAAGGGCCAGACCGCGGACGACGGCGGCACGCTCCAGGTCGTCGTGGAGGACGAGCAAGGCCGGAGGGCCTTCGCCATCCCGCTGCCCCCCGGCGCCCGGGGCCGGGTCCCGAACGGAAAGCGCGTCCACGTCGGGCTGCGACCTCACAAGCTGATCGTGGGGGAGACCAACGGGCGCAGCGTCCCGAGGGTCTACGGGACCGTCGTCTCCAACCAGTGGCTGGGAGACCAGACCTACGTCGGGATCGAGATCGGCGGCTGCCTCGTGCTGGCCGTGGCCGACCAGCACGTGAAGGCGACCGTCGACACGCAGGTCGCGCTCGGCCTCGCGCCCGAGGCACTTCACCTGTTCGACGTCGAGAGCGAGATCGCGCTGCTGCACGGCGGCGACGTCGCCGCCGAGAGCCAGACCGCGCTGCTGCACGGCGGAGACGTCGCGAGCTGAGCGGCGGGCGCGATCACTGGATCGTGTAGCCACCGTCGATGACGAGGTTCTCGCCGTTGATCATGCCGGCGACGTCGCTGACGAGGTAGAGCACGGCCGCCGCGATCTCCTCCGGCTGCGCGAAGCGGCCGGTCGGGATCTTCCTCTTCATGGCCTCGCCGGCCTCCCCCGACCACACGCGCTTCCCGAGTGGCGTCTCCACGACCGTCGGGGACACGGCGTTCACCGTGATGCCGTGCTTCGCCCACTCCAGCGCGAGCACCTTCGTCAGGCCGATGAGGGCGAACTTGCTCGTGCAGTACGCGAGGTGCCGATCGAGCGCGACGACGCCGGCCTGGGACGCGATGTTCACGATCCGGCCCGATCCCTGCCGGATCATGACCTTGCCGACGGCCTGCGACATGAGGAATGGGCCCTTCACGTTCACGGCCATCACGCGATCGAAGTCGGCCTCCCGGAGCACCTCTGCGCTCTCCACGACGGAGATCCCCGCGTTGTTCACGAGGACGTCGATCCGTCCGAAGCGCTGGAGCGCGGTGTCGACGACCTCCGCCGCCGACCGCGCGTCCGCGACGTCGCCCATCACGCCGACGTGGCGCGCGTCGCCGCCCGGGAGGCTGGCGGCGACCTCCTTCACCCTCGCCTTCTGTCCGACGAGCACCTGATTCGCGCCGCGCGCCGCGAAGAGGGTCGCGATCGCGAGCCCGATTCCGCCTGCACCGCCGGTGACGATCGCCGTCTTCCCCGTCAGGTCGAACATGCCCTGGGACCCCGCTCCCTGCGCTGCTCCTGGGGGCGTCCTCCGGACTCCTGCCCCCCTGGACAGCGGCTGGTGAGGTTGTGCTCGGCGCCGCCGACGTGTTCAACGGGAAGGTCGCCTCCGCGGCGCCGTGACACGCGCAGGGGGACTCTCCGGTCTGCGCGGGGTGAGGCGACCCTCGTCTTCCGGAGCGGCCCGCCTGGGTCGGCGCGAACGCCTGCCCGCCGGAGCTCCGGGCGTCCCCGCGTTCATCGGCTGACCCGCGGGGAGGGCCAGGAGCGCTTCATCCGAGCGCCGCGAGGTCGTCCGCCAGCCGTTCGAGGCTCTCGGTCCAACCCTGACGCTGGCCGCGCGCGGCGCCCTCCATGGCGGGCACCGTCTGGCGCACGGTGAGCCGGGTCTTCCATCCCTCCTCCTCGAACGTCACCACCGTGCGGACGGCGTTCCCCGGCCCGGGGCCGATGACGGCGCTGAAGACGATGCGCGCGGGCGGAACGATCTCGCGGTAGACGCCGTGGAACGGGTAGTCGGCGCCGTCCGGTCCGCGCATCACCATCCGGTACGCGCCGCCTGGCCGGAAGTCGATGCTGCAGGACGAGAGGGTGAAGCCGCGCGGCCCCCACCAGCGCGCGAGGTGCTCGGGCCGGGCCCACGCCTCGAACACGACCGGCCGGGGCGCGTCGAGGACGCGCGTCACGACCATCTCCTCCGGCGGCCGGGCGGCGGTCGTCGCGCCGAGGTACTCGCCGAGCTTGTCCAGGTTCTCGCGCAGCCCGACGTCGGCATGGAACTGCTCCACGGCGCGGTCCCGCTCCGCGGCGGACTCGAAGGTCATGCGCACGGTCACCGTCGTCCGCCCGCCGCGCTCCGCGAACGTGACGGTCATCCGGAAGTTCGGTCCGGAGACGTGATCCATCACGATCCGCTCCGGGCTGACCACCTCGACGTACCGCATCTCGTTCCTGAAGTCGGTCCCGTCGGGGCCGTGCATCACGAACCGCCACGCGCCGCCGGGCCGGACGTCCATGTGCTCGACGGTGTTCGTGAAGCCCCGCGGACCCCACCAGCGTGCGACGTGGGTCGGCTCGGACCACGCGGTCCACACCAGGTCGCGCGGGGCGTCGAGCTCCCGCGCCGCGACGAGCTCCCGATCCGACGCGCCGGCTCCGGCGCCCGCTTCAACGCTTCCTGCGGCCATGTCCGCTCTCCTTCGGTGCTCCGGGTTTCGCCTCCACGCGCTGGAGCTCGCGGAGGTACTCGTCGAGGCGGTCGAAGCTCTCCTCCCAGAACCGGCGGTACTGCTCCACCCAGTCCGACACCGCCTTCAGCTGCACGGGCACGAGGCGGCAGGGGCGCCGCTGGGCGTCGCGCCCCCGGGTGATGAGGCCGGCCCGCTCCAGCACCTTGAGGTGCTTCGAGATGGCGGGGAGGCTCATGTCGAAAGGCGAGGCCAGCTCGCCCACGGACGCCTCGCCCGACGCGAGGCGCGCGACGATCGCCCGCCGGGTCGGGTCGGCGAGGGCCGAGAGCGTGGCGTCGAGGCGGTCCGGCATCGGGTCCCGTGGGCGTTGTTAACCCGTTGGTTAAGTAAGAACCGGATCGATGCCGTGCAAGTCCGCGCCGGCGCGACGCAACCGGAGGAGGCCGGCGTGCCGGCCGCCGGGCCCTCCGCCGGCCCCCCTCTCCGGGTGGAGCGGGGCCGCACCTCGCGGGATGGCCCATCAAGGATACCCGCGCCGCGTTCCGCACCCGCGCAGCGGCCGGTATGTCAGCCGCCACGCCGGGTGCGCCGGCCGTGAAACCTCCGCACCCTCGAGGAGATCCGACATGAACGCACCGATGCGCTTCGCGGCGATGATCCTGGCGATGACGGCTGGCTCTGCGGCCCGCGCCCAGACCGTCACGGTCGGCCTCATCACCAAGACCGACACCAACCCGTTCTTCGTGAAGATGAAGGAGGGCGCCGACAAGGCCGCGAAGGCGAACGGCGCCAAGCTGATGAGCGCCGCGGGCAAGTTCGACGGCGACAACGCCACCCAGATGACGGCCATCGAGAACATGGTCACCGCGGGCGCGAAGGCGATCCTCATCACGCCGAGCGACACCAAGGCGATCGTCCCCGCCATCAAGAAGGCGCGCGCCGCGGGCGTGCTGGTCATCGCGCTCGACACGCCGACGGAACCGCAGGACGCGACCGACGCGCTCTTCGCGACGGACAACTTCAAGGCGGGCGTCCTCATCGGCGAGTGGGCCAAGGCGGCGATGAAGGGCAAGCCGGCCCGGATCGCGACCCTCGACCTCGCGCCCGGCATCACCGTGGGCAAGCTCCGCCACGACGGCTTCCTGAAGGGGTTCGGCATCCAGGAGGGCGACCCGAGCATCGCCTGCAGCCAGGACACCGGCGGCGACCAGGCGAAGGGCCAGACCGCCATGGAGAACTGCCTGCAGCGCGCGCCGGACATCAACCTCGTCTACACGATCAACGAGCCCGCCGCGGCCGGCGCCTACCAGGCGCTGCGCGCCGCCGGCAAGGCGAAGGACGTGATCATCGTCTCGGTGGACGGGGGCTGCACCGGCGTGCGGAACATCAAGAACGGCACGCTCGGCGCGACCTCGCAGCAGTACCCGCTCAAGATGGCCTCGCTCGGCGTCGAGGCCGGGGTCGAGTACGCGAAGACCGGCAAGAAGGCGTCCGGCTACACCGACACCGGCGTCACGCTCATCACCGACAAGCCGCAGTCCGGCGTCGACAGCAAGGACTCGAAGTTCGGGCTCGAGAACTGCTGGGGCAAGTGAGCCGTGGCCACCACCGCGCGCGCGCCGCTCGCGTCTCCCCCGATCCCCACGACGGCCGCCGAGCGGCTCGAGCGCGCCCGGCTGCCGTCGCTCGCGACGCTCGGCTCCGTCGTCGCGCTGGTGCTCGCGTGCGCGTTCTTCGCGTGGCGGACCGACCGCTTCCTCGCGGGGCCGAACTTCTCGCTGATCCTCCAGCAGGTCGGCGTGGTCGGGGTGGTCGCCATCGGCCAGACGCTCGTGATCCTCACCGCGGGGATCGACCTCTCCTGCGGGATGGTGATGGCGCTCGGCTCCATCGTGATGACGAAGTTCGCGGTGGACCTCGGGCTGAACCCCTACCTCGCCATCGCCTGCGGGCTCGCGGTGTCCACCGCGTTCGGGTTCCTGAACGGGGCGCTCATCACGCTCGTGCGGCTGCCGCCCTTCATCGTGACTCTCGGCACCCTCAACATCGCCTTTGCGATCACGCAGCTCTACTCGCAGGCGCAGAGCGTCTCCGGCCTGCCGGACCAGATGACCGCGCTCGGGAACACCTTCCGGATCGGGCAGACCGAGGTGACCTACGGCACGGTCGCCATGATCCTCATGTACCTCGTCGCGTGGTTCGTCCTCGGGCAGACCGCCCCCGGGCGCCACGTCTACGCCCTCGGGAACAACCCCGAGTCGGCGCGGCTCATGGGCATCCGCACCGCGCGGCTGACGCTCCTCGTCTACACGTTCGCCGGGCTCATCTACGGGATCGCCGCCCTGATGCTGGTCGCCCGGACCGGCGTCGGCGACCCGCAGGCCGGCCAGACCGACAACCTCGACAGCATCACCGCGGTGGTGCTCGGGGGGACGAGCCTCTTCGGCGGACGCGGCATGGTCCTGGGCACGCTCCTCGGCGCGCTCATCGTGGGCGTGTTCCGGAACGGCCTCACGCTGATGGGCGTCTCCTCGGTCTACCAGGTGCTCATCACCGGCATCCTCGTCATCCTGGCGGTGACCACCGACCAGCTCTCCCGCCGGAGGGGCTGACCATGGCGATCGCGACCTCCACCCTCACCCGTCCGACCCCGGTGCTCGCCGCCCGTGGCCTCGTGAAGCGATACGGCCACGTCACGGCGCTGGACGGCGCCGACTTCGAGCTCCTGCCCGGCGAGGTGCTCGCGGTGATCGGCGACAACGGCGCCGGCAAGTCGTCGCTCATCAAGGCGCTGTCCGGCGCCGTCGTGCCGGACGCGGGCGAGATCCTGCTCGACGGAAAGCCGGTCCACTTCACCTCGCCGCTCGACGCGCGGCGCCAGGGGATCGAGACCGTCTACCAGGACCTCGCGGTGGCGCCGGCGATGACCATCGTCGACAACCTGTTCCTCGGGCGTGAGGTCAAGCGGACCGGACTGCTCGGCCGGCTCCTCGGGATGCTCGACAAGAAGGAGATGATGGCGCGCGCCGTCGCCCACATGAAGGAGCTGCAGATCGGCATCCGCTCCATGAAGCAGACGGTCGAGACGCTGTCGGGCGGCCAGCGCCAGGGCGTCGCGGTGGCGCGCAGCGCGGCCTTCGCGCGGCACGTCGTGATCATGGACGAGCCGACCGCGGCGCTCGGCGTGAAGGAGTCCAACATGGTGCTGGAGCTGATCCGGCGCGTCCGCGATCGCGGGCTCCCCGTGATCCTCATCAGCCACAACATGCCCCATGTGTTCGAGATCGCCGACCGCATCCACATCGCGCGCCTGGGCAGGCGCGCCGCGGTGGTGAACCCGAAGAAGATCACGATGTCGGAGACGGTCGCGGTCATGACCGGCGCGAAACGCCCGGAGGACCTGTCTCCCGAGGTCCTCTGCTGACGGCGTGGTGGTTCCGGAACGAGGAAGGAGGCAGCAGATGGCGACGTACGTCTCGTTGCTGCGCTACACGGATCAAGGCATCCGGACCGTGAAGGACGGCCCGAAGCGGGTCGATGCCGCGAAGAAGGCGTTCCAGCAGGCCGGAGGCGAGCTCAAGCAGTTCTACCTGCTGCTGGGTACCTACGACATGCTCGTCATCTCGGAGGTGCCCGACGACGAGACGGCGGCGAAGATCCTCCTCGCGATCGGCTCGCTGGGGAACGTGCGGACCGAGACCTTCAGGGCGTTCCCGGAGGGCGACTTCCGCAAGCTCGTCGCAGCGCTTCCGTGAGGTCGGCGCGCGCGGTCGGCTCGACGACCGCGGCGTGGCCTCGCCGGGCGTCGGACGCCGAGGTCAGCCGTCCGACCACCGGGCGTTCCGCCCGTCGAGCGTGGCGACGAGCGGACGGGCGTCCACCGCGGCGCACCACCGCTCGAAGTCGGCCCGCGGGATGCCCCGCCAGCGGAGGTCCTCCAGCGACTCCGCGAGCGGCGCGTCCGTGACGAGGGTCGCGAGGCGCCGGTACAGGGCGGCGGCGTCGCGTCCGGCCTCGAGCGTTCGCGCGAGCTGGGTCGCGCCGCGGATCGCCGCCGGCCACCGCGCGGGCTCGGCGGGGATGCCCTCGAGCTTCCCGTGGGCGCCGAGCAGGCGCGCCGCCGTCCGCGCCCCGAACCCGGGGAGGCCGGGGATCCCGTCCGCGGAGTCGCCGACGAGGGCGAGGTAGTCGGGCACGCTCTCCGGGCGGATGCCGCGGCGGACGAGGAGCCCCTCCTCGTCGAGCTCGCGCCGGCGCATGCGGTCGACCATCACCACCCGCCGCCCGGCGAGGCACTGGCCGAGGTCCTTGTCCGGCGTGACGATGCGGACCTGCTCGACCGCCTCGCGGAAGCGGAAGGCACCGGTGGCGAGCGCGTCGTCGGCCTCGAGGTCGCGCATCGACCACACCGTCACGCCGAGCGCCCGCGTCGCCTCCTCCGCCGCGTCGAACTGCGCGCGAAGCTCGGAAGGCACCCCGGCGTCGCTCTTGTACGCGTGCCAGAGCTCGTTCCGGAACGAGCGGATCGGGTTGTCGAAGGCCACGGCGACGTGGGTCACCGCCTCGGCGGCGTCGTGCAGGAGCCCGAGCAGCGAGATCGCGAGGCCTACGGTCGCCTTCGCCTCCCACCCCGCCGCGGCCCGGTGGGCGGGACTTCGGGGCGAGAAGTGCGCCCGGAACAGCTCGAACGTGCCGTCGACGAGGTGGACGCGCATCGCGACGGGCTACCGCACGAACTCGAGGAGAGCACGCTCGAACGGCACGAGCGCGGCGGTGAGCGAGGATGCGACCGTCGACGAACGCGGCATGGGGCGAGATCCCCCCGGACGGGCGCGCCCGTCGGCATGTGGTTCCCGGAGAGTCATAACGCGCGGCCGCTGGCCGGCAGCCTCTCTTGCGCGGCGGGCGGGCGGGACGCCTCCCTCACGACGCCCCCGCGCGGACCGGCTTCGCGCGTAATCCTCACCCGAGGGCGTCCGTCGCGCCCGCACCCGAGGCCCACCGATGACCGAGGTCGACGACGACGCATCACCGTATCGCCCTCTGGAGAACCGCGCGCTCTTCCGCGGCCTCGCTGGCGTCGTCGTGACGACCTCGTCGCTCACGCACCCTGCCTGGCGACTCTCCCGATGGTGTCCCAGGTGCGGGTGGTGACGTCCCTGCCGAACGTCCTCTCGATCAGCGCCATGAACACCGGCCCCCGCGGGCCCGGGACGTAGGCGCTGAACACCTCGCGGTCCTCGATGCGCAGGATGCGCGCTCCGTCGCGCTCGATCGGCAGCTCGGGGATGGCCGCGGGCTTCTCCCGCAGGAACGTCACGACGCGCTTCGCCGCGCGCTCCAGGCGGAAGTCCTGGTACGGCTCCGATTCGAGCATCCGGCGGAGCGACTCGAGCTCCCGTACGATCGCCGGGAACGCGTGTCCCAGCCGCGTCTTCATGGCCGCCTCGGCCTTCCGCTCGAGCGCCGGACCCGGGGTGGCCCGCGCGGTGAAGATCACGTTGCCGCTCGAGAGCACGGTAGTGACCTCGGTGAAGCCGGCCACCTCGAAGGCCTCCCGGAGCTCCGGCATCTTCGCGTTCATCGGGCTCACGCCCCGGAGGAAGGCCGCGTAGCGTCTCATGCGCGAGGCACCGATCAGGCCGCGAGCGGGAGCCTCACGGTGAACGTCGCACCCTCGCCCGGCGCGCTCGCCACCGCGATCGTTCCCCCGTGCGCCTCGACCGTCTGCCGCGTGAGCCACAGCCCCAGCCCGAACCCTCCGTAGTTCGCGGTCGGGACGGCCCGCGCGAACCGGTCGAAGATCCGCGCCTGCGCCTCGGGGGGGATGCCGATGCCGCGGTCGTGGACCGTGAGCTGGGCCATCCCGTTCACCGCCGCCACGGCGATCTCGATCGGCCGTCCCGACCCGAACTTCACCGCGTTCGCGAGCAGGTTGTAGACCGCCCGCTCGATGCGCTCCGCGTCCCAGCGGCCGACGACGGCGCTCGCAGCCTCGACGCGGATGTCCGCGTGGGCGGGATCGCCGAGCGCCTCCGCGGCGTCGCGCACCGTGGCCGCGAGATCGACCTCCTTGCGGTGCAGCGGGATGCGGTGCTGCCCGACCATCGACGCGTCGAGGAGGTGCTCGATGAGGCCGCCGAGCCGCTTCACGGTCCGCGAGATCCGGTCGAGCGCGCCGCGGACGCCGTCGAGCTGCGCGTCGGGCGCGGAGACGCGGCGCTCCGCCATGCCAACCTGCAGCGCGAGCGCGGCGAGCGGCGTCCGCAGCTCGTGCGCAGCGATCGCGAGGAACGTGTCCCGGGCGGCGACCGCCTCTCGCAGATCGGAGACGAGCCGGAGGTTCTCGAGCGCGACGGCCGCGTACCCCGCGAGCGCCGACACCAGCCGGAGCTCGTCGGGCGTCGCGCGGTGGTGGTGCGCCCAGTACGCACCGATCGCGGCGACGGGATCCTCCGGACGGACGGGGACCATCGCGAGGCTCTTCACGAACGTCGGCCGGTACACGTCGTGCGGGATGCGGTCGTCCGCGAAGACGTCCTCGACGACCACCGCCTGCCGGTTCAGCATCGCCCAGCCGGAGATGCACATCGTCGCCGGGAAGCGCATCCCTTTCCACAGCGGCGCGATGGCGTCCTCGTCGACGTAGTGGACGAGCGGGCCTTCCCGGAGCACGAAGGTCACCCCGTCGGCCCCGGTCAGCTCGCGCGCGGCGCGCCGGACGGCATCCGCGATCTCCCCGAGGTCGTGCGCGGCGGCGAGCTCGAGCGCTGCCCGGAGCAGCACCTCGACGCGATCCGCAGACGCCCCCTCTGCTCCCGGGCGCCGCAACGTGCTCTCGAGCGCAGGCTTCATCCCATGACCCATATGGTCCGGTGCGCGTGGCCGCCAGTGCCTCTCTTGGAGGTGCCCGGCAGGACGGGGCGCCGACGGCCTTGGCTTGGCTCCTGCAGCCTCGCCTCACCCCCTCACCCAGACCGAGAGTTCCGGCTTTCGTCCGATGCGGCCGGTTCGCGGACCATGCATCGCATGCCGAGTCTACCCGATCCGCGGGGTTCCTCGCGGCACGGTTCGTGTCCTCGCCGCCCGCATGACCGCTCCTCGCCAGGTCGTTCCGGGCGCCTCCTACCTCGTCACGCGGAGATGCGCGCAACGGCAGTTCCTCCTCAGGCCGTCCCGCGCGACGAGCCAGACGTACCTGTACGTCCTCGCGCTCGCAGCCGCGCGCTACCGCGTGGAGATCCACGCCCTCTGCGTCCTCTCCAATCACGTCCACATGGTCGTTACGGACCCCGACGCGAACCTCCCCGCGTTCCACCAGTTCCTCGACGCCCTCGTCGCGCGGGCCGTCAACGCCTCCCTCGGGCGCTGGGAAACGTTCTGGGCTCCCGACACGTACAGCGCCGTCCGACTGGTCTCGCCCAGCGACATCGTGGACAAGGCCGCCTACGTGCTCGCCAATCCCGTCGAGGCGGGCCTCGTCGCATCTGGCAGCGCCTGGCCGGGCCTGTGGTCCGCCCCGGAGCGGATCGGCGGCGCCCCCTTCGTCGTGGAGCGACCGAAGGACTTCTTCGACCCGAAGGGCGGCCTTCCGGACCGGGTGACCCTTCAGCTCACGGTGCCGCCCGGCTTCGATTCGCCCGAGCAGTTCCGAGCCGAGCTCCAGCGCGCGCTCGAGCGCCGGGAGACGGACGCGCGGGCTCGCTACAAGGGGCGCGGCGGGTTCCTCGGCGTCGCTCGCGTGCTCGCGCAGAAGCCCTTCGCCCGACCCGCGCCCGGGGAGCCCCGGCGCGCCCTCAATCCGCGCGTCGCCGCGGGCGACAAGTGGAAGCGCATCGAGACTCTCGGGCGCCTCGCCGAGTTCCTCCGCTCCTACCGCGGGGCCTGGAACGCTCGGCGAGCCGGGGCTGACGACACCCTCTTTCCGCACGGAACCTACCTCCTGCGCGTCCTCCACGGCGTTCCCTGCGCCGCGGCCGGATAGGGCGACCGCGCCGCGCCGTTTTTCCGGGACGACGACGGCACGCACCGCCGGGGCCTCTGGTCCGGGCGCGCGTGTACCCGCGTTGACGTTCCCGATCGCCTCGTGCGAGCGGCCGTCTCGACACAGTCACTCTGTTGCGCGGGAACTCTCGGACGGGGGCGGGACGGGCCCCGGGAACTCTCGGACGGGGACCGCAGCCATGCCCGGGAACTCTCGGACGGGGCAGCCGATCGCCTCGTGCGAGCGGCCGTCACTCACAGTCACTCTGTTGCGCGGGAACTCTCGGACGGGGGCGGCCAAAGGACACGCCGCCGGGAACTCTCGGACGGGGACCGCACCGCTGATGCACGGGAACTCTCGGACGGGGACCGCACACGTCGTCCGCGACACAGCTGGCGAGCAGGCCCTACCTGGTCCGCACCCGCGCCCCGTCCTCGATCGCGCTCGTCGGCCGGAGCACGACGCGCTCTCCCGGAGACACGCCGGACACCACCTCCACCTCGTCCGCGGTCGAGGCCCCGAGGCGGATGGGCCGGAGCCGCGCTCGCCCGCCCTCCACCACGAAGGTTCCCCACCCGCGATCGCCGCGCACCACGCTGCTCGCGGGCAGCTTCACGGCGTCGGCCCGCTCGGCGACGACCACGCGGCCCTCGATGCGCCACCCGTCCGCCACCGGGGCCCAGCGGGCGCGGTCTCCCGCGGGATCGACGAGCACGAGCACGCGCTGCTCCTCGACGCCCAGCGCGCTCACCTTCGTGAACGCCGACGGCTCCACCCGGCGAACGACGCCGCGCAGCGGCTCGTCGCCCGGCCAGGCGACGAGCTCCACGGCGGCGCCGGGACGGACCCGCGAGGCCTGCTCGGTGAGGAGCTCGAGCGCGACCTCGACGTCCCGCGGATCCCCGACCTCCACCACCGGCGTACCCGCCTGCACGGGACCGGGGCTCTCCTGCACGACGCGCAGCACCACCCCGGCCGCGGGCGCCGCGAGCGGCTGGGCCGGCCCGCGGCCCGACGGAGACGCGAGCAGGGCCTCGACGGCGATCCGTTCGCCGCGTGCGCGCGCAAGGGCCGCGCGCGCCGCGCGAACCTCCTGCGCGGCCATGCCGGCGGCGGCCTCGGAGGTCTCGAGGTCCCGAGCCGCCAGCGCGTCGCCGGTCAGGAGGAGCCTCGCCCGGGCGAGCGCGCGCGACGCGTCGGTCTCGGCCACCTCGGCGCGCCGGACCGCCGCGGCCGCCTCGGCCTCGGCAGCCCGCGCGGCCGCGGCGCGCGCCTGCGCCTCCGCGCGCGTGCGAGCGTCGAGCGGCGCCGGGGCGAGCGGGCGGACCCACGCGACCGGCTGGCCCTCACGCACCGCGTCCCCGGCGTGCACCTCGACGCGCTCGAGCGCGCCGGGCACGGGCGACGCGACGACGTGGCGCTCGCGGACGCGCGCCTTGCCGGTGCCCTCGACGGTCTCGGAGATCGAGCCGCGCGCTGCGGTCGCCACCTCGACCTCCGGGCCGCGGCGAGACGCCAGGACGGCGCCGGCCGCCGCCGCCACCCCGAGCCCTGCCACAGCCACCGTCCACGTTCGCTTCACGGCTCACTCCCGTGCCTTCAGGACCTCGACGAGATCGGCCCGCGCCACCCAGCGCCGTGCGAGCAGGATGAGGACGGCGGCCGCCGCGAGCACCGTCCCGGTGGACATCGCCCAGGTGCCGAGCCCGACCACGACGGGCAGCCGGAACAGGTCCGACGTCATGGCGCTCGAGGAGAGCGCGACGAGCCCGACGCCGAGCGCCATCCCGAGCGGCACGGCGGCGGCGACGAGGACGGCGAGCTCGCCCGCGAGGATGCGCCACGCCTCGCCCACGCCGAACCCGAGCACCCGCAGCGTGGCGAGCTCGCGCTCTCGCTCCGCGTGCGCGACCCGCGCCGCGTTGTAGAGGACGCCGCCCGCGAGGACGAGCGCGAACCCGATCAGGACCGCGACGACGCCTCCCATGAACCGGGCGACCACGTCCTCCATGGCGCGTCGGAACGTCGAGGCGAGCGTGACGCCCGCGACGCGCGGACGGGCCGAGAGCCGTGCCTCGACGGCGGCTTCCGTGCCGGGGTCGAGCGTGAGGAGCGCGCCGCTCGCGAGCGGTCCTTCCTGGAGCGCGTCGTCGAGCGCCGCGAGGCTGGTCGTCGCCGCCACCCCCACGAAGTCGTCGACGAGGGCGACGACCCGCAGCGAGAGCACCGGCCGGCGCCCCTCGTGCACCTCCGCGATCACCGTGTCACCCGGCTCGACCGCGAGGATGCGCGCGAGCTGCGTCGACAGGACGAGTCCCGTGGGCGGGACCGGGACCGTCCGCTCGCGGACGTCGACGAGCCGCCAGAGCTTCCCCCCGGGCTCGAGCCCCGCCACCTCGATCCGGTAGCTGCGCGCACCGTTCCGCAGCGTGGCGGGGACGTGCCGGTAAGGCTCGAGCGCGCGCACGCCCGGGATGGCGCGCAGCTCGAACAGCGCGTCACGCCCGGTCGGATCCGAGAAGACGACGATCGCGTCCTCGCGCCGGGCCTGCTCGAACTGGACCTTGAGCAGGTGAGCGAGCGCGTCGTCCATCGCCCCGGCGACGACGATGACGGCGACGGCGCAGGCGATCCCCACGGTCGAGAGCGCCGCCCGGACCGGCCGCCGGGAGAGGTTCCGGACGATCATCTTCCACGCGGGCGGGAGCCGCTGCACGAGCGCGAGCCGGTCGAGGCGCGTCGCCCGGAACCGGGCCGGCGGCTCGGGGCGCATCGCCTCCGCGGGTGGCAGGCGCGCGGCGCGCCGGACCGCGCTCGCCACCCCGGCCATGGCTGCGAGGAGGCTCAGCCCTGCGCCGACCGCGATCACGGAGGCTGCGTCCTCGTACACGAGGAACGGGAACCGGTAGAAGCTCGCGTACATGCGGGCGAGCCCCCGGCCGAGGCCAGCCCCCGCGACCGCGCCCAGCACCGCGCCGGCGATCACGATCGCGCCGACGAGCTTCGCGTAGTGGAGCGCGACGGCCGCGTCCGAGTACCCGATCGCCTTCAGCATCCCGATCTGCTGGCGCTGCGCCGCGACGAGGCGGGACACGATCACCGAGAGGAGGAACGCCGCGATCCCGCCGAAGATCGCCGGCACGACGACGGACATCGCGCGCAGCTGCCCGATCTCGTCCGAGAGGAACCGGTGGGAGATCTGATCGCCCCGCCCGTAGGCGCCGGCGCCGCCCCACGGTTCGAGGATCCGATCGACCGCCGCGATCACGGCCGGCTCCGACGCGCCGGGGGCGAGCCGCAGCGCCGCCGCGTTGAACGCGCCCTCGAGCCCCGCCGCGGCTCCGAGGTCGGTCCGCGCCATCCAGAAGACGCCGAAGCTCCGGTCGTCCGGGAACACCATCCCCTGGCCGATGGCGTACACGTACTCGGGCGAGAGCGCGACGCCAACGACGCGCAGCCGCTCCCGGCGCCCGTTCACGACGGCGGAGATGTCGTCTCCGGGCACGAGCCGGTTCGCCTCGGCGAACCCCTCGGTCACGAGGGCCGCACCGTGCTCGTCGGGCAGGAGCGCCCGGCCGGCGCGCACGTGCAGGCGGTTCAGGCGCGGCGGCGCGAGGTCGGGCAGCGAGACGAACACCCCGCGCGCCGTGGAGCCGGACGGGAGCTCGATCCGGCCCGCCGACACGACCCGGGTCTCGACCTCGGCGACGCCGGGGACCGCGGCGAGGCGCGCCGCGACGGACTCGGGCGCGCGCCGGGCCGACGCGAACACGTCCGCGAACCGCTCCCGAGCGTAGTACGCGTCGCGCGTCCCCACCATCGCGCGCTCGGTGAGCGCGGTCGTCACCCAGGCCGCCATGGCGCAAGCGACGAGCGCCGCGACGGCGATCGCCTGGCCGCGCATCCGCGCGAGGTCGTGCCACGCCTTGTGATCCAGCGCGGTCACCAGGTGACCTCCGAGGCGGGGCGGCGCACGGCGTTCGCGTCGATCCGCGCGATGCGCCCGTCGCCGACGTGGACCACGCGGTCGGCCATGTCCGCGATGGCCGCGTTGTGCGTGATGACGACCACGGTCGTCCCGAGCGTGCGGTTCACGCTCTCGAGCACCTCGAGGACGATGCGCCCGGTGAGAGCGTCGAGCGCGCCGGTCGGCTCGTCGCAGAGCAGCACGTCGGGGCGCTTCGCCACCGCGCGGGCGATCGCGACGCGCTGCTGCTCGCCCCCGGAGAGCTGTGCCGGGAAGTGATCCATCCGGTGCTCGAGTCCGACGAGGCGGAGCGCCTCCTCGGGAGCGAGCGGGTGCGGTGCGATCTCGCAGGCGAGCGCGACGTTCTCGCGGGCGGTGAGGCTCGGGACGAGGTTGTAGAACTGGAACACGAACCCGACGTGCTCGCGGCGGTACATCGTGAGGTCGGCCGCCGTCGCGCCCACGAGATCGTGATCGCGGTAGCGCACGCGGCCGCCCGTCGGGACGTCCAGGCCGCCGAGGATGTTGAGGAGCGTGGACTTGCCGCTGCCGGACGGCCCGAGGATGACGACGAGCTCGCCGTCGAACAGCTCCAGGTCGACCCCGCGGAGCGCCGGGACGTCGACCTCGCCCATCCGGTAGGTCTTCTCGAGCCCACGCGCCTCGAACGCCGGCTTGCGCGGCGCGCCCTCCGGACGGACCGCCTCGGGCACGAACTCCTCCTTTTTGTCGATGCTCGCACCGATGCCGCGGCGCTTCCGGGCCGACCTGGGTCGCCTCGATCCGACGCGACCGGAGGCCTCGCTCGCTCCCTAGCCTGGGCGGAAATTCGCCTCGACGCGCAGACCCGGCCGAGCCGACACGCCGGCCGAGCCGATTGCACGGCGGCCGGGAACCGCGCGGTCCCGCCGGCGATCCTCCGGGCCCGGCGTTGCGGGCGGTCGCCCGCCCAGCTCGGCGAGGAGGTCGGGGGCCCCTTGGCGCTGAAGCGCCTCCTTGCCGCGGTCAACGTCCGGCGAGCAGCGCCCGGTCGCGCTCGAACAGCCCGATCACGAAGTCGGCGACGGCACGAACGTGTGGATCGCGCCCGGAGCTGGCGCGCCGGAGCAGCCAGATCGGCCGAGCCGCCGGGAGCGGCTCCTGCAACACGCGCACGAGCGCCGGATCGGGGTCGCCCATGAACCGCGGCAGGAGCGCCAGCCCGAGCCCGGCCCGCGCGGCGAGCTGCTGCGACAGGAAGCTGCTGGCGCGGTACGCGGGCCGGTCCTCCGGCCAGCGCTCGGCGAGCCACGCGGCCTCGGGGAACCACCCGCTCGCCTCGTCGAACCCGATCCGCCGCGGCGGCGTCCCGGTCTCCATCGCCGCGACCACCACCGGCGCTGCGTAGAAGGCGTACGCCATCGTCGCGACGCGGCGCCCGACGAGCTCGCCGCGCCTGGGCGCGCCCATCCGCAGCGCGAGGTCGACTTCGTGGCGCGCTAGGCTGAGCGGGCGCGACTCGCCGAGCAGCTCCAGCTCCAGCTCGGGATGGCGTGCCACCAGCGGCGCGAGGCGCGGGAGCAGGAAGCCGTCGAGGAGCGCCCGGGTCGAGGTGAGCCGCACGAGCCCGGACGAGCCCGCGCCGGCCGCGCGCTCCGCGAGCGTCGCCGCGGCGCGCTCCATCTCCACGGCGCGCTCCAGGACGGCCTGGCCCGCCGCGGTGAGCCCGTACCGCCCGGCGGCGCGATCGAAGAGCGCGCGGCCGAGCGCGGCCTCGAGCCCGGCGACCCGGCGCGCGATCGTGGCGTGGTGGACCCGCAGGGCGCGCGCGGCGGCCGAGAGCGTGCCACCCCGGGCGAGGGCAACGAAGTGACGCACGTCCTCCCAGTCGAGCGGGGCTGTGCGGGGATCATCAGCCGTGGTGCGCATCTGCCCATTGTCGCACAGCCGCGGGCGAGGCAGGTTGGGTGCGAGCGGCGCATCCGTCCCCGGCCGCCGGCAGCAGGCCGGCGGTCCTGGAGACCGGACGCCCGGAGGATCCCATGACCGAACCCACCGTCCACCTGACCCTCGTCGGCGGCCCCACGCTCCTGGTCGAGCTCGCCGGCCTGCGCCTCCTGACCGATCCGACCTTCGATCCGCCGGGGGCCTATGCCTCCGGCTCGGTGACCCTGACGAAGACCTCCGGACCTGCCCTGTCCGCGGAGGCGATCGGCCCGGTCGACGCCGTGCTGCTGAGCCATGACCAGCACCCCGACAACCTCGACCGCGGCGGCCGCGCGTCCCTCGCCGGCGCGCAGCGGGTGCTGACCACGCCCGCGGGCGCGCGCCGCCTGCCCGGCGCGGATGGGCTCGGGCCCTGGGAGCGGCGCACGCTCGTCGGCCGCGACGGGAGCGCGTGGACGGTGACCGCGACGCCGGCGCGGCACGGGCCTCCGGGGATCGAGCCGATCGCCGGCGACGTGACCGGGTTCGTGGTGACCGATGCGGGAGGCGCCGATCTCCTGTACGTGACGGGCGACACGGTCTGGTTCGAGGGCGCAGCCGAGGTGTCCCGCCGGTTCCGGCCGAGGCTGGTCGTGCCGTTCGCGGGTTCCGCCCGGACCCGCGGTGCGTTCCACCTCACGATGGACGCGAACGACGCCCTCGAGACGGCGCACGCCTTCCCCGACGCCACGCTCGTGCCCGTCCACGACCAGGGCTGGGCCCACTTCACCGAGAGCGCGGAAGACCTCGCGCACGCGTTCGAGGTCCTCGGCCAGCGCTCGCGGCTGCTCGTGCTCGAGCCGGGGCAGCGCACCGCGGTGTCGCTCGCGCGCGGGCGCGGCCCGGGCCCGCAGCTCCGCGGGTGACGCGCTGCGCCCGCGCGCGCTGCTCCAAGGGGGACGAGGTCTGCTCGGCTAGAATCCCCGGTGCGAGGTCACGATGATCGCGAGGATGGCGAGCGGATGGACCAGGAAGCGCGGTCTGCACGAGCTCCAGCCGATCGAGCTGCCGGCACCCGGCCCCGACCCCGGCGGCTCGCTCGCGACGGCGCTGCGGCTCCGGAAGACGACGCGCGAGATCGGCGATGATGAGCTCTCGTTGCAGACGCTGTCCGAGCTCCTCTGGGCGGCGTGCGGCGTGAACCGCGAGAAGGGACCCTTCGGCCTCCCCGGCAGGACCGCGGCGTCGGCGAGCAACTCGCAGGAGATCGACGTCTACGCCGCGCTGCGGGACGGGACGTACCTGTACGACCCGTTCCGTCACAGGCTCGTTCCCGTGGTGGCCGGTGACCTGCGACGCCTCGCGATCGGCCGGGGTCAGGCCGGCGGCGGCGCCGGGGCTCCCGTTCGCCTCGTCTACGTCGCGGACGTCGACAGGCTGGTTCACACGTCCGGGTTCCGGGAGCCCGGGCTGCGCGATCCCGAGGTCCAGCGGTCCTACTACTACGTCGACACCGGCCTCATCGCGGCCAACGTGTACCTGTTCGCCGCGTCCGCGGGGCTGGCGGCCTGGTTCCACAACTGCGACCGGTCGGGACTCTCCGCGAGGCTGAGCCTGCGTGACGACCAGCGCGTGCTGTTCGGGCAGACCGTCGGGTACCCGCGGCGGCCGGAACGCGCGCCTCCCTCGAGCCGGGGCGAGCGCCGTCGCGCGCCCGTCGGACGACCGTCGCAGCGGCGCCGCCGTCCATCGAGAGCACGGCGCCCGTGACGTGGCTCGCGCGGTCTCGTCATCGCAACGTCTTCTTCAGCGCGATCAAGGTCATCACGTCCCGCAGCCCTCGCCGCGGGCCGAACGTCACGGCGACGCGACGAAGCCTCCCGCTCGACGCGCCGCGACGGATCTCCGCCTTGCAGCGCTCGGAGAGGTCGCTCGCGAGCAGTGTCCCTGCGAGGCGCTCCGGGAAGTAGAACGCGACCCGGAATGCGCCCTGCTCGACGGAGAGCCAGAACACCGTCTTCGACTTCCGCGAGGCCTTCAGGAGCCAGCTCTTCCCGTCGGTGTAGTAGCCCCAGCGCTCGCTGACGTCCGGGTGCTGCGCCCGGATCCCGTCGAACAGCTCGCGCCATGCGCCGCCCGATCCGCCGAGCGCCGAGAGGATCGCCGTCTCGGTCGGGGGACGACTCTTCTCCGTGAAGAACGGCGCACCCATGGCAGCCCTCCTCCTCTTCCGCGCGCCGGATCGTCCACCGGTCGACCGGTAGCGCCGACAGGCCCGTGGGGGCCACCCTCCCGGCGGCGCGCGCGGGCGCCGAGTCGCGGACCGGGCGCCGCGGGCCTCCTCGTTCGCCGGCGGGTCGCGCACGGCCGTTCACCCATCCGGGAGCGATGATCCGCCGGGCACGCGGGTGTCGATCCACGGAGATCACGCGGACGCGCCGGGATCGCCGCAGCGCGCCGCACCCCGACCGAGGAGGTTCCCATGGCCAGGATCGTCCGCCCGAAGATCGTCCCCCACCTGTGGTTCGCCCGCGAAGCCGTGGAGGCGGCGAACTTCTACGTCTCGCTCTTCCCCGGCTCCCGCGTGGACAGCGTGACGCCCATCCCCGCCGACACGCCGAGCGGCCCGGCCGGCTCGGTCCAGGTCGTCGAGTTCACCCTCGCCGGTCAGCAGTTCATGGCGATCGCCGCTGGGCCGCTGGATCCCTTCAACCACGCCATCTCGTTCCTCGTGAATTGCGAGGACCAGGCGGAGGTCGACCGCCTCTGGGCCGCACTCTCGGACGGCGGCACGATCGAGCAGTGCGGCTGGCTGAAGGACCGGTACGGCGTCTCGTGGCAGATCGTCCCGGCCGCCCTCGGCGAGCTGATGAGGGCCGGGGACCGCGCCCGGTCCCGCCGCGTCATGGAGGCGATGCTCCGCATGAAGAAGCTCGACGTCGCGGAGCTGGAGAAGGCGTACCGGGGCTAGCCGATCGTCCTCAGGCGTCCCGGACCCGCTCCGCCTCCTGCGCCTCGTGCGCCAGGCCCGCGACGACCGAGTGGAACCCCTTGAACTGCTCGAGGCGCGCGGCCGGCAGGCGGCGCCGGATCTCGGCGGCGATCCGCGGGACCTTCGCGGTGCCGCCCGTGCAGCAGACGACCTCGACGTCGCCGAACCCGACGCCCGCCGCCCGCACCGTCTCCTCGAGGCACCGCAGGATCGCGTCCACCTCGCGCCGGCTCGCCTCCTCGAACCCGGGGCGCGTCACCGGCTCCCGCACCTCGATGCCCGGATGAGAGAACGTGATCCGCGCGGCGCGCTTCGTCGAGAGCTCGCGCTTCGCGCGCTCGATCGCCTCGAAGAGGTGGAACCCCTGCGTCTCCTCCACGAGCGTCGTGAGCTGGTCCATCCTGCGGCGATCGTGCTCCGACAGCGACCACCTGCGCACGTCGGCGAGGAAGCTCGCGATGTCGCGCCGCTGCAGGATCGAGAGATGCGCCGGGGAGCAGAGGTGCTGCACGATCCCCTGCGGCATCCGCAGCACGTTGTTGCCGAACGGCGCCCGGTACTGGACCTCGGCGCCGAAGTGCCGGCCGACCTGGGCGCGCATCAGGGACGCGTCGAGCGCGTCGCCGGCGACGGCGACGCCTCCGACGGCGAGCACGTCGTCCCTGCCGAGCGCGCGCGGACCGACGCGGAGCACCGTGAAGTCGGAGGTGCCGCCGCCGAAGTCGCCGATCAGCGCCACCTCGTCCCGCTGCGCCGCGGCGCCGAACGCGCGCGCGGCGGCCACCGGCTCGGGGACGAAGCGAACCTCCTCGAAGCCGGCGAGCTCCGCCGCCTTCCGCAGCCGGGCCTCGGCGAACGCGTCGTCGTCGCCATCGAAGTGGACGGGGCGCCCCAGGAGCACGCGCCGCACCTCCACCCCGAAGTACGCGTCGCCGCGCAGCCGCATCTGCCGGAGCAGCGTCCCGACCAGCTCCTCCGCCGAGACCAGCCGCCCGCGGATGATGGTGCCGCGGAACGAGCGCGTCCCGAGGTGGTGCTTGATCGATCGGAGCAGGCGACCCTCCGCCCCGTGCTCGATGAACTGCTGGAGGGCCTCGCCGCCCACGAACACGCCGCCCGCGTCCGGGAAGCAGAGGATGCTCCGCAGGACGGTCGGGTCGGACGCCCCGGGATCGAGCGGCACGGCGTCGAACACGCGCTCGCGGTTCGCCGCCGCGAGGAGCGAGTTGCTCGTGCCGAAGTCGATCGCGTAGATGCTCGGAACGTCCGACATGCCGCTCTCCGGGCGGTCCGCACCGCCGGGCGCAGCACCGGGCGCCGGTGTACCGCGAAAGTCGGCGGCCGGCCACCGTGGAGCGGCCGCTCAGCCGGGCGGGTGCCGGGCAGGCGGGCCGATCGAGAGGGCTCGCGTCCGTCCGAGCCAGGTCCTCATCCGTGCCCGGCGGCCCGCCGCCTCCGCCAGGCCGCGGGCGGCATCCCGACGCTCTTCTTGAACGCGCGGCTGAACGCCGCCTCGGACGCATAGCCGACGCGCGCGGCGATCGCGGCCACCCCGTCGTGGGTCGTGTCGAGCTGACCGGCCGCCACCTGCATGCGCCAGCGCGTCAGGTACTGCATGGGCGGATCGCCGATCAGCGCCGCGAAGCGCTCCGCCAGGGAGGAGCGGGCGAGCCCTGCCGCCCGCGCGAGCCGCTCGAGCGTCCACGGGTCGCCGGGGCTCGCGTGCAGCACCGCCAGCGCGCGTCCGACGTGGGGATCGCAGAGCCCGGCGAGCCAGCCGGTGCGGTCCGGCGGCAGCGTCTCCACGTGCCGGCGCACCAGCTCGACGAACATCAGCTCCGAGAGCCGGCTCAGCATCCCCGCCCCGCCCGGCCCCGGGCTCCGCGACTCCGCCTCCGCCACCTCGAGGAACCGCGAGAGCCACCCGCTCCGCCGGCCGTCCCGGTCGCTCGCGCGGAGCACGCGCGGGAGCGCCTCGAGCAGCGGATTGAACGGGCGCGCGTCACATCCGAAGAAGCCGCACACCAGCTCCGTCTCGACCGGCCCGGTGCCGAGCTTCACGCAGAACGGGAGCGGCGCGTCCTGCGGCCTGGTGTACGGGGAGAGGTCGGGCGTCGCGCGCAGCCCTTGCGCGCTCGAGAGGACGTGCGCGTCGCCGTGCGGGAAGCAGATGACGTCGCCCGCCTCGACCACGCACCGCGTCTCGCCCACGATCCCGGCCAGGCAGCGCCCCCGCGTGATCGCGTGGAACTCGATGACGTGGTCGACGCCGGGCATCACGCGGCCCGCGATCGCCCTCGAGGGCGGCGCCTCGGCCACCCATGGCGGCGCGCACTCGAGGCGGAAGAACACGGAGCCGGTGAGCCGCACCGAGCCGAGGACGTTCGCAAGCGGGTCGGCGCTCATCGGCTCCTCCGCTGATCGGGTCGTGCCCTGACCCCAAACGAGTCGCCGGACGGAAGGGCAACGGAGACGGCGAAGCGAGCAGGTTCCGGCCGACGGCGCACTCCTATGTTGCCCGCGGCGATCACGCCACCCGACCTGAGGAGAACGTCATGGAGAGCATTCTGTCCCCGACCCCCGCGCCCGCCGCCGGCAGCCCGGCCGCCCCGGATCTCGCGGCGATCAAGGCGAAGCAGCAGTCCACCTGGAGCGCCGGCGACTACGCCGTCATCGGCACCACCCTGCAGATCGTCGGCGAGACGCTCTGCGAGGCCGCCGGCGTGTCCGCCGGCGAGCGCGTGCTCGACGTCGCGTGCGGCAACGGCAACGCCGCGCTGGCGGCGGCGCGACGCTTCGCGGACGTGACGGGCGTCGACTACGTGCCATCGCTGCTCGACCGGGCCCGCGCGCGCGCCGCCGCGGACGGGCTCGCCCTCGAGCTGCGCCACGGGGACGCCGAGGCGCTGCCGTTCGGCGACGGCACGTTCGACGTCGCGCTGTCCACCTTCGGCGTCATGTTCACGCCCGACCAGCCGCGCGCTGCGCGCGAGCTCCTGCGGGTGTGCCGCTCCGGCGGCCGCATCGCGCTCGCGAGCTGGACGCCGGAGGGCTTCATCGGGAAGGTCTTCCAGACCGTCGGGAGGCACGTGCCTCCGCCCCCCGGGCTGCGCCCCCCGTCGGCGTGGGGGACCGAGCAGCGCCTCGACGAGCTGTTCGGGCACGCGGCGCGCGAGGTCCGCGCGACGCGCCGGGACCACGTGTTCCGGTACCGCTCGGCGGCGCACTGGATCGAGGTGTTCCGCACCTGGTACGGCCCGATCCACCGCGCGTTCCTGGCGCTCGCGCCCGACGCGCGGGCGGGGCTGGAGCGCGACCTCACCGCGCTGCTCGAGGAGCAGAACGCTGCGCGTGACGGGACGCTGGCCGTCCCGGGCACCTACCTGGAGGCGGTGATCGTCCGCGCGTGAGGCGAGCGCCGGGTCCGTCACCCCTGCGCCTGCGCCGCGCCGGGGTGACGGGCCCTGCGGCTCGCGGCTCAGACGACCGGCTTCAGCGTCACCCGCAGCATGAGGGCGGTCGCCACCGAGCCCGCGACGAGGGCCACGAGGTAGATCCCGACGTGGGTCACGGCGTTGGGGATGGGGAGGACGAACGCCCCGCCGTGCGGGACGCGCAGCTCCACCCCCGCGGCCATCGAGAGCGCGCCCGCGATCGCCGAGCCGAGCATGAGCGCGGGGATGACGCGGAGCGGATCGCGCGCCGCGAACGGGATCGCGCCCTCGGTGATGAACGACAGCCCGAGCACGCCCGCCGCCTTCCCGGCCTCGCGCTCGTCCTTCGTGAAGCGGTTCCTGAAGAGCCAGGTCGCGAGCGCGACCCCGAGCGGCGGCGTCATCCCGGCGACCATCACCGCGGCCATCGGCCGGTACACCTGGCTCGCGATGAGCCCGGTGCTGAAGGCGTACGCCGCCTTGTTCACCGGTCCGCCCATGTCGAACGCCATCATCGCCCCGAGCAGCGCGCCGAGGCCGGCGGCGCTGCCGGACTGCATGCCCTTCAGCCACGTCTCGAGCGCGCGCAGCAGGAGCGCGACGGGGGCGCCGACCACGAAGAGCATGAGCAGCCCGACGATGAGCGTCCCGCCGAGGGGCAGGAGCAGCGTGGGCTTCAGCCCCTCGAGGTTGCGCGGCAGCCGGAGGACGCCGTTCAGCCACCGGGTCCCGTAGCCCGCGATGAAGCCCGCGGCGAGGCCGCCGAGGAACCCCGCGCCGATCATCCCGGCGACGACGCCGCCGATCATCCCGGGCGCGAGCCCCGGACGGTCGGCGATGGAGAACGCGATGTAGCCGGCGAGCGCGGGGATCATGAGGGCGAAGCCGCCCTTCGCGCCGACCTGGAACAACGCCCACGCGAGCGTGCCCCTGTGGGCGTCGTCCGACGCGTAGATGCCGCCGATCGCGAACGAGATGGCGATGAGCAGGCCGCCGGCGACCACGAACGGCAGCATGTACGAGACGCCCGTCATGAGGTGCTTGTAGACGCCGGTGCGGCTCGCCGTCTGGCTCGCCTTGGCCTCCTTGACGGCGCTCGCGTAGTCGGCGCCGGCCGCCGTGGCGGCTGCGTCCTTCAGCGCCGTGCGGAGCACGTCCGCGCCGTGGCCGATGGCGGCCTTCGTGCTCGTCTCGTACACCCGCTTCCCGGCGAAGCGGCTCTTGTCCACCTTCGTGTCCGCGGCGATCACCACGACGGCGGCGTTCCGGATGTCGTCCGCGGAGAGCTCGTTCCGGGCGCCGACCGAGCCCTGCGTCTCCACCTTGATGCGGTGCCCGAGCGCCTTTGCGGCCTGCTCCAGCCCCTCCGCGGCCATGAACGTGTGCGCGATGCCCGTCGGGCAGGAGGTGATCGCGACGATGTCCCGGGGGCCCTCGGCGGGCGCGGCGGGCTCCGCCGCGGTCCCCGCCGGCGGCGCCGGAGCGAGCGCCTCTCCCAGCACGTCCAGGAGGACGGCGCGGGGATCGACGATGGCGGCCCGCGTGCCGACGACGAGCACCCGCTTCCCCGAGAAGCGCGCCTGATCGAGCGGGGCGTCCGCGGCGATGACCACCGCGTCCGCCGCGCGGATCGCGTCCTCCGAGAGACGGCCGCAGACACCGACGCTGCCGTGCGCCTCGACCTGAATCCCGTGCCCGAGCGACTCGCCCGCCTGGCGCAGGCTCTCGGCGGCGAGGAACGGCGTCGAGATCCCGTTCTGGGCCGCGGTGACTGCGACGATCCTGGCCATGGCGATCAGTCCTCCCGGAACGAGTGCACGTCGACCCGCGCCTCGAGCGCGCGGACCGCGTCGGCGGGCCCGAGGTGCGGGCCCACGCGTCCGACCTTCGCAGCGGCGAACGCGGTGGCGCGCCGCGCGGCCTGCTCGAGCCCGTCACCCCGGAGCAGGCTCGCGACGAGGCCCGCCACGAGCGCGTCGCCCGCCCCGACCGTCGTCGCGACCCCGACCGCCGGCGGGCGGGCGAGCCACGCGCCCTCCTCCCCGGTGAACAGCGCGCCCTCCGCCCCCATCGAGACGACGACGAGGCGAGGACCGCGGCGGCGGAGGTCGCGCGCCGCGCGAGCCACCTCGGCCAGCGTCGGCAGCGGCTCACCCACGAGCTGCTCGAGCTCCGCCCGGTTCGGCTTGGCGAGGTCCGGGGCCGCCGAGAGCGCGTGCGCGAGCGGGGCGCCGCTCGTGTCCACGGCCACGCGGCAGCCTCGTGCCCGAAGCCGCGCGATGATGTCGGCGTAGACGTCGGGCGGCACGCCCGCGGGCACGCTGCCCGCCAGCACGAACCACGCGCAGCGCTCCGCGAGGGCCAGCACGCGCCGGTCCAGCTCGTCGAGCGCCTCGACGGGCGCGCGCGCCGCGGGGAGGTTGATGTCCGTCGTCTCGCGGCGCGAGGTCTCCACGAGCTTCACGTTGATGCGCGTCGTCCCCGGCACGCGCACGAACTGGTCCTCGATCCCCTTCGCCGCGAACAGCGCGGTGAACGCGGCCGCGTTGTCCTCGCCGAGCAGCCCGGTCGCGGCCACCGTCACGCCCGCGTCGGCGAGGAACGCCGCGACGTTCACGCCCTTGCCGCCCGCGTCGAACCGCATCCCCTCCGCCTGGTGGACCGCGCCGGGCGTCAGCCGCTCCAGCGTGACCGTCTGGTCGAGCGCGGGGTGGAGCGTGAGGGTCGCGACGCGAGCTCGGGGCCCGGGTGCCCCCTCCGTGGCGCCGCCGATCAATGGAGTGCCCCCGGGAGTGCCCCCGGGAACGCCCCCGGCAGCGACCCCGCCTCGTGCTCCGTCCCCGCCCCGTCCACCGCCGCCTCGAGCGCGCGAACCTCCGCGACCGTCTCGCACCCGAGCGCCCGCAGGGCGATTTCCCGCGCGGCGACCAGCGTCACCGAGCGGAGCCGCGCCTTCACCGCCGGGATGTCGCGGGCGCTCATCGACAGCTCGTCGACGCCGAGCCCGACGAGGATGACCGCGCCGAGCGGGTCGCCGGCGAGGCCGCCGCAGACGCCCACCCACTTCCCATGGACGCGCGCGCCCGCGACGGTCCGCTCGATGAGCCGCAGCACCGCGGGGTGCAGGCTGTTCGCCATGGCGGCGAGCTCCGGGTGCTCCCGGTCCACGGCGAGCGTGTACTGGGTGAGGTCGTTCGTGCCGATCGAGAAGAAGTCCACGTGCTCCGCGAACTGCTCCGCCATCACCGCGACCGACGGCACCTCCACCATGATGCCGAGCGGCACCCGGGGTGCCCCGAGCTGCGCGCGCACGCGCTCCGCGAGGCCGCGGAGCTGCTCGACCTCCTCGATGGTCGTGACCATCGGGAACATGATGGACAGCGGCCCGTGCCGCGCGGCCCGGTACAGCGCCCGGAGCTGCGGCTCGAACAGGTCGGGGCGCCGCAGGCACAGTCGCGCGCCGCGGATCCCGAGGAACGGGTTCTGCTCGCGCGGCAGATCGAGGTACGGCACCTGCTTGTCGCCGCCGACGTCCAGCGTGCGGATGACGATGGGGCGGCCTGCCATGACGTCGACCATCGCCCGGTAGATCGCGGCCTGCTCCTCCTCGTCCGGTGCGCTCGCACGCTCGAGGAAGAGGAACTCGGTGCGCATCAGGCCGACGCCCTCGGCGCCGGCATCGAGCGCGGCGGCCGCCTGGTCGGGGCGGTTCGCGTTCGCCGCCACCTCGACGCGGTGGCCGTCGGCGGTCACCGCCGGCTGGGCGCGCAGCTCGGCCTCGTGCCGCCGGCGCTCCGCCTCGTCCGCCTGCCAGCGGCGGGCGGACTCGATGTCCTCGCGCGACGGCTGGACGTAGAGCCGGCCGAGCAGGCCATCCAGGATGACCGGCGTCCCGTCCTCCACCTCGAGCAGCGCGCCGCCGGCGGCGACGATCGCGGGCACGCCCAGCGTGCGCGCGAGGATGGCCATGTGCGACGTCGGCCCGCCGTGCGCGGTGCAGAGCCCGAGCACGAGCTCCGGATCGAGCGTCGCGGTGTCGGACGGGGAGAGGTCCTCCGCGAGGAGGATGCTCGGCGCGTCCACCTCGAGCGCGTCGCCGTCGATGCCCATGAGGCGACGGAGCACCCGCTCCCCGGCGTCGATGAGATCCGCCGCGCGCGCCGCCAGCAGGGGGTTCGGGACGCTGCGGAGCCCCTGGGCGTGCTCGTCGAGCGCCTGCCGCCACGCCCAGGCCGCGCCGTGGCCCGAAACCACGTGAACGGCCGTCGACCGGACCAGCGCCGGGTCGCGGATCAGCTCGCGCTGCGCGCGGAAGATCCCCGCCTCGGCCGCGCCGACGCGCTTCCCGGTCTCGACGGAGAGCACCTCCAGCTCGGCGGCGACCGCCTCGAGCGCCGCGTCGAGGAGCGCGCCGTCCACCTCGGGTCCCCGCGGCGCGTCGGTGGGGTCGAGTCGCCTCGCCCGGTGCTGGCGCACGGCACCGATGGCGAGGCCGGGGCTGGCGCCCACGCCGGGGATCGAGATCGGCGACGCGCGCGGCGTCCATCCGGACGCGGCCGCCTTCGCCGCCTGCTCCGCGGCGCGCGCCTGCGCCTGCTCCTCCGGGACGAGCGAGACGATGATGCGACGGAGCGCGTCGAGCGCCGCGGACGCGTCCGGCCCGCGCGCCGAGACGTGCAGCAGCTGCCCCGCCCGGATGCCGAGCTGGAGCAGCGCCACCAGGCTCTTCGCGCTCGCCGACTCCACTCCGGCCCGGACGCGGATCTCCGACCCGAACCGCTTCGCGGTGTCGACCCACCGCGTCGCGGGCCGCGCGTGCAGGCCCGTCGGGTACTCGAGCGCGATGGCGAAGGCCTCGGGGAAGTCCTCGGCGGGCGCGGCCGGCTCCGCGGCGCGGGGGGCCGCGCCGTCGCCGAGCGCGGCGACGACCTCCTGGGGATCGCGGGCGTCGATGATCCGGCGGAGCGCGTCCTCGTCGCCCATGAGGCGCGTGAGCCGCTTGAGGACGTCGATGTGCTCGTCCGACTGCGCGGCGATCGCCACCACGAGCTTCGCCACCTGGCCTTCGTTCCAGACGACGCCGGCCGGCACCTGGAGGATCGCCACGCCCGTCCGCTTCACGAGGGCCCGGTGCTGCACCATCCCGTGCGGGATGGCGACGCCATTCCCGAGGTACGTGTTCGCGACCTCCTCGCGGGCGAGGAGGCTGCGGACGTAGCCCGCGTCGATGTAGCCGGCGGCGAGGAGCATGCTCCCGGCGTCGGAGATCGCCTGCTCCTTGGTGGCCGGCGCGGCCCCGAGCCGGACGAGCGAGGGGGACAGGAGCGCCATGTCTTCCTCCTTCGGCGCGGACCGCACGGACATAACGGCCCCTCTCGTCCGCGGGCGACCGCGACGGGGCGGACGGCGCTGCGCCGTCCACGGGCCCTGGCGGGTACCGGGCGAGCCGCCGGTCGGGAACGAGCCGCCCGGCCGTCACAGCACGCGATCGATGGTCACCACGTCGACCAGGCCGAACACCTGGTACAGCGCCGGGATCACCTTCTCGGGCGGATGGCGCCGCCGGAGCTCGGCCACCTTCTCCGTGCCGGCACGGTAGCACGGCAGGTACATGCGCCCGTTGAGCGGGTGGCGTCCCCAGGCGCCGGAGAGCTTCCCGGCCCGCTCCTCGGAGCACAGGTAGTCGCTCCGGAGCACGCGGGCGACCTCGTCCTGCGGGCGCCCTTCCTCCCAGGTGAGCCAGGACGCCTGGTTCTTCGCATCGTCCTGGAGGAGCGCGAGGAGCATGCCGATCCGGAGGTCGGGGTCGGGCAGCTCCTCGACCTCCTTCACGCCGAACGCCATCAGGATCGCGTTGTTGGCGAGCCCCTCGGAGAGCGCCGCGCCACGCGTGTTCATCGTGAGCACGGTGCCCTCGAAGCCGAGCTTCCCCTGGACGTACAGGGCCTGCGCGAGCGCGAAGTTCGTGGCGTGACCCGGGACCACCTCGTGCGCGACGAGGTCCACGAACTCGGGGATCGAGATCTCGAGCGCGGCGTTGATCTCGTAGGTCGCCTCGTACCGGGGCGAGCCGTCGCGGTCGCGCGCGCGACCGACGTAGTTCATCGAGCCCGAGAACGGGGCGTTCTCGATGGGGAGGAACGCGACGTTCGCGCGCGGGATGGCGTGGAGCGAGGCCGGCAGGTGGGGCACCACGTGCCGGCGGGCGCCCTCGTCCAGCTGGGCGATGAAGCCGCGGGCGAGCAGCTCGATCGCCTTGCGGGGGACGAGCCGCTCGCCGCGCCAGGCATCGACGGCGGCGAGGAGCCGCTCCGGCTCGGCCGGGACGCGCAGCAGCTCGGCGAGGAGCTGCCGTTTCCGATCCGGCCGCGACGGCTCGGGCGACCTCCCCGTCGAGGCGACGACGCATCGCTCGTACGGCACCTTCGGCCCGCGCCCGCGCAGCTCCTCGACGAGCTCCCACACGACGCGGAGGGACTCGCCCTGGCCGACGAGGAACGCGCCGCGCACGCCGCCGAGCGCGCGTCCCTGCCCGATCGTCTCGTCGATCGCGCCGGGCACGTCCACCGCCGCGAGGTACGCGTCGATCGCGGCCTGGTCCGGGGACCGCGCCGCCACGCCGCCCGACTCCCGCAGCCGCGCCGCGGCGGGGTGGGTGTACGCCTCCGGGAGCGGCTCGTCGGAGAACCAGGAGTCCGCGATGTACCGGCCCGTGCCGGACGGGTTCATCACGTCGCCGCCCCAGAGCGTATCGATCCCGAGGATGGCGGTGGCGACGGTCCTCGCGAGCTGGGTCTCATCGGGCATGGTGCGGACCTCCGTGCGTCGGCCAGCATAACGCGGGCGCGGGGCGGCGGCCGGATCCGCTGTACCCCGACACCATCGGCCGCAGAATGACGGCTTCACCGTCCGCAGCGGCGTCGCTGCAGCATGTCTGCGGACACCTCCCTCACTTAGGAGAACCTCAGATCCGGGTACTCGAGTCGGCTCACCACTCCGGCGGCGACCTCCGGGAGTTCCGATACGCGAATCGGACGTTCTGGAGCAGCGACGACGTGCCGGGATCAGCGACCCGTCATTGCGAACCACGCTCCGTTCGTCCCCGCGACGAAGATGACCGGCGCGAGGCAAGGCGTCGGGAGCTGAACCGTCGCCTGGATCCGCGCGTCGCCGGTCGGCGACGCCGGAGCCTGAGGCGTCGTGACGTTCACCTCCTTCGGCGCGCCTCCCTCCACCGACTGGCAGCTCACGATGGCGACGAAGGCCGGGCTCGGGTTCGTGTTCTGCTGGTTCGGCGGGACCGCCGGGTCGTTCGCGAGCACGAGACCGAACACGTTCACCTCGAGAGCCCCGTCTGAACGGAGCGTCCCGTCGGCATGCGTGATCGCCCACGGCAGCGCTCCCCCCGCGACACCACGAATCGGGTTCGCAGTCCCGATGAATGGTGACGTCACCGGCGCCATCTCATGGAAGTCGAGCAGGGTGTTCACCGGCGCGGGCGGAGCCTGGGCGCTCGCGCGACCCGGCGCCACCACGATTGCCAGCGCCGCGACGACCGTCCCGACCGCCACGCTCCACAGATGATGATGTAGCCTCACGTCCATGGTCCACCTCCGCCGCGCGCGCTCCGCGCATGGCACGACAGAATGTGGCGCTCGAGCTACGTCTGCGCACCTGGGAGCGAGACGCTCGGGAATGCTGGGGAGCGGATGGCCCGCGGTCCTTCGGGACGGCTCCAGTTCTCTCGCTCGTCGCCCGCGGAGCCCCTCGCGAGCGCTCGGTTCGGTGTGGTGCCGAACGCTCCGCCTCTCCGATGTCACGCGTTCGCGTCGCTCCTGCTTCGACCGGCCGCCCAGCCGCGCGGGCGCCTACGCGATGTTCGCCTGGATCGGGAGCCGGTCGGGCGAAGGAGCAGGGGGAGGCGGAGGCGCGGGGCGCATCCGCGACCAGCGGCAGCAGGAGCGTGAACGTGGCGCCCTTCTCGCGCGTTCGCTGGCGCCGCTCGCTCCCTTCCGCCAGTCGTTCCGATAAAAGCTGCCTACCGACGATTAGAACGCATCCCACAACCGGGCGGGCGTAAGGCCGCGAGGTTCGATCAGAAACGGTCGGGGCAGGGTCCTGCCGCGAAGCGATCGCGTGCGCGGCGTACGGTCGTGCGCTGCATCCCGCTGGCGGGCACGCTCGATTGAAGCGCGCTTTCGCGGGTTGCACTGCAGCCGCTCCCGGCGCGAGGTCTTCTGCTCCAGCACGGCACCGAGCGGCCGTCGGCCGGGATCTCGCGGATGAGGAAAGGCATGCGAGGCACCCTCTCCCTCATGTTCGCAGCGATCGAGGCCGGGCGCCGCTTTCCCGTGACGGACGCCGGCGGGCCACGCATCATCCGAGGATGGAAACGACACGACTGGGAAGGACCGGGCTCAAGGTGAGCCGGCTGTGCCTCGGCACGATGAACTTCGGGCCGGAGACGACGGAGCAGGACTCGCACCGGCTGATGGACCGCGCGCTCGACGCGGGGATGTTCTTCTTCGATACCGCGGACATGTACGGGTACAAGTTCGGGCAGTGGGACACGCTGCCGCGCGAGGGCCCGACCGAGCAGATCATCGGGCGCTGGCTCGCCCAGGGCGGCGGGCGCCGCGAGAAGATCGTCCTCGCGACGAAGGTGTACGGGCAGATGTGGGAAGGGCCGAACGGCCGCGGGCTCTCCGCGTACCACGTGCGGCGCGCCTGCGAGGACAGCCTCCGGCGCCTCCGGACCGACCACATCGACCTCTACCAGATGCACCACGTCGACCGCGACACTCCGTGGGACGAGATCTGGCAGGCGATGGAGCTGCTCGTCCAGCAGGGGAAGGTGCTGTACGTCGGGTCGAGCAACTTCGCCGGCTGGCACATCGCGCGCGCGAACGAGGCGGCGGCGCGGCGCGGCCTCCTCGGGCTCGCCTCGGAGCAGAGCCTCTACAACCTCTCCGCGCGCACCGTCGAGCTGGAGGTCGTGCCCGCCTGCCGCGCCTACGGCCTCGCGATCCTGCCGTGGAGCCCGCTCGGCGGCGGCCTCCTCGGCGGCGCGCTCCAGAAGGCCTCCTCGGGTCGGCGGGCCACCGCGCGGAGCCAGCAGCAGATCGAGAAGCACCGCCCCCGGCTCGAGCGATGGGAGCGGCTCTGCGCCGAGCTCGGGCAGCGCCCCGCGGACGTCGCGCTCGCGTGGCTCCTCCACCGGCCGGGCGTGACCTCGCCCATCGTCGGTCCGCGAACGATGGAGCAGCTCGAGGAAGCGCTCCGCGCGGCCGAGCTGAAGCTCGACGCGGCGACCCTCGCCGCCATCGACGAGATCTGGCCCGGTCCCGGGGGCGAGGCGCCCGAGGCGTACGCGTGGTGAGAAGCACACCCTTGGCGAGGACGTGATCGCGCCGTGGCGATCCGCCCGAGCGCCGCCGTCGCCCTGCCCTGCCACGTCGCTCCGAGAAGCCCGCGCCGCGCCCGTTCGCCGCGGCGCGATCCCCGGTCGCACCCGGATCGCGATGTCGAACGAGGGCGCCCCCCATCGCGCCGTCCGCTCCCTCGCCGGGAGAAGGGAGACTGAGCCGGACCCTGTGCAGGAGGAGGCGCGATGAGGCGAATCATCGGAGTCGTGGCGTTCGGGATGCTGGCCGCGGGCTGCGCGACGAGCAAGATGGAGAAGCAGATCGATCCTCTCAAGGAGAGGATGACGGCGCTCGAGCAGCAGCAGGCGGCGGTCACCTCGAAGCTGGACACGCAGACGGCCGAGATGGAGGCTCTCCGCAGGAGCCTGGAGCAGAACACCGCCGCGGCGGCTCGTTCGCAGGATGCGGCGAGGGAAGCGCAGCTGTCCGCGGCGCGGGCGGAGGAAGCGGCGCAGAAGTCCGCCAAGGCGTTCGAGCTGACCCAGGTGAAGGGCGCGAGGAAGCAGTAGCTCGGATCGCTCCGGCATGCGGTGCGGCGGAGCATCGGGGACGCCGCACCGTCAGCCGGGATCGTCCGTGACGGTTGCCCACCACCCGATCCCCTCGGAGACGAGGAGCCGATCGGGAAGCCCCGACGCTCGCGCCGCCGCGATCAGGTGCGCGCGGCCTCCCGCCGCTCCCACCCGGCGACGGCGTGCTCCAGGTCGAAGCACATCCGCTCGCGCCCCAGCGCCTTCCCCAGCGGCGACCGCTCCACGACCCGCCGCGCCTGAGGGTTGAGCGCCGCGAGCCACAGCTCGGCCCCGCGGCTCCGGACCCGATCGTCGGCCTCCTTCATCATCTTCAGCGCCGAGTACTCCAGGTCGAAGATCGCGCTGCAGTCGAGCACGATGACCTTCGGGTCCGCGCGCTGGACGATCGACGCGAGCAGGTCCAGCACGCGCTCGGTGTTGCCGAAGAACAGCCGCCCCTCGACCCGGACCATGAGCAGGCCTGGGTAGGTCTCGTCCTCCGGGTGCTCGTCGGTCCGCCGCCGGAACACGTTCGTCCCCGGCTTGCGCGCCACCTCGTACACGGCCGGGTTGCTGGCCTGGTACCCGAGCGCCAGGAGCGAGGTGATCACCGCGACCAGGATCCCGCGCAGCGTGCCGAGCAGGAGGACCCCGGCGAACGCGGTGAGCGCCCAGACGAGCTCCGTGCGCCGGATCGCGGCGATCGCCTGGAAGTCGCGGACGCTGACGAGCTCGACCGAGTAGACGAGGACGATCGCGGCGAGGACCGCCTCGGGCATGAGCGAGAGGGCCGGCGCGAGTAGGAGCAGCGTGACGAGCGAGGCCATCCCGAGCACGAGGCCGGCGATCGGGGTCCGGGCTCCCGCGCGCTGGTTCACGAGCGTCTGGCTCGTGCCCCCACCGGACGGCATCGCCCCGAACAGCCCGCCGACCACGTTGGCGGCGCCCGTGGCGAGCAGCTCCACGTTCGACGCGGGCCGGGCCTGCGAGGGCCCTGCGAAGGCACGGCCGCACGCGATCGTCTCGGTGAAGCTCATGAGGGCGATCGCGAGGGCCGCGGGCCACAGCGCCTCGACGAGGCCGAGGTCGGGCCGGACCACCGACGGGAGGCCGGCAGGGATCGTCCCGATGGTCCTGATGCCCAGGGACCACGGCGCGAGGAGGGCGCTCGCCGCGATCCCCGCCGCGACCGCGACGAGAGCGGCCGGGACCCGTGGGATCCAGTGCTTCAGCGCGAGGATCGTCGCCACCGCCGCGACGGAGAGCAGGAGCGTCGGGATCGAGGCCCCGCCCGCGGCGCGGACGATCGCGAGCAGGTCGCGGAAGAACCCGACCTTCTGGACGTGGAGCCCGAGCAGCTTCGGGAGCTGATCGGCGACGATCACCGCGCCGATCCCGGCCTTGAAGCCGGCCAGGACCGGCTCGGAGATGAAGTTCGCCACGAACCCGAAGCGGAGCGCCGCGGAGACCAGCAGGATCACGCCGACCAGCAGCGAGAGCGTCGCCACCGCCGCCATGAGGCGCGCCGCGTCGCCGCCCGGCACCGCCTCCGTCAGCGCCGATCCCACCAGGATCCCGATCGTCGTGGTGGTGCTCACGCTGAGTACCGCCGAGCGTCCCAGGGCCGCGTAGACGATGGGGGGTAGGAACGCCGCGTAGAGGCCCGCCTGCACCGGAAGCCCCGCGACGGTCGCGTAGGCCATCGCCTTCGGGAGCACGACCGCCGCCGCGGTCAGCCCGGCGAGGACGTCGGCGGCCAGGGTGGCGCGCTCGTAACCGCGCAGCCACCCGAGCCACGCGGTGTTCCGGTGTCCCGGCGCGCCGGCCCCGGCGCGGACGCTCGGGAGCGGCGAGCTCACGCGAGCCTCAGTACTCCTCGGGGACGTACTTGTACGGATAGCCGGGCTCGACGTAGCCGTTCCGCTTCTGGCGCTCCGGGAGCTTCGGGCGCTTCTCTCTCCGCGTCACGTCCTTGTACGGGATCCGGGAGAGCAGGTGCCGGATCACGTTCAGTCGCGCGCGCCGCTTGTCGTCGGAGCGGACGACGTACCACGGCGCGAACGGCGAGTCGGTCGCGGCGAACATCTCGTCCCGTGCGTGGGAGTAGTCGTACCAGCGGCTGTAGGACTCGAGGTCCATCGGCGAGAGCTTCCAGATCTTGCGACCATCGTCGATGCGCGCCTGCAGCCGGCGGGTCTGCTCGTCCTGGCTCACCTCGAGCCAGTACTTGAGGAGCACGATCCCGGACTCCACCATCGCACGCTCGACGAGCGGAATGCCCTCCAGGAACCGCCTCGCCACCGCCTCCGAGCAGAACCCCATCACGCGCTCGACGCCGGCCCGGTTGTACCAGCTGCGATCGAACAGCACGACCTCGCCGCCGGCGGGGAGGTGGACGAGGTAGCGCTGCGCGTACATCTGCGTCTTCTCGCGGTCGGTCGGCGCCGGGAGGGCCACCACCCGGAAGACCCGCGGGCTCACGCGCTCGGTGATCGCCTTGATCGTCCCGCCCTTGCCGGCTCCGTCCCGCCCCTCGAACACGACGCAGATCTTGAGCTTCTCGTGCTTCACCCACTCCTGGAGCTTCACGAGCTCGACATGCAGCTTCGCGAGCTCCTTCTCGTACTCCTTCCGCTTGAGCCGAGCCGCCTCGCGCGCCACCGTCTTGTCGTTGCTCGCCATGGACCGCCTCCGTTCGGCTGCCGTTCGAGGTCAGGCTCCGAGCGCCGCCCCGGCAGCAGGAGCGCCCGCCACGGGCGCCGGGGCCGGCGCCCGCCCGAGCGTCTTCACCAGCTCGTCGATCTGCGCCCGGTACGAGGCGTACTCGGGCGACCCGGCCGCGGCGTAGTTCAGGTTCTTGAGGAGCCCCGTCAGCTGCGTGAAGAACCGGCGTGACTCCTCCTTGTCCTTGAACGCGTAGTCACGCTGGACGAGGCTCCAGACGAGCTCGAACGCCTCCTTCTGGCGGGCCTGCGGCGTCGAGGCGTCCACCTTGTCGAAGGCGTCCTGCTGCAGGTAGACCATGTCGAGGAGCAGCGCCTTCTGATGCGTCACGTAGTCGTCGAGCGTGACGCCCTCCTCGCCCGTGACCTGCATCATCTGGTAGATGGCGTCGCCACGCTGCAGCAGCTCGGAGAGCGCCGCCACCGACTCGGTCCAGCCGGGCCGCAGCCGCGTGTCGAACCAGGGCCGGAGCTGGTCGAGGTAGCGCGACCACGAGATGAGCGGGTCCACCGCCGGGTAGAACCGCTTGTAGGCCCGCGCCGCCGAGAGGCCGAGGAACGACTTCACGGTGCCGAGCGTCGACTGAGTGACCGGCTCGTCGAAGTTGCCCCCGGCCGGGGAGACGGTGCCGATGATCGTGAGGCTCCCGATCGCTCCGTCGTTGGTCCGGAGCACTCCGGCCCGCTCGTAGATCCCCTTGATCGCCGAGTCGAGGTAGGCGGGGAAGCCCTCCTCGCCGGGGATCTCCTCCAGGCGCCCCGAGGTCTCGCGCATCGCCTGGGCCCAGCGCGACGTCGAGTCGGCGATGAGGAGCACGTTCAGCCCCTGCTGCCGGTAGTACTCGCCGATCGTGATCCCCATGTAGATCGACGCCTCGCGCGCGGCGACCGGCATCGAGGACGTGTTGCAGATCACCACCGTCCGATCCATGAGCCGGCCGCCGCGTGGGTCCTTCATGCTCCCGAACTCCTCGATGGTCTCGAGCACCTCGCCCGCCCGCTCGCCGCAGGCGACCTGGACCACGACGTCGGCCGTGGAGAAGCGCGCGATGAGGCCCTGGAGCACCGTCTTCCCGGCGCCGAACGGGCCCGGGATGCAGGCGGTCCCGCCGAGCGCGATCGGGAAGAAGGTGTCGATGAGCCGGATCGTCGTGCTGAGCGGCTCCTCCGGGAACCGCCGCTCGCACAGCCGCCGGCGGAGCAGCCTCTCCGGCACGGGACGCCGCACCGGCCACCGCTGCGCCATCGTCAGCTCGCGCACGCGCCCGGCGGCGTCGCGGATCCGGGCCACCGGGTCGTCGACGCCGAGCTCGCCCCCGGGGATCGAGAGCAGCTCCACCTCGCCGGGCTCGCCGAAGGGGACCATGATCTTGTGCGTGAAGCGGTGCTCGGCGACGGTGCCCACGACGTCGCCGGCCCGCAGGCGCGCCCCGGGCTCGCGGCTCGGGACGAACGTCCACCGGCGGGTCGCGTCGAGCGCGTCGACCGACCTGCCGCGCGCCAGGAAGAAGCCGTCGCGCTCGGCCAGGGCCCGCAGCGGCTTCTGCAGGCCGTCGTAGACCGTCCCGAGCAGCCCCGGGCCGAGCGTGGCGGAGAGCATCCGACCCGTGAGCTCCACGGGATCGCCGACGCGCACGCCCTGCGTCTCCTCGAACATCTGCGCGTCGGCACGCCGGCCCGTGACGCGGAGGATCTCTCCCTCGAGGCGGGCCTCGCCGGTGCGGACGTAGACGATCGAGTTCTTCGTCATCGGAGCGTCGCTCTCGACGCTCACGATGTTGCCGGTGACTCCCACCACCCGCGCGTCAGGCGTAGACGTCGGCATGTTCGCCCAGGGCCTCGGCGACGAGCGTCTCGAAGACCGCCCGGCCTCGCCCTGCCTCCAGCTGCTGCCAGTGGTGCATGAGCTCCCAGCGCCCGACGTAGAGCGCCACCGCCTCGAAGGTGAAGTGGTGGTCGTCGGCGCGCCGCTTCAACCAGACCCACGTCGCGTCGATCAGGCCGCGGTGGAACCCGAGCGCGTCGCCCTCGTCGAAGAGTCGGCGCAGCTCGGGGACGCGCGGGAAGGCGTGGGCGAGCCCGAGGTCGGGCTCGCCGAAGTGGCGGCGGATGTGGTCGACCCACCCGCCGATGCCGATCGCGGGCGGCCCGAGCCCCCGCCGCCGGCGGCGGAGCGCGGTCGCGATCATGCGCGCGGCGACCGCCCTGGCCGCGGCCTCGCGGAGCAGCGGATGCGAGATCCCGCGCATCAGCTCTCGGTACCGCGCCACCACCGCGGCGTCGGTCGTCTCCGCGAACCGCTGGGTCCACTCGAGGATCTCGAGCAGGTGCCGGATCTCCCGGCCGTCCTCCGGATCCAGCATCCGCAGGCGGTCCTGGAGCCGCTCCGCGCTGATCGGCAGCCGCTCGGCGTCGAACCGGGTGGGGAGCGCCGGGAGGCTGCTGATCAGCATGTGGTAGCGGCGCCAGGGCCACCTCATCGCGACGCCGCCTTCCGGTCCGGTTGCGCCTCGCGCGCACCGCCCGCGTCGAGCACCACGGCGCCGCGGAGCAGCGCGCGGAACCGCGGCAGCATGTGGCTCAGCAGGAGCTGGGTGATCGCACCCTCGGTGAGCTCGACGTGCATGTCCTCGCCGACCAGCTTGACCCGGATGCCGGCCTGCACCTCCTCGCTCGTGCCGAAGGTCACGCCCTCGCGCAGCAGTCCGCCCCCCGCGGACAGCACGAAGTGCATCAGCGTCCCCGGCGTCGCCTCCTCCGGCTTCTTCCGCAGTTCGTCGAGCGAGGCCACGGTCGCGGGGAGGAGCACCTCGAGGCGTCCGCCACGCGGGGCGGCCGCGCCGGCCACCTCGAGGATCACCCGCTGGAGGAACCCGGGGTCGTCGAGCGTCCCCTTGACGAGCCGGCTCAGCATCTTCTCGAATCGGTCGATGAGGTCGCTCTCCATCGCGAGGATGGTGTCTCGTGCGGCCAGGGCGAGCGCGCCCTCGGCGGCGGCCTTCAGCTTGGCGCGCTCCTCCTCGGCGCGAGCCGCGAGCTCCTCCGCCTCCCTGCGCGCGGCGGAGACCCGCTCAGCGGCCTCCTGCCTCGCCGCGGCGACGATCGCCTCGGCCTCGGTCCGGCCCTGCGCGATCCCCGAGTCCCGGAGCCGACCGATGAGGGCCTCGACGCCGGCGGACTCGACGCCGGGGTCGCCCGGGGCTGCCGGAGCCGCCGCGGCGGCGGACGACTCTTTGCGTTCTCTGGCCATGACGGTCCTCAGCTCTTCGGGAGCGCGGCGCTGACGATGAGGGCGAACACGAACGCGAACACGGCCAGGCCCTCCACGATGGCCGCGGGCGTGACCATCAACCCGAAGACCGCCGGCTTTTCCTTGCTCGCGTTGATCGCGGCGGCACAGCACTCGCCCTGGAGGACGCCGATGACGAGCAGCGCGATGCCCACGCCCGCGCCGAGGGCGAAGAGGCCCGGCGAGGTCGCCGGCGCCACCGGCCGGTTCAGCGTGAACATGATGACGATGCCGTAGATGATGATCGACGAGGGCAGGACCGAGAGCCCGATGTAGCGCCCGTACCCTCCGTCCACCTCCAGCACGGCGCCGCAGGCGGCCTTCCCCGCCCTCGTGCAGCCGATGGCGCTCCCGAGCGCCGCGAGCGCGACGGGGGCGTAGATGCCGATCCAGCCGATGAGCGCGATGTGGGTTTCCATCTTCAGGCCCTCCTAGGCCGCCTTCCTGGTGAAGGCGCGATACGGCTCGCCCTCCACGGGGAGACTCCAGTTGAAGAACTCGATCACGTTCAGACGCAGGCCGTGGACGACGCCGCCGAGGATCCCCATCGCGAGGTTGATCGCGTGCCCCGCCACCAGCACCACGATCCCCAGCAGGATCCCGACGCCCCGGAGCGCGAACGAGCTCGCGGCGAGGGAGTTGAACGCCTCCGCGAGCTTGATCGCGGCGAGCCCCAGCGCGAAGAGGCGCAGGTAGCTGAGCACGTCGCCGAACACCTTGGAGACCTCGGTGATGCCCTTCAGCCCCTCGAGCAGCCGCGAGACGAGCGCCCGCGGCGCGAAGCTCACCGGGTGCTCGGAGCTGAAGAGCAGCACGAGGGCCAGCCCCAGTCCGACGCCGCCGAGGCCGAGCCGCACCGCGCCAGGGTGGGCCCGCGCGACGCCGACCCAGAAGCCTGCGAGCAGGACGACGGTCCAGCCGAGCGGGGCGAGCGCCGCGAGCGAACGCCGCCGGCGCCAGGCCGAGGTGAGGTTCGCGGCGGAGAGGTGCGCGACGCCGATGCCGATCGAGATCAGCATCATCACGCCCTGGTCCTCGGCGTCGAGGAGGTGGGCCTTCGCGAGGAGCGAGCCCCGCGGCGGCACCCAGCCGAAGTAGCTGCCCACCAGGACGCCGTAGACGACGGACGAGATCGCGAGGGCCGCGAGCAGCCCGCGCGCCCCACCCGCGGCTCGCCCGAGCCGTCTCCACGCGAGGAGCGTCCCCAGGCCCAGCACCGCGCCGTAGGCCGCGTCGGAGAGGATCATCCCGAAGAACGCGACGAAGCTCAGGAAGACCGCCTTCGACGGATCCCACATGTGGTAGCCGGGGGTCCGGTAGAAGTTCACCAGCGCCTCACCGCCGCGGAGCGCCGGCGGATTGGCGAGCAGCGTGGGGGGAGCTTCGCCGAGACCGGGCTCCGCGACGGTGATCGCGAGCCGTCGATCGGTGGCGTACTGCCGGAGCGCCGCGACGCGGTCCCGGGGTGCCCAGCCCTGGACCGCCAAGACCTCGTCGCGCTCCAGCGTCGCGCGCGCCGCCTGCTCCCGGGCGGCGCGGTCGTCGGCCGCGTCCAGGGCTGCGCGGAGCGCACTGGCGTGGAGCGTCAGGCCGATTCGACGGTAGTCGAGCTCCTCGAGCTCGCGCTCGACGTGCTCGAGGCGTGCCCGCACCGTCGAGAGGGACCGCGGATCGAGCGCGACCGGCGCACCCGGCATGCCCGGCGGCGGCTCGGGCGCCACGACCACGACGTAGGCGAAGCGGTGATCGCGACCGACGATCCTCCAGGGGGCGTCGACGGCCGCGAGGAGCGCGAGGTTGTACAGGGGGACCACGTGGAACGAGAACCGCAGCGCACCGTCACGTGCCCAGCCGGCGAGCTCGAAGTCGCCCCACGGCTCGAGCTCGGCCGCCCGGGCGCGGAGCTGCTCGCGCTCCTCGGCGAGCGCGTGAGCGCGATCGCGGACCTCGAGCGCCTCCCTCACCAGCCCCTCGACGTCGACGGCGGCCGGCCGCTCCGGCTCGCGGCGGCGCACGGGGCTGTCCTCGAGGTACTGGAGCGCCTCGCGCGCGCGCTGGCCGGCGCGGGCCGCGTCGGGCCCCCGCGCCGCTCCCGGATGGAGGTCGACGAGGTGCAGACACCCGAGGCGCTGGAGCCCCTCGAGCACCGCCTCCTTCTCGGCGGCGGGGCCGTACAGCGTCACCTTGGCGAGCGGCACGATGGCCATCAGCGCCCTCCCCCCTCCGCCTGCCCCCCCGCGCGCTCGCGGGCGCGCTTGCCCTTGGCGATCTTCGAGGTCACCACCGCGGATCGCTCCACGTCGGAGAGGAAGATCCGGATGCGGGCGATGTCCCGGTGGGCGCCCGGGATGAGGACCTTCTCGAAGAGGTTCACGCGCTGGGACACGCGGCGGACGGCGCCCTGCATCCGGGCGACGCGTGCGCGGTAGACGCGGACGCGGAGGCGCTGGGTGGCCGCCTCCTGGATGCACGTCACCGCGTCGTCGAGCCAGGCGGGGGTCGCGATGAGCGAGTACTCCGCGACTTCGAACTCGACGGCGCCCAGGGCGGGCAGGCGCAGCCCGAGGACGTCCTCCTCGACCACCTCCACGCGACGCACGCGCACGAGCCCGGAGAGCTTCGTCGCCGAGGTCCCCAGCAGCGGCAGGAGCGCCTCGAGGGATCGGCCCACCCGCGCCGCGGCGCGCTCCGCCTCGGCGAGCTCCTCGACCGCCTTCTTGTACTCCGCCGTGAGCTGCTGGCGCTTCAGCTCGAGCGAGGGCAGGAACCGCTCGAAGAGGCGGAGCCGATCCCGCTGCTGCTGGAGGGAGCTCTTGCTGAGCGCGACGGGCATCGTCGGAACCCCTAGGCGCGCGGCCCGCGAGGAGCGGCGGGCGCGGCGGCCGGCTTCTCGCGCGGGTAGTACTTCTCCACGAGCGCCTGCTTCATGAGCAGCTCGCCGGGCTCGAAGCACTCGGCCATGGTCTGCCAGCCGAGATCGAGCGCGCGCTCGAGGGGCAGCGACACGTCCAGATCCATGAAGCGCTCGGCGAACAGCTGGGCGAACCGGATCAGCTTGCGGTCGTGATCCGAGAGATCGAACGCCATCGCCTGCTTCTGCTGCGCCTCCTTCCCTCCGGAGTAGAGCCGGATCATGGTGTTCATGAGCTGCCCGTGATCCTCGCGGGTCACCTTGCCGATCACGTTCTGCTTCAGGCGGGAGAGGGATCCGAACGGGTCGATCACGCCGTCGTGCAGGTACAGCTGCCCCTCGGTGATGTAGCCGGTGTTGTCCGGGACCGGGTGCGTCACGTCCTTCCCCGGCATCGTCGTCACCGTCAGGATCGTGACCGAGCCCGCTCCCTGGTAGCTGCAGGCCCGCTCGTACCGGACGGCCAGCTGGCTGTAGAGGTCGCCGATGTAGCCGCGGTTCGAGGGCACCCGCTCCATCGCGATGCCGATCTCCTTCAGGGCGTCGGCGTACGCGGTCATGTCCGTCATGAGGACCAGCACGCGCCTCTTCTCCTCGACCGCGAAGCGCTCGGCGACCTTCAGCACCAGGTCCGGGGTGAGCACGCGCTCGACGATGGGGTCCGACGCGAGGTTCACGAACATCACGGCGCGGCCGAAGATCCCCTCGTCCTCGAAGCACGTGCGGAAGAAGTGGTAGTCGTCGAAGATCAACCCCAGCCCGCCGAAGACGATGACGTCTGCGTCCGCCTGGATGGCGATGCGGGCCATCAGCTTGTTGAACGGCTCGCCGGCGACGGAGAAGATCGGGATCTTCTGGCTCTCGACCAGGCAGTTGAAGACGTCGATCATCGGCACGTTGGTGCGGATCATCCGGCTCGGGACGACGCGCGTGACCGGATTCACGGACGGTCCACCGATGTCCACCTGCCGATCGCCGGCGAGGTCCGGACCGCCGTCCATGGGCCGCCCGTCACCGCGAAACACGCGGCCGAGGATGAACGGGGAGTAGGTCACCTGCGTGGGATGCCCGAGGAACCGCACGGTCGCGTCCGTCGAGAGGCCCTTGCCGCCGCTGAAGACCTGCAGCGACACCTCGGCGCCCTCGAGCTGGATCACCTGCGCCAGCGACTCCTCGCCGTCGCCCGACTCGACGATCGCCATGTCGCCCAGCCCGACGTCGCGCGCCCGGAGCTTGAGGATGTCCCCGACGATCGCCGTGGCGCGCGTGTAACGGAGCAGCTGCTGCGAGCCCGCCATGCGGGGCCTCCCCTCGTCGAGACGACGGCGGCCGGTTCGCGAGTCGCGAGCGCGCAGGTGCGGACCGCCGGGTCGCCGGGTGCGAATGGTCACAGGTCCACGGCCGCCGGAAAATGGGACCAAGGCTCCACCTCGATCAGGGGCGAGGCGAGCGGACCTGACCGCTTGGCGCTACGGCGAGCGAGCCACACCGTCCTCGCGACCGCTCATCGCGCGCGCCTCCAGCGCGACGACGGTCCGAGCGGCCACCCGGCAGGACGGCCCGGAGTGCGGCCGCTGCCGCTCCCGCGGGACGACGTCCTCCGGAGGTGCTCGTGACGTGTCGATCGCCACGTGCCACTGCCTGCCCGGGATCGCGGGGAGCGCCGCGTCGGCGGGTCGGTCGGACATGTTGAGGACGACGTGCAGGTCCTCCTCGTCCGCGGCTCGGCCGGCCATCGTGAGCGCGAGGACGCGGTCCTCGCCGCCCTGCCACGGCGGCACGCCGAGCCGGGCTCCGTGCCAGGACACGTCCGGAAGGGCGCGGCCCGTGACCGGCCTCCCATCGAAGAAGCGGTTGGCCTGGATGCAGGCGTGACGGCGACGGAGGGCGATCACCTCGCGCGTGAAGCGCAGCATGTCCCGCTGGCCGTCCGTCGCCCTCCAGTCGAGCCAGGAGAGCTCGTTGTCCTGGCACCACGCGTTGTTGTTCCCGCGCTGGGTCCGCAGGACCTCGTCGCCGGCGAGGAGCATCGGCACGCCGCGGGAGAGCAGGAGGATCGCGAGGTGGTTCCTGGCCTGCCGCAGGCGGAGGGCCGTGACGGCCGGGTCGGACGTGGGGCCCTCGACGCCGCAGTTCCAGCTCGCGTCGTCGTCCACGCCGTCTCGCCCGCCCTCGCCGTTCGGCTCGTTGTGCTTCGCGTCGTAGCTCACGAGGTCGCTCAGCGTGAAGCCGTCGTGACAGGTGACGAAGTTCACGCTGTTGCAGGGTAGCCGGCCGTCGGGGGCGTACAGGTCTGCGCTGCCGGCCAGACGCGTCGCGACCTCGCCGGCCATCCCGGGATCGCCGCGGACGAACCGGCGCACGGCGTCGCGATAGCGCCCGTTCCACTCGGCCCAGGCCATGCCGGGGAAGGAGCCGACGTGATAGAGACCGGCCGCGTCCCAGGCCTCCGCGATGAGCGGAACGCGCGCGAGGACGCGCGAGGTCTCCAAGGCCCACGGCACCGGCGGGTCCGACATCACCTCCCCGCGCGTGTCGCGAGCGAACACGCTCGCGAGATCGAACCGGAACCCGTCGGCCCCCATCTCCTGCACCCAGTGCTCGAGGCACTGCACGATGAACGCGGTGACGATGGGGTGGTTGGAGTTCACCGTGTTGCCGCAGCCCGTGTAGTCCCGGTACCGCCGCCGGTCGGCCGGGTCGAGGTGGTAGAAGACCTCGTTCTCGAGCCCCCGGAAGTTGATCGTCGGCCCGTCCCGGCCGCCCTCCGCCGTGTGGTTGAACACCACGTCGAGCAGCACCCGGATCCCGGCCGCGTGCAGCGCGTCCGTGAGCGCGCGGAACTCCCGGTCGGCCGCCGCCGGGTCGACGCAGTAGCGCGGGTGCGGGCTGTGGAAGCTGTGCGTGCTGTAGCCCCAGTAGTTGCGCAGCCCCCGCGCGCGCACGGCCGCGGGAACGTCCTGCTCGTCGAACGCCATGACCGGCATCAGCTCGACGTGCGTCACGCCGAGCTCGCGCAGGTACGGGATCTTCTCCGTCAGCCCCGCGAACGTGCCGGGGTGCGCGACGCCGCTGGACGGGTGGCGCGTGAACCCGCCCACGTGCAGCTCGTAGACGACGGCGCCGGCGAGGCCGCTCGGCGCCGCCCGCTCGCGGGGATGCAAGGGCCCGGTCACGACCGCCCGGAAGCCGACGTGACCGGCGTCGTCGGGGTCGGCGGCCCGGCGCCGATCCCAGACGGCGTCCGTCACCGCCCGCGCCCAGGGATCGACGAGCTCCTTGCGCGCGTTGAACGAGCGGCCGGTCTCCTGCGTGTCCGATGGGCCGTCGACACGCCACGTGTACTGGGTGCCCGGCGGGAGCCCCTCGACGAAGACGTGCCAGAAGAAGAACGTCCGGTTCCGCTCCGGCTCGAGCTCGATCACCTGGAACGGCTCGGGGCTGGTCGCGTCCGCGTACAGCAGGAGCGCGACGCGCGTCGCGTGGCGACTGAAGACGCAGAAGTTGACGCCGCCGGCCCGCACCGTCGCCCCGGGGGGAAAGCGCGAGCCAGGGCGAGTCCGGAGCACGGTCGAGCTCGGCGTCGTTCACTTCCCTGCGACGGGCCAGAGCCAGCCGACGATCTCGGCGGGGTCGACGCCGTGCTCGTGGGCGTACTGCTGGCACTCGATCTGCCGGTTGCGGAAGCGCTCCTTGGCGTGGGCCCCGGCGCTGCGCAGGCGCGGTACGCGGTCGATGACGTCGATCGCGAGGCTGAACCGGTCGATCTGGTTCTCGATGGCCAGCTCGAGGGGTGTGTTGATGCTGCCCTTCTCCTTGTAGCCGCGCACGTGCAGGTTCGGGTGGTTCTTGCGCCGGTAGGCGAGGCGGTGGACCAGCCACGGGTAACCGTGGAAGTTGAAGATGATCGGAGCGTTCACGGTGAAGAGCGAGTCGAAGTCGCGGTCCGAGAGGCCGTGGGGGTGCTCCGTGTCCGGCTGCAGCTTGAACAGGTCGACCACGTTGACGAACCGGAGCTTCAGGTCGGGGAAGGCCTCGCGCAGCAGGGCCGTGGCGGCGAGCGCCTCGAGGGTCGCGACGTCCCCCGCGCACGCCATCACGACGTCCGGCTCCTGCCCCTCGTCGCTGCTCGCCCAGTCCCAGATGCCGACCCCCTTCGCGCAGTGAGCGACCGCTGCGTCGATGGGCAGGTACTGGAGGTGCAGCTGCTTGTCGGCGACGATCACGTTGACGTAGTTCTCGCTCCGGAGGCAGTGGTCCGCCACCGAGAGCAGGCAGTTCGCGTCCGGCGGCAGGTAGATCCGCGTCACCTCCGCGCTCTTGTTCACGACGACGTCCAGGAATCCCGGATCCTGGTGCGTGAAGCCGTTGTGATCCTGGCGCCACACCGTGGAGGTGACGAGGAGGTTGAGGGACGCGATCTCCTCGCGCCACGAGAGCTGGTTGCAGGTGGCGAGCCACTTCGCATGCTGGTTGAACATCGAGTCGATGATGTGGACGAAGGCCTCGTACGAGGAGAAGAACCCGTGTCGCCCGGTGAGGAGGTACCCCTCCAGCATCCCCTCCAGCGTCGTCTCCGAGAGCATCTCGATCACGCGCCCGTCGGGAGCGAGCTGCCCGCCGTCGGCGTCCTCCGGGAACGTCTCGGCGAGCCACAGCTTGCGCGACACCTCGTACACCGCGTCGAGCTTGTTCGAGGTGGTCTCGTCCGGGCCGAACACGCGGAAGTTGTCGAGGTTGCTCCTCATGACGTCGCGGAGGAACGCGCCGAGCGGGCGGGTGTTCTCGGCGCGCGACGCGCCCGGCGCCTCCACCGGGACCGCGTACGCCCGGAAGTCCGGCATGCGGAGGGGCCGCTTGAGGAGGCCGCCGTTCGCGTGCGGGTTCGCGCCCATCCGGCGGGTCCCCTTCGGCGCGACCTCCCGCAGGCTCGCCAGCGGCGCGCCGGCCGCGTCGAACAGCTCCTCGGGCCGGTAGCTCCGCATCCACCGCTCCAGCAGGGCGAGCCGCGCGGGGTCTGCCTTCACGCCGGGGATCGGCACCTGGTGGGCGCGCCACGAGCCCTCGAGCTTGTGGCCGTCGAGCTCGGCCGGCGCGGTCCAGCCCTTCGGCGCCCGAAGGACGATCATGGGCCAGCGCGGGCGAGACGCCGCGCCGGTGCGGCGCGCCTCGGCTTGCGCGCCGCGGATGGCCTCCACGCAGGCGTCGAGCGTGGCTGCCATCGCCTGGTGCATCGACTCCGGATCGGAGCCCTCGACCAGGTACGGCGTCCAGCCGTGGCCTCGGAGGAGCTCGACCAGCTCCTCGGCGGAGATGCGCGCGAGCAGCGTGGGGTTGTTGATCTTGTAGCCGTTGAGCGAGAGCACGGGCAGCACCGCGCCGTCGCGGATGGGGTTCAGGAACTTGCCGATGTGCCAGGACGTGGCGAGCGCGCCGGTCTCGGCCTCGCCGTCGCCGACGGCGGCGGCCACGATCAGGTCCGGGTTGTCGAACGCGGCGCCGCAGGCGTGCGCGAGCACGTACCCGAGCTCGCCGCCCTCGTGGATCGAGCCGGGCGTCTCGGGCGTGCAGTGGCTGCCGATGCCGCCGGGGAACGAGAACTGCTTGAAGAAGCGGCGGAGCCCCTCCTCGTCGAGGCTCTTGTCCGGGTAGACCTCGGAGTACGTGCCCTCGAGGTAGATCGGCCCGAGCACGCCCGGCGCGCCGTGCCCGGGTCCCGCCATGAAGAGGACGTCGAGGTTGCGCGCCCGGATGATCCGGTCGAGGTGGGTCCAGAGGAACGACAGCGCCGGGCTCGCCCCCCAGTGCCCCAGCAGCCGGTCCTTCACGTGCTCCGGGCGCAGGGGCTCGCGCAGGAGCGGGTTGTCGCGCAGGTAGATCATGCCGGCCGCGAGGTAGTTGCACGCGCGCCAGAACGCATCGAGGCGGTGCACCTCCTCGGGCGTCAGCGGAGCGCCCGCGACCGTCGCGCGCGCGGGTCCGTAAGCAGACAGCGTCGCGACTCCTTCGAGGATCGGTGCTCTCGCGGTCATACGCGCTCCTTGCTGCGCCTCCGGGCGCCATCCCGCCAGCACGCGACGCGCCTGGCGGGCCATCATCAGCTCCTCGTCCGTGTGGACGACCCACGCCGCCACTCCGCTCCCCGGCGCGCTGAGGCGCGGGCCGCCGGCCGCGTTCGCGCCCGGATCCAGCTCCACGCCCATCCACGCCGCGCCGCGACACACCCGCTCGCGAACGGCTCCTGCGTTCTCGCCGATGCCGCCGGTGAACACGATCGCGTCCAGGCCCCCGAGGTCCGCCGCCATCGCCCCCAGCTCGCGGACGATCCGGTAGACGAAGAGGTCGACCGCGAGCCGGGCGCGCGGGTCGCTGGAGTCGAGCAGCGTGCGCATGTCGCTCGTCGTGCCCGACACGCCGAGCAGCCCCGAGCGATCGTAGAGGAGCTTCTCGACCTCGGACGCCTCGAGACCGCGCGACTTCAGGAGCCAGAGCACGGCGCCGGGATCGAGCGCGCCGCACCGCGTCCCCATGCAGAGGCCGTCCAGGACGCTGAACGACATGGTCGTCGCGACGCTCCGCCCTCCCCGCAGTGCGCACATGCTCGCGCCGTTGCCGAGGTGCATCACGACGGTGCGCCCCTGCGCGGCGACGGGGTCGAGCTCGCGCAGCGCCGCGGCGACGTACTCGTACGAGAGCCCGTGGAAGCCGTACCGCCGCAGGCCGGCGGCGTGCAACTCCTCGGGCAGCGCGAAGCGCTCGGCGACCGGCGGCAGCGAGCGATGGAACGCGGTGTCGAAGCAGGCCACCTGCGGCAGCTCGGGCGCGAGCTCGCGCAGCAGCCGGATGGGGCCGAGGTTGTGCGGCTGGTGCAGCGGCGCCAGCGGGACGAGGGTCTGGAGGCGCGCCACCACGGCGTCGTCGACCAGCACCGGCCCGTCGAACGCCATTCCGCCGTGGACGATCCGGTGCGCCACCCCCGCCAGCGTCCCCTCGCCGACCCGGTCCCGCACGAACGCGAGGATCGTCTTCAGGGCACCGGCGTGGCCGACGTAGGCGTTCGCCGGCCACCGGCGCTCCTCGAGGACGGCGCCGTCCGTCCGGCGCGCGACGAAGCGCGGCTCACCCTCTCCCGTGACGCGGTCGACCTGGCCGCGTGCGTCGTGCACGAGGTGCTCGCCGCCGCGATCCGCGATCAACGCGAACTTCAGCGACGAGGACCCCGCGTTCAGAGCCAGGAACAGCTCGGACATGTCGGGCCCCCGCTCGCGCGCGATTGTGGGCGCGCCTCCGGGGGTGGGCAAGCGCCGAGGCCAGGCCCGGTGGGGAAGGACCCCGAGGCGGGGCCCCGCGGGAGTGGCGTCGGTCGCGAGCGGTCGCCTGCGCGCCGGCCTTCACGACGAGCGCACCCCGCTCGCTCCGTCGCACCCGCCTCGCCGTGTCGAACGAGGGCTCTCCCCATCCCGCCGCCCGCGGGCGCGCGCGGCGAGAGGAGACTGGTGGCGGACCCCGCAGGAGGAGATGCGATGATGCGCGTGATCGGAGCGGTGGCGTTCGGGCTCCTCGTCGCCGGCTGCGCGACGAACGGGGCGGTGAAGAAGCAGGTCGATCCCCTCGCCGAGCGGCTCACCGCGGTCGAGCAGAAGGTCGATCCGCTCGCGAGCCGGCTCGCGGCGCTGGAGCAGCAGCAGACGGCGATGAACGCGAAGCTGGACGCACAGACGGCGGAGCTGCAGAAGCTCTCCGCGGCGTCGACCCGTGCGGACGACGCCGTGAAGGAGGCCCAGCTGTCCGCGGCGCGGGCGGAAGAGGCGGCGCAGAAGTCCGCGAAGGCGTTCGAGCTGGCCCAGTCGAAAGGCAAGAAGTAGCGGTGCTCGCCCCCGGGCCGCGGTGCGGCCGAGGCCGTCGCGCGCGCCGCACCGTCAGCCGGCGTCTTCCGTGACGTCCACCGGGATGCCGCCCCTCGCCCGCACCGCCTGGGCGAGCTTGCGCAGATCCACGCGGCCGAGGACGGCCCTCTCGCGGAGCAGCCGCTTCGACTCCTCCAGGAGGTCGAGGGCGAGCGTGTCGTCCGCGTGGATCTCGACGAAGACTCGCCCCTCTCGCAGCCCGACCTTCACCGGCTCCCGGACGATCGCGACCGGCGTGCCGATCTGCACGAGCTGGAACAGGCGCGGGATGTCCTCCGGGTAGAGCCGGATGCAGCCGTGGGACACCTTCCTCCCCACGCCGAACGGCTTGTTCGTGCCGTGGATGAGGATCGTGGGCCTCGAGAGCCGCAGGGCGTGGGTGCCGAGCGGGTTCTCGGGGCCCGGCGGCACCTCCGCCGGCAGCGTCGAGTCCTCCTCCAGGATCGACGGGGGTGGGTGCCACGTGGGCGCGACGGTCTTCTGGATGATCGTCAGGACGCCGAGCGGGGTCGCGGCCGCCTCGACGGCCACTCCGATCGGGAAGGTGATAGGCGGCTCACGCCTGGTCCGAAGGAGGTAGAGCCGCATCTCCGAGAGGTTCACCACGACAGTGCCCGGAGCGGAGGCAGCCGGCAGGATCCACGCGGTCGGGATGACGGCGACCGCGCCGACGCGCGGGATGAACGGGTCGAGGCGCCGGTTCGTAGCCGCGATCTCGTTGAACCCGACGTCGTATTCGCGCGCGATCTCGATGAGCGACTCGTCCGGCATGACGACGTGCGAGCCGATCTCGCCGAACACCTCGTCGCGTGACGGGGCCCCCGCACCCGGACGTGCAGCGAGCAGGACGGCGAGGATAAGCAGCGACATGTCGACTTCCCGCGTGGTGCGCGAGAGGACGAGACCACCTGCAGGATCCCGCAGACGGCGCCCGCCCGCGAGCGCCCTTGCGGCACCGGCGCGTGCGAGATGCCGGCGCGCGCGGGAGCGCATAGGATGTGGCGCCGATGACGAACGGCGCCACGCGAAAGGCTGGAGTGCTCGCCGCGTGGGGCCTTGCGCTCCTGTCGATCTGCTCACCGGCCGCAGCCGACGACGTCGACGAGCCCCGCTGCCCTCCGTCGGGCTACACGGTCGTGGTGCACACCCAGAGACACGAGCTGTGGCTCTGCACGGACGGCGTGGCAGCGGCGCAGTTCGCCGTCGCCATCGGCCGGAGCGGGGTCGGAAAGCGCCGCCGCGGCGACGGCCGGACGCCCCTCGGCAACTATGGCCTCGGCGCGCCGCGTCGTTCGGAGCAATACGGCACGTTCATCCCCATCGCCTATCCGACCCCGGAGCAGGCCGCGCGCGGCTTCACCGGCGCCGCGGTCGGGATCCACGGTCCGCCGCGCGGGATGGACGCGACGCACTACCCGGTGACCGCGATCGACTGGACGCTGGGGTGCGTCGCGACGGGCACCGACGAGGCCGTCGACACGATCGCGGACTTCGTGCGTCGCCGGCGACCTCGCCTCGTGATCCGGTGAGCGGGTCGTCGCGCGCGGCGCGCGCTTCTGACGCGAGTCACGAGCGCCCCTGCCCGCGCGGCGCAGCGGTGCGCGCGGTCGCTCCATCACGCCGCCTGATGGTTCATCTGTTCTTGCGTGTTCTGGCTGCCCTGCCGTTCAGCGCACGATTGCCCGCGAACGGAGGGAGAACACCATGCAACAGTCGAAGACGATCCCGCAGGAGTCACCGTCCTACGGTCAGTCACTCGCGGCGATCATCGCCATCCTCGGCGTCCTCGTGATCACCGTGCCCGTGATCGGGATCCTGATGATCCCTTTCGCGGTGCTCGCCACCGTGACGCGGGCGCTCCGCGACGCCGTGGCGGAGGCCGGCCTCCTGAGGAACCGCTGGACGGGTCAGGGGCCGCGGGTGCCCGGGAGGTCGTCGAGGAGCGTCGCGACGATCTGATGCAGCACTCGGGGTGGCCGAGCACCACGCAGTGCCGGTGACCGGCCGCCCCGGGCCGGCGATGCCCCGCCTCGCCGCCGGCGACGCCAGGTGGCGCTACTTCTTGTACGCGCCGCAGACCACGACCACGCCGTCCCACAGCTCGAAGTAGACGACCTTCTGCTCGACGCGGTTCGTGGTCGGGTTCGCGAACTTGTACTCCTGCCACCCCTTCCCGTGCTTCCTCGCGACCTCGATGCGCTCGCGGACGAACGTCTTCCCGTCGACGTCCTTCTCGTCCATGAAGAGCTTCCCGACGCGGTCCTTCCTGGCGCCGTGGGCGAGGCAGCGCCCGTCGAGGTCGTACGCCATGACGTACAGGTCCTTGTAGCGGAACCGGCCGTTCGGATCGCTGAACGCGGCGAGCGCCTTCTCCTTGCCCTCCTTCTTCATGTACGCGATGGCCTGGTGGACCATCAGCTCGGCGTCCTTCGTGGTGGCGAACTCCTCCGCGCGGACGGACGCGGCCGCGACGAAGGCCAGGGCGGCGAGGGCGAGCAGCTTGCGCATGGGTTTCTCCTTCGGGCTCTCTCGGGTGAGGCGTGAACGTCAGAACCGCACGAACCCGGCGTCGCCGGACGGCGCGGGCTCGTGCGCAGCGGGGTGGAGCGGCGGAGTCGACGGCGCGGCGAGCCGCGGGCCGCGAGCCGCGACCGCGAGGGGCGGCCTGGCGACCGGCGGCGCGGCGACGGGGCTCGGCGGCGGCGGGCGCGGCGCGCTCGTCGGGCGCGGCGCCGACATCGGCGCGACGACGGCCCGCCCCTCGTCGACCCGGAAGAACTCCATGAGCCGCTGCAGCGTGCTGGCGTGCGCCGCGACCTCCTCGGCGGTGGAGGAGAGCTCCTCGGCGGCCGACGCGTTCCGCTGCGTCACCTGGTCCACGACGGCCATCGCCCGCGAGACCTGCGACACGCCCGCGAGCTGCTCCTGCGACGCGGCGGACACCTCGTTGACGAGATCGGAGGTCTTCCGGATCGTCACGACGAGCTCGCCCAGGACCCGGCCGCTCCGGTCTGCGACCGACACCGACCGCGTCGCCACCTCGCCGATCTCCTTCGCGGCCTTCTGGCTCCGCTCGGCGAGCTTGCGGACCTCCGTCGCGACCACCGCGAAGCCCTTGCCGTGCTCGCCGGCGCGGGCCGCCTCGATCGCGGCGTTCAGGGCGAGCAGGTTCGTCTGGTAGGCGATCTCGTCGATGATCGAGATCTTCTCGGCGATCGAGCGCATCGCGTCGACCGTCTCCGCCACGGCGCGGCCGCCCTCGTCGGCGGCCTGGGCGCCGTCGCGCGCGGTCGCCTCGGTGCGCCGGCTGGTCTCGGCGTTGTTCCCGATCGACGCGCTCATCTCCTCGAGGGAGGCGGTCGTCTCCTCGACGCTCGACGCCTGCTCGCCCGTGCCGGTCGCGAGCTGCTGCGCCGTCGCCGAGACCTGGCCCGCGGCGGTGGTGAGCGCCTCGGCACCGCCGCGCACCTCGCCGATGACCGTCGCGAGCCGCTCGCCCATCGTGCGGATCGCGGCCTGCAGGTCCCCGAGCTCGTCGCGGCTCGTGACCTCCACCGCGTCGCGCAGGTCGCCGCCCGCGATCCGCTCCGCCGCGCGCGCCACCGAGGCGACGCCGCAGCGGATGGACCGGACGAGCACCACCCCGGCGACGAGCAGCACCGCCGCCGCGAGGCCGAACGCGGCGAGGATCCGGTGGCGCGCGTCCGCCCCGGCCTCCGCGGCGCGCACGTTCAGGGCATCCGCGGCGGCGCGGGTCGCCGTGGCGCTCGTGTCGATCAGCTCGAGGAGCGCCTGCGCGTCGCGGCGGAGGCGCTCGTGAGCGTCGGTGACGGCGTGCTGCGCCGCCGCCATCTCCGCGAACCGCCCCTCCTCTCCCGCCTTCCCCCGCTCCCCGGCCGCCGCGGCGAGCGCGTCGAGGTCCTTGCTCCACGCGTCGAGCGCGGGCGCGACCGCCGCGCCGCTCGCGTCGCCCGCCCGCGGCACCGCCTCGTACGCGCGCGCGGCCTCTGCGGCCTCGCGCTCCTGCCGCGCGACGAGCGCGAGCGAGGCGCGGTGGACGTCCGCGTCGAGCGTCCCGTTCTCGATGGCCGACGCGGCCGCGCTCGCGCGCGCCACGGCGGTCGCGAGCCGCCCGAGCGCCTGCAGCTGCGGGACCTTCGCCTGTCCGTAGTCGTCGACCACCTTCGAGACGGACGCGAGAGCGACGAGCCCGGTCGCGCCGACCAGCGCGACGAACGCGAGCGCGAGGACGAGGATCGTGACCACTTTTCCGCCGAGGCGAAGTCGCACGCAAGATCCTCCGATGCCTGGTGTTCGTGCCGGCGCGCAGAGAATGCACTGCCGGGACCAACGTCACGGATCGCCGCCTAGGCATGTCGGGCACCTGCAACGCGGCAGAACGTCACGGGTAGGCGCGGCACGCAGAGGGTGCACGCGCGCGGCGCCCAGCGGACCCACCGGTCCGCGTGCACCCGGCGGCGTCTGGACGGGTGCCCCCGAACTCTCAGCCGGAGCGCCACCGCGAGCTCGAACGGCGGCCGCGCCGGGAGATTGCCCGGCCTCTCGTCTCATCGGGGCGCAGGTCCCCGCCGTCGCGTTCGCGGCCGCGCTCGTGCGAGCGCTTCCTCGGTCGGCGCGTCGACATCGGGCTCATCAGGTTGCTACGGTGCACCGGATGAAGCTCGTGGCCATCGCGCGCGCAGTGGCGAGCCCCGACGAGGCCGCCCGAGCAGTGGCGGACGCCACGGGTCTCACGCTGGCAGAAGCCCGCATGCGCCTCGCGCCCGAGCCGCCTGCTCTCCTGGCTCGGCTCGAGCCGGACGAGGCGGCCCTGCTCGTCGTCGCGCTCCGCAAGGCCGGGCTGGCCGCGCTCTCGGTCGACGTCCGCTGCCCGACCGACAAGGACCGCACGGTCGCCCACTCCTTCGCCTTCGACGACGCGGGCATCACGTTCACGCCTCGCTTCGGGGACCCGGCGGTGTTCGAGTGGACCGACGTGATGGCCATCCTGCGCGGCCTCCGCGCGTCGCGCTCCGACGTCACGCGCACCGAACGGTCGAAGAGCTTCTCGCTCGGCGCCGCCGTCGCGACGGGCGGGCTCTGGATGACCCGCACCTCCACGAAGACGTCGCGCTCGTCCGAGGAGACCGGCGAGCAGGTGATCTTCGTCTACGCACGCGATGGACGTGCAGCGACGCTCGCGGAGAGCCAGCTCGATTTCTCGTGCCTGGGAACAGGCATGCAACCCTCCAGCACCGCGAACATGGCCGAGCTGGCGCGGCGGCTGCGCGAGAAGGCGAGGAGCGCGTTCTACGACGAGCGACTCATGCGCCTCGGCCGTCGGCCGCTGCCATTCCTGATGAGCGTCGAGTCGCGCTCGCAGACGCGCACGGTGGCGACGACCCGCACCGACACGAGCGGCTCGCTCGACACGCTGGCCGAGGTGATGCGGCAGGCCGTGACCGAGGCGCTGCTCCCGTGAGGATGCAAACGGGTTCGTTCGACGGGAGCATTCGCTTCGAGCGGTCGGGCGAACCGCGGGCAGCGCGCCGAGGAGGCGCGAAGGTCCCCCCGCCGTCCAGAGGCAGCGTCACGCCACATCCGGGCGCAAGCGGCGATCGGGGCTGCGAATAGTGATCCGGGCGCATGGCGGCGAAGACGAGGACGAGCGCGGCCCATGATCTCGCTCCCGCGAGCCTCACGTCCGCCGCTCTGCCTTCTGCGGCGGGATCGTTCGTGCGCCGGCTCCTCCTCCACGGTGCGTCACTCGCGGTCGCCGCCGCGGCGTTCGCCGCGCACGAGCACTTCAAGCTCCACGGTGCTTCCACGGAATCGCTGGTGACCCTGCTCGCGGCCGCCGGGTTCGGGCTCTCGCCGGTGCGCGCGCTGGCGCGCGAGGTGTTCGCCATCGAAGGCAAGCTGCTGCACCTCGTGCACGGGCTCGGCGCCCTGGGGATGCTCGGCCTCACCCTCGGTGGCGTCATCTCGGGCCGGCCGATCCTCGAGCACGGGCTCGCGCCCTTCGCGATCATGGGCGCCGCGCAGGCCGTCATGCACCAGGATCGGCCCCGGAGCCCGGAGCAGGCCGCGGCGCTCCGGCGCTTCGCGACGAGCCTTCCGGAAGTGCGGCAGCTCACGAGGTCGGGCGGCCTCGACTCGCCGGCGAACGCGCGCCGGGCGGTCGCCGTCCTCACCGAGCTGGTCGGGAAGGCGCAGGCGCTCGGCGAGACCGAGCTGCGGGCCGATCCCGCCTTCCAGGGCGCGATGAGCCAAGCCATGACGCGCCTCGGGCTCTCGCTCGGGCTCGACACGGTCGACGAGGCGATCGGGGAGCTCGGCGCGAGCCCCGCCGCCGCGAGCGCGGTTCCGGAGCTGCGCAAACGACTCGCCGCGGCGCGCCACGCGCTCGACCGCGGATGATGGCGGCCTCGCCGCTCGGGCAGAACGAAGGCGCGGCGCGCGGACCGCACGCCGTCAGCGTCCAGCCGCCTTCTCCCGGGCGACCTTCGCGGCGGCGCGAAGCCAGCCACGCACGGCCTCGCGGGGCAGCTCGTCGAGCGCGCGAAGCTTGAGATGACGACCGGTCTTCCCTTCTCCTTCGAGAAGCCCTTCCGGATCCGCGAACGCGCCGGGAGGCCCGGCGAGGATCAGGTTCACGTGTGACCTGAACCCCGCGAGCGCGCACATCATCTCGCGCTCGATGCTGAAGAACGGCATTCCCCATTTGAGCGAGGCGGTCGCGTCGGGCGCGGTCTCATCGACGAGCTTCCTCAGGGCATCGAGGATCGCGCGCAGGTGCGGCGGTTGCCTGGTGAAGAACGCCTCGATCGGCTCGCCGAAGTCGGCGCGGCGCGGCGCGGTCCTGCCGGCGCGCGGCGTCTTCGCTCGCGCGGGGCGCTGCGCCTTCGGCCGGGCCCCCGCGGGCTTCGGCCGCTTGGCCGTCGAGGGGCGCTTCCGCTTCTCGCTCTTCTTCTTCATCGCCGGGATGATGTCACGAGCGCGGTCGCCCTTCGCAGCCTCCGCACGCGCTTGCGGATGAGCGCGGCGAGCTTCGCCTCGGACGGCGGCGGCCCGGTGCGGACGCGCCGGCCGTCCACGAACAGCGCGTCGCATTCGCCCCACGCGAGCATCGCCTCGCGATCGGTCGTGTCCACCCTCCGGCACTCCACGAGATCGCCGAACGTCGCCGCCGCCCGCCTCGCGCGCTCGAAGGCCAGGTTCTGGGCGGGACACCAGCCGTTGACGCAACCGGTGACGAGCACCTTCCCGGAGACGGGCTCGGGGCGCCTGCCGGTGACCGCCGGCCAGCGCGGCGGCTCGGCGCCGTCGACGAACGGCTTCCAGACGAGCGACGCCAGGCCACGACGATCCGCGCGCCGGTAGCCGTGACGCCTGAACCAGGATGCGCGCATCCAGACCGGCAGCGCGAGCCCCCAGGCGACCATGCCGTCCACCCCACGCGCCCGCGCGTCCGCCTCGGCGGCCTCGAGCAGCGCCGTCCCCATCCCGTGCCCCTGGAAGTCACCGCGCCCCGAGGCATGGCCGTGAACCCAGATGCACAGGATGAACTCGAGACCGCGCCCAACGGCCGGGGAGCGCTCGATGGGCACGTAGTGGATCATCCCTCCGACGCGGCCGTGCGCGTCGAGCGCCAGCTTCACGCGCAGACCCCGGTCGCGCATGTCGCGGAACCAGCGGGCCTTGTGATCGCCCGCGTAGGCGAGCTCGGCGCCCGGCCAGTCCTCGAGGCAGACGAAATACAGGCGCTCGTACTCGGGGGACAGATCGACGACCGTGATCCGCCGGCGCTCGGAGCTCATCTGAGACACCTCGAACACAGGCTACGCCCGTACGTGCCGTGCTGCGGCGGGCCCGTCGGGTGCAGTCACCGCCCGGCGTGCGCGGTACCGCTGGCGAGCCGGGCGAAGGCTCGGCGCGCGCCCGGCCGATGAGTGAACAGAAACTCCGAGTGCGCGCTTATGTCTCTCAGCGCGCGCGGCGCGATCGGGTACGTTTTCGCTCCGGCCTGGCGGAGCGCACGAAGAAGCTAGCGCTCAGGGACCAGCCAGCCGGCTTCGACCCCACGACGAGGAGGCTTCATGCATCGCACCGCACTGCGCCGTCTCATCACCGCCGCCGCATTTCTCGCGCTCGCCCCCGCCGCCGTCTCGGCGTCGGACTGGAAGGACCGGCTCGACCTCCAGCTCGCGCCCGGGTACCAGCTCGTCCAGGGCGACTACGCCGCGGGCGTTCCGGACACGCTCGTGTTCCTCGCGAACCAGGAGCTGAACGTCTACACCGACTTCAGCGCGAGGAACGCCGATGGGACGATCAATGCGGTGATCGAGATCCCGCAGGGCGACGTCCGCAAGTTCGAGACCGACGTCACGACCGGGCGACTCTTCTGGGAGCTCAAGAAGGGACAGCCGCGGACCGTCGCGTACCTCGGGTACCCTGGCAATTACGGGATGATCCCGCGCACGCTCGGCGGCGACGGCGATCCGCTCGACGTCGTCGTGATCGGCGGAACGGAGCTGCGCGGCGCAGTCGCGGCCGTGAAGGTCGTCGCGGTGATGAGGATGGTCGACGGCGGAGAGCCCGACGACAAGCTCATCGCCGTCCTGCCGGGCTCGCCCTTCGACGGCATGAGCCTCGACGATCTCCGGAACGCCGGCGTGACGACCATCCTGAAGACGTGGTTCGAGAGCTACAAGGGGCCGGGCGAGATCCAGGTGCCCGCCTTCGAGGACCTCGCCGCCGCCAACCAGGTGCTCGACGAGGCGATGACGACGTACGCGGCGTCGGCCGTGACCGCGCCGTCCCGGCACGGCGACCGCTGAGCCGAGAGCGCCGAGCGGTCCGCCCCCCTTCGACAGGCCCTCCGAGAGATCCTCGGCCGCTCACCTCGATGCCTGGTGGGGAGCCGCGAGGACCCGCCGCCGATCCGATCGTGCCCTCGGATCGGCGCGCGGGAGCCGTGCATCGAGCCGCGGCCGCGTTATCCCGGTGCACGGACTCGACGAGAGGAGCGGAAGCGGCCATGCAAGCATCCATCCCTGCGCAGATGAAGGCGGCGGCGTTCGACCGGTACGGTGGGCCCGAGGTCCTCCACACCGAGACGCTCCCGGTGCCGAAGCCGGGGCCGAAGCAGGTCCTCATCCGGCTGGACTCCGCCGGGATCGGCGTCTGGGACCCCTACGTCCGCTCCGGCGAGATCGAGCTGGGTCAGAGCCGGTTTCCGCGGGTCATCGGGAACGACGGAGCGGGCGAGGTGGTCGCGACGGGGGCCGACGTGCGGCGCTTCCGGATCGGCGATCGCGTCTACGCGTACTCCTTCGAGGGCGGGTTCTACGCGGAGTTCGTCGCGCTCGACGAGGACGCGATCGCGCCGATCCCGCCGGGGATGAGCGCCGAGGAGGCCGGCGCGCTCGGCGCCGACGGCGTGACGGCGCTGCGCGGCCTCGACGATCAGCTTCACCTCGCGGCGGGACAGACGCTCATGGTGTACGGCGCGAGCGGCGGGATCGGGCACCTCGCGGTGCAGCTCGCGAAGCGGATGGGCGCGAAGGTCCTCGCGGTCGCCTCCGGGCCCGACGGCATCGCGCTGGTGCGGAGGCTCGGGGCGGACGCGGCCGTCGACGGCAAGCGGGACGACGTCGCGCGGGCGGCTCGCGACTTCGCGCCCGGCGGCCTGGACGCCGCGCTGGTGCTGGTCGCGGGGCAGGGCCTCGACGCGGCGCTCGCCACGATGCGGAGGGGCGGCCGGATCGCGTTTCCGAACGGCGTCGAGCCGGCGCCGAGGGCGCCCGCGGGCGTCACCCTCCAGGCCTACGACGGCGAGCCGAGCCCCGACGCCTTCCAGCGGCTCAACCGGCTGATCGGAGCCGGCCCCTTCCACGTCGAGGTCGGGCGGGTGTACCCGCTCGAGGAAGCGGCCCGGGCGCACCGCGAGATCCAGCAGCACCACCTCGGCAAGCTCGCGCTGCGAATCCACTAGGACGGAGGCGCCTACACTCTCCTCGCCGCGATCCACACCGCCGAATCCCACGCGTTGTGGATGCCGATGAACAGCAGGAGGAGCGATACGGCTGCGACCAGGTCGAGCGCCGGGGCCGGGCGATGGTACAGCGCGACCGCCGCACCGACGAGCGCGGCGTACGCGACGAGGGGCAAGACGACGTGCCAGATCCAGTCCGAGAGCACGGGCTCATAGATGTGCTGTCGCCGCGCCTGCAGCAGCACCCACCCCGAGAGCACCAGGCCCGCGATCCCGGTCGCGCTCACGCAGAGCGCGAGGCTCCAGGTGGTCTGGCTGGGGATCGAGAGGATCGAGGCGAGCAGCAGCACCGCGCAGAAATGCACGACGTTGGGGCTTCCGAAGGCGCGGACTCCGCTTTCCGCTTCCTCCAGCTTCGCGTCGGTGCGGAGCGCGACCACGACGAACATGAGACCGGTCAGGGCGGCCGCCGAGGAGCCGGTGATGACGTAGAAGTTCTCCCATTCGGAGAGCGGCGGCAGCGCGGGCTCGAGCACGCCAGGGCTCTAACGGGCGGCGATCCGCCGCGCGAGCCCGGCCCCTTCACGACGGACCTCCGGACCGGGAGCACCTCCGGAGGCGAGCCCCTACCGGGCGCCGCGTCACGCGGCGCCAGCACGGATCCGGGCGACGGTCCCTCCCGTCATTCGTAAGAGCTCGGCCGGCGTGAGGGCGAACACCGCGTGCGGATGGCCCGCCGCCGCCCAGACCCGCTCGTACCCGAGGAGCGCCTCGTCGACGATCGCGACGACCGGCCGCGCGTGCCCGATGGGCGGCACGCCCCCGATGGCGAACCCGGTCCGCTCGCGGACGAACTCTGCCGACGCACGCCCGATCCGCTCGCCGACGACCGCCGCGATCGCGTGCTCGTCGACGCGATGGCTCCCGCTCGCGGCGACCAGGACGGCGCGCCCGCTGGGCTTCGCCTCGAACAGGAGCGACTTCACGATCTGCCCCACGTCGCAGCCGACCGCGGCGGCCGCGTCCGCAGCGGTGCGGGCAGAGTCGGCCAGCTCGACGACGGTATTCGAGAACCCTGCCGCCCGCAGCGCGTCCTGGACCTTCTGAGCACTCGCCTTCAGCGGCATCGAACGACCCCCGGCTGGTGGGCGATCGCAAGTGTAGCCGGCGCAAGACACCCGCGCTGCGCGCGAGGGTCATCCAGCGGGCGTGGGACCCGAGCTGCTCGCGGGTGCGGCGTGACACGCCCTCGGCGACCCGCTCAGAACGTGGCGATGCCGAAGTCGTCGAGGGCGCCGGCGGCCGGCGGGAGCTGCAGGATGACGTACCGCTCGCTTCCGTCCGCCCGGTAGAAGACGAACCGGCCGCTCCACGCGTAGGCGGTCCCGTTCAGCGCCTCCGACGGGAACGGCGCGATCTCGAGCAGCGACAGCCCATCCGCCCGGTAACGGCGCAGCGTGCGGTCGTCGGCCGCGGAGTACGACGACGCGTCGTCGCTCGCGATCGCCGAAAGCTCGCCCGCGGCGGTCGAGTCCGCGAGGTGCCGCACGGTGAACCAGCTCGAGTAGGCGGAGGGATCCGGCGAGATGCTCCCGGCGAAGGCGAGATCCTCGATCCACGAGCTCGACGCGCGGTAAGCGGCCCCGCAGCGCGTGAACACGCGCGTCCCCGACTGCGACATCCAGAGATCGCCGCAGGAGCTCGTACCGGAGCTGGACGACGTCGTGAGGAACAGGTTGCCGCCGGAGACGTCGTAGTGCTCGATCGCGCCTCCGTACCCGTACGTGGTGAGCGGCGCGACGTACAGCGCTCCGCCGGTCGGCGAGAGCTGGACACGGCCGGTGCCGGTCTGGGCCGAGACGACGTAGCTCTCCGCGCCGGTCGCCAGATCGAGCGAGAGGATGCGGATCCGGTCCGGGCTGGTGCGCGGGAGCCAGTAGACGTAACCGTTCCCGAGCGCCACCTCCGCCACGTCGCCCGTCGCCGGGAGCCGCTTGACCACCACGCCGCCCACGAGGTCGACGTAGGAGACCGCCTTCGTATGCCCGACGGCGGCGAAGTGGCCGTCGGGCCCGACGCTCACCGACGAGGGCGGGAGGTCGAGCGCGATGGCCGTCTCGGCCCCGGTGCGAGGATCGAGGACATACAGCGCGTCGGGATCGGCGGCCACCATCACCACCACGTCGAGCGCGCTGGAGTACGCGGCGTCGATCACCCGGTGCGTCAGCCGCTCCACCGTCGGCCAGACCGCCACGTTCACGGTGTCGGTCGCGGCGTTCACGCCGTCGCTCACCAGCACCTGCGCGACGTACGTCCCGACGACGTCGGGGACGAACGAGGCGGTCGCGGTGTCCGCGCCGGAGAGGGTCACCGCGCTGCCAGCCGGCTTCGTGAGCGACCAGGTGTACTGCAGCGACGTGCCGTTCGCGTCGGTGCTCGCCGAGGCGTCCAGGGTCACCGTCCCGCCGACCTTCGCGCTCCGATCGGAGCCGGCCCTGGCGACCGGCGGCTGGTTCGCCGCGGTCACCGTGAGCGTCGCCGGCGTGCTCGTGAGCGATCCGTCGCTCACCACGACCGAGAACACGTACTGACCCTCGACGTCCGGCGTGAACGAGGGCCGCGGCAGGGTCGGATCCGAGATCCGCGCCACGCTGCCCGCGGGCGCGCGTGCGACGGTCCAGGCGTAGGTGATCGGGTCTCTGTCGTAATCGTAGGCGCTGACGTCGAGCGTCATCGGGACGAGCACCGGCACCGTACCGGGGTTGTACGCGTACGCCGTCGGCGCGTGGTTCGGGATGGTGATGGTGGCCGCGTCCTCCGGGCTGTCCTGGCAACCATCGTTCACGACGAGCGTCACGACGTACACGCCGGAGCGGTCGGGCCAGAGAGTCGGCGAGACGGTGGTCGCCCCGTTCAGGGGCGCAGTGCTCCCCGCCGGCGCGCTGGTGAGCGTCCAGCGGTACGACAGCGACGGACCGGTGCTCGCGGCACCGCTCAGGTATACGGTCGTCGGGTAGGACAGCGTCTGATCCGGACCTGCCCGTGCCACCGGCGGCGCCACCCCGAGACACGCCTCGGACAAGCCCGCCTCGCCCGCATGCACGACGACCGCGGACGGCGCGCTCTGCGCGAGGCCGTCGCTCACCACGAGGACCGCGACGTACGTCCCGGCGACGTCCGTCGCGAGCGTGGGAGTGGGCCCATCCGCCTGCGAGAGCTCCGCGGCGCTGCTCGCGGGACGCACCGCGAGCGACCAGCGGAACGTGAGCGGATCGCCGTCCGGGTCGGCGCTCTCGCCGCCCCGGAGCGTCACGCTCGCGCCGGGCTGGACCCACACGTCGGACCCGGCGAGCGCGAAGGGAGCGGCGTTCGGGACCGAGACGACGACGAGGTCGGGGGCGCTCGCGGCGCAGCCATCCCTCACCGTCAGCGAAGCGACGTAGACCCCAGGCACGTCGGGGGTGAGCGTCGGGCTCGCGGTGTCGGCGGCGGAGAGCGCCGCGGTGCTGCCCGCGGGGATCGTCTCGAGCCGCCAGAAGTACGACACGTCACCGCTCGCGCCCGCCGCCGAGCCTGACAGCGGGATCGCCGTGTTCCGCGCCACCGTTCGATCGGGACCGGCCGCTGCGATGGGGGCAGCTCCGCTGCACGCGTGGTCGGAGGTCTTCGTGCAACCGGCGGCGGACACGAGGACGCAGGCAAACGCGATGCCGGCGAGACGGTGGTTTGCCATGCACACCTCGACGCAGAGTGGACGTCGATGATGCCCGATGTGCACTGTGGGAGACAAGGCTGGGGATTGCCCCGGGGTCTCGGCGACGCCAGTCCACGGTCCGTATGCTCGACTTCGGGTGAAGGTGCGGGAGGACCGCTACTCGGACTCTGGGTGCAGCGGTGAATCGCCAGCTCGGATCGGCCGGGATACACGAAGGGCTCCGATCGGTCACCGATCGGAGCCCTCGTTCGTTCACCCCGCCGCGCCGCTTGGGGCGAGACGAGCCAGCTCTACTGGATCGCGCCCGTGGAGGCGTTGAGCTTGTCGACGAGCGCCTGCATGGCGGCCATCGGCACGCCGGACCTGTTCATCGCGGACCCGACGAACGCGGTCATCGCGGTGGCCATGCCGGTGGTTCCGGCGCTCGACTGCATCATCGTGCCCGACCCTCCCATCATCCCGCCCATCCCGCCCATGGCGATGGAGGTGGAGCCCATCATCCCGTTCATCGTGCCATCGGACGCGTCCTTCATCATCGCGGTCACCATCCCGGAGGAGGAGACGGTCATCCCGATGGTCTTCGCGTACTGCGACATGGCCGCGATGGACATGCCGTAGTTCTTCCGGCTCTGGTCGGCGCCGGTCCCCGAGCCCGCCACGGCCGGGTCCATCGGCGAGGTCATCAGGATGTCCCCCGCCATGAAGTAGTTCCCGACCGCCGTGTTCGCCGCCCCGGCGTTCGCGGCCGTCATGCCGCCGGACATGGCCTGGGCCCGGGCCTGGGCCATGGACGTGAGCGGCGTCACCTGGACCCCGGTGGTCGTCGAGCCGGCCGTGACCGACGGAACCACGGCCGTCATCACGTCGCCCGCCTGCATCGTCATCGAGGCACCGGTGGCCTCATCCGTGAAGGATCCGCCGGTCATCTGCAGCATGACGGTTCCCGCGTAGGCGCCGAGCGACATGGTGAAGTTGCCTGATGCGTCGACGGTGCTCGTTCCGATCCGCGGACCCATGGTGCCGTTGCTCACCGCGTAGGCGCTCATGGTGCCCGAGGACATGGCGCCCATGAACGCCGTGCCGGTCATCGTGCCGTGCGGGGTGGTTCCGCCGCCGGCGCCGGGGAGCTGCCCGTTCGAGCCCGCGAGCTGGTTCATGAGAGCCTGCATGTCGGCGAGCTGGACGCCCGACCTGTTCATCGCGGAGCCGATGAAGGCGGACATGGCCGTCGAGAGGCTGGACGTGCCGGCCGAGGGCTGCATCGTCCCGCCCATCATGCCGCCCATGCCCGCCATCGACACGGCGGTCGAGCCCATCATCCCGTCCATGATGCCGTCCGAGGCGTCGTTCATCATGGCGGTGACGATCCCCGACGACGACGTCGTCATCCCGATCGTCTTCGCGTACTCGGACATCGCGGCGATGGACATGCCGTAGTTCTTCATGTCCTGGGTGGCGGTGCTGCCCGAGCCTTGCACCATCGGGTCCATGGGCGCCGTGTGCAGGATGTCGTTCACCGAGAAGTACGTCCCGACCGCGGTGTGCGTGGTGGCGATGTTGGCGTCCGTCATCCCGCCGGTCATCGCTCTCGCCCGGGCGTGCGCCATCGACGTGAGCGGGGTCACCTGGATGCCCGTCGTGGTAGAGCCGGAGGTGACCGCCGGAACGCACGCCACCAGCACGTCGCCGGCGAGCATGGGCATGTTCGAGCCCGTCGCCTCGTCCGCGTACGTGCCGCCGGTCATCTGGAGCATCACGGAACCCGCATACGACCCGAGCGACACGCTGAAGTTGCCCGCCGCATCCGTGGGCGCGCTGCCGAGCTGGGCGCCCATCATGCCGCTCTGGATGGCATAGGCCGTCACGGTGGCGCCGCCGACCGGCCCCTTCACCGCCGTGCCCGACATCATCCCGGTCGTCGTCCCGCCACCGCCACCGGGGAGCTGCCCGCCGGCAGACGTGAGCTGGTGCTCGAGCGCCTGCATGTCCGTCATTGTCACGCCGGACTTGTTCGCCGCGGACCCCACGAACGCGGTCATCGCCGTCGCGAGCCCGGTCGTTCCCGCGGTCCCCTGCATCATCGTCCCGCTCGCGATCCCGCCACCCATGGCGACGGGAGCGGTGCCCATCTTGCCGTCCATCACGCCGTCCGAGGCGTCATCCATCATCGCGGTGACGATGCCCGAGGAGCTCGGCATCCCGATGGACATCGCGTACTGGGACATCGCCGCGATGGCCATGCCGTAGTTCTTCGCGTCCTGGCTGGCGCCGGTGCCGGAGCCGGCCACCATCGGGTTCATCGGAGCGGTGTGGAGGATGTCGCCCACCATGAAGTAGGCGCCCATCGCGGCGTTCGCGGTCGAGATGTTCGCCGCCGTGATGCCCCCCGTCATGTGGTGCACGCGCGAGTGCGCCATCGAGGTCAGCGGCGTGATCTGGATCCCCGTGGTCGTCGCGCCCGCTGCCACCGAAGGGATGGCGGAGGCCATCACGTCCCCGGGCTGCATGGGCATCGTCGTCCCCGTGGCCTCGTCGGCGTACGTCCCACCGCTCGCCTGCAACATGAGCGGGCCCGAGTAATCGCCGATGGAGATGGAGAAGTTCCCCATCGAGTCGGTGGCCCCTCCGCCGACCTGCGCGCCCATCGTGCCGTTGGTGATGGCGTACGCAGTCACCGTGGCGCCGCTCACGGGGCCCTTCACGACGGTGCCGGCGATCGTGCCAGCGGTGGGCGGAGTCGTGGTGCCGCCCCCACTGCTTCCACCGCCGCAGGCAAAGAGCAGGAGAGTCGAGCTCGCGAGAGCCGCGAGAGTCGCGGTCCGGATGTTCATGGGAAGCCTTTCGCTCGGGCACGACGGCTGCCCGCTACACCCAAGTCGGTGCAAGAGGGCGCGGGATACGCCCTCTCCCTCCGGTCAGAGACGCTCCCGGCCCGGAGGGTTCGTTTGAGAGCGAAACAACCAGGCGGTGGGTCTGTTCCCGACGTTCGGGGCCCCCTCGTCGTGGGCCTCGAGATCCCGCCACCGCGGTGCTCGACGGGCAGCGTGACTCCCCCTCGCCGCGGGGAGCGGCCGGGGGGTCATGACGATCCGGACGGCACCGACACCGTCCGACCGGCTATCCGCGCCGCAGCCGGAAGATGCGGACTCCGATGGCCGCGCCCGCCAGCGCGAGAGCGACGAGGGGCAGGACGTGGCCGACGAGGACGTGGTCGGGCACCGCCAGCGGACACCAGAGCTCGACCATCACGGCCGCCCAGGCGCCGGCCACGGTTCCGAGGGCGGCTCCGGCCGTCCGGGGGTGCCGCGGCTCCAGGCCGCGGCTGGCGTAGGCGAGAGTCACGAAGGGCCAGGGGGCAGTCATGGCGGTGAGCGCGAAGCAGCGCCAGCCGACGCGCGTGAAGGGATCGTCGTAGGTGGTGTGCCAGAGCATCAGCCACGCCCCGACCAGCAACGGCACGCCGATCGCGACGCCCAGCAGCAGCCCGCGCGACGGCAAGAGCATCGAGCGCCGCACGGGAAGCACGAGCAAGGAGGACGAGAGAGCGAGCGCGACGGTGCCGGCGAGGATCCAGCCTCCACTCTCCACCGGCCGTCCGAGGGCGTGAGTCACCCCCCCGACGTCGCCGAAGAGGAGCGGGCCCCACTGCAGCACGGCGGACATCGCGAGGGTGGCGAGCGCCGCAAGCGCGACGGTGGCCGGGAGCCGATCCGTCCGGCGCGGCACGGGACGCTGCCGGACCGCCTCGAGGACGCGAAGCTTCAGGGAGTCGGGGGGCATCATGTGGGTACTCCTCCCTCGCGGACGTGGCCTGGCCGTGACTTGCGGTTGGGCGCGGGGCGAGCCGTTCGCTCCGGAGCGCCGCGAAGTCGCCGGGCAACGGCCTTGCGGAGCGCCGCGGTGGCGCGGTGGGCGCGAACCTTCACCATTCCGCGGGTGATGCCGAGCACCTCGGCCGCCTCGGCCACCGAGAGGCCCTCGAGCTTCACCAGCTCGAAGGCGTCGCGCCAGGCGGCCGGAAGCGAGGCGAAGTCGCGCCGCGCCCCCGCCTCAAGGCGCCGGTGGTGGAGCGCCTCCTCCGGGGAAGGGGCCGTGGCCGGTTCGTCGGGATCGCGAACGTCCTGGGCCCGCAGCTCCTCGCGTTCACCGCGACGGCCGAGATCGATCAGCAGTCGGCGGGCGATGGCGTAGGCCCAGGGCATGACGGCGCTGCCGCGCACGAAACGGTGGCGGGCGGCGTGGATCTGGAAGAGCGTCTGCTGCACCGTGTCCTCGGCCGAGCTTCGGCTCCGGGTCCAGCGGAGAGCGAAGCGGTACAGCCGCGGCGCGAGCTCGTCGTAGAGAACGACGAATGCCGGCTCCTCGCCGCAGGCGTACCGCTCCATGGCGCGGTCGGCACGAGACGCGCCTGCGTCGTCGACGTCGCTTCTGCCGGCCGTCATGGCAGCAACCTGGCCGATCACTGCCTCCATGGTCACCTCGTCGCATGCAATACGCGCCCGGGCTCCTCCGGTTACGGCCATGGGCGACCGGGCGGCGCCATGGTGGTCTCGAGGTCCGGCCGGGTCGCGTGGAGCCGGTGGAAGCAGTGAGTGGCTTGCCAGGGCGCTCGGAAGGGCTGCCGACGGTTGCCGCGCTGCACCCCTTGGACGGGGCGACTCCGCCGGCAGGGCAGGATTTCGGATGGCCCCCGTCGCGAGTCGTCGCCGAGGAAGGGCTCCGTAACCGGAGCGCGCGCACTCCGTATCCGCTTCGTCCGCCCACCACGAGACCGATCCCGGTCCCTCGGGCGACATGGAGGAAATCGAGACATGGAGACGACGCCCACCACCACGCAGACCGCGAAGCAGCCCCGCACGCCCATGCCGCTCAACGGCGTCGACACCCCGACGCTCTTCGCCACGCTCGACGCGGTGAAGCACCAGCCGGCGCTCGCCAAGTTCCAGTTCCGGGCCACGAATCGATGGCAGCAGGGCACTCACAGCCGCAGCCGGATGGAGTCGTTCCACGGCGCCGGCGGCGAGCGGAAGCACGTGCGGGAGTTCACCTTCGACGCGGATCACCCGCAGGTGCTGGTCGGCCGCGACCAGGGTCCCACGCCGGTGGAGTTCCTGCTCCACGCCATCGCGGCCTGCATCACGGCGGGGATCGGCAACATCGCGGCGGCGCGCGGCGTCCGGCTGGCCGAGGTCGAGTCCACCGTCGAAGGCGACATCGATCTCCGCGGGATCCTCGGCCTCTCCGAGGAGGTTCGCAACGGCTACGAGCAGCTCCGGGTCAGCGTCAAGATCAAGGGTGACGCCTCGCCGGAGAAGCTCGCTCAGATCGTGGAGCAGTCCCGCGCCCGTTCTGCCGTGTACGACGTCCTCACGAACGGGATCCCGGTCGCGATCTCGGTCAGCGCGGGGTGACGCACGTCGATGCCGCCGGCCGTCCACGCTCGCGCGGACGACCGGCGGCGTTCATTCGCGGACGGTCGCCCGGCGCATCGGGCGACGTGATGCCCGGGCCGAAGGGAGGAGACGACCATGCAGACAGGACCCAGCTTCCGATCTCGTTACGACGCCATCGTCGTCGGTGCCCGTGCCGCCGGCGCGGCGACGGCGATGCTCCTCGCTCGCGCTGGCCTGAGCGTCCTGGCCGTCGATCGTGGGCGACTCGGGGACGACACCCTCTCGACGCACGCCCTCATGCGCGGCGCCGTGCTGCAGCTCCACCGCTGGGGCCTCCTGCGAGCGCTCCAGGCGGCCGGGACGCCGCCCATCCGATCGGCGACCTTCCACTACGGCGAGGAGGAGATCCTGGTGCCCATCAAGGCGCGCGACGGGATCGACGCGCTGTACGCGCCCCGGCGCACCGTCCTCGACCCGCTGATCGTGCGAGCCGCAGCGGCCGCTGGAGCGGAAGTCGTCCACGGCGTCACCGCCGTCGACCTCGTCCGCGACGCGCGCGGCCGGGTGGCGGGCGCCGTGCTCGCCGGCGCGGGCGGTCGCACCACCCGCGTCGAGGCGGACGTCGTGGTCGGGGCCGACGGCATCCGATCGCCCGTCGCTCGGCTCGCGGGCGCACCGGTCGAGCGCGCCGGCCGGAGCGCGACCGCGGTCGTGTACGGCCACTTCGCCGGGCTCGCCCTCGACGGCTACCACTGGTACTACCGGCCCGGCGTCAGCGCTGGCGCGATCCCGACGAATGATGGTCGCGCCTGCGTCTTCGTGGCGCTTCCCCCGGCGCGCTTCCTCCGCGAGCTCCGCGGCGGCCTGGACGCCCTGTACCGGCGCGCCCTCGCCGAGGCGACGCCGGAGCTGGCGCCGGCGGTCGCCAGCGCGCGCCTCGACGCGAAGCTCCGATCTTTTCCCGGCACGACGGGGTTCCTCCGCCGCGCCTGGGGACCAGGCTGGGCGCTCGTCGGCGACGCCGGGTACTTCAAGGACCCACTCACGGCCCACGGTCTGACCGACGCCCTGCGCGATGCGGAGCTGCTCTCGCGCGCCATCGTGGCCGGCACCGACGACGCGCTCGCCGGGTACCAGGCGACTCGCGACGAGCTCTCCCTCGGCCTGTTCGAGGTGACGGACCGGGTCGCGTCGTTCGCATGGGATCTCGACCAGGCGAAGCGCGACCACCACCTCCTGGCCCGGCACATGGCCGGCGAGACGGAGATGCTGCTCGCGCTCGACCGTGAGCCCGCCCGCGCCGAAGCGGTCTAGGCGCCTGCGGATTGCCCCTCCGTAAAACCGCGACCCTCCGCCGCGCGGCATTGCGCCGCCGCGCGGTGCGGCAATCATTCCCAATCCGGCTGCGCCAAGTCAGCCAACGGGCATTTCGACCGGGTGTACCCTTCGAGGCTCGACAGGGCGCCTGGAAGGGCCTCTGGGAGGGTCCACATGAACGCAGTCACGCTGGTGTTCGTTGCACTCTGCGTGTTCGCGATCGCGTATCGCTTCTACGGCCTCTTCATCGCGAACCACGTGCTCGGAGTGAAGGATGCTCGCGTCACGCCGGCGGTCGCGCTCGCGGACGGGCACGACTACCACAAGACGAACAAGTACGTCCTCTTCGGCCACCACTTCGCCGCGATCGCCGCCGCGGGCCCGCTCCTCGGGCCGGTGCTCGCCGCGCAGTTCGGCTATCTGCCCGGCGCGCTCTGGATCATCATCGGCGCAGTCCTCGCCGGCGCCGTCCACGACATGGTGGTGCTGTTCGCATCGGTCCGGCACAAGGGGAAGAGCCTCTCGCTCATCGCGGAGCACGAGATCGGCAAGGCCGCCGGCACGCTCGCCTCGTTCGCCGTCCTCTTCATCCTGATCCTCACCCTGGCCGGTCTCTCCATCGCGGTCGTGAACGCGCTCTTCGAGAGCGCCTGGGGCACGTTCACGGTGGCGTGCACCATCCCGATCGCCCTGCTCATGGGGCTCTACCTCTACAAGGTCCGCCCGGGTGACGTGCTCGGCGCGAGCGTGATCGGCGTGGTCCTGCTCTTCCTCGCGCTCCTCGCGGGTCCGCACGTGGCCGCCGATCCGGCCCTCGCGCGCTGGTTCACCTTCCCGAAGAGCACCATCGCGCTCCTCATCCCCGCCTACGGGTTCGCGGCGTCGGTGCTGCCGGTGTGGGTGCTCCTCTGCCCGCGCGACTACCTCTCCACCTACCTGAAGCTCGGCACGATCCTGATGCTCGTCGCGGGCATCTTCGTCGTCCACCCGCAGCTGGAGATGCCCGCGGTCACCCAGTGGGTGGGCGGTGGCGGCCCGATCATCCCGGGCAAGGTCTTCCCGTTCATCTTCATCACGATCGCCTGCGGCGCGCTCTCCGGCTTCCACGCGGTGATCGGGACCGGCACCACGCCCAAGATGATCGGGAGCGAGCGTGAGATCGCGTTCGTCGGGTACGGCGCGATGCTCGTCGAGGGCGTGGTGGCCATCATGGCCCTCGTCGCCGCCTGCGTCCTCGTGCCCGCCGACTACTTCGCGATCAACTCCGCGGCGCCGGCGTTCGCGAAGCTCGGGATGGTGCCGGTGCACCTGCCCGAGCTCGCCCAGGAGGTCGGCGAGAAGCTCCAGGGCCGCCCGGGCGGCGCGGTCTCGCTCGCGGTGGGCATGGCCTACATCTTCTCGGCGGTCCCCTTCATGAAGGGGCTCGCGAGCTACTGGTACCACTTCGCCATCATGTTCGAGGCGGTGTTCATCCTGACCGCGGTGGACACCGGGACGCGCGTCGGCCGCTACATGCTCCAGGAGATGCTCGGGAAGGTGTTCCCGAAGCTCGACGAGAAGAAGTGGATGCCCGGGATCGTCCTGACCAGCCTCCTCTTCACCGGGGCCTGGGGCTACCTCGTCTACACGGGCGACATCGCCACCATCTGGCCTCTGTTCGGCATGTCCAACCAGCTCCTCGCCACGAGCGCGCTCATCATCTGCACGACGATGCTGATCCGGATGGGCAAGGCGAGATACGCGTGGGTCTCGGCCGTGCCCGGCATCTTCATGATCCCGGTGACCATGACGGCGGGATACCTGAACGTCGTGAACAACTACTGGCCGAAGCAGGACTGGCTCAAGGTCGGGCTCTCCGTGACCCTGATGATCCTGATGGCGCTCGTGTTCCTCGAGGCCTTCCGGAAGTGGTTCGAGCTCCTCCAGGTGAAGGCGCTCGTGAAGGACAAGTACGGTGAGCTCGTGGTGGTGGACGTGGAGGAGTAGCGCCAGTCTCCACCCGTTCCCCGGCCCCGATCGCCGCGAGGCGGTCGGGGCCTTTCGCGCCCTCCGCGGCGACGGCCGGCCGGACGAACCGCGCGCCAACGTTCGCACCATCACTACTGGTCGACGCCGCCGCGCCCTTCGACCGGGCCGGTGGAGGTCGCTCGATGCCGCCGCTCGGCCTCGTGTCGGACGCGCGCGAGGATGAGCCACCGGATGAGCACCGCGCCGGCGCCGAACCGGCGCCAGTACCTGCGGAAGCGCCTGCGCGCGTCGTCGTCCGTCGCCACGGCGCGCGTCTCGGTCGCGATGCGCGTGCGCGCAGCGCCGACGGGCTCGGCCTCGATCGTCCACGCGATCTTGACGACGCCCGGATCGGCGAACGCGGCGAACCGGTCCGGCGGCAGGGCCGTGAAGACGACGTTCGCCTCCCACGGCCTCGTGAAGGCGCCCATCACGATCTCGCGGCCCGGACGCTCGGAGAGCACGCCCCACCCCAGCCCGAGCGTCTCCTCGACGATCCCCTTCGGCTCCCGGGGCGGCGCGGTGGCGCGGAGCAGCTTGCTCCGCGCCCAGAAGATGGCGTGAACCAGCGGGATCGACTGGACGTCCATCGACCGCGCCACCTCGAACACCAGCTCCGCGGGGGCGCGCACGACGGCCTCGGCGCGCTCGCGGATGTCGCGCTCCGGCATGAATCGGTCGATCGTGCGGAACCGATGGGCCTCCACGCGCCGCTGGATCCCGAGGAGCTGCCGAACCTGCATGACCTGGTGCCCTGCACCCGCGACGGCGAGCATCGACCCGCCGTGGCCCGCATGCGCGTGCGCATGGCGATCCTCCTCGCGCGACGTATATCGATGCCGTGCCTCCATGGGCGCGGCTCGTTGGCGCACCCGGCCCGCGGTCGAACCGGCCCGGAGTGCGGTGGGCGTCCGCTCCCGCTTGAGCGTTGCGCTTGCATGCCTGGACCTCGATCGTCCAGGTGATCATCTCCGTGCCCGCGCCGCGAGCCACTCCCGCGCCGCGGCCGTGTCCACTCCCGCGCCCTCGAGCCCGGGGAAGATCACCTCGTCGAGCACACGGACGAAGAGGTCGCGCTTCGTGGCGTGCGGCAGGACCCCGACGGCGAGGAGCGCCTCGTCCTCGCGGTCCGGCTCGACGGGGTGGAACAGGTCGTCGTCGATGCTGCCCTGGAGCATCGCCGGCAGGAGCGGACCGAGGAACGCGGTCCGGCGCCGCGCAGCGGCGATGGCGAGATGCGCCCAGCCGAGCCGCGCATGCGCGACCTCGTCTGCGGCCAGCTCCCGGAGCACCTCGTGGAGCGAGGGGTCGCGCGCTACCGGCAGGAGCGTCGTCAGCACCGCCACGCTGACGCTCTCCGCCACGCAGCAGGCAGCCACCAGCTCGTAGGTCACCGCGTCCTGCTCCACGAGCCCTGATGGCGCGACCGCGGGCGGCGGGGGCGGCTCACGCGCCGGGACGCGCTGGCCGAGCTCGGCGGCGAGGCGGGCGCAGTGCGTTGCGTGCCGCCGCTCGTCGGCGGCGGCGCGACGCGCGAGATCGACCAGGTGCGGGGGCTCGTCGAGCGCCTCGAGGCGCTCGGCCAGGGTCTCGAACCGGACCTCCGCCTCTCGTTCCACCTTCCAGCGGAACGCCCAGGCCGAGGCCGCCAGCGCGCGAACGTTCCCGGCAGGTCGGGCGCCCGGGCGGCTCACCAGCCCTTCACTCCGTCACCCTGCGACTGGGCCGCCTTCTTCTTCTCCTCGTCGGCCTTCTTCTTCTCCTTCTCGGCCTTCTCGGCCTTGGCCTTCTCGGCTTCCTGGTCCTTCTCCTTCGCCTTCTCGGTCTTCTCCGTGGGAGCCGCGCCCTTGTCCTCGGCGCGGACCCCCGCGACCCCCGCCAGCGCCATGCCCCCCGCTACCAGCACGCGCAGGAGCTTGCTGACGGTGGGGTTCTTCATCTCGGCCATCGAAGCCTCCCCGTACTCGGCGAACACCTCCCGGCTAGGACGAACCGTGAGGCGCCGCCAATCCCTCTAGGGTCAGCGACGACCGCCGTCCGGAGCGGTGCGAGAGGCGCAGCGCCTCGGCGACGAGTCGAGCCGGCATCGCCCTTCCCTCGTGGTGCCCGGGACCTTGCCCGGAGTCACCGTGCGTGCGACCGTGGCCCCCATGCTCGCGAAAGTGAAGACCGCGCTCACGGCGATCTACCGGAGCCTCACGCGCACCGGGGAGGAGCAGTCGCTCCACAAGGTCGCGCTCGCGGTCGTGCTCCTCCTCGACGTCTTCATCCTGGTCTCGATCTTCGACGGCCTCGAGGTCCACACGCAGCAGCTGGCGTCGCCTTCGGGGCGCATCCCGCAGCTCTGCCGCGAGATCGTGATCGAGCGGGCGTGGACTCCCGGGGGCCGGCTGGACCGGCTCGCGGCGGCGGTGGCGTCGCGCCGATCGCTCTACAGGGATCCCGAGGAACGTGAGCCGGAGGCCGTGCCCACCTGCCGCCGCGTCCTGGTACCGCTCGACGCCATCGCGGCCCAGGGAGAGCTGGGGGGACTTCTGGAGAAGCGGCAGGGGCTCACCGCGGAGCTTCGCGACGCCGAGACGACGCTCGCGCGCGAGAAGGGGGCCTACGACACGCACCTGCTGGAGTCGCTCGCGAAGCCCGCGGCTGAACGGCCCGACGTCGAGGCCATCCTGGCCACGGTCCAGCGTCGCACGGCGGCCATCGAGGAAGCACGCGCTCGGCTCGTCGAGATCGATGCCCGCATCGGTGACTCGCCACAGGTGACCGCCCTCTGGGCTGCGCTCGACGCAATGGGGACCGGCGACGCCGTCGCCCTCGCCGCAGAGCTGCGCCAGCTGGAGCGCTGGTACCCGGTGAAGCGGCTCGGCATGCAGCTGATCTTCCTGCTGCCCCTCCTCGCCGCGTTCGCGACCTGGCACGCGGCGAGCGCGCGGCGGGGCCGCGGGCTCCAGGCGCTCGTCTCCTCGCACCTCGTCGTCGTGGCGTCGATCCCGTTGCTCTTCCGGATCGCCGACGCCGTTTACGAGGTCCTCCCGAAGCGCCTCCTGAAGCGGCTCATCGAGCTTCTCGTTTCGCTCAAGCTCGTCGCGCTCTGGCACTACCTCGTGATCGCAGCCTCCGTCGCGGCCGCCCTCGCGACGGTGTTCGCCATCCAGCGCTGGCTCTTCTCGCGAGAGCGGCTGATCGAGCGGCGAATCGCGAAGGAGCAATGCCAGCGCTGCGGCAAGGGCCTCCCGCCTCGAGCGCGAGCATGTCCCTTCTGCGGCTACGGCCAGCGACGGACGTGCGGATCCTGCGGCGGCCCCACGCCGGTGCACGCGCCGTTCTGCTCCGAGTGCGGCGCGGCTTCGACGGCGGGCGGGCTCCCCGGCACCGGTTGACGGGCGGAGCGGTCGACGTGATCCGCTGCCCCGATCGGACCGCGAGACCCGGGCCCCAGCACCATTCGTTCGCAATCCACACCGCGCTACGAGCGCCGTGCGATCCGGGCCTTGGCCCGGTCGAGCGCGTCGCCCGGCCAGACGTCCACCCGCGAACCGTCCTTGCTGTACTCCTCGACGAACATCCCGGCGAACGCGTCGGGAGTGAGCGTCGTTCCGGCGGCCTTTGCCGCGTCACCGTTCGTGTGCCAGAGGTCGAGGATCGCGATGTCGATCGTCGCCGAGAGGTGCAGCGCCTCGGCGACGACGGCTCTCCATTCCGTCGCGGTCGTCCCGAGCGCCTGCCGGAGCTTCGGCGCCATCGACATGACGGACCGCTCCTTCTCCGGGGTGAGGTGCCCGATGACGTCGAGGACGTAGGTCGCGAAGAGCGTATCCACCGGTCCCCACGCGCGCGGGGGCGGTGCGGGGTCGGGCTTCTTCCGGAAAGGCCACATTCTTCCGCTCCGATTGCCGGGCTACGGCTTCGCAAGTATACGAGGAGTGGACGCGTCCGCAGCGAGCTGACCGCGCGGCGTCGATACGCGACTCCTGATCGAGGTCTCGGTGGCGCGGCGCGCGTGCGCTGCGACCTTGGCGCGGTTTCCGCAGACCGCCATCGAGCACCAGCGCCGAACCTGGGCCTGGGATGCGTCCCGGAAGTAGAGGATGCATTCCGGGTTCGCACACTTGCGAATCGAGCCGGCGCCGCGCACCGCCAGCCCGGCTGCAGCGAGCGCGATGCGTCCCAGGGCACCCGACCACGAGCGATTCACCGGAAGGTCCTCGAGCCACCAGCCCTCGTCCGTCTCACGGATCTGGGGATACGTCGCTGCGGCCTCCAGCTCCAAGTTCAGACGGCTGATCGACTCCAGGGCCGGGGCCTTCCCGGAGGCCCGCTCGGTGACGAGCTCGCGCACCATGTCGCGTAGCGAGAGGGCCGCCGCGTAGGCGGCGGCCTCCGCGTGCTCGCGGCGCGTCTGGCGTCTCACCCGCCTCGCTTCGCGTTCGGTCAGGGCTCCCGCGCGTACGAGGAACCTGAGGACGTCACCCCAGTCGTGGAGCGCCTCTGTTCGGAGGTCCGTTCCGAGCACGGTGTTGACGAAGTCGACCGCGAGATGGTTCCCGACGAGCCAGAAGCGATCCTGCATGGTTGAACCATAACCGGTTCGAATCTGCCGAGCCAGTTGTAACGACTAACCGGTTCGGAAGACTTCAGACGGTTAGAGCCGCACCCCAACCGACATGGAGGCAGTCCGATGAAGAACTTCGATCCCGGCGATGGCCACCCCTCTCCTGCTCGCTCTCCCCCGGGGCGCGCGTCGAGAGCGCGTTCGGAGCTGCTCCGCGACATCGTGCAGGCCGGCCTCATCACCGGCGCGCTGGATGCTGCGGTCGCCGTCGTCCTCTACGTGTTCGTGCTGCACGCGCTTTCCGTGCTCGGCGTGCTGCAGTTCATCGCGAGCGGTCTGCTGGGCACGGCCGCCTTCCAGGGAGGACTCGTCACGGCTCTCCTGGGCTTCGCGATCCACTTCTTCCTCGCGCTTGCGTTCGCCGCCCTCTTCATCGCCTCGTCGCAGCGGCTCGCGATCCTGGGCGAGCATCCGGTGGCGAGCGGAATCCTCTACGGAGCCGCCATCTACTTCCTCATGAACTTCGTGGTGCTGCCGTTCACGGCAGTGCCCAGATCGCCGGTTCGCGCCGTCGAGCTGGTCCCGATGCTCCTGGACCACATGTTCTTCGTGGGGCTGCCGACGGCCCTGATCGTCGCCCACCGCGGGCAGGCCGCCCGCGCCCCCTCGCCCGCGTAGCGCCGCTTCCACCCGTACCAATGGAGACACGTCATGGTTCGCCATCGCACCGTCCACGTCGATTCCGTCACCCTCTTCTACCGTGAAGCCGGAAAGCCGGAAGCCCCGGCGCTCCTCCTGCTCCACGGCTTTCCGTCCTCCTCGCACATGTTCCGGAACCTCATCCCTCTGCTCGCCGACCGCTTTCACGTGGTCGCTCCCGACCTGCCGGGATTCGGCTTCTCGGACGCGCCGGCTCGCGCGGACTTCGCGTACACGTTCGAGAACCTCGCCGACGTGCTCGCCCGCTTCACCGAGAGGCTCGGGCTCGGGCGCTACGCTCTCTACGTGTTCGACTACGGCGCGCCGCTCGGCTTCCGGCTGGCGGTCCGGCACCCGGAGCGGGTGACGGCGATCATCTCGCAGAACGGCAACGCCTACCTGGAGGGACTGAGCCAGGGCTGGAATCCGATCCAGGTGTACTGGAAGGAGCCGACCGCGGCGAACCGAGCGGCGCTGCGCGACTTCCTCCGGCCGGAGACCACACGGTTCCAGTACCTCCACGGCGTCGCCGACGAGACCCTGGTCGCGCCCGAGAGCTACACGCTCGATTCGGCCCTGCTCGCCCGGCCCGGCAACGACGAGGTCCAGCTCGACCTCTTCCTCGACTACCAGAGCAACGTCACGCTCTACCCGGCGTTCCAGGGCTACCTGCGTACGAGACGTCCCCCCGTGCTGGCCGTGTGGGGGAGGAATGATCCGTTCTTCCTGCCGGCGGGTGCGGAGGCCTTCAAGCGCGATCAACCGGAGGCCGAGGTGAGCTTCTACGATACGGGCCACTTCGCCCTGGAGACGCACGCCGCCGAGATCGCCACGGCGATCCGGGATTTCCTGAGGCGCAAGCTCCCGGAGGGCGTCGACCGCGCCGCGTCTTCGCCGAGAGGGGACCGCCCGTGACGACCGATCCCATCGAGGTGGTGCGTCGCTTCTACGAAGTGCTCGCCCGCGGAGACGTGCTCGCTCTCGTCGGGATGCTCGCGCCGCGGCTCGAGTGGACCGAGGCCGAACGCTTCCCGTACCACGGTGGCACCTGGCATACCCCCGAGGAAGTGGTCCAGGGTCTGCTCGCGCCTCTGGAACGCGACTGGGAAGCCTTCTCCGCGCGGCCGGTGTCCAGCGTGGCCGAGGGCGAGCGGGTCGTCTCCCTCGGCGCGTACCGTGGCAAGTACCGGAAGACGGGTCGATCGATGACGGCGCCGTTCGCCCACGTCTGGACCGTGCGCGACGGCAAGATCGCCGGCTTCGTCCAGTACACGGACACGGCGAAGGTGCTGGAGGCGTTGCAGGAGTGAGGACCTCGTCCGCGGGGGCCGTGAGTGATCCGCCGCGCGCCACGCGCGAGCTCCTGGAGTGCCGCAGCCGAGACGGCACTCCAGGGGCGGACCTCCCGTAGCGCGCACGAGTCCCCATGTTCGCGCTGGCGGCGCGCATCTACTCCGATGGCTACCGCCCCGACCGGCGACGACATGCGCCCTTAACCTTCCACCTCGTCCCGGGTCTTTCGAAACGGGCCCTCCGACGGCAGCGGACCGATCGACGCACCTGCCTCCCGGCGGTACCCTGCGCGTGCCGTCGAGCCATGTGTCCGGGGGGAGGACTCCATGTTCACCGTTCGACACATCCGCACGCCGCGTTGGACGGAACGGCGGTACGGAACGCTTGCGCTCTGGGTCGCGCTCTGGTCCACGCTCGGCTGCGCCGCGGGCCGCCGTCAGTACCCGCTACCGATGACAGCCGCGGAGCTGAGCGTCCACGCGGACGGCGCCGCCCTGGTCGCGTACCTGAGCCAGCCGGACGCGAGCGCCGCGGTCTGCGACGTGCGCTCGCCCGGGTCCCACTTCACGCGCATGGACGAGGAAGCGCGGGCGGCCCTGGGCCGCGGGTTTCGCGAGGGCAAGATCGCGCCCCGTGTCTGGCTCCCCTGCATGGAGGCTCTGCTGCGCAGCGCCGACGCGGAGACGTCGAGGGCCCTGCTCGGAGACGTCCTGCAGACCGCGCTCGACACCGTCGAGGATCCGCACCTCGAATTCGACGCCGGCGAGCAGGCTCGACTGGATGCGCTCCAGCAGCTCTACGCCGAGCGCGACGCCAGCCGCACCGCGCCCTCCGCGCTCACGAGAGAGGTCGGCGCGGCGCTCAGGCGCGATCTCCAGGCGAACCGCCTCGGTCCCGCCGGCCGGCCGCGTGCGGCCGATCTGGTGACCTTGCTCGAGCTGGAGCGCGGCCGGTGGCAGGACCGTGCCGTGGACGCGCCGGTGCTCGATTCGCTCGTGGAGGCGCAGGACGAGCGCACGCTCCGCTGGGCCGTCGCCCGTCTCCCGAGCGTCACGATGCGCACGGAGGCGCGACGCCGGATCGTCCAGCTGCACCTCCGCGCTTCCCCGTTCCCCGAGGTTCGGAAGGAGGTGGCCGCGGTGGAGGACGCGGTGATGCGGACCGGCGCGAACGCGATCTCGATCGACGATCACGCGCCGGTGCGCGGCTGGATCGAGCCCTCCCTCGGGTCGGCACGCGAGGTGCTGGTGGAGCAGCACGTTCCGGAGCAATCGGCGAGGCTGCTCGGATACACGAGCGAGCGGCCCACGCCCTCGATCCTTCCAGAGCTGCCGACCCGGGGCAGCCTGCACGTGCTGCTCGATGGCGTCTCGGCCCCGCTCACCGTCTGCGCCCCCGTCGACGAGCTGGACGTGACCCCCTGCCTCGCGCCGGGCGACGTCCGGGTCGAAACGCCGCTCGCCACGATCGACCCCGACGGCGTGCTGCACTTCACCGATTGGATCGGCGAGGCCGAGGCCGTGAATCTCTCGCGCCAGGGGCGCCGCCTCGTCGTCCCCTTCACGGTCGGCGGCCGGCGCGTCGCCGCCCTGGAGTGGTCGCTCCAGTTCCGCGCGCCCCCGGACCTCGTCCTCGCCGGCACGGAGCCCGGCGCTCCAGGCCCGAGCCTCGACATCGTCGTGGACGGCCGACTCACCCGCCTCGTCTACTCGGTGACCGCCGGGCAGCGCCAGCTCCAGGCCGTCGTCGAGTGGGAGGACGCGCCCGCGTTTCACGTGGTCAGCCGCGGAGCTGCGGGCCACCCCGGCACGGACGGCTGGCCCGGCTCGGATGGCTCGTCCGGGTCGGATGGCTGGAGCGCCTCGTGCCCTTCGTCTCCCGGCTCCGACGGTTCGCGCGGCCAGGACGGATCGCGGGGCGGCGACGGTGGCGCCGGAGGACCGGGCGGCGTGGGCGGCGACATCCGCGTCTCGGTGGTCGCCGAGCCCGATGCGCGCGACCGCGTGCTCGCCGTTCTGCGAACGGTCATCCGCAGCGACGGCGGTCCCGGCGGCGCGGGAGGCAGAGGCGGCTCCGGGGGATCGGGCGGGCGTGGCGGGAGCGGCGGATCGGGCACGATCTGCACGGACGCCGATGGCCAGGTCACGACGCTCCCGGGCGGCGCGAGCGGGGCGAACGGCAGTGACGGTTCCCGCGGAGCCGACGGACCGGACGGCCCGCCGGGACGGCCGGGGCAGGTGACGTTCGCCGAGGGCACCTGACGCGGTCGGCGCGAGGCGAATCCAGCAGGAACCTGCCTGCTGGTCCCTGGCGTCGTGACGGCGATCCGCGGCCCCTGCCGCTCGCGCTGGAGGTGGCGGGGCTGCCCATGAGATCGTTCGCCGTGCCTCCAACGGTTCACGGATCAGGCCCCGACCTCTCGCGCCGGCGAAGCGCCCGGCCCTCTCCGCCCGGCTCAGGCCTCGCGGTCGCCGCCGCGCTCGTCGCCGCATGCTCCGCCTCGGGCGCTCCGGCGGTCCGCGCCGTCCCGCTGCCGACCTGCGACGCGCCGGCCCGCCTCGCCGACGTGTCCACCCCGACCACCGTCGTCGGCGATGGGACGCCCGCAAGCTGTACGGCGGCGGCGCTCCAGGCGGCGGCGGCGGCGGGTGGAACCATCGTCTTCGCCTGTGGCCCGTCGCCCGTCACCATCACCGTCTCGTCGGCGATCGTCTTCAGGAAGGAGACCGTCCTCGACGGCGGTGGGCTCGTGACCCTCTCCGGCGGTGGCACGTCTCGCATCCTCTTCCTCGACTCGAGCTACGACCAGGCGACGCCGCGGCTCACCGTGCAGCGACTCGTGTTCCGCGACGGGATGGGGCCGGCCACGGGCGACGACACCGCCGTGGGCGGGGGAGCCATCTACCGGGACGGCGGCAGCCTCACCGTCGTGAGCTGCACGTTCGAGAACGACCGCGCGCGCGCGGCCGGCCAGGACGCCGCGGGCGGCGCGATCTACGGGTTCGGCGGTGGGGAGACGGTGATCGTCGAGTCCACCTTCACCGGCAACTCTGCCAGCAACGGCGGCGCGATCGGAAGCCTGAACGCCGACCTCGTGGTCGTGAACAGCGCGTTCACAGGAAACGCGGCGAGCGGATCCGGCGGCAACCCGGGCCAGGGCGGCTGCGGCGGCGCCATCTACATGGACGGCACCCGCGAGAAGGCGATCCTCTGCGGCGTGCGGATCGCGGGCAACGCGGCCGGCGGGCTCGGCGGAGGCGTCTTCCGCGTATCGAACGATGCGACGGGCTCGTTCACGATGAACGCGTCGATCGTCGACGCGAACCGGGTCACGCCCGCCGACGCCGGGAACGCGGGGGGGCTCTACCTGCAAGGCCTGCGGCTCACGATCACGAACAGCACCATCTCGCGCAACCAGGCGTTCCACAACGGCGGGGTCTGGATCCACGGCGGCGAGGCGTTCCTCGCGAACGCGACCATCGCCGAGAACGTCGCGTACGGCACCAACGGCGGTGGGATCTGGCTCTCCGGCTCGCCGAACGGCACGCTCCTCAACTGCACCATCGCGAACAACCACGCGACCGGGCAGGACGTGGTCGCGGGAGCGATCTTCGGCGCCGGACTCGCCCTCCAGAACACGCTCGTCTCGTGGAACACCGCCATGTGGTCGCCGGGATGCGACGTGACGCACGGCGACGCCGGCGGGGACCTCCAGTGGCCGGAGGGCGCGCTCTGCACGCGGGGCCTCACCGTCGCCGATCCACTGCTCGGTTCGCTCGGCCTCGATGGCGGTCCGACCGAGACGATGCTCCCCGGGGCGGAGAGCCCTGCGCGAGCGCGGGGCCACGGCTGCCCGGCGACCGATCAGCGTGGCCAGCCCCGCGCGGCCGCGTGCACGGCGGGGGCCGTCGAGGTGCCGTGAGGCCGTAGCCGGGCGTGGATCCTCCGGCCCTCTCCTCTCCGCGATCTGCCCCGGCGGGCCACGCCGGCAGCGTCTACCCGCCGAGACGGCGCACGACCTCGGGCAACAGCCACGCGACCGCGACGCCTGCGTTGTGTGCCGCGGCGAAGTTCTGGACGTACTCGCGCGGTCGCACGACGTCGTCGTAGTCACCCACCGCGTTGGCGATGCCGGAGACCCAGATGAACGGGGCGGACACGTCCCGCGCGGCGAGCCCGATGAGTCCGTGCGTCGTCTCGACGGACGCCGCGACCAGCGGGGCCGGAGCCCCCGGTCGACGAGCAGCCTCCTCGAAGCTCCGGAGCGACTCCGGGTCGACCGCCCTGTACTTCGCGTAGTCGGTCACGTTCAGCGTTCCGACGGAGACGAGCTCGGCGCCCAGCCGAAGGTCGACCGGGTCCGCACCGGAGGGCGGTCGCACGAGCCGCTTTCGGACCTCCTCGAAGACTGAGCCCGGCACTCCGCCGAACAGCTCGGGATCGCCGCCGGGGTCGAGCAGGACGTCCCGCACGTCCGCTGGAAGAACGAGTCGGCTCCTCGGGTTGCCCGGATCTCCGTCGTGCACCAGGAAGCGACGGCCGACGACGACGCTCCCGGGCTGCGCCGCGCCGCCCGGTGAAGCGGCCGTCCCGACCGCGACGACGAGCGACGGCTTCGTGCCGCCCACGAAGGCGCGCGCGACGACGCGGCGCTTCTCCTCGGAGCTCGACGAGCTCTGCCCCGGATCCATCAGGTCCTGCAGGCACCAGACCTCCACCGCGGCGCCCGCGAGCGCGAACCGGAGCCGGGGCGTGGCGGGAACGTCCCGCTCGGGCGACGGCCGGATCACCGGGTGGATCTCGAGCGCCCCGAACCCGCGCGGTCGAGCGCGCGGCACCACCGCTCTCGAACCGGGGAAGTGCTCGCGGTCCCCATCGGACGAGAGGACCCCGACGAGCGGATCCGCCTCCCAGTACTTGTTCGCGACGACGACGATTCGCACTGTCGCCTCCCGCGCCCGATCCGGCGCCGTGACGAGAGCGTATCGGGACCGTTTCGGGATGTCACTCTCGGCGGCCCGCGCTCGTCGACTTGCCTGTGCACCCACGGTGATCTCGACCGAGCTCACGAGGTACGAACGAACCGTCGGCCGCCGCCCGGGCTCGTACACTCTCGTCGTTTCCCCGCTCCGCACCGTCCTGCTCGATCGAACCGTTGCGGACACGCGCTCTCCTGCTACCGTGTCCTGTCGGTCGACGGGAGGCGTCATGTCCGCAGTCGCTCGTTCACTCGTGGTGTTCGGCTGGTATCTCGCCGGTTTCGGAGCGCTCCTCGTCTTCGTACCGAACCTCTTGCTCGGGGTCTTCGGTTTGCCGCCGACGGCGGAGGTCTGGATCCGTGTCGTGGGCGTGCTGGTGCTCATCATCGCGTACTTCAACGTCCGGCTCGGGCGGGAGGAGTTCCTTCCATACGCTCGGGTCACCGTTCACGCGCGCGTGGCCGTGCTCGTGTTCCTGATCGCGTTCGTGCTCGCCGGGCTCGTGAAGCCGATCCTCATCCTGGTCGGCGTCATCGACTTCGCCGGCGCGCTCTGGACCGCCGCGGCGCTCCGCAAGGATCCGCGGGCGACGACCCAGCCGCTGCTCGGATGACGCGCGACGGTGCGTCTCATCGTCTTCCGGACGATCCCGATCCGCCGTCGCCGACCGCTCACGTCACCCGTACGAGGCGCTGCCGCCCCGGAAGCGGTGACCCGTTCCCTGCGAGGGCAGCGGGCCCGTGACGAGCACGGTGGCGTGGTTATGGCCGCCGCGCCTCACTCGCACGATGGTTCCGTGAACCGCGACGGACCCGCCAAGCAGGCCACGGGTGGCGACCACGCCTGATGCACGACGACTGCGACGAGCGCGTTCGTCGTTTGATCGTAGTAGCCCGCCGTGTCGGTACCCGGCCCTCCCGCGTGCGCCACGTTGTAAGGGCCGCAGGTCGAAAGCCATCCGTTCACGGGTACGGTAGGTGGCGAGCCGTAGTCGAGCCAGCTGCACGCAGGATACCGGCCTGCGCTCGCGCAATATGACTCGATGGATTCGCGACAGGAGAGACCAGAGTCGGAACCGCAGGCGCCGAGGCCCAGGATCAGCATCGTCAGCACGGGCAAGAGCCGCCATGGAGGAGCGACGAGGGCCACGGGTGCGCGGGCATTCGGATCGTGAACTGGTCCTGACACGTCACTCATGCTGGGCCGACCTCGGCAAGGGGATCGGCAAGCCCGGAGGCCCCCGGTCCCGCGTGTCCAGAGTAGCAGGATGAGCGGCACCCCGAGTCGCCACGTGGGGCCGCACCGCCTGACGTCGGGGCCTAGGAAGGAGAGGCTGCGACGGAAGCGCTGCGCCGGCCGGAGATGGCACCCCCAGGGTCCTCGTAGAGGGCGTCGAGGACCGCCTGGTGGCGCGCCTCGATGACCTTACGCTTCAGCTTCAGCGACGGCGTGACCTCACCGGCGGCCTCGCTGAACTCGGCCGGGACGATCGCGAAACGCTTCACGGTCGCGAACCGCGGGAGCTTGAGGTTCATCCGGTCCACCGCGTCCTGGATCAGCACCTTCACGTCGGAGTGGCGGGCGAGCTCTTCGGGCGCGAGCGCGGAGAGCCCCCGGGCGGCGGCCCAGGCGCGGAGGAGCACCGGATCCAGGGTGACGAGCGCGGTGACGTAGGGGCGCCGGTCTCCGTGCGCGAGCACCTGCGAGAGGTGCGGGCAGAGCGCCTTCAGCGTCCCCTCGATCTCCTGCGGCGCCACGTACTTGCCGCCCGCCGTCTTGATGAGGTCCTTCTTCCGGTCGCAGATCGAGAGGTGGCCGTCGGCGTCGATCCGGCCGATGTCGCCGGTGTGTAGCCAGCCCTCCCCGTCGAGCGCGTCCCGGCTGGCTTCGGGCATCCCGTGGTAGCCGCGCATGACCCACGGCCCGCGGAGCAGCACCTCCGAGTCGGGCGCGAGCCGGACCTCGATCCCCGGCAGCGCCGGCCCCACCGTCCCGGCGCGGGCTCTCGACGGCAGGTTCACGTGCGTGGCGGCGGAGGTCTCGGTGAGCCCGTAGCCCTCCAGGATCTGGACGCCCACCGACGAGAAGAACTCCTCGACCTCGAGCGCCAGGGGCGCCGACCCGGAGAAGAAGAATCGCAGGCGTCCGCCGAAGCGCGCGCGCACCTTCCGGAGGACGAGCCAGTCCGCGAGGGCGCGCCGCGCACGCGCGACGAGCCCGGGGGATCGCCCCTCCCGGTCGAGCCGCACCCCCGCCGCGCCCACCTCGAGCGCCCACCGGGCGAGCGCGCGCCGCAGCACGCCGCCCTCACGCGCGCGCTGCAGCACCGCCGCCCGGATCTTCTCGAAGACGCGCGGCACGCCGCAGACGATGGTCGGACGGATCGCGAGCAAGTTCTCCGCGAGCCGCTCCACCCGCCCATCTATCGCGGTCGGGAACCCGATCCGGAGCTGCAGCGTGATCATCATCTTCCCGAAGGAGTGGGCGAACGGCAGCCAGAACAGGTGCAGCGGCTCCGGGTGATCGACGATGCCGGTCGCCTCCAGGGCGGCGGACTGCGAGAGCCAGCAGGCATGGGTCAGCTCCACGCCCTTGGGGTGACCGGTCGTCCCCGAGGTGTAGATGATCGTCGCGAGCGCAGCAGGCCGGATCGTCTCCACCAGCTCCTCGAACAGCCGCGGCCGCGTCGCCCGGAGCGCGCGCCCCTGCGCGTGGAGCACGGACCAGGAGATCACCCAGCCGTCCTCGGTGGGGGTGCCGTCGAAGACGACGACCTGGAGAAGCGCGGGGAGCGCCGCGCGGCAGGCGAGGATCTTCGCGGCCTGCGCGTCGTCCTCGACGAAGCAGACCCGCGCCCCGGAGTCGGCGAGGATGTGCGCGCACTCCTCCTCGGTGGAGGATGGGTAGATCGTCGTGGTGGCGCCGCCGGCGCACAGGATCCCGAGATCCGCGATCACCCACTCGATGCGGCTCGACGAGAGGATCGCGCAGCGCTCCTCGGCGCCGAGGCCGAGCGCCGCGAGCCCGAGGGCGACCGCGCGCACGTCCATCCGGAGGTCGCTCCACGTGATGCTCGTCCAGCCGCCGTAGTCGGGGAAGAGGTACGCCACCTCGCCGGGCGACTCCCGGACGCGCTCCAGGAAGAGCGCCGGGACGGATCGCGGTTCCCCGATCATGGCGCCTCCCACGCCGCTGCGACGATCTCCGCCACGTCGAGCACGCGGAGCCGGTCCTCTCGCCCAGCCTCCGCGATGCCGTCCTTCAGCATCGTGAGGCAGAATGGGCACGCCACCGCGACGACGCCGCCGCGCGGGCCGAGCGTCTCGACCGCCTCGGCGACGCGGTGCTCGTTCACGCGTGTGCCAGCCTCCTCGTCGAGCCACATCCGTCCGCCGCCGGCGCCGCAGCAGAGCGCGGTGCGGCCGCTGCGCGGCATCTCGGTGACGTCGATGCCGACGCCGGCGAGGGCCTCCCGGGGGGCGGCGGTCTCGCAGGCATGCCTGCCGAGGTAGCACGGATCGTGGAGCGTCACGCCCGCCCCCTCCAGCGGCGCGACGGCTCCGCGCGGGAGCCGGCCCTCTCCGATGAGCCGCGCGATGAGCTGCGTGTGGTGCACGACCTCGTACCGGCCTCCGAACCGGGGCAGCTCGTTCGCGAGGGCGTTCAGGCAGTGCGGGCACTGCACGAGGATCTTCGTGACGCCGTGCCCGTTCAGCGTCGCCGCGAGGGCCGACGCCTGCGTCTGGAAGAGGTACTCGTTCCCGAGGCGCCGCGCGGCGTCGCCGGTGCAGGTCTCCTCCTCGCCGAGGATCGCGAAGGAGACCTTCGCCTCGCGGAGGATCCGCACGATCGCGCGCGAGACCTTCTTCTGGCGATCGTCGAACGCGCCTGCGCAGCCCACGAAGAAGAGCCACTCGAAGTCGCCGTCCGCCGCGCGCGGGACGTCGAGGTCCGCGCACCAGTCCGCCCTCTTGTTCGAGCCGATGCCCCACGGGTTGCCCTGGGTCTCGAGGTTCCTGAACAGGCGCCCCGCCTCCTCGGGCATCGCCGCCTCGACGAGGACCTGGTGACGCCTGAGGTCCACGATCCTCGGGATGTTCTCGACGAGCACCGGGCAGGCGGTCTCGCACCAGCCGCAGGTGGTGCACGACCAGATCGTCTCAGGGGAGATCACCTCGCCGACGAGAGAGGGCAGCGCCTCGGTCCCGCGCGCTCGCGCCGCCGCCCCCGAGGCCCACGCCAGCCGGCTGAGAGCCGGCGCCTCGGCGACGAGGTGGTGCTTCAGGGCCCCGTTCACCGCCTTGCTGGAGAGCGGCTTTCCGGTGAGGAACGCAGGGCAGCGCGTCTGACACCGGCCGCACTCCGTGCAGCTGTAGACGTCGAGCGCCTCCTTCCAGGAGAGATCGGCGATGGACCGCGCCCCGAAGGCAACGCCCTCGACTTCCAGATCGAGCGTCCGGAGCGCCGCGGAGGCAGGCGGGAGCGAGCGCAGGAGGACGTTCGGGAGGGCGGTGACGACGTGGAAGTGCTTTCCGAACGGCAGGAAGCACAGGAAGGCGAGAACGAGGACGAGGTGCGCCCAGTAGCTCGCGCGACCCGCCGCCGACGCGGCCCCGACGCGATCGAAGACGATCTCCGTGACCATGAGGCCGAGGATGAACGCCAGGACGAGCGTCCCTTCCCAGGAGCGCGTCAGCCGCTGCGGCCTCGTCACGAGCCGGCGCCACAGGAACCCCGCCGCCGCGGCCGCAGCCGCCCAGACCGCGACGTCCTTCAGGAACAGGTACCCCCGGCCGAGCGCAGAGCCCGGAGCGAGCGCAGGGAGGTGGAACCCGGGATCGAAGCCCATGCCGAACAGCGTGATGGTCCGGAGCCCGAGCACGACGAACGCGGCGAAGAGGAGCACGTGCAGCACCCCGGGGGCGAGCTCCTCGCGGTCGAGCAGCCGCCGCTGGCCGAACCCGTACCGGAGCAGGCCTGAGAGCCGCTCGGCGGGCCGGTCGAGGCGCTCGTCGCGACGGAGGGCCCGCAGCGGCAGGAGCCGCCGCGCCACCGTGACCGCGAAGAAGCCGAGCGCCGCGCCGAGGAGGACGGTGGTCAGGGCCGGGTTCATGGACGGGAGCCCTCACCGGCTGGAGGCGACCTTCGCGGCGATCGCCGGGAGCACCTGGGCGAGGTCGCCCACGAGCCCATAGTCGGCCACCTGGAAGATCGGCGCCTCGGGATCCTTGTTGACCGCGACGATCACCTTCGACCCCTTCATGCCGGCGAGGTGCTGGATCGCGCCCGAGATGCCGGCGGCGAGGTAGAGCTCCGGCGCGACCACCTTCCCGGTCTGCCCCACCTGCCAGTCGTTCGGCGCCCAGCCCGCGTCCACCGCGGCGCGGCTCGCGCCCACCGCGCCGCCCACGAGGTCGGCGAGCGCCTCGAGGGCCCTGAAATCGCCCTTCGTCCCGCGCCCGCCCGCGATCACCACGCGCGCCTCGGTCAGCTCGGGGCGCGCGCTCCTCACCTCGTCGAACGACACGAAGCGGGTGCCGGGGGCGGCGGCGTCCGGCGCGACCGGCGCGTCGTGCACCGTGCCCGCGCCGTCCGCCGCGGAGGCGGGAAACTCGGTCGGCCGGATCGTGAACACCTTCACCCGCGTCGTGATCTCGACCTCGGCGAGAACGTTCCCGGCCCACATCGGCCGCTCGAAGGTGATGGCCGGCCCCTCGCCGCGGAACGCCAGCACGTCGCTCGCCATGCCGGCCTCGAGGAGCGCCGCGGCGCGCGGCAGAAGATCCTTGCCGAACGCGGTCGCGGCCGCGCCCAGGAAGGTCGCGTCCACCGCCCTGGCGAGCGCGGCGAGCACCGGCGCGTGCGCCTCGGCGAGCGGATGGGCGAGCCGGGGTGAGTCTGCGACGTGCACCTCGGCGCCGTGGCTCGCGAGGTCGGCCGCGAGCGCCTTCACGCCGCTACCGAGGAGCGCCACGTGGAGCCTGCCGCCGGAGCGGCGCGCGAGCTCCCGCCCGGCCGCGACGGCGTGGAGCGTCGCCTTGCGCAACGCGGCGCCCGCCTGCTCGGCCACGATGAGGACGTTCGACATCGGATCTCTCCCGTTCACGGTGAGCGCGAGGCGAGGTCCTAGAGGACCTTCGCCTCCTCGTGGAGCTTCTTCCAGAGCTCTTCGACGTCCTGCACCTTCTGGCCGCCCGCGCGGACGGGGGGCTCGGCGAGCCGCCTCACCACGACCTTCGGCGCGAGGTCCACGCCGAGGGTGGTCGCCTGGAGGTCCTTCACCTCCTTCTTCTTCGCCCTCATGATCCCGGGGAGCGACGCGAAGCGCGGCTTGTTGAGCCGCAGGTCCGTCGTCACCACCGCGGGGAGGTTCAGCTCGAGCGTCTCGACGCCGCCGTCCACCTCGCGCACGACCGCGAGCGACCTGCCGTCGGCGGACAGCGTGAGCCCGGGCTCCTTCCTCCGCTCCGCCTCGCTCTCGAGGCTCTCCTTCTTCGAGGCGAACGTGGCCTGCGGGCGCCCCAGCCGCGCGGCGAGGTACTGGCCGGCCTGGCCCTGGTCGTCGTCGATCGACTGCTTGCCGAGGAGCACCAGGTCCGGCTTCTCGGCCTCGAACAGCTTCGCGAGGAGGGCCGAGGCGACCACGGGGTCGAGCGGGCCGTCGTGCCGCACGAGGATGCCGCGATCGGCGCCCATCGCGAGTGCGGCGCGGATCTCGGTCACGGACCCGTCCCCGCCCATCGCGGCGACCACCACCTCGCCGCCGTGCTTCTCCTTGAGACGGAGCGCCTCCTCGACGGCGATCTCGTCGAAGGGGTTCATCTTGTGGTTCACCCCGTCGGTCACGATCCCCGTGCCGTCGGGCTTCACCTTGATCTTCGACTCGGGGTCCTCGACCCGCGTCACCGATGCCAGGATCTTGAGCGCCATGTCCCGGTCTGCTGCAACGAGCAGACCACGGGCTCCCGGGGTGACGACGCCGGCTCCACCGGGCGGATTCACTCCGCAAATGCAGGCTCAGGCGGCGCGCGAGCGCGAGGCGTGCCGCGCCGCCTGTCCCGCTGCAGGACAGGTGTCCGGACGGCCGGGACAGTCGCGGGGGCGAGGCGTGGGCGACGCCTCGTGATGCCGCATGATCACAGCGTCATCCGTTCGAGCTGAGCGTGTCGAAGGGCGGGCTCGCCGCGCCCGATCGTGGTTCGACAGGCTCACCACGACCGGTGCTCGCGATCAGAGCGTGGCGGCGAGGCGGCTCGCCTGGGCGATGGCGCGCTTCGCGTCCAGCTCCACCGCGATCTCGGCGCCGCCGACGAGGTGCACCTTCACGCCGGCGGCCCGCAGCGGCGCCTCGAGGTCCCGGAGCGGCTCCTGGCCGGTGCAGAGGACGACGTGGTCGACCTCGAGCAGGCGCCGCTCCCGCCGGTCCGGTCCGAGCGCGATCGTGAGCCCCCGGTCGTCGATCCGCTCGTAGCGCACGCCGGCGAGGACCTCGACCTGCTTCATCGCCAGCGTCGCGCGGTGGATCCAGCCGGTGGTCCGGCCGAGCGCGGCGCCGGGCTTCGTCGCCTTCCGCTGCAGCAGCCACACCCGCCGGGCGGGCGGCACCGGGCGCGGCTCCACCACCCCACCCCGCGCCCGTTCGGGATCCGCGACCCCCCACTCCCGCAGCCAGGCAGCGAGGTCCGGCCCGGCGGCGCCGTGCGGCTGGACGAGGAACTCCGCGACGTCGAAGCCGATGCCGCCCGCGCCGACCACGGCGACGCGCGCGCCGACCGGCGCCCCGCGCTGGAGGACGTCCACGTAGGAGAGGACCATCGGGTGGTCCTGGCCCGGGATGCGCGGGTCGCGCGGCACCGCGCCGGTCGCCAGCACGACGTCGTCGTAGCCGCCCTGGACGAGCTCCGCAGCCCGCGCGCGGTGGGCGAGGTGGAGGCGGACGCCGGTCACCTCCAGGCGGCGCCGGAAGTAGCGGATCGTCTCCCGGTACTCCTCCTTGCCCGGGATCCTCCGCGCCATGTCCAGCTGCCCTCCTACCTCGGCGGCCGCCTCGAACAGCTCGACGTCGTGTCCGCGCTCCGCGAGCACCGTCGCGCACGCGAGCCCCGCCGGGCCGCCGCCCACCACTGCGACGCGCTTGCGACGGGCGGCTGGCTTCCAGCGGAGCTCCGTCTCCCGGCAGGCGCGCGGGTTCACGAGACAGGAGCAGCGGCGCCCCGTGAACACGTGGTCTAGGCAGCCCTGGTTGCAGGCGATACAGGTGTTGATCTCGTCGGCGCGCCCGTCCGCCGCCTTCCGGACGAACTCCGGATCGGCGAGGACCGGCCGCGCCATCGAGACGAGGTCGGCGCTCCCCTCCGCCAGGAGGCGCTCCGCGACGTCGGGCGAGTTGATCCGGTTGGCGGCGCACACCGGGATGCCGATCGCCCGCCGCAGCTTGGCCGTCGCCCAGGCGAACGCCGCTCGCGGGACGGACGACGCGATGGTCGGGACCCGCGCCTCGTGCCAGCCGATCCCGGTGTTGACGAACGTCGCGCCCGCCCGCTCGATGGCGCGGGCGAGCGTCACGGTCTCCTCCCAGCTGCTCCCGTCGGGCACGAGGTCGAGCACCGAGAGCCGGTAGACGAGGATGAAGTCGCGCCCCACCGCCGCACGGATGCGCGCGACGATCTCCACCGGGAGGCGCTGCCGGTGGGCGACGCTCCCCCCCCACGCGTCGCACCGCCGGTTCGTGCGGGGGGCGAGGAACTGGTTGAGGAGGTAGCCCTCCGAGCCCATCACCTCGACGCCGTCGTAGCCGGCCTCGCGCGCCAGGATCGCGCAGCGCACGAAGGCCCGGATCTGGCGCTCGATGCCCCGCGCCGTCAGCGCGCGGGGAGTGAACGGAGAGATGGGCGACCGGAGCCTCGACGGGGCGACCGCCAGCGGGGACCACCCGTAGCGGCCGGCGTGCAGGATCTGGAGCGCGATCTTCCCGCCCTCCGCGTGGACGGCCCCCGTGATCTGGCGGTGCGCGCGGGCCGCGCCGCGCGTGGCCAGCGTCGCGCCGAACGGCGCGAGCCACCCCTCGACGTTCGGGGCGAAGCCGCCCGTGACGAGCAACCCCACCCCGCCGCGCGCGCGCTCGGCCAGGAACGCGGCCAGCTCGGGGAACCGGCGGCGACGGTCCTCGAGCCCGGTGTGCATCGAGCCCATCACCACCCGGTTTCTCAGGGTGGTGAAGCCGAGGTCGAGCGGGGAGAGCAGGTGCGGGTACGGCCCGGCCAAGGCGATGGTCCTCGGGCGCGAGCCTAGAGCGGGCAGCGCTCGCGCGCCAGCGTGGCGGCGGCGAGCCGGCGCTTGGCCTCGAGGAGCCCGCCGGCATCGTACCGGGTGAAGCGCCGGATCCCGCTCAGGATCATCGTGAGGTCGTCGCCGTCGAGGACGTAGAAGGCGGCGCGGCGCGCGGCGCTGGCCACCTTCTCGACCGCCCCGAACGCGTTGACCTTCACCGCGTCCCCGACGATGCCGCGGCGCTCCTCGGACAGCGCCGGCGAGATCCGGTCGGCCCTCAGCACCGCGCTCTCCATCGCGAAGATCTGGATCGCCACGTCGGCGAGCGCGAGCAGCACCTCCTGCTCGTCCTTGATCCGCTCGCGGAACTTCTGGACCGCGGCGCCCGAGACCACGAGGAAGACCTTCTTGAGGCCGGCGAGCGTGGCCTTCTCGGCGGCGAAGACGTCGCCGGCGTCCGGCTCGTCCGCGGTCGGCGACATCATCGCCTCCATCGCCTTCCCGACCTCGCCGTGCAGCGGGAGCTCGCCCTTCATCGCCCGCCGCAGGATGGTCCCGGGAACGAGGAGGCGGTTGATCTCGTTCGTCCCCTCGAAGATCCGGTTGATGCGCTCGTCGCGGTAGTGGCGCTCCGCCTTGTACTCCTGGGTGAAGCCGTAGCCGCCGTGGATCTGGACGACGTCGTCCACCACGTCGGCGAGCACCTCGCTGCAGTAGACCTTCGCGATGGCGCTCTCGATCGAGTACTCCTCCACCGCGAGCTGGTACTCCTCGTAATAGCGTTGCGAGGCCTTCGAGAGCGTCGCGAGCCGGTCGTCGATCATCCCCGCGAGCCGGAAGATCAGCGCCTCCGCCGCGAAGAGGTCCGCGACCCGATCGGCGAGCTTCTCGCGGATCGCGCCGAAGCTGGAGATCGGGACGCCGAACTGCTTGCGCTGGTTGGCGTAGGCCGCCGCCTCGGCGAGCGCCGCGCGCGCCGCGCCGTTCACGTTGGCGCCGAGCTTGAACCGCCCGACGTTCAGCACGTTGAAGGCGATCTTGTGCCCCTTGCCGATCTCGCCGAGCACGTTCTCCACCGGCACCTTGGCCCCCTCGAGGATCACGGAGGTCGTGGAGGACCCCTTGATGCCGAGCTTCTTCTCCTCCGGGCCGATGGTCACGCCCTCGAAGGTGCGCTCGACGAGGAAGGCGGTGAAGTGCTTGCGGTCGATCTTGGCGAAGACCGTGAAGAGGTCCGCGAAGCCGCCGTTCGTGATGAACTGCTTCGTCCCGTCGAGCAGGTAGTGCTTGCCGTCGGCGGTCAGCGTGGCGGTCGTGGTGCCGCCGAGCGCGTCCGAGCCCGCGCCCGGCTCGGTGAGGCAGTACGCAGCGCTCCACTCCCCCGAGATGATCTTCCCGAGGTAGCGCGCCTTCTGGGCGTCCGTCCCGTAGTAGACGAGCGGCAGCGTCCCGATGCCGGTGTGCGCCGAGTAGGAGACCGCGAAGGCGCCCGCCGGCCCCATCCGGTCGGCGGCGAGCACGCTCGTCACCTTGTCCAGCTCCAGGCCGCCGTACTGCTGCGGCGCATCGATCATGAGCAGGCCGGCGTCGCCCGCCTTCTTCATCAGCGACCGGGCCAGGCCGGCCTCCTGGCGCTCCAGCCGCTCGTACACGGGCAGCACCTCGTCCCTCACGAAGGACGTGGTGGTGTCCGCGATCTGCCGCTGCTCGTCGGTGAAGTCCTCGGGCGTGAAGACGTCGTCTTTCGTCGCCCGCGCGATCAGGTACTCCGCGCCCTTGAAGAGCCTGCTGGCCATGGCCTGCCTCCTGTGAGTCGTCCGGCGGGATCAGCTGCGCTCGAACACCGCGGCGGCTCCCATGCCGCCGCCGATGCACATCGAGACGACGCCGTACCGGCCGCCGGACCTGCGCAGCTCGTGGAGAAGCGTCGCCGTGAGCTTCGCGCCCGTGCAGCCGAGCGGGTGCCCCAGCGCGATCGCGCCGCCGAGCGGGTTCACGCGCGCGGGGTCCAGGTCGAGCGCGCGGACGCAGGCGAGCGCCTGGGCCGCGAAGGCCTCGTTGAGCTCGAAGGCCGCGACGTCGCCCCTCGCCACGCCGGCCCGCTTCAGCGCGGCGGGGATCGCCTCCACCGGCCCGATCCCCATCTGCTCCGGCGGCACCCCCTTCACCGCGAAGGAGACGAACCGGCCGAGCGGCTGGAGCCCGGTGCGCGCGAGGAACGCCTCGGAGACCACCAGCGCCGCCGCGGCCCCGTCGGTCATCTGCGAGGAGTTCCCGGCGGTGACCGTGCCGTCCACCTGGAAGGCCGGCTTCAGCCTCGCGAGGGCCTCGGGGGACGTGTCGCGCCGGACCCCCTCGTCCGCGGCCAGCGTCTCGGTGCGCTTGCGAAGCTTGCCGCCGACGAGCGCCGCGGTCTCCACCGCGACGGGCACGAGCTCGTCCCCGAACCGGCCGGTCTCCTGCGCCGCGGCCGCGCGCCGGTGGCTCTCGGCGGCGAAGGCGTCCTGGTCCGCGCGCGAGACCTGGTGCTTCCGCGCGACGATCTCGGCGGTGATCCCCATGGAGGCGTACGCCTCGGGCCAAGCGCCGGCGAGCCCCGGGTTGGCGCTGAACTTCTGCCCGCCCATCGGGATGAGGCTCATCGACTCGGTGCCCCCGGCGATCACGCAGTCCGCGCCGCCGGCGAGGATCCGCTCAGCCGCGGTGGCGATGGTCTGCAGGCCCGAGGCGCAGAACCGGTTCACCGTCTGTCCCGGCACCTCGTGCGGCAGCCCCGCCTTCATCGCCGCGATCCGCCCGACGTTCATGCCGGCCTCGCCCTCCGGGAACGCGCAGCCGAGGAGGACGTCCTCCACGTCCCGCGGGTCGATCCCGGACCGGTCGAGCAGCGCGCGGATCGCGAGCGCGGCCAGATCGTCGGGCCGGACGTCCTTCAGCTTCCCCTTCTTGGCCTTCCCGCCGGGGGTTCGGACGGCGGCGAGGACGTAGGCTGCGCTCATGGAGGCTCTCCGGTGCGTGCGGTGCGTGTGCGGAACGGCGGTGGCGCCGGCTAGTTGCGGAGCGGCTTTCCCTTCTTCAGCATGTGCTGGATCCGCTCCAGGGTCTTCCGCTCCCCGCAGAGCCTCAGGAACGCCTCGCGCTCGAGATCCAGGAGCCACTGCTCGGTCACGAGCGTGCCGGCCGGAACGTCACCGCCGGTCATCGCGCCGGCGATCGCGCGGCCGATCGTCTCGTCGTGCTCCGAGATGAAGCCGCCCGCGCGCATGTTCCAGAGCTGCGTCGCGATGCTGGCGGCGACGCTCCGGCCCGGCGCGGGGAGGCCGCTCGCCGGCTGCGACGGGCGGTAGCTCGCGGCGAGCGCGAGGACCTTCTGCTTGGCGTCGTGGATGAGCCGATCCGGGGCGAGCGTGATGCCGTCGCCGTGGCGCAGGAGTCCGAGCGACTCGAGCTCCGCCGCGGAGGTCGAGACCTTCGCCATCGCGATCGTGGTGAAGGACTTCGTGATGAAGGGCGAGACGTCGGTCTCGTACTGCTCCGCGAGGCGGATGGCGCGGAGCGCCAGCTCCTTCGTGCCGCCGCCGGCGGGGAGGAGGCCGACGCCGACCTCGACGAGCCCCATGTACGTCTCGGCGAGCGGGTTCATCGCGTCCGCGTGCAGGCAGAGCTCGCACCCCCCGCCCAGCGCGAGGCCGTGCGGCGCCGCCACGACCGGAACCCGGGAGTACTTCAACGCCATGGTCGCCTTCTGGAAGGCGGAGACGGTGAGCGCGACGTCGTCCCAGGCGCCCTCGGCGATCGCGGCGACGAGGAGCGCCAGGTTCGCGCCGACGGAGAAGTTCTTCCCCTGGTTCGCGATGACGAGCCCCTGCCCCTCCGCCTCGGCGCGCCGGACGGCCCGGTGGACCATGGAGAGCGTGTCGCCACCGATGGCGTTCATCTTGGAGTGGAACTCGAGGCAGAAGACCCCGTCGCCGAGGTCCAGCACCGAGGCGCCGGCGTTCCGCTCCACGACCGCGCCGGCCTCCTCGAGGAGCCGGAGATCGATCTCCCCGGCCGCCACCGGGACGTCGCGCCAGCCGCCGCCGCCCAGGTCGAGGAACCTCCGGCGGCCATCCTCGACGGCGTAGAAGCGCGAGATCGACCGGAGCCTCTCCGGCACCCGCACGCCGTCGGCCTCGGCGCGCCGCACGAGCTCGGCCGCGCCGATCGCGTCGAGCATCTCGAAGGGTCCGAGCTCCCAGCTGAATCCCCACCGCATCGCGTGATCGACGTTCACCACGTCGTCGGCGATGTCCGGGATCCTCTCGAAGGCGTAGAGGAGCGTGTCGCGAAGGTTGCGCCAGGCGAGCGTCGCCGCCGCGTCCGACCCTGCGAGCACGGCCCGGAGCCGCTGCGCCGGATCGTCGATCCCCCGCGCGGCGTCGACGGAAGCGAACCTGGGCCGCCGCGCGGCGACGTACTCCCCGGTGCGGTGGTCGAAGTAGAGCGTCTCTCGCTTCTCGCCCCGCGTCCTCCGGTAGAAGCCCTGCTTCGCCTTGTCGCCGAGCAGCCCGCGCGCCACCATGTCGGTCACGAAGCCGGGCAGCCGGAAGGTCTCGCGCTGCGGGTCGTCCGGCAGGAGCTCGAACGAGTTCCTCGCGACGTGCAGCAGCGTGTCGATGCCGACGAGGTCCGCGGTCCGGAAGCAGGCGCTCTTCGGCCGGGCCGTGGCGGGCCCGGACGCCGCGTCCACCTCCTCCACCGTCAGGCCGAGGTCGAGCATGTGATGGATCGCGTTGCACATCGCGAAGACCCCGATCCGGTTCGCGACGAAGTTGGGCGTGTCCTTGCCGTGGACGATGCCCTTGCCGAGCCGCCGGCGCAGGAGCTCCGCCATGCGCCGGGTCACCTCCGGATCCGTGTGGCGGCTCGGGACGATCTCGAGCAGCCGCATGTAGCGCGGCGGGTTGAAGAAGTGGGTGACGAGGAACCGGGGACGCAGGGAGGCGGGCAGCGCGTCGGCGAGCGCGTTCACCGACAGCCCCGAGGTGTTGGTGGAGAGGACGGCGTGCGCGGCGACGTGCGGGGCCACCTTCTCCCCGAGCAGCTGCCGCTTCACGGCGAGGTTCTCGACCACCACCTCGACCACCCAGTCGCACTCGCGCAGCCGCGCGAGGTCGTCCTCGAGGTTGCCCACCTCGATCCGGTCGAGGTCGGAGGCGAGATAGAGCGGCGACGGCCTCATCTGCGCGAGCCCCGCCCGCCCGGCCGTCGCGACCCGGTTCCGCACCGCCCGGTCGTTCAGCGTGAGGCCCGCGGCCGACTCGTCCGGCGTCGGCTCCTTCGGGACGACGTCGAGCAGGAGGACGCGGAGCCCGGCATTCGCGAGGTGCGCGGCGATGGTCGCGCCCATCACGCCGGCCCCGAGCACCGCGACGCGGTCGATCCGCAGGGTGATGGAGCGATCGTCTGCGGGAGCGGGGTTCATCGGGTCCTCCGGGCGCGTGAGCTGCGCGGTGAGCGGGCGCCGACGAGGCCGCTCGCGTCGATGTGCTGGACGGACGCTGCAACCGCCGGACCACGCGCCTCGAGTGGCACGTCACGAGCCCAGGCCTCGGACGGCGCTCGGGAATCCCCGCGACGCGCGCCCGGACGCCCCCGCTCGGGGCCGCCCGGTGTCCCGCACTGGGACAGGTGTGCTATTCGCGCGGGACAGGAGAAGACGGCATGACCCACGCGTCCGCGACTCGCCCGGTGGTCTGGGCCTTCAGCACGAGCCGGCTCCGGAAGGTGTTCGAGAGCGTCGCGCCGCGCATGGCGGACGTCGCGGAGGTCCGGGTCTTCGACAAGGGCTTCGAGGAGGCGCTGAAGACGCTGCGGGAGCTCCGCGGCGCCGGCGAGGTCGTCGACGTGCTGGTGGCCGCCGGGTCGAACGGCGCGTACCTGCGGGACCACGCCGACCTGCCGGTGGTCGTCGTGGGCGCCTCGACGGTGGACGCGCTCGCAGCGCTCGTGCAGGCCCGCAGGGCGTCGCCGCGCATCGGCGTGGTGAACTTCGTCCGGGTGGTGCCGGGCCTCGAGCAGGCGCGCGACATCCTCGACTTCGAGGAGATCGCGCAGCTCCCCTACGTCTCGCCCGAGGAGGCCCGCGCGCACGTCGGCGACCTCGCAGCGCGCGGCTTCGAGGTGATCGTCGGTCCCGGGCCGGTCTGCGACCTCGCCGAGCAGGCGGGCCTCGAGGCCGTGCTGCTCTACGGCACCGATTCGTTGTCGATCGCGGTGCAGCAGGCCGCCGACATCGCGAAGATCGTCCGCGCCGAGGCGGCGCGGAGGCAGCACCTGCAGCGGGTCGTCGATCGGATGGAGGTCGCGATCGCGGCGGTGGACGCGAACGAGCGGGTCGTCTCGGTGAACCCGATGATGCAGCGGCTCCTCGGCATCTCCGAGGCGGAGGCACTCGGGCGTCCGCTCTCCTCACTCCAGCCGCAGCTCGGGCTCGACCGCGTGCTCGAGTCCGGCGCGGCCGAGCACGACAGCGTGGAGCGGCTCGGGAGCCGGACGGTGGTGGCGAGCCGGATCCCGCTGCGGGAGCGGGGCGTGATCGAGGGCGCCGTGCTGGCGTGCCACGACGAGACGCTCGTGGAGCGGCTCGACCAGCGGCTCCGCTCCCGGCATCGCCCGCGCCGCTTCGAGGCGCGCTACTCGCTCGACGGCCTCCTCGGCGACTCCCCGGCCATCCGGGACGTCCGGGAGCTGGCGGAGCGGTACGCCCGCACCGACGCGACCGTCCTCGTCACGGGCGAGAGCGGCACCGGGAAGGAGCTGGTCGCGCAGGGCATCCACGCCGCGAGCCGTCGCGCGAAGCACCCTTTCGTCGCCATCAACTGCGCCGCCTTCCCCGAGACGCTCCTCGAGTCGGAGCTCTTCGGGTACGAGGAGGGCGCCTTCACCGGCTCGCGACGCGGCGGACGCCCCGGCCTCTTCGAGGCGGCGCACCTCGGGACGATCTTCCTCGACGAGATCGGCGATCTGCCGGTGATGCTCCAGACGCGGCTGCTCCGGGTCCTGCAGGAGCGGCAGGTGCTACGGCTCGGCAGCAACGACCCGACGCCGGTGGACGTGCGCGTGGTGGCGGCCACGCACCGGGACCTGCGGCAGGCGATGGCCGCCGGCCAGTTCCGCAGCGACCTGTACTTCAGGCTGCACATCCTGCCGCTCCACATCCCGGCGCTCCGGGAGCGCCCGGGGGACACCGTCGTGATCGCGTCCGAGCTGCTCAAGCGCGCGCTGGCGCGCCACGGGGTCCCCGGGGCGCACGCGCGCGCGCTGGCGCTGGTCCGGCCTCAGCTCGAAGGCTACGCCTGGCCCGGGAACGTCCGGGAGCTGGAGAACGTCCTCGAGCGCCTCGCGCTGCTCTTCTCGACTGGCGCGCCGCCGAAGGAACGGCTCGAGTCGAGCCTGCGCCTCGTGCTCCCGGAGCTGCTCGAGACGCCCCCGGCCGCCCCGCCGCACGGCACGGCGCGGGAGGCGCGCGAGAAGCAGGAGATGACCGTCCTGCGGCGCGTCGTGGCGGAGTGCGGTGGCAACGTCTCCGAGGCCGCGCGCCGGCTCGGGATCGGACGGTCCACCATCTACCGCAAGCTCGGCGAGCGGCCGGGCTGAGGCGCCGGTCCGTCGGCGCGCGCGCGCGGAGGTTCGATCGCGCCCTCCTGGAGGAGCCACGCCCGCGTCGACGCGATCACCTCGCGCAGCAGCGCCTGCTTCCCCGCGCCGACGCCCATGTGGTCTCCCTCCATGAACCGCACGGTGTTCGGTTGCGGCGTCAGCCTCCGCATCCGCTCCGCCGCTGCGAGCGCGATCAACCGGTCCGTGCGTCCGCCGAGCAGGAGGAACCGACCGTGAAGCTCCGGCAGGTAGAACGACGGCTCGACGGGGCGGAGCAGGAGGTCGGAGGCCGCGCCGAGCGCGCCCGCCAGCCACCGTGGCTTCACCTTCGGATGTCGCGCGATGACGTCGCCGATCGGAGCGCCGGCGTAGGCGATCACCGTCCAGCCGATGTTCTCGCCGCGCCGCTCCACGAGCCACTGGGCCGCCGGCACGACGAAGCCGCCGAGCGAGAACCCGAGCAAGCTCACCCGCCCGCGATCCGCCCAGGGCCGATCCGCCGCCCACCGCAGCAGCACGTCGACCTGGCCCGGCACGGAGAGCGCGTTCCGGCGCCACGCCGGAGACTCGAGCACGATCTCGAGGAGGCCGGGCTCCCGGTCCGGGAACGGCCAGTCGAAGCCCACGATCGCGTTCGGGCCGGCGTCCCCGGCGACCTCGCCGAGCTCGCGGATCGCGTTCGACCCTCCGCGCAGGCCTCCGAGCACGACGACGACCGGAAGCGGAGTCTCCGGCAGCGGCTCCGGCAGGCTCACGACGAAGCGCACCGGCCCCACCGCGCCGCCGTCGAGGGTCACGTGGACGAGAGTCCGGTCGCGCCAGCGCTCGGCCCACGCCTCGCGCTCGGCGACGAGCGCGGCCGGCGGCGCCCGTGGCAACGTGGCGAAGGGGTCCTCTAGCCGGAGGCGGACGACGACGAGGGTGACGACCAGCAGGACCGCGATGGCGACGACCGAGACGATCCTTGCGGCGCTTCTCATCTCTTCACGGTCCTGACCGGCGCCGGGCCGGGCGTCCTCCTCGCGGCGCACGGCCTCGCGTGTACGCTCGTCGCGCTCTCGGCGCGCCGGAGGCCCGCGCCGGGTCCGCGGCGCGCTCCTCGTCCGGGGCTGGCAGCGACGGGTCAGCCCCCGCGCTCCGGCCGTCCGTAGCGCCACGCCACCCAGGTCAGCACTGCGGCGACGAGCGGCGCGAGGAGCACGAGCGACGTCAGCGCGAAGATCGCGAGGGCGGTGGAGGCGGCGACCACGGCGGGCACGCCCACGAACGCCGCCACGAACGCCGCCGCCTGCCGCGCCTCGCGCTCGGCGCGGTCCCAGTCCGCGGTCGGTGCGCGTGCGACCACCACGTCGTCGGCGATCATTCCGGGCCTCCTCGCGTCGAGGAGGAATCTTCGCGCAGACCGCGCGTGATCTCGTCGCCCGATGGCGGGCCTCCGCCGCGGGCGCTCCGACCCGGTGCGCCCGAACGCCACGACGGCTTCAGCCGGGCGCGCCACGCGTCGCGTGGCGTGAGCCCGCCTTCGGTCCTCACCGGTGGAGTTCCCGGGCGCCGCGCGTCGCGTCCCGCTACCTTGCCGACGTGCCGCCGTTGCCCCGATGGTCGGGTGTCGTGATCCTCCTCGCGCGCCGCGCCGGGCGCGCCGTCCGCCCCGTCCTGGTGCCCGCGGTGCTCGGGGCCTGGCTCGTCGCAAAGCAGCTCCTGTGGTCGCCAGCCTTCCAGGGAGGCGCATCGGTGCCCGCGACCGCGTTCGTGGCGAGCGTGGCGGTCGCGATGGTCGTGCTCGGCATCGCGCTCCGGTATCACGGGCGTGCGCAGCTCATCGCGCTGCTCGCGCTCGACGCCACGCTCACGGCCGTCTACCAGGCCCACATCCTCTACCATCGGCAGTTCTCCGAGCTCGGCTCCGTCGCGACCCTCGCCTTCGCCTCGCAGGCGGCGCAGGTTCGAGGCGCCATCCTGCCGCTGTTCCGTCGGGGCGACGCGCCCCTGTGGGCGGACGTCGCCGTGCTCGCGCTCATGGCCGCCGTGTGGCGCGGCCGCGAGCCCTCGCCGACCCGTCGGTGGCACGCGAACGCGCTGGCGATCGCGGGCGTGGTGCTCTTCACGACCGCCGCCGCCCCGCTCCTCGAGCGACCGCTCACCGGCCCGCGTCACATGGGGATCGCGCGCACCGAGGTCGCCACGGCGCTGAACGTGGTCGGGTACCAGCTGTTCGACGCCGCCACGTTCGCGCTGCGCCGCCTCGACCGCTCCGCGCGCTCGTCGCTCCCGGAGGCGATCGCCTACCACCGCGCACGGACGGTGCCGGCCGGTCCGCTCCACGGAACGCAGCGCGGGAAGGACGTCATCGTGGTGCAGCTCGAGTCCGTCCAGGCGTCCGCGGTCGGACGGATCGTGAACGGCGCACCGGTGACGCCGAGCCTCGATCGCCTCGCGCACGAGAGCCTCACGTTCCCCGAGGCGTTCTCGCAGGTCGGCCAGGGGACGACCTCCGACGCGGAGCTGCTCGCGGGGTGCTCGCTCTACCCGCTCGAGACGGGCGCGGTGTTCACGGAGCGCTACGACGCCCGTCTCCGCTGCCTCCCCGAGGTGCTGCGCGAGGCCGGCTACCGCACGGTGGCCATGCACGCGAACTGGCCGAACTTCTGGAACCGCGACCGGATGTACCCGACGATGGGGTACGAGCGGTTCTTCAGCATCCGGGACTTCGACGCGAGCCCGGTGATCGGCCTCGGGCTCTCGGACGTGCGCTTCGTCGAGCAGGCGGCGGAGCGCCTCGCGACGCTGCCCGAGCCCTTCTACGCCGTCCTCGTCACGCTCTCGAACCACGCGCCCTTCGTCGATCCGAACCTGCCGCGCGCGCTGCCGCTCGGCGCCCTCGAGGGGACGATGGTGGGCGACTACCTGAACTCGGTCCGGTTCACCGACGCAGCCGTCGGGGCGCTCGTCGAGCGGCTCCGCGCGACGGGCGTGCTCGACCGCTCCATCCTCGTCGTCTACGGCGACCACAACGGCGTCTCCCGGACGGCCTCCGGCACGGAGCTCGTCGACGTTCCCGCGCGCGCCGACCGGTGGCTCACGTACGAGAGACGGATCCCGCTCCTCGTGCGGCTGCCCGCCGGCGCACATGCGGGGCCACGGCCGGCGCCCGCGGGCCAGCTCGACGTGGCGCCGACGGTCGCCGATCTGCTCGGCGTGCCGCCGGAGACGTCGTTCTTCCACGGGCGCAGCCTCGTCTCCGATCCGCCGCGGCCGGTGGTGTTCCCGGACGGCTCCGCGGTGTCGCCGGAGCTCGTGTACCTCTCCCCGGAAGGACGCTGGGGGCCGCTCGCCTGCCTCGAGGCGCCGACCGGCGCGCCGGTGCCGCCCGCGCGCTGCGACGCGCTCGCGGACCACGCCGCGCGGGAGCTTCGGATATCGCGCGCGGAGGTGAACCAGGATCTCTTCCGGTGGATGCTGCCGGCGCCGCCCGGGATGCTCCACGCACGGGGGCATCCCTGATCGCTGCCCCGTGGAGGCCGTGACGCGAGCGGTCGACGCCGTGTTCGCGATCCGGCGGCCCGCGTGAACTCATTCAGCTCGAGATCCCGCTCGCACCGAGCATCACCCTCGCGTCATCAGGATCGTGCAGCACGCGCCCGGGAAGCGTCGTTCGACGACGCGGCAGCCCTGCGCCGCATAGGCCGCCTGGAGATCCGCGGCATAGCCCGACAGCACGCCCGAGAGCAGCAGCCGCCCGCCGCGCCGGGCCAGCGGCGCGACGCAGGCAGCCTCGTCGATGAGCAGCTCGCCGCCGATGTTGGCGACCACGAGGTCGAACGCCTCGCCGGCGAGGTCACTCGCCGTGCCGGCCCTGTGCGAGAGCCTGTCCGCCAGCCCATTCGCTTCTCCGGAGCGCAGAGAGCTCGCCACGGCCTCCGGGTTGACGTCCACGCAGAGAGCGCCCGCGGCGCCGAGCCGGAGGGCGGCGAGACCGAGGATACCGGTGCCGCTCCCGAGATCGAGCACGCGGAGGCCCTCGAGCGGGGCGAGGGCGGCGAGGACCTCCAGGCAGCTCATGGTGGTCGGATGCGTGCCGCTGCCGAAGGCACTGCCCTCCACGATGAGATCGAGCGGGGCCGGCGCGCCGAGGCCGTCTCCGGGGTGGCGGACGCGGAAGGGATGCGCCGGGAGCGGAGGCGTCGAGCTCATCGGCGCAGTATCGGCGAAGTTGCCCGCCCGTGGTTCGCTGGCTGGCGAGGTGCGCGGCTCGCGACGTCCGCGCCATTGCCACGCCGACGTCAGTCCGAGAAGGGCGTCCTCGGCCGCTGCTGCAGCTCGCCGTCGACGTAGAGGTCCACCTTCTCGTTGTAGAACGCGACCAGGCCGGCGATCTTCTGGGCCTCCGCGAACGGCGCGCGGTAGGTCCAGACCAGGTCCTCGAGGAGCCGCCCCTCGACGCGGAGCGACCAGTACGTGGCGGTGCCCTTGTACGGGCACCGGGTGGTGGTGCCGGAGGGGACGAGCAGCTCGAGGCGCACGTCGGCGAGCGGCAGGTAGTACCGGGGCGGAAGGCCGGTCTCGAAGAGGATCCGCGGCTGGTGCGATTCGGCGACCTTGACGCCCTCGACGACCACCTCGACGTGGCGCGAGCTGGCGAGGACGTCCACGCGCGTGTAGGGATCGCGCGGGTGGACGTAGATCGGCTCGTCCTCCTCCAGCCACTCGTCGAGGGCCTTCCACTCGAAGCGCACCAGCTCGCGGAGCGCCTCCAGCGGCGATCTCGGGTACCGCCACGCCGCCTCGCGGACGGTCCGCCCCTCCACCTTCACGTCGAAGTATTCCGCCTCGCCGCGGCTGGGCGACTGCTCGCGCCGGGGGGCGGGGATCAGCGTGGCCCGCACGTCGCCGAGCGGGACGTAGTAGGCCGGGTAGTAGGGCACCTCCCAGACCAGGACCGGCGCCCGCGTGTCGAAGACGAGCTGCCCGCCGAGGAATCCCCTCACCCGCTTCTGCCCGCGCTCCACCCGAACCCGCCCGCGATGTTCCACGCTCGCCCCCGTCGCGACGTCCGCCGGATCCTGGTCGACCGGGCCGGTCGGGTGCAGCGCCAATCCGGGCTGGATCGACTCGCCCGGCGGCAGACCGATCGGCGGCGTGGGGCCCTCGCCGGCGACCGTGCGAAAGGCGCTCGAGCCACGATATGAGGTGGGGATCATCTCGAAGGGAGCGACGAGCCGATGCCCGAGGGACCCGAGGTCGAGACCGAGCGACTGCACGAGGCCATCCACGAAGAGGCGGAGCACGACGGCGGATCGCTCGTGCGGACCATCGCGCTCACCACCTCCGTCCTCGCTGCGCTCGCAGCGGGCGCGAGCCTGCAGGCGGGCTCGACGGTGAACGAGGCGCTCGCGCTCAAGACGGAGGCGACGCGGCTCCAGGCCGAGGCGAGCGATCAGTGGGCCTACTACCAGGCGAAGGGCGTGAAGGGCGCGGTCGCGGACGCAGTCGCGGCCGCCTGGCTGGCCGCCGGGAAGGCCGCTCCAGCCGAGACGCTCGCGCGGCAGCGGCAATACGCCGACGAGCAGCAGGACATCCAGGCGAAGGCCAGGGACAAGGAGGCGGAGCGGGACGCGCGCGAGCGGGAGGCGGAGCACCTCCTCCACGCACACCACCGCTACGCGGCCGCCGTCGCCTTCTTCCAGGTTGCGATCGCCCTCGGGGCGGTCGCGGCGCTCACACGGCTCCGGATCGTCTGGGTCTGCTCGCTGGCGCTCGGCGGCGCCGGGATCATCTCGGCCCTGATGGCGCTCCGCTGACCAGGCGAGGCCCACGCGGCCATCCTGCGGGCCAGGTCCCGAGAGCAACGGCCGGACTCGGGCTACTTCATCTCCACCGTCGCGGGGTTCACGTCGACGGTCTTGAGCTCGATGGTGGGCGGGGTGAGCGCGATCTCGGCGCGGCGGTTCAGGGCCCGGTTCGCGAGCGTGTCGTTCGCGGCGATGGGCCTGCCTTCGCCGAAGCCGGCGATGCCGATGAGCGTCGGATCGAGCCCGCGCCCGGCGAGGTACTTCGCGACCTCGAGTGCGCGTGCCGACGAGAGCTGCCAGCGCTGGACCTTGGCGCCCTTCCCGCCCGCCTCGGCGTTGTCCGTGTACCCCGTGACGAGGACGGCCTTGTCCTTCACCTGCGAGATCGCGTCCGCCATGGCGTCGAGGGTGCGCTTGTTCTCGGGGGTGAGCTTCGACGAGCCCTCCTTGAAGAGCAGCCGCTCGTTGAGCCGGATCGTCCGGTCCTTGAGCTTCTCGTACTCCCCGCTCTGCTCCGTCAGCTTGGCCGTCGTCGTCTCGAGCTGCGACTGCGCCGTGCTCACCTGAGTCTGCAGCGCCGCGTTCTGCTGCTCGAGCGACGCGGCCTTGGCCTCGAGCGCGGCCACCTTGCCGCTCTCGTCCTGCAACGCCGCCTTGTATTTCGCCGCCTCCGCCTCCTTGGCGCCGTACTGCTCCTTGCTGATTCCTGCGCAGCCGATGATGGCCGCCATCCCCAGAACGAGCATCAGCCTGGACATGCGATCCTCCTCCGCGACGTCTGGATGCGCCCACGCGCCTTCTTCCCGGGGCGCCCCGACGGCTGGAATGTTCTCGCAGCCGGGGCCGCGCGCGATCGCTCATCCGAGGTGCGACCAAGGCCGCACGTTGAATTGTTCACCACGCGCGCGGCTCGCGCGCTCGATGTCGACGTCCGCGTGATGCACGAGCGGAAGGGCGATGGCACACAACGCCGGCTCCTCCCGGCGCCCTCGCCCGAGCGCTCGGCGTGCTGGGGCTACGTGCATCACCGTAAGGATCGTCGCCCAGGCCGCCCCTCGGCAACCCACGGGCGACTGTTCAGTCTCCAGCGTCGCACCGACCGCGCGCCGCGAACGGTCAAGCTCTTTGGAGCGGACCGCCGAATGACGAGCCCCGCCAGGTCCGGCGAGCCGTCGTACGGACTGCCTACGATCGCGGAGCCCCGAAGCTCCGCTCGAACAGCGCGCGGATCGCCGCGCGGCCGTCGTCGGACAGGGATCGCGTGCCGGCGCCCGCGAACCTCTCGTGCGTGATGGCGGGCGGCGCCACGTCGACCCAGTCCCGCTCGTCCCACCGGAGCCAGCGCTTCCGCTCCTGGTCGAACAGGTGGACCGGCCTTCCCCAGTGCCGCGCCAGCTCGACCGCCCAGCCCGTCCCGCCGTGCGCAGTCTTGTCGGCGTTGACGGCCCCGACGGAGAACACCTCGCCCGCCGTGCTCACCTGGTGCCAGATGGCCTGGAGCACGCGCCGCAGCTCCGCCGAGTCCGGAAACGCGCGGTGCATGTGCGTCTTCACGTAGGCGGCGCTGACCTCGCCGATCCTCAGCTCGTCCTCGCTCAACTCGACGAGCCCGCGCGTCCGGGCGATCCCGCGACGGCCGCCGAACGTGAAGTTCACCTCCCGGACGCCCCATCGCTCGGCGCAGACGCCGAACTCCTCCTCGGCGCCGGAGGACGCGCTCGCGAGCAGCGTGAAGTCCCCCGGGGAGAGCTCGAGCGGCGGCGGCGCCTCGTCGTCTCTCGGCAGCCGCAGCGTCCCGCCCTCGAGCACGAGCGAGACGTCGGTCGCTGGGGACCGCTCGAAGTCCTTCACCAGCGTCAGCCGGGCGTGCCGTCCGTGGGGCTGCAGGAAGACGCCGACGTCGACGAGCGCGGCGCTGTCGTCCGCCAGCGGGAAGATGCGCGGGCCGCGACCGAGCTCGGGGCCGCGCGCGGCGCGCGCAGTCATCCAGAGCTCGGCGCCGACGCGAGCCGCGCTCTCCTTGAACGCCCCGACGGTCGCGGTGCACCCGGGCTCGCCCCAGTCGAAGCCATCGACGAGGATGGTGTGGGGCACGAGCCCGAGGTTCGCCTGGAACGCCGCCAGCGCCTCGTCGAGCGCGCGCGCGCCGGAGGTGCCCTCCGCCGACGACCAGATGAGCCGCCGGTGGGCGATCGACTCGCGCACGCGCCCGCGGTCGGCCAGGTCGACGCGCTCCGCCAGCTCGTCGAAGAGCGCGTCGTGGCGGGCGGAGACGTGCTCCACCGATTGCCCGACCGCGACGTGAAGGACGGGCTTCTCGCGCAGCAGCGCGTCCAGCCCGATCTGCACGAGGCAGGCAGACTTCCCGACGCCCGCCGGCGCCATGATCACGCCCAGGTGACCCTTGCCGAGGCCGCCGCGGATCCACCGGTCGAGGATCCGCAGCGGACTCTGGAGGATCGCTTCCTGCCGGATCATGGCCCGGGGGGAAGCTACTTCTTGCCGGCCGCGGCCGCCTTCTTGGCGGCTTCCTTCTTCATGAGCTCCTCGGACATCGCGGCGGGGACCGGCAGGTACCGGGAGAACTCCATCGTGAACTCCGCCTTGCCCTGCGTGGAGGACCGGAGCGTCGTGGAGTACCCGAACATCTCGGCGAGCGGAACCTCGGCCTCGATCCGGGACAGCTGGCCGTCCTCCTGCGAGCCGATGATCATGGCGCGCCGCTGCATGAGCCCGCCGAGGACGCCGCCCGAGAACTCCGAGGGCGTCTCGACGACGACCTTCATGATCGGCTCGAGGAGCCGCGGCTTCGCGCGGTCGAAGCCCTCACGCCACGCGCCGCGCGCGGCCTCCTGGAACGCGATGTCGGACGAGTCGACCGCGTGGCTCGCGCCGTCGTTGATGACGACGCGCACGTTCACCACCGGGAACCCGAGCAGACGGCCCTTGGCGAGCATGGACTTGAAGCCCTTCTCGACCGAGGAGATGAACTCGCGGGGGATGGCGCCGCCGACCACGTCGTCGACGAACTCGTAGTTCTGCTCGCACGGCTCGATGTACCCGCACACCCGGCCGAACTGGCCCGACCCGCCGGTCTGCTTCTTGTGCGTGTAGGCGAACTCGGCGCGCTGGCTGACGGTCTCGCGGTAGGCGACCTGCGGCGGGGAGGCCTCGACGATCGCGTTGTACTCGCGCTTCATCCGCTCGATGTAGACCTCGAGGTGCAGCTCGCCCATCCCGCGGATGATCGTCTCGCTGCTCTCCTCGTCGACGCCGGCGCGGAAGGTCGGGTCCTCGCGGGTGAAGCGCCGGAGCGCCTTCCCCATGTTGGTCTCGCTCTTCGAGTCGACCGGCTTGATGGAGAGCGAGATCACCGGATCCGGCACGTGCATCGAGGTCATGTTGAGCTTGACCGTGCCGTCGGTGAAGGTGTCGCCCGAGTTGCACTCGATGCCGAACATCGCGACGATGTCGCCCGACCCGGCGGCGTCGATGTCCTCCATCTCGTCCGCGTGCATGCGCACGAGCCGCCCGATCCGGTGGTCCTTCTTGGTGCGCATGTTCGTGATGAACATGTCGCGCTGCAGCTTGCCCTGGTAGATGCGCAGGTACGTGAGCTGGCCGTACCGGCCGTCCTCGAGCTTGAACGCGAGGGCGACGGTCGGCTTGTCGTTGTCGATCGTGATGACGACCTTCTGCTCGTCCTTCGTGAGGTCGTGCGCCTCGTTGACGACCTCGGTCGGATCCGGGAGGTAGTCGACGACGCCGTCGAGCAGCTTCTGGACGGCCTTGTTCTTGTACGCCGAGCCCATGAAGACCGGCGTGAGCTTCAGCTCGATGGTCCCCTTGCGGATCGCCGCCTTGATGAGCTGCTCGGTGACGCGGTCCTCGAGGATCGCCTCGGTCAGCTCGTCGGAGAACATGGACGCGGCGTCCAGCATCTCCTCGCGCGCCTTGGCCGCCTCCGCCTGCATCGCGGCGGGGATCTCGGACTCGGTGATCTCCTGGCCGTCCTCGCCGCCGAAGCGGACCGCCTTCATCGACACGAGGTCGACGACGCCCTCGAACTTGTCCTCGAGGCCGATCGGGAGCTGCATCAGCACCGGATTGTGCTGGAGCTTCTCGCGGAGCTGATCCTTCACCCGGAGCGGGTTCGCGCCGGACCGGTCGCACTTGTTGACGAACGCGACGCGCGGCACCTTGTAGCGGCGCATCTGGCGATCGACGGTGAGCGACTGGCTCTGGACGCCGGCGACGGCGCAGAGCACCAGGATCGCGCCGTCCAGGACGCGCAGCGACCGCTCGACCTCGATCGTGAAGTCGACGTGCCCGGGGGTGTCGATGATGTTGAAGTGGAGCCCCTTCCACTCACAGTGCGTCGCGGCGGAGGCGATGGTGATGCCGCGCTCGCGCTCGAGCTCCATCGAGTCCATCTTGGCGCCGACGCCGTCCTTGCCCTTCACCTCGTGAATGGCGTGGATGCGGTTCGTGTAGAAGAGGATCCGCTCCGTCAGCGTGGTCTTCCCGCTGTCGATGTGGGCCGAGATCCCGATGTTCCGGAGCTTCGAGAAATCCGTGTACACGTCTTACCTCCACCTGCGCGGCGGACCGAGCGACATGGGGCGAATCGGTTGCGCGGCGCGGCTGCCCGTTCATCCGTCGGGCGAGCATGGACGCCGCTCGTGACGAACCCGTCGCGCGTCGCGTTCATTCTCGCGAGCCGCGCGGCGGGTGCGATGATGCGCGACGTTCACCCACATCACCTCGTCGCGCGCGCGCAACCTCGCATATTCGAGGGCGGTGATGCAACTCGGCACCGCGCGGCGGCCTCCGGGGAGCGCCCGGAGGCGGTCCCGAAGGGGATCGTGGCCGTGGCGCGCCGATGGGCTGGACCGGGCGATGAACTGCTCTTGCGGCGGAGCGCGTTCCGACGGGCTAGTTACGGAGCATGCTCGGCGGACTGCGCCGCGGCGATGACACGCCTCCCGGTCCTCGCGGTCATCCCGTCATGGGCGTCTTCCTCCTGGCGCGGCGAGATCCGCTCGGCTTCTTCCTGGAGAGCATGCGCCGGTACGGCGACGTCGTTTGCATGCCGTTCGGGCGCCGCCGAGCGTATCTGCTGAGCCACCCCGAGGACGTACGGCACGTGCTCGAGGACGATCAGGGTCTCCATGCGAAGGCTCCGACGGCCTCGCGCGTGAGAGCGGTCTTCGGCGACAGTCTCACGACCATCGACGGCGAGCACTGGCGCCGCCAGCGCCGCCTGATGCGGCCAGCCTTCCGGCCCAGGTCGCTGCTCCCGTCCCTCCCCATCGTCACCCGGACGACGGCGCAGATGCTCGACCGCTGGGCGTCGATCGCGGCGCGCGGCGAGACCGTGGACGTGGCGCGAGAGATGACCCATCTGACGCAGGAGGTCATCGTCGAGCTGGTGTTCGGCGATGTCGGCGAGGCGCAGGCTCGAGCCGTCGGTGAGGCGCTCGACCAGGCCTTGCAGCATGCCAATCGTCGGCTCTGGAGTCCTCTCGGCTCGCTCGGGCTTCCGACGCCTGCCCAGCGCCGGTTCCAGACCGCGCTGCGGACGATCGACACCTTCGTCTGCACGAACGTCGCTCGCGCCTGCGAGGATGCTCCGCCTGCAGGGACGCTGCTCGCGTCGCTGCTGGACGCGCACGACGTCGGGGGCGGCGAACGGATGCGCGCTGCCGATCTGTGCCACGAGCTGAAGGCGATCCTCTTCGCCGGCCACACCACCACCGCGAGCGCGCTGGCGTGGACCTTCTACGTGCTGTCGACGAATTCCGCCGCCAGCGAGGCCGTTCGTGCGGAGGTTCGCGAAGCTCTCGATGGCCGCTCGCCGGGCGCGGACGATCTCCCCACGCTGGTCCACACGCGCCGGGTCATCGATGAGGTCCTGCGCCTCTATCCGCCCACCTGGGTGACCGCTCGCACGCTGCTTCAGGACGATTGCATCCGTGGTCATCGGATCGCGGCGGGCTCGATCGTCCTGCTGAGCCCGTTCGTGACGCATCGCCACCCTGCCTTCTGGCCGGAGCCCGACCGCTTCGATCCTGATCGGTTCGCGCCCGAGCGTCGTTCAGCGCCGTTCGCGTACTTTCCGTTCGGAGGCGGACCACGCAGCTGCATCGGGACCTGGCTGGCGTCGATCGAGCTGCAGCTCGTGGTCGCGATGGTCGCGCAGCGCTACGAGCTCGCTCTCGTGCCGGGCTCCCGCGTCGACGTCGAGCCCGGGCTCACGCTGCGTCCGAAGCCCGGCGTGCCGATGATCCTGCGGCCGACCGGCACCGGAGGGCTCCCATGATCGCCACCCCCCCGCGCGGACCCTCGCCGCTCGCGCGCGCCGAGTGACGGACGGCCCCGTCGCGCCGGCGGTGCGGCCGTCGGGCGATCGCACGCCACGTCCGGCCGCCCGCGGTGGCGAGCGGCCGACCCAACCGGACGGACGCGACCTGGTTGCGACCCGCGGTGGAGTCGACAAGTGCATGCGCGAGCGGGACTGGGGCACGCACGGGCGTGAACGAAAGGAGCCCGACATGGCGAGGACGTACGACGCCATCATCGTGGGAGCGCGCTGTGCCGGCTCGCCGACGGCGATGCTGCTCGCGCGCCGCGGCTACCGGGTCCTGATGGTCGATCGCGCCACGTTCCCGAGCGACACGCTCTCCACGCACATGGTGCACCCGCTCGGCGTGGCTGCCCTGTCGAGGTGGGGGCTGCTCGACCGCCTGGTCGCGACGGGCTGCCCGGCTGTCCACACGTACGCCTTCGACTTCGGACGCTTCGTTCTGAGCGGCTCGCCCGGGACCGCGGAGTTCCCGGTGGCGTACTGCCCGCGCCGCACCGTGCTCGACAAGCTGCTCGTCGACGCCGCGGTGGACGCCGGGGCGGAGATCCGCGAAGGCTTCACCGTCGAGGACATCGTCGCCGAGGGCGGGCGCGTCGTCGGGATCAAGGGCCGCGCGAGCGGCGGGGCCCCGGTCACGGAGCACGCCGAGGTCGTCGTCGGTGCGGACGGACGGCACTCGCTCGTGGCCGAGAAGGTCCGTCCCGAGCGATACCACGAGAAGCCGCCGCTCCTTGCTCCCTACTACACCTACTGGAGCGGTCTTCCGATGGGCGGGCGGTTCGAGACCTACGTTCTCCCGCACCGCGGCTTCGGGGTGGCGCCGACCCACGACGGCCTGACGATGATCGTCGCTGGATGGCCGTTTTCGGAGTTCGAGGCGATCAAGAAGGACGTCGAGGGCAACTACCTCGCGGTGCTCGAGCTCGTGCCGGAGTTCGCCGATCGGCTTCGCGGCGCGAAGCGCGTGGAGCGGTTCGCCGGCACGCCGGTGCCGAACTTCTTCCGGAAGCCGTACGGCCCCGGGTGGGCGCTGGTCGGCGACGCCGGGTACAACAAGGACCCGATCACCGCGCAGGGGATCATGGACGCCTTCCGTGACGCCGAGCGGTGCGTGAGCGCCCTGGACGAAGCCCTCACCGGAGCTCGCCCGTTCGACGAGGCGATGCGCGACTACCAGCGCGACCGCGACGAGCACGTGCTCTCCATGTACGAGTTCACGTGCCAGCTCGCGACGCTCGAGCCGCCACCGCCGGAGGTGCAGCAGCTGTTCCGCGCGATCAGCGGCAACCAGCAGGCGATGACCCGGTTCGCGCAGATGAACGCCGGAACGATCTCCCCCGCGGAGTTCTTCTCCGCGGAGAACGTCCGCGCGATGACGTCCTCCGGCCAGGCCTCGATGGCCCCGAGCTGATCGTCGCCGAGACGCCTCCGACGAGCGGACGGTGTCGCACCTCGCGAACGCCGCCCCGCGTTCACTCCGCTGCGACGGTCTCCCCGGGCTCCGCCGCACCGGATCCCACCGACGCGGGGCCGGTCGCGAGCCACGAGCCGGCGAGGATGAGCACGAACCCGGCGCCCGTCCCCAGCGTGAAGGGCTCGCCGAGCAACGCCACCCCCGCCGCCACCGCGACGGCCGGGTTCACGTACGTGATCACCGTCGCCCGCACCGGACCGACCTCCGCGATCAGCCGGAAGAAGAGCAGGAAGGCGACGGCCGTGCACGCGACCCCGAGCACCACGACGGCGCCGATCACGTCCAGCGCAGGCATCGTGGCCGGGAGCTGCGCCAGCCCGGCCGGCGCGTAGCCGATCGCGCAGAGCGCGAGCGACGCCGCCACCACGTCGAGCACGGGCAGGTCCGCCAGCCGGCGCGAGATGATCATCGGGCCCACGGCGTAGCCGAGCGCCACGATCGCGAGCGCCACGATCGCGAGCGTATCGCCGCGGCCGAGGTCGAGCCCGAGCAGCGCCACCACCCCCGCGAGCCCCACCACGAGGCCGACGGAGCGCCGCACGCCGAGCGGCTCGTGGCCTCCCGTGACGCGCGCAAGGACGCCTCCGACGAGCGGCACGCTCGCCATGAACAGCCCCGCGAGCGAGCTCGTCACGTGCTGCTCCGCGTGCGAGAGGAGCAGCCACGGGATCCCCATCTCGACGACCGTGAAGAGCGCGATCGGGCGCCAGTGCGCGAGCAGGGCGCGCAAGTTCCCGTGACGGATCACCACGGGCAGGAGGAGGACGGCCCCGAGCGCCGTGCGCAGGAACACCAGGCTCGCCGGGGTGAGCTCGCGAACGGCGACCTTGATGAGGAGGTAAGGAACGCCCCAGATCACCCCGAGCGCGAGGAACAGGATCCAGCCGCGGCGGGTCATCGCGTCATCTCCTGCGGCGGCGGGTGGGGTGCTCCGTGAGAGCCGGCGCGGGGGAGGTGTCGCTCGAGCCGTCCTGCATGACGACGATGGCGAGAACCGCCCGCCGAAGAACCCGCAATGCTCTTCACGTGCACTCCATGGCGACCAACTCCTGCCGTTCTGTCGGAGGAACGGAGATCCTACCCCGGCGACGGGCTCGCAGGTCCACCGTCCGGGAGTGCCACCGCGGCGAGAGCTTCCCGCGATCGCCCCGCCCGTCCGAGTCGCGGAGCTCGATGTCCGGATTCCCGCGCCGTCATACACCCGCGCGCGCCCCGGCGCACCGCCGGCCTTCGGGCCCCAGGAAGGCGCCAGCCCCGGGGTCGACGCTCCGCGCGATGCCCTGGACGGCCCACTGCCAAGTTGCGCCCGTCCAGCCGGCGCAGTAGGTGACGCGGGGCGCCGCCGGCGCCCGACCATGGCCGCCAGCCTCGGGCGCATTCTCCGCATCCTCCCCGTCCTCGCCCTTGCCGGCGCCTGCGCCGGCCGCGAGCGCCCGCCCACCGCGCCGCCAGCGGCGGCGTCCCCGTCGCCCTCGGCGACCTCGACCGCGGCGGTCCAGCACGACCTGCGCGTCACGCTTCTCCCCGAGAAGCGGGCCGTTCTGGTCGAGGACCAGGTGACGCTCTCGCCGGAGCTGCGCGCCCGCCTCGGCGACCGGATCGTCTTCACGCTCCACGCCGGGCTCTCCCCGGAGCGCGCCGGCTCCGCCGCGCCCCTCACCCGATCGCCGAACGGGCCGGCGCTCCACCCGGACCCCGACACGGGAGGCCCGTCGCCCGTCCCGGTGGAGCACTTCGCCGTGACGCTCGCGCCGGGCGAGCGAACCTTCACCATCCGTTACAGCGGAGAGGTCTTCCACCCGACCGAGGACGGCGGCCCCGAGTACGCCAGGAAGATGGGCGAGAGCCCTGGGCTCGTCTCGCCCGAGGGCGCCCTCCTCTCCGGCGCGACGCGCTGGGTGCCGGAGGTGTCCGACGATCTCGTCGCCTTCACGCTCGACGTCCGCGTTCCGCCGGGGTGGGACGCGATCTCCCAGGGTCGCCGGGTCTCGCACGAGCGCGGCGCCGGCGGCACCCGCGTGCGCTGGAACAGCCCGGAACCGCAGCAGGAGGTCTACCTGGTCGCCGGCGCGTGGGCGGAGCACGAGCGCGAGGCGGGCCCGGTCGCGCTGCACGTGCTCCTCCGTGCGGACGATCCCGCCCTCGCGGAGCGGTACCTGGCCGCGGGCGCCCGGTACCTGGAGATGTACGACCACCTCATCGGACCGTACCCGTATCCGAAGTTCGCCGTCGTCGAGAACTTCTGGGAGACGGGCCTCGGGATGCCTTCGTTCACGCTCCTCGGGCCGCAGGTCCTCCGCCTGCCGTTCATCGTCGACACGAGCTACCCCCACGAGGTCCTCCACGACTGGTGGGGAAACGGCGTCTACGTCGATCCGCGGCGCGGGAACTGGTGCGAGGGGCTCACCGCCTACCTCGCCGACCACCTCCTCGCGGAGCAGGCCGGCCGCGGCGCCGACTACCGCCGGACCGCGCTGCAGCGGTACGCGGACTACGTCGGAGAGAGCCGCGACCGCGCGGTCCGCGAGTTCCGGGCGCGGCACGATCCGCAGACGCAGGCGATCGGCTACGACAAGGTGCTGATGGTCTTCCACATGGCGCGCGAGCGCATGGGCGACGCGAGGTTCGTCGCGGCGCTGAGGGCGTTCTACCGCGAGCAGAAGTTCCGGGAGGCGTCCTTCACCGACGTGGCGCGGGCCATGGGCGCCGCCGCCGGAGAGGACCTCTCGCCGTTCTTTGCGCAGTGGATCGATCGCCCGGGCGCGCCGGCGCTGCGAGTGGAGTCGGCGAAGGTGGTGACGCGCCACGGCGGGCGCGACGTCGAGCTCGCGCTCGCGCAGGTGCAGGCAGGGGAGCCGTACGCGATCGACGTCCCGGTCTACCTCACCCTGCCCTCCTCGCCGCAAGTGGTGCGGCGCACGATCCGGATGACCGAGCCGCGGCAGCGCTTCACGATCCCGGTGGACGAGGCGCCGGTCCGCCTCGACATCGATCCCGAGTTCGACGTCTTCCGGCGCGTCGACCCGGCGGAGCTCCCGCCCGCCCTCTCGGGCGCCCTCGGCGCCGCGCGCCGCGTCCTCGTGCTGCCATCGTCGGCCCCCGCCCCCCTCCTCGCCGCCTACCGCGCGCTCGCCGAGAGCTGGAAGGAGCCTGGGGTCGAGATCGTGGCAGACGTCGACCTCCCGCGCGTGCCGCCCGGGAAGGCGGTCTGGGTGCTCGGCTGGGAGAACAGGCTGCGCCCGGCGGTGACCGCGGCGCTCGCGCCGCACGGCGCCGTCCTCGGAGCGCAGGCCCTCCGCCAGGGCGAGCGCGTGTTCGCACGCTCCGACCGCGCCGTCGTGGCGGTCGCGCGGAGCCCGGCCGATCCGGCGCACGTGATCGCCTTCGTGGGCGCGGACCGCGCCGCCGCGCTCCCCGGCCTCGCCCGCAAGCTGCCGCACTACGGGAAGTACGGGCTGCTCGCGTTCGAGGGCGACGAGCCCACGAACGTCGCGAAGGAGACGTGGACCGCGCTCGCCTCCCCGATGGCGGTCGGGCTCGTGCCCGGCGCCGCGCTCCCGGCCCGGGCGCCGTTCCCCGCTCGTATCGCCCTCGTGCCGCCGCCCCCGCGGGCCGAGTGAAGACCGGCCCCCGGCGCGTCGCGCCGACCGCGCGGGCGTCGAGCGAGCGCACGCCTCGCGATCCCCTGACTCCATCCTCGGCCGGCGGCCGAGGGGCACGATTGCAGCTGCCTGCGCAGTTCGCGTCTACCGTCCTGGTCATCGAAGAACGCTCCGGCCGGGCGAGCGCGAGGCGGAGGGAACATGGACCGCTCGTCTCTTGCACTCGCCACGTACCGGAGACGACTCTCGCGGCCACGACGGCATAGCCACATCGCGCACGGATCCCGTCGCATGACATCCGATTCCGAGAGGGGCGCGGCATGACATCGACATATCTGGGAAAGCCCTATTACCCGTGGTGGCGGGACGACATGGCCGATGACGTCACCGGAGAGGGCGCGTTCATGGAACGCGTCGCGCACGGCGCGGAGACCGTCCGTTCAATCGTGGACACCGCCCGCCGCGAGATCTATGAGGGCCAGGAGTTCAGCTTCGCCGGTGACTACGGCGACGACGGCTTCCTCGAGCTCTACACCACTCACGTCCGCGGCGAGCCCACCAGCGTGGTCGTCACGGTGACCCGCAACGCCGCCGGGCAGGCCCAGCACATCGTGGTGAACCACCGGCCACGCAGGTCGGTGCTGCTCATCTCCCGATTGATGAGCGAGACGTTCGCGGGCACCCCCATTGCCGAGCACTTCATCACGAACCAGTCCTGAAACGGACCCGTATGCATGGCCGCCGGTCCGCTGCCGGATTCCGAAGGAGGCACGGCATGACATCGACATACAAGGGAAAGCCTTACTACCCGGCGTGGCTGGACAACCTGGCCGACGACGTCACCCTGGAGGGCGCGGCGATGAACGGCACCGCGCACGGCGCGGAGACCGTCCGTTCAATCGTGGTCACCGCCCGCGAGATCTATGAGGGCCAGGAGTTCAGCTACGCCGGGCCCGCCGGCGACCACGGCTTCCTCGAGGACTACACCACTCGGGTCCTCGGCAAGCCCACTGGCGTCGTCGTCATGGTTTCTTTCAACTCCGCCGGTCAGGCCCAGCACATCGCGGTGAACCACCGACCGACCAGCTCGATGCTGCTCTTCTCCCGCTTGATGGGGCAGAAGTTCGCGGGCACCCCCATTGCGCAGCACTTCATCACGGCGAGTCCTGAGACGGACGTATCCACGACCGCCGCCATGCCCTAGACGCTGCGCCTGAGCGGCGCCCACCGCGGAGTCGGAACCCCTTCGCCGGCTGCTCGCCGTGGACGTGGACGGGACCGAGGGGGCCGACCCGGCCCCGGCGCCTCACATGGGCCGATGCGTGTCACGGCGCCCGTCGACAAGAGGTGGGCGGCCTCGTGTGGAGCTCTCGAATGCCTCCGACCCCCTCGCAGCCGTCGGTCCGCTTGACGGAAGGGCCGGGGGGGAGCGCCGTGCTGGCGCTCTTCGGGCCGCTCGACGTCTGGACGGCCCCCCGAGTCCGGCGCGACGTCGCGCAATGCCTCGCCGACGCGCGCATCGCTTCACTCGACGTCGACGTGACGGGGCTGGGCCGAGGGGACATGTCGGGGATGGCCATCCTCTACGAGCTCACGGAGGGTCGTTTCACGCCAGGCGTGACGGCGCGCCTCGTGGGGCTGCGCCCCGAGCTCGCGAAGATCCTCGCGCCGTTCTGCCCTGAGGAGCCGCCGTCCAGCGACGAGGGACGACCGCGACCGCTCGGCACGCTCGAGGCGATCGGTTCCTGGACCATCGACCTGCTGCACCATGCGCGCGAGCACGTCGCCTTCCTCGGCGCGGTCGCCCAGGCGTTCGCCGCGACGCCGAGCCGTCCCCGGACCATGCGCTGGAGCGAGGTCTCGCGCGTCTTCGATCGAGCCGGCGTGGACGCGGTACCGATCGTGTCGCTCATCAGCTTCCTCACCGGGCTCATCATCGCGTTCGAGGCCGCCCAGACGCTCGCGACGCTCGGGGCGCAGATCTACGTCGCCAACACCATCGGGCTCGTGATGGTTCGCGAGCTCGGGCCCATCATGACGGCGGTCGTCCTTGCCGGTCGCTCGGGATCGGCGTTCGCAGCCGAGCTCGGCACCATGAAGGTGAACGAGGAGCTGGACGCGCTCGAGACCATGGGGCTCGACCCGGTCCGGTTCCTGGTCATCCAGCGGGTGCTCGCAGGCACGCTCCTGACGCCGCTGCTCACCGCGTACGCGATGGCGGTCGGCGTCCTCGGCGGGGCGACCGTCATGCTGGCCATCGGCTTCCATCCCGCCCTCATCTGGCAACAGCTCGTCGCCGCGCTGCGCGTGTCGGACGTCGTCGTGGGGCTCTCGAAGGGGCTCGTCTTCGGTGTGGCGGTGGCGACCATCGGTTGCCAGCGCGGGATGGAGACGGGGGAGGGTCCGAGCGCGGTGGGAGTGTCCACCACGCGCGCGGTCGTGGCGGGCATCCTCTCCGTGGTGCTCATCGACTCCCTCTTCACCGCGCTCACGTATCTGGCGAAGGTATGAACGGATCGCCGGGCGATGGTCCCGTCATCGTCGTCGACGACGTGACGCTCGGATACGGCGACCGCGTCGTCCAGCAGCACCTCACGTTCGAGGTGCGCCGCGGAGAGGTCTTCGTCATCCTCGGCGTATCCGGGAGCGGGAAGAGCACCTTGCTCAAGAACATGATCGGACTGTGCGAGCCGATGCGCGGCAAGGTCTCGATCGACGGCACGAACGTCGTCACCGCACGTGGCGAGGAACGCGCGCGCCTGCTCCGCCAGTTCGGGGTGATGTACCAGAGCGGCGCCCTGTTCGGCTCGATGACGCTGCTGGAGAACGTGCGCCTGCCGCTCGACGAGTTCACCGAGCTCCACTCCGACGAGAAGGACCTCGTCGCGCTCGCCAAGCTGAACCAGGTCGGGATACGCGCGGCCGCATGGAAGACGCCGGCGGAGGTGTCTGGGGGCATGAAGAAGCGCGCGGCGATCGCGCGGGCGATGGCCCTGGATCCCTTCCTCCTGTTCCTGGACGAACCCTCGTCGGGGCTCGACCCGATCACCTCGGCCGGCCTCGACGCGCTCATCCGCTTCCTCTCGATGGACTTCGGCATCACCTTCGTCGTCGTCACCCACGAATTGCAGAGCACGTATGCGATCGCGGATCGCTGCGTCCTGCTCGACGCGCGCACGAAGACCATCATCGCGGAAGGCAAGCCGGCGGATCTCCGCGATCACTCCGAGGACCCGACCGTCAGACGGTTCTTCAGGCGGGAAGCGGACCCACAGGGCGGGGTGCCATGAGAGAGCGATCGAGGGAATTCAGGATCGGGGCGTTCGTCGTCGCGGCCACCGGGCTCGTCGTCGCCTCGCTGTTCTTCTTCGGCGTCGCGCGCCGGCTCCAGCACAAGGTGAAGCTGGAAACCTACGTCGCAGGGAACGTCGACGGGCTCACGGTCGGCTCGGTCGTGAAGCTGAAGGGCGTGAGCGTCGGCGAGGTCACGAAGATCAGCTTCTCGTGGATCGAGTACCCAGGCGGCGCGCCGCCTTGCGTCGTCGTCTACTTCGACATCGCGGAGGCCGTGGTCCCCGCACCCTCCACCGGCGTCACGATGGATGAAGCCGTCCTCAGGGGACTGCGGGCGATCATCATGCCCGTGGGGATAACGGGCTCGGCCTATCTGGCGCTGGAGGTGGTCGACGCCGCCCAGAACCCTCCCCTCGCCTACTCGTGGAAGCCGGGCAACGAGGTCATCCCGTCGGCAGAGGGCCAGCTGAGCCACATCGTGACGTCCGTCGAGAAGACGGTCGCCAATCTGGAAAAGCTCGACGTGGAGCGTCTGGGCGCGCGCCTCGACCACGTGCTCCAGGTGTCCGACGAGACGCTCGGGAGACTCTCGAAGCTCGACTTCGAGCAACTCGGCGCCAACCTCAACCAGGTGGCTGCGACCGGGCGTACCGCCACGCTGGAGGTGCGGGCGCTCGCCAGCGAGACGCGGGGGACCCTGGCCCGCATGCACCTCGACGCCCTGGCGGGTGACGCCGACCGGCTCCTCGGAGGCCTGCAGCAGTCGAACGCGGTGATCCAGCGCCTCGTCGATCGGCTGGGCGACGTCGACGTCCGCGAGCTGAACGACGCCCTCGCCAGCACGCGGGAGGCCGCGCGCCACCTGAACGACGCGATCGAGCAGCTGAACAGGTATCCATCCGGCTTCCTCCTCGGGGAGAAGCCGGCTCCGGTGCGCAGCCTCGACGAGTCGGTGCCGCGACGATGAAGCCTCGCCTCGTCGGGGGACTCTGGCCCGCTCTCGCCGTGGCCGCGGGCTGCCTGACCAGGACGGCCGTCGTCCCGCAGATCTTCTCGATCGATCCACCGCCGGTGGAGGAGACCCGGCGCTCCGCTGGCACGTACGTCGTCTCCGTGAGGAGGGTGGAGGTCGCTCCTCCGTTCGAGGCTCGAGAGCTCCTCTACCGGACCGGCGACCATCGTCTCGAGCGCGATCACTACGCGATCTTCGCCGCGCCCCCCGGCGATCTGCTCTCCGGAGCGGTTCGCGGGTACCTGCGCAACGCCACGTTCGCGCGCGAAGTCGTCGAGCCGGGCGCAGCGCTTCGCGCGGGCCTCGTGGTGGAGGTCTACGCGTCCGAGATCTCCGGCGACCTCAGGCGGGCCGACGACGCCGCCGCCGTCCTGCGGCTTCGTTTCGTCGTCACGATCGGTGGAGACACGGACACGTCCGCTCGCGGTCCGCCCCTCCTCGAGAAGGAGTACTCCAGCCGCACCCGCGCCGCGAGGCGCACGGCCGACGCCATCGCCACGGCCTGGAACGAGGGGCTCTCGGCGATCATGAAGGAGTTCGTCGCCGACGTCGAGGCGGTCCTCGCGCGGGGGCCGACGACCACGGGAGGACCGGCGTGTCGATGAGAGCGGCGCGACACGTCCACGCCGTCAGCGGGAACGCGCCGGCGCCGAGGCGCCGTCCTGCGCGCCGGGCAGCGCCGCGGAGCCGCCCTCGCGCCGCCTCCTCTCCGCACCGCTCCAGAGTTCCACCAGCACGAACAGCATGGGGATGATGAAGATCGCGATGACGGTCGCCGTCAGCATCCCGGAGATGACCGCCGTTCCCATCTGCCTCCGCGACAGGCCGCCGGCCCCCGAGGCATTCCAGAGCGGAAGCAACCCGAAGATGAACGCGAACGAGGTCATGAGGACGGGACGGAACCGGAGCTTCGCGCCCGCGAGGGCGGCCTCCGCCAGCGGCCGGCCCTTCTCGAGCTCCCCCTTCGCGAACTCGACGATCAGGATCGCGTTCTTCGCCGCCAGCCCGATCAGCATCACCAGCCCGATCTGCCCGTACACGTTGAAGTCGAAGTTTCGCAGCCACAGGCCCGCCAGCGCGCCGAACACCGCGATTGGCACGGACAGGAGCACGCTGAACGGCAGCGACCAGCTCTCGTAGAGGGCAGCGAGAATGAGGAAGACGCAGACCAGCGAGAGGGCGAAGACCGGCGCGCTGCGGCCGGCCGTCCGCTGCTGGTAGGAGAGGTCCGCCCACGCGAGGCTCATCTCACGGGGCAGGACCTCGCTGGCGACCTGCTCGAGCGCGGCGAGGACCTGGCCGGAGCTGAAGCCCGGGGCCGGCGAGCCGATGACCTGGGCGGAGCGATAGAGATTGAAGCGGTTGGTGTACTCGGGGCCGTACACGCGCCGGGTGGAGGCGAAGGCCGAGAGCGGGACCATCTCGCCGTTGCCGTTGCGGACGTAGTACCGTGCGATGTCGTCGGCGCTGCGGCGCTGCTCGCCGTCCGCCTGCAGGTAGACCCTCCACGTCCGCCCGAACCGGTTGAACTGGTTGACGTACGCGCCGCCGAGGTAGGCCTGCAGCGTCTGGTACACCGCGCTCACGCTGACACCCTGCTTGATGACCTTGTCGCGATCGACGTCGGCGTAGATCTGCGGCACCGTCGGGCGAAACACCGTGTTGATGCTCCCCACCTCGGGCCGCTTGCGCGCAGCGGCCATGAACGCGTCGAGGTGCGTCGCGAGGAATGGGACATCGCCGCCGCTGCGGTCCTGGAGCCACGCCGAGAAGCCACCGGAGGTGCCGAGACCGCTGATGGCCGGGGGTGGGATCGCGAAGGCGATGGCCTCGTCGATCTTCGACGCGAGCTCTCCGTTCAGCCGGCTGATCACCGCCGCCGCGGCGTGCTGCGCACCGGGGCGCTCGGACCAGTCCTTGAGCGTGACGAAGTAGAGGCCGTTGTAGGTCGCCGAGCTGTAGCTCAGGATCGAGAAGCCCGCGATGGTATTGAACGACCGGACCTCGGGCGTGGCCGAGAGGATCGCGTCGATCTTGCGGCACACGTCGTCGGTCCGCTGGAGCGAGGCCGCGTCGGGGAGCTGGACGTTCATGAAGAAGTAGCCCTGGTCCTCTTCGGTCAGGAAGCCGGAGGGCACCCGGTCGCCGGCGACGACCGACAGGGCTGTGAAGGCCGCGAGGAGGCCGAGCCCGATCGCCGCCTTCCGGATCAGGAACCCCGAGACGCCGACATACCGTTCGCGGACCCGGTCGAAGACGCCGTTGAACCCGCGGAAGAAGCGGGCCAGCGGCCCCTTCGCTTCCGCCCGTGGACGAAGGAGCAGCGCCGAGAGCGCGGGGGAGAGCGTGAGGGCGTTGAAGGCCGAGAAGAGGACCGAGACGGCGATCGTCACGGCGAACTGCTTGTTCAGGCGGCCGGTGATCCCGCTCATGAACCCCATGGGGATGAAGACGGACGCGAGGATGACGGCCACGCTGACCACCGGCGCGGTAACCTCCTTCATCGCGGCCAGGGTGGCTTCCCGCGGCGACATGCCATCGTCGATGTGTCGCTCGACCGCCTCCACGACCACGATGGCGTCGTCGACGACCAGCCCGATGGCGAGCACGAGACCGAACAGCGAGAGGGTGTTGATGGAGAACCCGAGCAGCGGGAACACCATGAACGTCCCGACGAGCGACACCGGCACGGCGATCAGGGGGATCAGCGTGGCGCGCCAGCTCTGCAGAAACAGGAAGACCACCAGGGCCACGAGGAGCGTGGTCTCCAGCAGCGTGATGACGATCTCCTGGATTCCCCCGGTCACGGGCACCGTGGTGTCGAGCGAGATGCCGTAGTCCACGTCCACCGGAAACCGCTGCTTCAGCTCGGCGATCGTCCGCTTCACGCCGCCGGCGACGGCCAGCGCGTTCGATCCCGGGGTCTGGTAGACGCCGATGACGATCGCCGGCTTCCCGTTCATGCGGCCGATCTGCGTGTACGTCAGTGCTCCGAGCTCGATCCGGGCCACGTCGCGAAGCCGCACCGTGGATCCGTCCGGGTTGAGACGCAGCACGACGTTGCCGAACTCCTCGGGCCTCAGCAGCCGCCCCTGCGACCGGATGGTGTAGGTGAACTGCTGGTCTTTCGGGGCCGGTTCGGCGCCTGCACGGCCGGACGGGTTCACCGTGCTCTGCGCCTGCACCGCCGAGACGAGGTCGGAGACGGTGAAGCCCAGCTTCGCGAGCCGGTCCGGCTTGACCCAGATGCGCATCGCGTAATCGGCGCTCCCGAAGACCCGGATCAGGCCGACGCCGGGGACGCGCTGGATCGTGTCGTTCACGTTTATCGTCGCGTAGTTCGCCAGGAACAGCGGGTCGTGGGTGCCCTTCGGCGAGTACAGCGAGATCGCGAGCAGCGGAAGGCCGGTGGACTGCACGTAGCTCAGTCCGTAATTGGTGACGTCCGACGGAAGGAGCGCCTGCGCCTGGGCCGCCTTGTTCTGCGTGTTCACCTGGTCGACGTCGATGTCGCTGTCGACGTCGAAGGTCACCTGCAGGTTGAAGGAGCCGTCGTTCGCGTTCGTCGACCGTACGTAGAGCAGCCTGTTGACCCCCGACATCTGCTGCTCGATCGGCGTGGCGACCGATTCCTCGACGGCGAGCGCGTCCGCGCCGGTGTACGTGGTCGTGATCTGGATCTGCGGCGGCACGATGTTCGGGTACTGCGCGATCGGCAGGGTGAAGATCGCCACCCCACCGACGATCACCATGAGGATCGCGATCACCATCGCCACGATCGGACGGCCGACGAAGAAGCGCGACATGGCCTACCTGCTCCGCGACGAAGACCCGGTGGGCGATGCCGATGCGGTGGATTCGTGCGACGCCGGCTCGGGGGGCGACGCCATTGCGCTGGACCCGCCGGACGCCGGCACCGCGCGCACCTCCATCCCGGGCCTGATGCGCGCCAGATCCGACACGACCACCTTCTCGCCTGCGCGCACGCCGCGCAGGACGATCGCCATCGCGCCGACCTGTCCTGCGGTCTTCACCGAGCGCACCTCGAGCTTGCCATCGGGTCCGACGACCCCGACCTGGTAGCTGCCCTGCAGCTCGTTGATCGCGCGCTGGGACACGAGCAGGGCGTCCTTCCGGACCTCGGTCGCGGCGCGGACCCTCGCGTACTGGCCGGGCCGCAGGACGTTCCCCGGGTTCGGGAACGAGCCCTGGATCGCGATCGTCCCGGTCTGCGGACTGAACTGGCGATTCACGGCGACGACGGTCCCGCGGTGCGGGTAGACCGTGCCATCCTGGAGGATGACCTCAAGGGGAGGGTCGGCCGAACGCCCGGGCTCGGCCCAGCGGCTTCCGCGCACCGAGCCGAGGTACTCGACCTCGCTGATGCTGAACTGGGCCTTGATCGGCTCGACCTGCGAGACCGTCGTCATCGTCGACGACGCGTTGACGAGATTCCCGACCTGCACCTGCGCGATGCCGGCGATGCCGTCGATCGGCGAGGTCACCTGGGTCCAGCCGCGGTTCAGCTGCGCCCGGTGGAGGCTGGCGCGGGACGCCTCGACGGCGGCCGTCGCCTCACGCTCGGCCGCGAGATCGTTGTCGAGCTGCTGGCGGGTGATGGCCTGTCCGGCGAACAGCTGCCGGTCGCGCTGGACGTCGAGGCGCGCCTTGGCGCGCGCCGCGATGTTCCGGTCGAGCGTGGCCCGGGCCTCGTCGGCCGCATCCTTGTAGTCGCGCGGGTCGATGAGGAACAGCACCTCACCTTTGCGAACGAATGCTCCGTCCCGGTACACCTGCTTCCGGACGTAGCCGGTGACCTGAGGCTTGATCTCCGCGTTGACGAAGCCGTCGAGGCTGCCGACCCACTCGCTGTAGATTCGCACGTCCCGCTTCTCCACCGCGACGACCTGCACCGTCGGAGCGGGCGGCGCGGGCGGCGCCGCGCCCCGGTGACAGGCGCCGATCAACAGGGTCGAACCGAGGACGGCCAAGATGCGAAGTCGCATGCTTCACCTCGTCGCGCCCCCGTGCAATGGCGGCGCGAGCGCCTCGCCGCGTCGCGCTCCACGGGGCCCCCCGATCGCTGTTGTTCGAATCCTCTGCAACCAAGCAGGCTGAAGGCACGCGCCCCGGAGAGCTGGCGCTCCCGCGGGCCGAGTGAAGTCCGGCCCCGGCGCGTCGCGCCGACCGCGCGGGCGTCGAGCGAGCGCGAGCCTCCTCCCGCGTCTCCGCGATGGCGGCGGCCGACCGAACCGGTCGGACGTCACGCCGCCGCGCTCCCCGGCCTCGCCCGCAAGCTGCCGCACTACGGAAAGTACGGCCTGCTCGCGTTCGAGGGGGACGAGCCCGCGAACGTCGCCAAGGAGACCTGGCCGCTGCTGCGACTAGCGCCCTGACCGGCGGCGTGGCTTCCGCACGGCGCGGACCCGGCCGCTCCCGCCACCGCCGGCGTAGAGGAGGTCGCCCTGGTCCGACTCCAGCCCGCTCACCCCGGTCCCCTCGGGCATCGTCAGGCGGGCAAGCACCTCGCCTGTCTCGGGATCGACCTGGCGGATGTCGGCGTCGTCGCCTTCCCAGGTCCCGTGCCAGAGCTCGCCGTCCACCCAGGTGACTCCGGTGACGAAGCGGCTCGACTCGATCGTGCGCAGGATCGCGCCGGTGTCGGGATCGATCTGGTGGATCTTCCGGTCACGGTATTGCCCGACCCACAGCGCACCCTCGCCCCACGCCAGCCCCGAGTCACGCCCGCCGCCGGGGGCCGGGATCGTCGACAGGACCTCCCCGGTCGCCGGATCGATCTTGTGGATGCGGTCGCCCGCGATCTGGAAGAGGTGCCGGCCGTCGAAGGTCGTCCCGGCGTCGCAGGCGACGTCCAGGGCGCGCACGAGCCTGCCGCTCGCCGGCTCGAAGGCCTGCAGCTTCTCGCCGCTGGCGAACCAGACCAGGCTGCCGTCGAAGCTGACGCCGTGCACGTGCGGTGCGCCGGGGAACGGACCGTACTCGCGCACGATCTCGGCCGGCTGAGTCTCCTTGCCCATCGCCTGCTCCTTTCCTTTCTCTTCCCTACTCGAATCCGTCGGAGGCCGGGAGCAACAAGGCCGTCGCGAATCCGGCCACCGGCGCGGAGAGCCAGCGCCGGGAGCGGCCGCGGCCCAGCGCGCGCACCTGGCCGGCCTCCTCGAGGGCGACCAGGGCGCGCTGCACCGTTCGCTGGCTGGACCCCAGGGCCAGCGCCAGCGCCGAGGTCGACCAGGCCTCGCCGTCGGCGAGCAGCGCCAGGACGGAGGCGTCGGGGCTCTCGATCGGAGGCGCCAGCAACCGCACCGTCGCGGCCCCTCGCCCCACCAGGCTGAAGCCACCTGCGGTGGCCCGGATCTCCGCGAACGGCCGCAGCTCGCGGCGCAGGCGTCCCATGCCGACCCGCAGGCGCGCGCGGTGGGATGGATTCGTCCGCCGCGCGCCGAACGCGCGCTCGATCAGGTCCTTGCGCGCCGCCTCGCCGGGCCACGCCTCCGCCAGACCATACAGCAGCGCGAACAGCGCCGGCCGACGCGAGAGCCGCACGACCCGCTCTCCCCGGCGTGCCACCCGCCGGCATCCGTCGACGACCAGGTCCGGTGAGGCGAGCACCGCCTCGACCTCCGCCAGGGTCAGGGACCGCGCCTCGCCCGCGGCGACGAGGCGCGCCGCCGGCAGGGCGAGGGTCCGTCCCGCCTGCTCGACCTCCGCGCAAAGCGCCCCGATGCCCGACCGCGCCGCCGCGTCCCGCGCGCTGGCGAGGGCCTCCCGCGCCTGATCGGCTCGCCCGCGGCGGAGCGCGATCTCGAAGGTGACCAGGGCGGCGATGGCCGCGAGCCGGGCGGGCCCGGCGCCGAGGTCGAGCGTCGCGCACGCGGCGTCCGCCTCGTCGACCCGGCCGAGCAGCAGGAGGCGACGGATCTGCAGCAGCCGGGCGTGGGCCGCGTTCTCCCGATCACCACGAGCGGCGAACGTGCGCAGGGCTTCGGCCAGCACCCGCGGCGGCCAGGCGAGATTGCGCGCCCCCAGCGCCACCTCCGCCTCCGCCGTGAGGCAGCGCGCCCGCGCGAGCGTCTCCCGCGGCCCGAAGCCCCGCGCCGCGCGTCGAAGCAGCTCCCGCGCCCGCCCCAGCTCCCCGAGCTGGGCCATCGCGATCCCGCGCAGCGCGAGGGCCGCCGGGTCGTCCCGCAGGGCGACGCGCTTGAGCGCGCCGAGCGGATCCCCCGCGCGCAGCGCGCGCCCTGCCGCGGTGATCGAGGAATCCATCGTCCGTTCTTAACCGCGTCGCCGTTGTTACTCCCGCCCCGCTTCGTCGGCCTTTACGTTTCGCCCTGTGCAGGGCTGGACCCTGCCGACAGGGGCGGGCTGACGCCCCCGAACGACGAGAAAGGAAGCGACGATGAAGGCACGGAGAATCGAAGGAGCGGTGGCCCTGGTGACCGGCGCCAACCGCGGCATCGGGCGCGCACTGACGGAGGCGCTCCTGGCCCGCGGCGTGAGGAAGGTCTACGCCACGGCGCGCGATCCGGAGGCGCTGCGCGCCCTGCGTGACGAGCGGCTCGTTTCGCTGCGGCTCGACGTGACCGACGTGGACCAGATCCGCGCGGCCGGAGACGCGGCTTCGGACGTCGAGTTCGTCTTCAACAACGCCGGTGTGGTGCTCGCCAGAGGAATCGCTGATTCAACGGTCCTCGACCAGGCCCGGCGCGAGATGGAGGTGAACTACTTCGGGCCTCTGCAGCTGCTCCACCACCTCGCGCCGACGCTGGCCAGGAACGGCGGGGGGGCGGTCGTCAACATCGGCTCGGCGGCCGGCCTGACCAACGTCCCCTTCTTCCCGACCTACAGCGCCTCGAAGGCCGCGCTCCACTCGTTGACCCAGGCCGCGCGCATCCTCCTCGGCGCGCAGGGCACCTCGGTCTTCGGCGTCTACGCGGGACCCGTCGACACCGACATGACCCGAGGGCTCGAGCTGCCGAAGACCTCGCCGCGGGACGTGGCGTTCGCGATCCTCGACGGCATCGAGGCGGGGCAGGAGGACATCTTCCCGGACCCGTACGCGGTGGAATTCGGCCGGCAGTTCGGGGCCTCGCCGAAGACCTCGGAACGGCAGATCGCCGCAATGACCGCTGCGATGCTTTCGGGCTCCGCGGCGTGACAGTCACGAAGGACAGACGAAGGAAGGAGAGAACAGCCATGACGAAGCACACGACCGGGACACGTAGGGAGTGGCTCGCTGCGCGGTTCGAGCTGCTCGAGGCGGAGAAGGAGCTGACGCGGCGCAGCGACGAGGTGGCGCGGCGGCGGCAGGAGCTGCCGTGGGTTCGGATCGACAAGGACTATCGATTCGAGACCGACGAGGGGAGCGCCTCGCTGGCGGACCTCTTCCGAGGGCGCTCGCAGCTCCTCGTCTACCACTTCATGTTCGGGCCCGACTACACGGCGGGGTGTCCGTCCTGCTCGGCGATCGCGGATGGGTTCGAGGGCTTCGCCGTCCACCTGGCCAACCACGACGTCACGCTCTCGGCGGTGTCGCGGGCGCCGCTCGCGAAGCTGCAGGCGTACAAGCGGCGGATGGGGTGGACCTTTCCCTGGGCGTCCTCGTTCGGCAGCGACTTCAATTCCGACTTCAACGTCCGGTTCACCGAGGACCAACAGCGCGAGGGGGGCATCGAATACAACTACCGGCGCGAGGAGGCGTGGCAGTTCGTTCGGGACGCCGGCGGCGAGGGACGTGTCGGCGAGATCGCAGCCACGACCGGAACCGACGCGGCCACGTACACGCGCGAGAGGCCGGGCATGAGCGCGTTCGTGCTCGAGGACGGCGTCGTCTACCACGCCTATTCGACCTATGCGCGCGGACTGGACGGCCTCTGGGGCATGTACCAGTGGCTCGACCGCGCGCCCAAGGGGCGCAACGAGACGGGCGTCTGGTGGCGCCGCCACGACGAGTACGAGAACGGCTGAGCGATGTCGTGGTGGTCGTGGCGCACCTGCGGGACCGGAGAACTCACGACGCATGGCTTCCGACCGAGCTTCCCAGCGAGCATTTCTCGGCATCGCAGCGCTGCTCTTCGCTGCCAGCGCGGCGGTGACGATCGGCTGGTGCGCGTCGATGTCGGCGATGGGCGAGATGCCGATGCCCGGCGGCTGGACGATGTCGATGGCGTGGATGCGGATGCCCGGACAGACGTGGCCCGGCGCCGCGGCGTCGTTCCTCGGCATGTGGGTCGTGATGATGGTGGCGATGATGCTGCCGTCCCTGGTCCCGATGCTGCGGCGCTACCGCCAGGCCGTCGGCAGGACCGGGCGCCTCGGCCGGCTGACCGCGCTCGTGGGCGTGGGCTACTTCCTCGTGTGGACCGTGTTCGGAATTGCCGCTTTCCCGCTGGGCGTCGCGCTGGCGGCAGTGGAGATGGAGGAGCCGGCGCTGGCGCGCGCCGCGCCGATCGCGGTCGGCGTGGTCGTCCTCGTCGCCGGCTCCCTCCAGCTCACCGCGTGGAAGGCGCGTCAGCTCGCCTGCTGCCGGGAGGCACCGGGGCGTGGCCGTACGCTGCCGGCCGACGCCGGCACCGCCTGGCGACACGGCCTGCGCCTCGGCCTCCACTGCAGCTTCTGCTGTGCCGGTCCCATGGCGGTCCTCCTGGTCATCGGGGTCATGGACCTTCGCGCGATGGCTGTCGTGACGGCAGCCATCACCGTCGAACGTCTCGCACCGGCCGGTGAGCGCGTCGCCCGAGCCATCGGGGCCGTCGTCTTGGGGGCCGGGCTGCTTCTGATCGCGCGAGCAGCCGGGCTCGGATGAGGCATCCGCGTCGCGTGCGAGTGAACAAACACGAACCCCGCTGCCTCGGAAGGCAGCGGGGTCGTTGACTACGAGACCGGTTGCGGGGGTTGCATCACGCCTGGGAGTCACCCGCTCCTGGCCGCTTCGGGCGAGGCCCCCGCCCGGCGGGCGGGGGCCTCGGGCCGCGTCACAGCTCGTCGCCGCCGATGTCCGGGGTGGTCGTACGCGCGTTCCCGAAGAAGTCGACGGTGACCTGGGGGAGCACGACGGCCTTGCCGATCGCCGGAGAGCCGGGCAGGAGCTTGAAGTAATCGCCCGTGAGATTGACCGCCGAGCCCGTCTTGGCGAGCTGCGGGTTGGCGATGACGTCGGTCGAGCTCGCCGCGCTCGAGACGGGCGTCTTGGACCACAGGTTGTTGGAGAAGACCAGCCCGGAGCCGTTCACGTCGGCGATCGCAGGAGAGGTCTCCTGCAGGATCAGGTTGTTCCTGATCGCCGTGTTCACGTGCACCCGGTTGTCGCCGATCTTGAAGTTGGCTCCCGACTTCGAGTTCACGAACGTGTTGTTGGCGATGAGCGTGTTGGTCATGCCGTCCGTGTCCGCGCTGTAGAAGTAGAAGTTGATCTTCGTGTTCGCGACCATGTTGTTGATGAGGGTCGTGTCGGAGTTGTTCGGCGACTGAGCCTCGCTCGAGATCGCGATCCCGAGCTGCGACCCGCCACAGGTCATCGCCCCGGTGGCGTAGATCAGGTTGCGCTGCGCCAGGGTCCCGACGGCGTCGGAGATGTACATGTTCACCGAGTAGTTGTCGTACGAGACGTTGTCCTCGATGGTGGTGCTGTACGCCTCGAAGGCGGAGATCCCTTCGCCCCAGTTGTTCCAGACCGTGTTCTTGCGCATGATCACGCCCGTCGGCGTGCGCGCGGCGGAGAGACCGCTCGCCCAGTTCCCGCGCGAGAGCGAGCAGTTCACGTTCGACTTCGCGTTGTTGTAGACGCGGCAGCCCTCCACGAGGCCGTAGTTGCCGGACACCAGGATCCCGTTCTCCCAGTTGTCGTGAGCGTAGACGTTGATCACCTGATCGTACGTCCCGGACAGCCTGATGCCCATCCACAGGCTGCGCTTCACCTCGAGGTCGCGGAGCGTGACGTAGCTCCCCGTGATGCTGACGAGCACGCCCCAGCTGCCGGAGGGCAGCGTGTCGCCGCCGTCGATGATCGCCGTCTCACCCGGGTAGCCGGCGATCGTGATGCGGCTGCTCGCCGTGCCCGAGGTGCCCACCGCGACGGTCTGGTTGTACGTGCCGCCGCGCAGGAACAGCGTGTCTCCGCCCCTGAGCTTCCCGATACCCGTGGAGAGCGAGCAGGGGCTCGCGAGCGTGCAGTTCGTCCCGGACCCGCTCGGCGACGCGTAGTAGCCGGGCTGGGTGGTCCCGCTGGCCGTGACGGTCACCGTCGCCGTGGCGCTCTTCGAGGCGTCGGCGTGGCTCGTCGCGACGACGTGGTACGTGCCGGCGGTGGCGGGCGCCGTGTACAGCCCGCTCGCGGAGACGGTCCCGCCGGCGGAGCCTTCCTGCACCGACCAGGTCACGGCGGTGTCCGTGGAGCCGGTGACGGTCGCGGTGAGCTGGACCGTGCCGCCCGTGAGGAGCGAGGCCGTCGTCGGGTTCATGGTCACGGCGATGGGGGCGGACGCAGCGGTGACGGTGATGGTCGCCGTGGCGCTCTTCGAGGGGTCGGCGTGGCTCGTGGCGACGACGTGGTACGTGCCGGCGGTGGCGGGCGCCGTGTACAGGCCGCTCGCGGAGACCATCCCGCCGGCCGTGCCCTCCAGCACCGACCACGTCAGGGCGGTGTCCGTGGAGCCGGTGACGGTCGCGGTGAGCTGGACGGTGCCGGCCGCGACGACCGAGGCCGTCGCCGGCTTCACGGTCACGGCGATCGTCACGGGCGGAGCGGTCACGGTGATCGTGGAGGAAGCCGTCTTCGTCGGGTCCGCGTGGCTGGTGGCGACGACGTGGTACGTGCCGGCGGTGGCGGGCGCCGTGTACAGCCCGCTCGCGGAGACGATCCCGCCGGCGGCGCCCTCCTGGACGCTCCAGGTCACGGCGGTGTCGGTGCTCCCGGTCACCGCCGCCGCGAGCTGGACCGTGGCGCCGGTCAAGACCGAGGCGGTGGCCGGCGTCACCGCGACGGCGACGGCGGGAGCGGGAGCGGGAGCGGCGGTGACGCTGACGGCGGACGTGGCCGACTTCGTCGGGTCCGCGTGGCTCGTCGCGACGACGTGATAGGTGCCAGTCGCGCCGGGCGCGGTGTACTTGCCGGTCGCGTCGACCGTGCCGCCCGTGGCGCCTTCCTGGACCGACCAGATGACGGTGCTGTCGCCCGTTCCGCTCACCGTCGCGGCGAGCTGCAGCTGCGTGTTCTCGTCGACCGTCGCCGCGGTCGGGCTCACCGCGACCTTGACGCGCCGCTTCACGTTGATGGACGCCGACTTCTGCGTCGAGTTCGCCGCGAGCGCGACGATGTGGTAGGTGCCCTCCGTCGCGGGGGCGACGTACGCGCCCGAGGCATCGATCGTGCCGCCCTCCGGCTCGACCACGGACCAGGCCACCGGGACCGTCGCGCTGAAGCGCGTCGCTGCGCCAGGGCTCAGATCCGCTTCGGCCGGGTTGATTGCGACCCCCGACTGGTCGCCCGCGCCGGTTGCGTCGTTCGCGCCACCGCAGGCGAGCAGATGAACGCACGCCAGCACGGCAGCCACTTGGTATCGAAGACGGCTGTGCTTCATTCGTTAGCCTCTTTCGCGTGGGCCGATATCGGCCGCCCGTTCCGCCCCTGTCCCTCGACTCGGGGTCACCGGGTTGAGGGATACCCGGCGGGCAGATCTACACAGGAGCGGACCAGGGAAAAACCCTCACGCGAGGGGGTCAGTCTGTGAGAAAGCGCCTACATACGAGGGCTTACATCTGCCCACCCGGCGAGTGCGTGAACTGTCAGTGATGGAGGCGACGACCTGGCGGTGCTCCGAACGCCTGCCCTCGTGGGATTTCCGAACGCTCCGCGAATGGGCGAACCCGCTTCGGGTCGGCGAGGCGCCGACCGAGCGCTCTGCTCCCGGCCCGCTTGGTGCGCGCTCCCCTGCCGTCGGCTCCGACGCCAGGAGCATCCGGGCGCTCGCACCGCGAGCGGCTTCCGGCGATGCCGTGCCCGGCACCGGACCCGGCGTCAGACGACAGGTCGCGACGCGGAGCCCGGCTCACGCCGAGCGTCCCGCCGCTCGTCGCCCCGATACTATTGGTGAATGTTCGTCCGACCGGCGGCCGAAGAGCTACGCCGACTCGACCGCGACGATGGGGACGATCCAGCCGCGCGCCAGCAGGTGCCCGTACAGATGGCCGATCGGGCCATGCAACCGCACGTTCTCGGCGGTCACGGTCCCGCCGCCCGGGAACGACAGCCCGGCGAGATCGACGCCGTAGCTGGTGAGGTGGCTCCGGAAGGCATCCACATCCATGGGATGGACATAGACGCGGACGTTGTCGGCCAGGAGCCTCCCCACACCCTCGAGCAGGCCGCCCGGGAGCTCACGGTAATGGGCCTCGTCGAGGAGCTCGACGAGCGAGGATGGACCCGCCACGAAGCGGAGCGCCTCGCGCGATAGGCGGCGCAGGTACTGGGTGAGCTGGAAGCTCTCGCGCAGCCGGGATACGAGCACCGGGTAGGACATGGCCAGGAGCGGCCGCAGGCGCGGCGCCAGCTCCTCGGGCCCCAGCGACTCGCGGATGCTGTTGACGGACAGCTCGAACACCCCGACGGCGGGCTTCTCCATCGCGGGGAACTCCCTCCGGACCTCCGCGAGTCCGGCGGCCATCAGCCGCGCGTATACCGGGCTGCCGGACGCGAACCGGCCGCGCTCGATCACGATGGCGCGCTTGCGCACCACGTCGACCGGCGGGACGAGGTGGCCGGGCGGATCGAAGAGGACGCAACGCGCTACCTCGGCGCGCAGCAGGGCCAGGCCGAGGTCCACCGGGTCGAAGCTACCGAACGCCGGGCCGGAGACGTGCACGACGTCGACCTCGACCCGATCGAGCGAGAGGCCGTCCAGGAGCGGTCGAAGGAGGTCGGCGGGCGGCGCGAGCCTGCCGTGGAAGACGGTGTGAATCAGGTTGACCCCGAGCGTCCCGATCGCCTCCTGCTGCGCCGCGTTGGTGGCGTCGAGCGGCAACACGTGGAGGAGCACGTCGCTCGGCGGGGCCCCCGGCTCGTGCTGGAACCGCAGCCCCATCCACCCGCGGCAAACGTTCGTCCCCTGGTAGTTGCGCGCGGCCACGGTGTCCGCGAACGCGAAGAAGCACGTCTCGTGGCCTCGACTGCTCCCGAGCCGCTCCAGCAGCAGCCCGTACTCGTGGTCGAGCATGGCGAGCAAGCGCTCCCGGGAGACGTAGCGACCGGCCTTCCCGTAGATCTGGTCGGACACGGTCATGTCGTAGGCCGACATCGACTTCGCGATGGTGCCCGCCGCGCCGCCCACCCGGAAGAACCAGCGCGCCACCTCCTGCCCCGCGCCGATCTCCGCCAGCGCACCGTAGATTCGCGCGTCGAGGTTGATCTCCAGCGCCTTCTGCCAGGTGACGTCGCCATCCGCGCTCAAGGTGCCCTCCCGGCCGCCAGTGCGGCGCCGTACTTCCCGGAGGGAGCCTAGCCAACAGCGGGGGTCGGGTGCCACGCGCCGGCTGGGTGGCCCGCTCGATCCCGTGACCGTGCCTCGTCGGAGATGATGGCGTCGAGCGTGCGCGTGCGAAAGGCGGTCGACGGCAGAGCCGCCGTCGACCCGGCGACGCGCGTCCGGTGCCCCGCCAGCCGGAGGATCTCTTCCAGCGCGAACGCGGCTCGGAGGTCCTCAGGGATCGGCTACTTCCCTACTTCCCGTCCTCGCACTTCTCGAACCAGAACTTCTTCTGGGTGACCTCGGGATCTTCCCGGGTGATCACGTTCCTGCTGTCGTCCTTCATCGACCGGAGCACCTGCTGCAGGTACTCGGTCCCGAGCGCGTTCTGGAGGAAGACGAGGGCCTCCTTCTCATCGCGCCACCCGTGCTCCCGGGGGTAGTGCTCCATCAGGAACTCTCGCAGGTCCACCTGCTTCAGCTGGCGGCGCTCGGTGGTGGTCCAGACCTTGGTCAATCCGAGGAGGATCTTCATGCCTTGCTCCTACCGCTGAACGCGGCCGACTTCCAGCGTCGCCTCATGGCGACGCGCGAACGTCGGCAACCAGACGGGACCGAAGCGCGCGCGGCGGGCCACCAAACGACCGCACCCGAGGAAGCCCGCGGTGCCCGAATGTCTTCCATTCGTCGTCCGCCGGTGCGGATGACGGCGACGACCACCGCGCGGGCCGCACGAGCGCGTGCGGACCAGCTCCATTGACAGCGACTCCCCTTCGCGCTATCTGCGACCCGTGAGGTGCTAGTTGAAATCATCCCTGTACGGAGCAGGAGCCGAGTACGCGCTGCACTCTCTCCTCGTCCTCTCGGCGAGGGCGGAGCCGGTCAGCGTGAAGGATCTCGCGACGTTCCAGGCGCTGCCTGAGAGGTTCCTCGCAAAGATCCTCACGCGCCTCGAGAAGGCGGGCCTCGTGCGGGCCAGCGAGGGCGTCCGCGGCGGGTTCGTCCTGGCGCGGCGTCCGGAGCGGATCGCCGTTCACGACGTCCTCACGGCCGTCGATCCCGATCGCACGCTGTTCGAGTGCGCCGAGATCCGGCGGCACTGCGCGCTGTTCGGAGAGGCGCCGCCGGCGTGGAGCGTCACCGGTATGTGCCGGATCCATCTCTTCATGCAGGAGGCGGAGCGCGCCCTCCAGCAGTTCCTCGCGTCCAAGACCTTGGCCGACCTGGGCCGCGAGTTCGAGAGGAAGGCTCCAGAGCAGTACCTGCGGGACGCCGAGCGCTGGTTCCAACTCCGCAGGAGCGAGCGAACGCCGGGGAAGCGCAGGACGGCCGGTGCACGGAGCACGAAGCGGCGCCGGGCGTGAAGCTCGGATCGAAGCAGGAAAGAGAGGAAGAGATGATTCCCGAGAAGCTGCGAGAGGTGCTGAAGCACGAGGGTGTGGTCGCGATCGCCACGGTCGGCCAGGACGGACCGCACATGGTGAACACCTGGAACTCCTACGTCATCATCTCCAATGACGAAAGGCTGCTCATCCCCGCCGGCTACATGAACAAGACCGAGGCGAACGTCGCCTTTGACGATCGCGTCCTGCTCACGGCGGGCAGCGTGAAGGTCCGGGGCCTGCAGGGCGCCGGCACAGGGTTCCTGGTGAGGGGCAAGGCGTCGTTCGTGACCTCCGGGCCGGACTTCGAGGTCATCAAGGCGCGCTTCGGCTGGGCGCGCGCCACGCTGGCAGTCGCGGTCGAGTCCGCCACCCAGACGATCTAGCGCGCGGCGTGGATCGGAGGAGGAAACACCCGCGACAGGACCCCGCTTGGCCGCCGTGACGTCGACCCTCGACGGCGCCTCGTGGCAGCGAAACGTCGGCAGTTCGAGCCGTCGCGCGCTTCTCGGTTCGAGCGCGCCGGGCTCGATGAAGCCGAGTCAGTCAGCCTATCGACCGGGCCACCCAGCCGGCGCGTGGCACCCGACCCCCGCCGGTGGCTAGGCTCCCTCCTGCGCGAAGATCTCCGTCACGGCTACTTCGGGAATAGGCGGCAACACGTCGCCTGCGACGTCCCCGCCGCGCAGGTGACCACGCCCGGCGAAGGCGCGGTGCACGTCAGCCCCGGACTCGTGAATGCGTTCGTCGGTTCACGGTCGGAGAATGGGTGTCCAGTCCGCGATCTGGCCGCTGGCGGTGTCGACGGCGGCCAGGTTGTCAACGACGCCACCCCCGGGGAGATCCCAGTGGAAGACGCCGCCGACGTAGACCTTGCCTCCGGCGACCGCCACGGCCCGCGCCCGCGGGAGGAAGGACAGCCGGGTGGTGTCCAGGACGTAGGCCGGGACCGGAACTGCGGTCGACAACCCGCCGGCGCCGAGAAACGCTGCACCCGTGATGTCCGAGCGCAGGCCCGGCGGCCACGGCGACTCCCAAAACAGAGCCGCCAGCTCGCCCACCATCACCACGCGCCTATCGTCCGTCGCGGTGAGAGCGCTGACCTCGTTCCAGGGGTAGTACAGGCCATCTGCCACCGAGGCATCCAGCACCTGGCCGTTCGCGTCCACGAGGGCCACGCACGTACTGGCGTTGCCAGCCAGCGTGTCGAAGTGTCCCGCCACGTAGACGATGCCGCCGCGAGCAACGAGCGCCGTCGCACCGGGGGCATCGGCAGGATCGGGAGTCGCCCTGCCCAGGGCCGGTCCCCACGGCGCGAGGCTGAGCCGCGAATCGAACGCGGCGAGCCCCAGCCGCTCGGTGCTGCCGAAGCCCGTGAAATACCCGCCCACGTACAGCGTACCGCCCTCGGCGGTCAGCGAGGTGACGACGGCGTTGGGCGACGGGTTCCAGCCAGACTGGTCAGCCGTGAGCGGCGGCCCGCCATCCAGCCCGACCGCTGCGAGGTTCAGGTGGGGTCGCCCCCCCACGATCGCGAACGCGCCGCCCAGGAACAGCGCCTCCGGAGTGGCGAGAAGCGCATGGACCGCTCCGCCGACCCCGGGGTTCCAGGAGGAGACCTCGCCCGCGGCGCTCACTGACGCGAGGTTCGCGCGTGGCGTGCCGGAGATCGCCTGGAAATCACCGCCGACATACAGACGGCCCGCGCTCCAGGCGAGAGCCCACACCTCGCCATCCACGTGGGGCGCCCACGTCGTCAGGTGTCCTGCGGAGTCGTAGGCGGCCAGCCCCCGACGGACGCTCCGGCTCCCGACGTACTCGAAGTTGCCGCCCGCGAACACCTTCCCCGAGGCGGCGGCCAGGGCGAGAACCCCGTGGTTGTCGTACTGCCAGACGCCGCTCGCCGTGACGAGCTCTGGCCCCGGGTCCGGCTCTGGAGCCCACCCGCTGACGGCACCGTCGAGGCCCACGGCCGCGAGCCTCGAACGGCGCACGGCCCCGATCCCCGTGAACCCTCCGCCGACGAAGATCGTGTCGCCGTCGATCGCGAGCGCCAGTACCGTGCCGTCGGTGGCAGGGCCCCAGGGCAGGACCTGGCCGCCGCTGTCGATGGCCGCCAGGCCAGAACGGGCCTCCGAGCCCAAGGCTTCGAACCAGCCGCCGACGTAGATGGTAGACCCTCGGGCGGCGAGCGCGAACACGGACCCGGAGTAGATCGGCGGTCCCCAGGAGGTGAGCTGGCCGGATCCGTCGAAGGCCGCCAAGCCGATGCGGGACTCGCCGTCCACCTTGTCGAACGAGCCGCCGACGTACAGGACGTCTCCGACGAGCGCCAGGGCCTGGACGGTCGAGGTCCCATGGTAGATGCCGGCACTCAGCTGCGGCGCCCAGGCGGTCAGCGTGCCGGTGGTGGCGTCGAACGACGCGAGCTGAGATCGCGGCTCGCCGCCGACCGCGGTGAAGTCTCCGCCCGCGTACACCGTGTTTCCAGAGACGGCGAGCGCAGACACGAAGCCCGTCACGGGAGGCGGTTGCCAGGCGGTAGGCTGACCGGAGGGGTCCAGCGCAAGGAGCTTGGTGATGAACTCCAGGGCCTTCGCGTCGAACGTCCAGGACTGTACGTAGAGCGTCCCGCCGACGCAGGCCAGCACGCCACCCGTTACCGCGGGTGACCAGGCGAGGTCGAGCGAGCCCTCCGCCAGCAGGTGCGCGATCCCGCTTCGCGCTACCCCCCCGACCTGCGTGAACGAGCCGCTGATGTACCAGCCGCCCCGCCCATCAGGCACGACGGCTGCGACGTGCCCATCCACCACCGGAAACGGCTCGATCGGCTCCCCCGTGGCTTCCGAGAGCGGCACCCCCGAGCCCTCCGGCGGCCCGGCGTGCCCAAAGCTCCCGCCGACGTAGACGGTCCCGTCATCCCCGACGGCGATGGCGTGGACGGCACCAGCCACGTCTTTCGGTGGGAATCGGATTCCCGTCGGAGACGGGATCGGGGGCGCGCTCTTCTCGTGATGACACGAGGTACAAACGAGACAAGTCCACAGCACCCCGGAAGCGACGCTATTGCGCAAGCGCATGGTGCCCCCGTCCGTGGACCCAACAATGTCGAGCATAGGCGCTGGCCTTCACGGCGAGCACGTTCTCTGAAGCCTGCGGCGAAACGGATCGGGTCCTTGATGGGTTTCCGAGACGTTCGTCCTCGTGAACGTTGGCCAACTGTCAGCGATGTCTTCACGCCGACCCAGGGGCGGAGCAGGTGGTGTCGCTTCGCGTGGCCCAGGCCTGGAGGTGGCGCCCGCAAGTCTTTCGGCCCGTCCGCGCCGGCTGGCCGCGGCGCAAAGACCGGCAGCTACACGCTCACGGCGACGAGCCGCCACGCGGGCCGCGCACACCGTGCACGTGCGCTTCGCTCGCTCGCCGCGGCTACCTGGTTCCTGAACGACCATCGCTGGCCGGAAGCCTTGCTCGCATCTTCGGCCGTGTTGGTCAGTCGGTCGGTCGAGCTGCTCATTGAGCACGTTGACAGGACCGAGAGCGCCGCATGGCCCTGGTCGCTCGTGCCTCGGCGCCCCGCGACGGGAAGACCGCCCGGCGAGGGGCTCGCAGGTCCACCGGCCCAGGAGTCCCATCGCGGCGAAGGCACCGGGGGCCCGGCGACGACTGCGAAAGAAATGGGAGGCTCGCGTCTTCCACGCGTACCTCGCCGGTTCGGGTCGGGCGCTCGGCTTCACGGCGCGACGCGCCGCCAGCGCTCGATGCTGTCGAGACACCGATCCGGCCGAGTGAGGGGGAGATCGTGTCCCTCGCCATCCCAGACCTCCAGCCGGTGACGCGGGCGTCCATCGACGAGCTCGCGAAGGAACCCGAGATCCAGGTACCGGTCCCTGGTTCCCGCCACGATGAGGATCGGCGGGCGTGCCGCTGCCACCCACTCCGCTCCCTCTGCAGCGAGGATCACCCGCGTCACGGTCTCCGAGTACGAGCTCCACGAATGCCGTGTCGCGTCCTCCAGCACCGGGCCGGGAAAGGCGGGGCGGAGCGCGGAGTAGAGCCGCGTCGCCAGGCGCGGGCGCGCCGAGCAGAGGTTGCGGCACGCCAGCCCGGCGAGCCAGGTCGCCGCTCGATTCTCGAGCCCGAATACCCGCTGGAGCGCGCCCAGCTTCGCGATCTGCCGGCGCGCATGCCGAGCGTCGCGGAAGAGGGGCGGTGCGAACGCGATCACGCCCCTCACCAGCTCGGGATGGTTGCACGCCAGCCAGATCGCGATCAACGCACCGAGCGAGTGGCCCACGACGAGCGGTGGCTCGCCGACGTTCAGATCGCGCAACGACGCGATCACGGCGCGCCCGTGCTCCTCCGGTCCGTACCCGGAGAGCGGTCGCGGGGATGCGCCGAACCCGAGCAGATCCGGGACCAGCAAGGTCCCTCCGTCCGCGAGCCGGTCGAAGGCGCCGCCCCAGTACCGATTCGATCCAAGAAGCCCATGGAGCAGGAGCGTCGGGCTGCCGCAGCCGAGGACCCGGACGGCGAGCGGCCCCGCTCGAACATGTCCCTGCGGTGCAGACCAGTCGACGCGCACTCGATTCGTCCGCAAGCAATCGTCCCGCCTCACGTCATGCCTCCCGAACGCCCGCGCGGCTTCCGCCGGGGACGGCGCCATGCACGCCACGACCACGAGCGACCTCCTCACCCTTGTCAGCCGCCTGCTGCGCGTCGCGGCGCGCGAGTGCGTAGGCGAGGCTCCCCGGGCCAAGGGCACCCGTGACGACAGGCCCGCATCCGGAACGCCTCAACGACTCCGTGGTCCGCTCGAGAAGCGCCCCGGCGTCGCGCCCGTGGAGCAGCGCGAGTGGATTCAGCAGCGCCCGAGCCCCACGCGCCGCCCCGAACTCCACGATCACGATCCGGCCGCCGGGCTTGACCACGCGTGCCATCTCCTCCAGGGCCCGCCCGCGCGCCGCTTCGGGCAGGTGGTGCAGCGCCAGCGTGCAGGTGACGACGTCGAAGGTCGCGTCGAGGAAAGACAGCGCCTGCGCGGCGCCGGCGTCGAACGTGACCGGCAGGCCGGTTCGCGCCGACTTGGCCCTCGCGCGTGCGATCATCTCCGCGGACGCATCGACGCCGTTTACCGAACCTGCTGCCCCCACGCGCCGCTTCGCGGCGAGCGCGAGCGTTCCGGTGCCGCAGCAGACGTCGAGCACGCGTTCCCCCGCGGCGACGCCCGCGACGTCGAGCGTGCGCTCGTGCACGCGCGCGCTCGCGCCGAGCGAGTGTGCGGCCGCCAGCCAGTCGTAGAGCCGCGGAGAGTGCAGCGTCGCACCGAACGCGTCGCTCCTCCCCTGGTACGCCCTCCGGCGCGAGCGGGAGCCGACGAGCAGCGCCCCAGCGGCGGCGACTCCAACGCCGAGGTGGACGGCGACGACCGCCCCGGCATGGAGCGCCACCGGCGCCGTTGCGGCGATGCCGATGGCCCGCCATGTGGGCCGCGCGTGCGCCAGGAGGACCGCGCACGTCACCAGCGAGCCCCCGGCGAGCAGATGAACGGGAATCCTCTTCCGACGCGAAGCTGCGATCAGGTTCCGCCAGATCATCCATGCCTCCAGTACGACGGAGACTTATCGATACACTGTGTCTCTGTCAAGTCACGGTGTATCGCTCCGCATCGGGGTATACTGGTGTCGTGCCGAAGCTCTGGAGCGACACCATCGAGGAGCACCGTCGTGAGGTCGGGGACGCGATCCTGGACACCACCGCCGCGCTCGTGGCCAAGCACGGGCTTCGCTCGGTGACCATGTCCCGGATCGCCGAGGAGACCGGCATCGGACGCGCGACGCTGTACAAGTACTATCCGGACGTCGAGGGAATCCTCGTCGCATGGCACGAGCGGCACGTCGCCGCTCATCTCGAGAGGCTCGCCTCGCTCCGGAGCGGGGGCGGAGCACCTGGCGAGCGGCTCCGAGCGGTGCTCGAGTCGTTCGGGGTGATTTGCCACGAGCGTCAGCGCACCGAGCTCGCGGCGCTCCTGCATCGCGGCGAGCACGTCTCACGAGGGGAGCAGCAGTTGAGAGAGCTGCTCCAGGGCCTCCTCGTCGAGTGCGTGGAGGCCGGTGACGTTCGCGACGATGTCGCGCCGGGTGAGCTGGCCACGTACTGCCTTCACGCGCTCACGGCCGCGGGCAGCCTGCCGAACCGAAGCGCCGTGCGCAGGCTCGTCGAGGTCACGCTGGACGGAATGAGAGCGTCGCGCTGACGTCAGTACCAGCCATGCCGGGCGGTGGACGCACCCGTGCCCTGGGATCTGGAATAGGCCTCTGGAGCACGGGGGTCGAGAAGGTACCGAGCGCGGGCGCGAGTTCCTGAAGCGCTACGTCGGAGCCGTGACGCTGGCCCAAGAAGCGGCGGCCCGCGCTGGCACTTCGCTCAACGCCCCGACGCTTCGTCGTTCGCCACGCCGTCGTCGTACTCGTTCGCGAAATCGAACGCCACGTTCGGGAACTCGCGGCGCAACTGCTCCTGCTCCGCCAGCGTGAGGTGGTTGTTCCCCAACCTGATCCGCCGCAGGGCGCGGGCCTTCGCGAGCACCGGCGGCAGTCGATGCACCTCGTTGTACGAGAGATCGATCTCTTCGAGTTCCGGGAGCTCTGCGAGGAACTCGGGAACGACGCGGATCTCGTTCCTCCAGAGGGTTAGCAGCCTGAGGCGCTTCAGCTTGCCGACAAAGTCCGGAACGGCAGCGAGATGCGACCGCATGAGCCCGAGGTTCTCGAGCGCACTCAACTCGCCGATGAACGAGGGGACCGCGTAGGTCGGCTCGAACGCATCGTCTGCCCTCAGGGTCTTGAGCTTCTTCAGCTTCGCGAGGTTTGCCGGCAGCGTGACCACCAGGTCACAGTCCTGGCGGCCTTCCGGGCCAAGGTGCAAAGCCTCCAGCGTGGCCAGGTCTCCAAGAGTAGCCGGCAGCGGCACCGCGGTCTCGAGCGTCCGTGTGCACGTTGCGTCGATCCGGAGTTCCTTCACGCGTGCGAGCGCCGGATCCGAAGACGAGAGCATCCCCAGTTCGTCGACGGTCACGGTGATCGTCGTCTTCCGGCCGTTGCCGGCAGCAGCGGGCTCCGCCGCTGCGCTGGGCTGGGACGCAACGATCGCCACTACGAACGCCACCCACCTCGTCGGCCTGGGCCGCATCAGGTTCCTTTCCGTCTGCTTGCCTCGAGCGGGCAGGGCCGGCATGGGCGGGCCATCGTGGCGATCTAAGTGCCGATCTGCCCGTACTCCGGCTTCCCGCCGCGCTCGAACCGGTGGTACGTCGCGCCCTTGCCGGTCGTGACCGACTCTACCTGCTTGAGCGTTACCGGCACCGTGCCGCTGCCGAAGAGCCGCTTGCCGGAGCCGAGCACCACCGGGAAGATGAACAGCCGGTACTCGTCGATCAGGTCGTTCTTCAGCAGCGTCTGGAGCAGGTCGGTGCTGCCCCAGGTGTGCACGGTCCGGCCGGGCTGCTGCCGGAGCTTCCGGAGCTCGGCGACCACGTCGCCCTTGATCAAGCTGGAATTGTTCCAGGTGACGCGATCGAGGCTGCGCGACACCACGTACTTTGGCCGCGAGTTGAGCGCGGTCGCGATGGGGTTGTTGGGGTCGGTGACCTTGGGCCAGTAGTTGGCGAAGATGTCGTAGGTCTTGCGCCCGAGCAGGAAGCCGTCGGCGTCCGCGATCCCCTCGGTGACCAGCCGTCCCCCGACGTCGTCGAGATAGGGGGCCTGCCAGCCTCCGTGCACGAAGCCACCGTCGCGGTCCTCGTCGGGGCCGCCGGGAGCCTGCATGACCCCGTCCAGGGTCAGAAATGCATTCACGACGATCTTGGGCATACTCTCGTCCTCCACCAGGACCACGAACCACACCGGCCCGAATCGACAGACTCGGCACAGAAGAGATGGCCTCCCGACGAGCCGTTGGAAGGGGGACCCACGCATTCGACCCGGCGGCCGGGAAACGGCCATCGGTCGCGCCCCATGCGAGACGGCGCCGCTGACTGGCCCCTAGACGGTCGGGATCGTACCGCCAGCGATGACGTACTCCGCTCCGTGAATCGACGGAGCTCGGTCGGAGACGAGGAACGCGATCAGCTCCGCGACTTCTTCGGGGCGATTCGGGCGGCCGATCGGGATGCCGCCGAGCGATTCCATGAGGCCCTGCCGAGCGGCGTCCTCGTCCACGCCACGCTCCTCCGCGAGGCGGAGGATGAGCCGATGCGCCGCCGCCGTTTCCGTGAACCCCGGCGCCACGGCGTTCACGCGAATTCCCTTCGGACCCACCTCGTTCGACAATCCCTTGCTGTATGTGGCCAGCGCCGCCTTGGCAGCGGCGTAGCCGAGCGTCGCCTCGTGGAGCGGAAGACGGCGCTGGATCGACGTGACGTGGACGATCGCGCCCGAGCCCTGCTGCAACATCGACGGCAGGAACGCACGATCGAGGCGCACGGCAGCCAGCAAGTTGAGCTCCAGCTCCCGCTGCCACAGCTCGTCGGTGAGCGAAGCGAACCCGCCGCCCCGCGCAGACGACCCTCCGACGTTGTGAACGAGGATGTCGAGGCTGCCGAACCGCTCGAGCACGGCACGGACGACCTCGCCCACGCCAGCGACCGTGCTCAGATCGGCCTGGACGAAGAGGTCGGGTGACTGGCCGTTCGACAGCCCGGAGCGGGCCGTGGTCGCGACCTTGGCACCCGCAGCGGCCAAGCGCCACACGGTCGCCTCGCCCACACCCTCGGTGCCGCCCGTGACCAGCGCGCGCTTGCCTGCGAACTCCGTCGGATCAACGCGGTGATGCATCTCGCGAGACATCAGCCGATCTCCAGGCGGACGATCTTCTCGTCGTCGAGCGTGTGGTTCCCGACGAGCGATCCGTTCTCGCTCGCCACGGAGCCAACCTACGCAGGGGAAAGCGTCGGAAGAAGACGCCGAATCGTGCATGCGCTGTTAAGCAGAGCTGCATTATGCGTGACGACCTGTCCGGGCTCAGGGCGCTCCTTCGCGTCGCACAGAAGCGCAGCTTCAGGGCCGCCGCGGCCGAGCTGCGCGTCACCCCGTCCGCCATGAGCCAGAGCGTTCGCGCGCTGGAGGAGCGACTTGGGGTGCGCCTCGTTCAGCGCACGACCCGGAGCGTCGGGCTCACCGAGGTGGGCGCGCAATTCGTCGCGCGGCTGAAGCCGGCGCTCGACGGGATCGACGATGCGATCGAGTCGCTCGGAGCCCTGCGCGGGCGTCCTGCCGGGCTGCTGCGTCTCACCATGTTGCGGACCGGTTACGCGGATGTCCTGAAGCCGAAGCTGGCGCGGTTCCTGGCTGCGTACCCGGACATTCGGATCGACATCTCGCTGGACGAGGCGTTGGCGGATGTCGTCGCCGAGGGATTCGATGCGGGGCTGCGCCTCGGAAAGAGCCTCGACCGCGAGATGATCGGCGTCCGCGTCAGCGCCGACCAGCAGGTCGTGGTGGTGGGCGCGCCTTCCTACTTCGCGCGACGCGGGAAGCCATCACATCCCTCCGAGCTCCATGCTCATGATTGCATCAACCTGCGGAACACGAAGGGCAGCGTGGTTCGTTGGGGATTCAGGGAGCGCGGCAGCGACTTCGAGATCGCGGTCGACGGGCAAGTGGTCACGAACGACGGGGCCGTCCTCGTCGATGCGGCGGTCGAGGGGCTCGGGCTCGCGTACGTCTTCGACAGCATGGTGGGTCAGCTCGTCTCCCAGAGGCGGCTGGTGCGGGTGCTCGAGGAGTACTGCCCGCAGATTCCCGGGTACTTCCTGTACTACCCAAGCCGCGTGAACCTCGCGCCCAAGCTGAAAGCGTTGGTGGACTTCCTGAGGAGCGATCAGAGCCAACCCGGCCCGACGGGCAGCTCGTCCAGGCGCGCTCGAAGTGGTGCGACCTGAGCACGTGCGACCTGAGCACGATTCACCAATAGTAGATGACGGTGGTTGCGGGGGCGTGCTGGTCCAGTTTGACGGACTGGCTCGACGCTACGGCAAGTCCTGCCGGTAAAGCTCCGACCATGCTTGGCGGTCGTTGAGCATCTCGTCGATCTCCGACTCATCGGCGAAGGCGATCCACGTCCCCAACTTGAGAGCCCCCTTCGCGAGTGCCACGGCGCCGAGGATGCTGCGGATCGTGAGCGCGTCCTCGACGCGTCCGAGGTCTTTGAGCCCGAGCGCCAACAGGTTCTTCTGCGCCCTCTCGTAGTCAGCACGGACCCACTCAGGAAGCGGAGGGTTGGACTTTCGGTGTCGCTCCACCTCGATGGTCGAGACGAGCGCGTAGACGTTCCAGTCGCGACTTGGGAGATCACTACAGATGCGAACCAGGTGCGGAACCGACGCGTACGAGGCCTCGCCTACGTCGCCCTGGTGGTGAAGCTCCTGCCAAAGCTCCTCCCACACGTCGTCCCCGGCTTCCAGCCGCGCCAGTGGGACCGAAGCGTCATAGGGCACCTTGTAGCCGCCCTTGAGAGCCTTCCAACTTGGATCGCTCAGCGGCAGCATCAGAAGCCCCTCACGGCCTGAAGCCCGTTGGAATGAGGTCGATCGAGACCCTACCGTCCAGCGTAAAGGGAATATCGATCAAGGGGTGGGCCATGTCCACCGTCCGCGCGCTGCCAGCCCACGCGCAAGTTGAAGAAGCGCGACACAGCCGATCTGGTCGCCATCGAGCAGCCCTCGCGCGCACCTCGGGATGAAGGACCCCGATCGGCTCCGCGCCACGTTCGCCCGAGCGTTCGGCCCGCTGGCCCTCACGTCGTGCCCGGAAGGCTACCGCGTGGCTGGAATGATCAAGGGATCCGGGGTCCTCAGTCCGTCTAACAGTGGTTGCGGGGGCTCGATACTCGTTGCGACCTGGGGTCCGTCGTTCCGCCTACAAACGCAACGCCTCGCGCACCAGTTCAACAGCAGCGACTCGGGCGTCAGCGTCACACTGGGCCATCACGACATGTGTAGCGTACCGGCCAAACGCCTCGCGCTTGCCCGTCTGCTCATCCTGCAGCCAAATGGGCTCGGCGCGGACCATCACGCGGTAGGCGTTCTGGCGGGAGATCCCGAGCGAGCGGAGGACCGCGTAGATGGCGGACCTCCAGAAGGCCGGCTCGAGGAAGAAGGGCCTCATGAGATCAGCGAGTGGCAGCCCTAGGCAGCTGGGGCGATCACAATGTTCCGCGCCTCGATCTCAATCACGTCACCGCTCTCCAGCTCGATTTCGATCTGGAAAGCGGGGCTGTCCGAGTAGATAGGCCCGGGGCCACGCCGGTCGATCATGGGAAGCACGATGCTACCCCGGCGACGAGCTCGCAGGTGCACCGTCAGATGGGATCCAGCGGATCGAAGCCCGGGGGGGGGCAGCCGGTACTTGGGCGTTACACACTTGCCGCCGCACGTCTCGACAAGTAGTCCCGCAGACTCAGTGGATGGTCGGTATGCTCGCGCTGTGAGACGCGCGAAACAGATCCTGCAAGTCGTCGGTATCTGCCTTGCCGCGGTCGGAGTAATGGCGCTGCCATTTCCCCGAACAAACCCCAAGGCCCTCACCCAGAGCCTCTTCGAGAGACTCGCGGCGACGGGCGCGTTCACCAGGCCAGGCTTCATCCTGGTTTGCGTCGGTCTTGGCTGTCTCGCGCTTGCCGCGTTGCTGCCTGGCGATCGGCAGTAGGGGGCCCGGGAGGGGGGATTTTGAGCAGGGCCGTCGTCGGGGCGCTCGCGTTCGGCTTGACCAGCCCGTCCGCGGCCCGTCAGAATAAAACCCACATGGTTTCTAACACGGCACGCAGCAGGGGCCGCCCCCGGGCGAGCGAGAACGCCCTGTCCAAGTGGATCGACGGATCGGGTCGCACCCGGGAGCAGGTAGCGAAGGCCCTCGGGGTCACCAAGGCGAGCCTCGACCGCTACTGCCGAGGCGAGCGGACCCCGACGCTCGGCGCCGCGCTCGCCATCGAGAAGGTGACGGGGGGCGCGATCGCCGCGCGCTCTTGGCTGCGCCGCCCCTCGTAGCAGGACGTATAGTTTCATCTCTCATGCAGCTCACACTTCTCCTCGCCCTCCACGTCGCCGCGTTTCCCGCGCCTTCCGCGTCTGAACAACGGTACCTGGACGCCCGGGCCGCGGCCAACATCCGCTGTGCCGACGGAGGCATGGAGAAGGACCAGGACCGAGCACGTGCCGAGTTGGCAAGCCAGCTTCGGGCAATCATCGGTCCGGTGCGGCTCGCCGGGATCCAGGGGCCGGGCGCACCCGCTTACGACGGGTTCTGGGGCGTCGGCTCAACGGAGATGGCGGACGGCCTCCTCTTCAAGTGGCAGTCAAGCACCCTCTTCGTCACCACCCGGGCCCTATTCGCGCACACTGTGGCCACGACCAAGTCGTTTGACTATCGAACGGTGGACGAGGTCCTCGTCAGCGCAACCGTGATAGGTGACGCAGCTTACACCTCCTTCACTGAGGTCCCGGTGCGGCACGGGCCCTCGACCCAGCGGGCTCGAGCCTCCGTCGGCCTGGTGGCGCAGGACATAGGTCCCTGGCCTCCCGCTACGCTCGTGGTGCAGGTTGAACGGGGGAACCGGATCTACGTTGTGAGCACGGACCTAAGCCCGGGTCTCGAACAGATCACAGCCTGCGAGGCGAAGTGGGGCCCTCGCAGAGAAGACGCAGCCTTCGACGCCTACCGCCGCTGTGTCGGAGCTGCTCTCCCCACCCGGCCCTCCTTCGCTGCGGTGGTCCGCCGGGCCCAGGCCATCGTGGACGCCCTGCAACAGGACGATCCGCCGGGCTCCCCTTAGAGCTACGGCGTGACACTGCCAAACAGGTGCGGAGCCCTAAGGTCGCGATCCACGCCCGGTTCTCCACCGACCATCAGGACGCATCGAGCATCGAGCAGGACTACTTTCGGGCAAGGCTCCGGGGCGGATCGCGAAGGATCTGAACGCCGAGCACATCCCGGCGCCGCTGGAGGACTCCGCGCGCAAGAAGCCGATCAAGGGGTGGGCCATGTCCACCGTGCGCGCGCTGCTCCGAAACCCCAAGTACGCGGGCCGCTGGGCGTGGAACCAACGGAAATTCACCTCCATCAGCGGGCAGCGAGCGCCCTGTCCCCCAGCGCGTTCCTGGCTGATCGGCGACACGAGCGCGCTGCCGCCGACGAAACGCCGTTAGCTTTATTCTTGGGGCTGACCATCCGGTAGAGTCGGTACTGCCATGCCCCGTTCCATACTCGTCGCCATCATCGCTGCATCGTTGGTTGGCCTGCTCGGGCTCGCCGCGTTTGCCCACAGCGTGGCCGGGTTGACTGACCACACCGGGGTTGACCTGTTCGCGCAGGTGGTGACGGTCATCTCGTTGGCTCTGTGCCCCGCGTTCGCGATGTTCACGGTTCGTGGACTCCTCCGGCGCGGCGCGCGGACTCGTTACGTGGCGTTCGCCGTCAGCTTCGCGACATCGCTCGTCTTCGCGCTCATTCTGCTGGTGGCGCTCATCACGCTTGCGGCAGCGCGGCCCGGCCCGGTCGATTTCATCGTGCCGGTGGCCGTGGTCATTCTCAACGGCGCGCCAGTAGTGGCAGTCGCTTGGTCGCTCTCGCGACCTTCAGCAAAGACGTGGGTGACGTCGTCTCCCCCGGTGCACTGAGGAGCACTATCCGTAAAGCTCGAAGGGCGCTCTGGGCCTTCTCCGCGGGCTCGCTGGCCGCAAGGCTCCCGCCGACGGCGCCGCGAAGAAGGGCGCTCCCGGGTGGTCGAAGAGCCTCCTCCACTCGATGCTTCGCAACGAGCGGTACGTGGGCCGCTTCGTCTGGAACAAGCGGAAGTGGACCAAGGACCCTGCGACCGGCAAGCGCCGGTGCATCGCGCGCCCCGAGGCGGAGTGGGTACGCACGGAGCGGCGGGACCTGGCCATCGTGTCTCCGGAACTGTGGGCCAGGGTTCAGGCGCGCCACGCCGGCAATGCCCGCCCGTCGAACCGGAAACGCGAGTCGACCGGCTATGCGTTGTCAGGGCTCCTGCGGTGTGGCGTCTGCGGCGGCGCGATGTCGGTCGTCGCCCGGCGCATCAAGGACGGCGTGGCGTACGCTCGGTTCGGCTGCTCGACCCGTCATTCGCGCGGTGAGATGGGATGCTCGAACAAGCGCACGATCGGCGAGCGGACGCTAAACGTGGAGGTGCTTACGGCGCTTCGGAAGCGCCTGGCCTCCCCTGAAGTGGCGGGCTGGCTCTCCGACGTAGCCGCCGCCGCCGAGGCGCGGCGCGGCGGGGCGCCGCTTCGACCGATGGTCACGCCCGACTGACCGCCGATTTCGCCGCCGCGGAGGCTCGCATCGAGAAGGTCGCCGACGCCATCGCCCGGATCGGCTACTCGGAGCCCTTGGAGCGGAAGCTCCGGGTCGAGGAGGAGCGGGCCAGGGGCCTGCGGGCGCAGCTGGCCAGGGCGGCAGGAACGCCGAAGCGGATCGTCCGCCCGAAGCTCTCGGCGGCAATTCTCCTCGACCGACTCGCCGATCTGGCCGAGATTGCCGCGAAGAAGCCCCGTCAGGCCCGCGCAAGGCTCGCCGAGCTGGTCGAGACTGTCGTCCTGATGCCGCAGGGCGACGGACGGCTCAAGGCCACCCTGCGGCTGAAAAGCGAAACGGCCGCTCTGGCGAGCGGCCGTCCCGGTGTTGAACTAACTGGTTGCGGGGGCCCGCATCTGCCCTCGGAGTCCCCCGCTCCGGGGCCGATCTCGTTCTTCATGCCGAGGCTGCGGGCGCACTCCCCACGCCTAAGCGCGGGCGCCGTCACTGAGGCTACCCCTTGATCGAGTACCGGTAGATGCACGACTCCACGCGGACGAACGCCGGATCCCCTCTCTCGGACAGCACGGCGTCCGGTCTTGCCACGAAGATGCCCTGCTCCTCGACGAAGAAGGCGCTCGTCGGAATGAAGATCCCCATGCGATCAACGCGGAGATCTTTCCGCTCGATCCCAATCTCGTGCTCGATTTCTCCAAGAAGAGCGTCGCTGTTGCCCGTCTTGGTGACTTCAGCGGATAGGGCGCACAGGCGGTTGGCGTCGACGGCTGACTCGCGGGACCGGCACCCGCTCGAAGCGGTGACCAACAGCAGGGCGCACGTGGCCCACACAGCGGGGCGAAAAGAGCTGCGATGCCCCGGCTTGCCGATGGCGTCTCCATTGCGAAGGGGTCGTATGCGCGGAGGCATCGCAGGACAAGGTACCAGGATCGCGGTCGCCGCTGAGCATTCCCCCGGCGACGGGCTCGCAGGTCCACCGTCTAGGAGTCACATCGCCCGCGAAACCCCGGGGGGGGTGCACCGGATGAACCGCGGCGCGCCTACCAGAGGCGTTCGTCGTTCGAACGCGCTCCGCAGTTGGGGCAACGCTCGATGCGAAAAAGCACAGCAGGCGTTTGTGGCGGCCTCCACGCCCAGAAGAACACCCACTCGTCGCAGACGCGGCACTTCACGGAGGCCCCGACGAGCCCCCCGAGGAGCCACACCGCGCCCGTCGCGATCATCCAAGATGCGGCGCGTTCCGGCTCCGGATCGAGGAACGATGCGGCGAACGTGACGACGGGAGCTGGGTACAGGATCGAGGCCAGCACCGCCTTCCAGTACTGGTGCGTGGTGCGAAGCCAGATCGGTCGGAGGTCGGTGTCTGGGCGCATTTCGGCGCGGCTCTCAAAGCGCTCGTCGCAGCGCGCCATCATACCCACCGTCGTCGTCCAGTTGGCTGGGCATCTGCCACGGCTAGAAAGGATGGCCTCACGGGGCGAGCGAATGTTCATGCCCAGCGCGGAGCGCCAGGGTGTGGTCAGGAAGCGTTCTTCCTACGTGCCGCGCGGCGCGCGGTTCCAGCCCAGCGACGGGCTCGCAGGTGCACCGGCTGGGAGTCACAGCGCCGCGAAAGCCCCGGGGGGCATCAGGGAATACCGACGAACCCCGCCCACGCATTCACGATCAAGACCGCAAGGATGAGAGTGAGCGCGATAGACGCCGATGCCATGACCGCCCAGCGGCGATGCGGGCGCCGCATGGATGCCCACAAGAGTCCTGACCAGATGAACGCCAAGAACAGCCAGCCGAGTGCGTCGAGACCGTGAGCCCCAGCGTAGAAGAACCACGTCGGAGGTGGAGTCTGGAGCAGGACCAGATACGTCCAGATGCCCGTGAGGGCAGCGGCGGCGACGGACGCGAGAGGCAGCGAAGAACGGAACCGAGCGGCGTCGGAGGCATCGCCAGGCGCGGCCATCGCGCGATCTTACCTCTGCCCAGGTGACGACCTCGGCCCAAAAACGACCCCTTCGCTGTCCGCGCCGCGGCCGCCCGCTGGCCTGAGCTTCCACGGGGTCGCTCCGGTGGCCCTTTGCTGTCACCCGGCGAGGACGGCGCGCCGCACGGTCTCCCTGTTCACCCCAACGGCCTCTGCGGCTTCGCGGATGGACGCCCCGGCGCGGACACGCTCGACGGCTGCGGCCACCTTGAGCGCGGACGCCCTCGGCCGCCCCAGCCGCTTTCCCCTCCCGCCTCGCCCGCTCCAGCCCCGCCTTCGTGCGCTCGATCAGCCTCGTCCGCTCCTGCTCCGCGACCCAACCAAAGATGGCGACGAGCAGCGGGCGCACGGGCCCGGAGGTGTCCAGCCAGCCCTCGCGGACGGACAGCACGGGGGCTCCCAAGCATCCAGCTCGAGGACGGTGTTGATCGCGCCCGTCATCGAACGGTGGAGACGGTCCAGTGCCCAGACCGCGATGGACGCGGCCAGCGCGAACATCCCCGAGCATCCGGTCGAGCACGGGGCGGGCCTTCGCGGCGCTCTCCACCTCCTCGTAGATCACCGGCTCGTAGCCGCGGGCTGCAACCAGCTGGCGGACCTCGGCGATCTGGTTCTCGGCGGTCTGGCGGTCGGTGGAGACGCGGACGTAGAGGGCGGCTCGGCGGGTCGGGATGTTGTCCATGCCTCCGGTCTACGCGGCGCGATGCGGCGGCTGTCGCGCTCGACCTCGGCCTCCATGGACACGGTTGGCGTCGCTGTCGTCGGCCGCAACATCGACGCGCGCACCTGGCATCTGCCCGGATGGCAGGAGCCTCTGACCTTGGCGGCGGACGCCGGGGAACGGGCGATGCGCCTCGCCATCGCCTCGGCTCGCGTGCCACAGCGGATCCGCATGGGGGCGAGTTGGCTGAAGGACCAAGCGGCGAAGGTCGCCGCTACGCCCTGGGCGCCCAGGGCGTAGCGGCTACCTCGACCACGTCCTCTCAGGCCTGCTCCGGTGCGGGGCGTGCGGCTCCCCCCTGTCCATCGTGTCGCGGAAAATGAAGGGTGGGCGGACCTACGCGCAGTACGGCTGCTCCGCGCGCCACCACAAGGGCGCGTCGGTCTGCGCGAATGGGCTGACCATCGGTGAGGCGCGCCTGACGGACGCCGTCGTGGCCGCGCTCCGGTCCTACTTTTCGTCCCCCGAATACGAGAGGTGGCTCGCGGACGCGTACGAGGCCAACCAGCGGGCCCGCGCGCGAGCAGCGCGCCGGGACGACGAGGTGGCGCGGCTGGAGCGGGAGGTCCGGTCCGCGGAGGCCCGCGTCGAGAAGGTCACCGAGGCGCTCGCCCGGATCGGCTACTCCGAGCCCCTCGCCGCGAAGCTGAAGTCCGAGGAGGCGAAGCTGCTGGACGCCCGCACGGCTCTCGCCCTGGCGGCTCCCGCCGCCAAGGCCGCGACGCCGCCCCCGTCGTACTCCCGCGCAGCGGTCCTCGCGGTCATCGAGAACCTCGCCAGCGCCGTCCTGGCGAAGCCGCAGAAGGGCAAGGCGCTGCTCCAGGCGGTCGTGGAGGGGATCCTCATGGAGCCCTCGCCGGATGGCTACGCGGTGCGCCTGACCCTGAAAAAGACCAACCCCGCTGCCTTGGAGGGCAGCGGGGCGGGTGACTACCAGACTGGTTGCGGGGGCAGGATTTGAACCTGCGACCTTCGGGTTATGAGCCCGACGAGCTACCTGGCTGCTCCACCCCGCGTCAGGTGGGAAAAGCGTCGAAGCGAGGCGGGGTTCTACAGGTGGCCCCCCCGCCGGTCAAGACTTTTCTCGAAGCCAGCGAAGGGGGCCGGAATCCGCTCGTACGCTGGCCCGCGTGGAGCCGCTGGACCTCGCCCGCCCCTTCGACTCCGGGCGCGCTCCGCGCGCCCTACGCTCAGGGCGAACGGAGGATCCCTGGCGTCGCCCTGCCCGCCTGTCACCCCCGCCCCCGACGCATCAGCGCCCCTGGCACCAGGAACAGCGCCGCGATCACGACCATCGTCGCGCCGGTCGGGATCTCCCACAACCACGACAGCACGTAGCCGACCGCGGCGGAGATCACGCCGATCCCGCCGGCCAGGGCGAACGCCGGGCGGAAGCCCACGCGGGCGAGGAGCGCCGCCGCCGCGGGGAGCGTCAGGAACGCGAACACCGGCAGCGCGCCGAGCGCCCGCGCCGTCACCGGGATCGCGAGCCCGATCGTGAGGAACAGGAGCGCGTCCCAGCGCGCCACCGGCATCCCGAGCGAGAGCGCGGTCTCCGGGTCGAACGACACGAACGCGAGCTCCTTCGCGAACAGGGCGTGGACCGCGGTGCAGACGAGCGCGACCACCGCGATCACCATCAGGTCTCCGGCGGGCACCGCGACCGCGTTCCCGAAGACCATCCCGCCGAGGTCGTGGGCGGCATGCACGAGCTGGCTCACGCCGAGCACCACCGCGGCCGACGCCGCCACCCACGCGCCGCCGACGCTCGCCTCGGCCGGCAGCCGCCGCGGCCGGAGCGCGCCGAGGACCAGCGCGCCCGCGACCGAGAATAGGATCGCGACGGCGAGCTGCTCCGACGCGTGCTCCGTCTCGATGTGCACCCGCTCCTCGACGAGCAGGGTCGCCACGAGCCCGAGCGTCGAGAGCTGCGTGAGCGCCGCGGACACGAACACGGTGCGCCTCAGCACCACGTAGACGCCGAGGAACCCGAGCAGCGCCCCCGCGACGACGGAGGCCGCGAGCGGGATCTCCCAGATCTCCCGAGCCGAGAGGAACTCGGCGAGCTTGCCCGGCTGCGCGAGCTCGTTCACGCGGCACCTCCAGCCCCGTTCACGGGGTAGAGGATCCGCCGCCCCTCGAACTCGCGGACCGCGACGGGCCGGCCGTAGAGCGCGCCGAGCGCCTCCGGCCGGAGCATCTCCTCGAGCGAGCCGACCCGGAACAGGGTCTGGTCCTTGTCCACGAAGGCGAGCGCCTGTGCGTAGTTCGCCACCGCCTCGAGCCGGTGCGAGACCATGACGATGGCGAGCCCGCCCGCGCGGTGGAGCGCGCGCAGGAGGTCCATCGTCGCGAGCTCGGCCGCGGGATCCATCCCGTTCGTCGGCTCGTCGAGCACGAGCAGCTCCGGCTCGGCGGCGAGCGCCCGCGCGATGAGCGTGCGCTGCCGCTGGCCGCCGGACATCTCGCCGTAGGGCATGTCGACGAGGTGCTCGATGCCGACCGTCGCCATCGCCCGCCGCACCGCCTCGCGGTCCTCCGCACCCGGCCGCCGCCACGGTCCGAGCCCCGGGACGCGGCCCATCAGCGCGACCTCGCCCGCCGTGAAGGGCCAGACCGCGTCCACGTGGTCCCGCTGCGGCACGTACCCGACCCGCACCGGGCGCGGCCGTACGAGCCGGCCGCCGAGCAGCGGCAGCGCGCCGAGCAGCGACCGGAGCACCGTGGTCTTCCCGCCGCCGTTCGGGCCCACCATCGCGAGGAACGCCCCGGGATCGACCACCAGGTCGACGCCGTTAAGCAGCGCGCGCCCGCGGTACCCGACCGTCGCCCGCTCCAGCGCCACGAGCGCGCTCATCGCAGCGCTCCCGCGACGCGCGACACGAGCATGTCCATGTACTTCTCGTACGTCGGCGTGCCCGGCTCCGCGCCGACGTCGCCGGGGATCCGGGCGAGCGTGGCCCCGGCGTGACGGGCGACGACCTCGGCCGACTTCGTGTCGTAGTAGTCCTCGACGACGATCGCCTTCACGCCCTCGCGCTGCGCCCGGCCGACCAGCTCGGCGAGATAGCTCGGGGGCGCGGGCACGCCGGGGCGCGGCTCGATCTCGCCCGCGGAGACGATCCCGCTCCAGTCGAGGAAGTACGTGAACGTGCGGTGCTGGGTGAAGATCTTCCTCCCCTTCGCCGGCGCGAGCTGCGCCTGCCATCGTGCCATCGCGGGCTCGAGCCGGCTCCGGAGCGCGGACAGGTTCTGCCGGTAATCGGCGGCGCCGCCGGGGTCGAGCGCCGCGAGCCTGTCGGCGATCGCCGCCGCGACCTGGAGCGCACGCCGCGGATCGGTGAGGAAGTGCGGGTTGCCCGCGGGGTGGAGGTCGCCGCGGCTGCGATCCACCGGGCCGGTCGGGACGTCGAGGACCGTCACGGCGCTCGCCGCGGTGAGCCGGCGCTTGCCGCCGGGCTGGATGTCGGCGTTCCGCGACTGGTTCACGAGCGGCGGGAGCCAGCCGATCTCGAGCTCGAGGCCGACGTCCACGAGGAGGTCTGCGTTCCGGAGCTTCACCGCGAGCATGGGGTTCGCGTCCACGAAGTGCGGGTCCTGCACGCCGCGCGACAGGCTCTCGACGTCGGCGCGCTTGCCGCCGACGTCCTTCGCGAGCGCCGCGAGGCCCTCGGTCGTGGTGACGACCTTCACGGCCGCCGCGGCGCGGAGCGGCAGCGCCGCGAGGAGGGCCGCGCCGCCGACGGCGGCGAGGCGGAGGAGCGAGGGGAGCTTCGTTGCCGGGTTCATGTCCGAGGGGTCCTCTCTAGAAGGGGTGCGCGCCGTGCGCGCCGATGCCGAACTCGAAGTGGAGCAGCACCTCGGGCCCGCCGCCGCCGCCCGGCGGCCGGTCCCAGGCGAGCTGAAGCCGGATGCGCTGGAACTCCGACGGGAGCCACGCGCCCACCGCCGACACGCGCTGCTCGATGCCGGCAGCGGTCGCGCCGGGCGTGTCCGGCACGCCCGCCGGGGCCTGCTCGTAGCGCACGCCCCAGCCCCACCATGCGTCCTGCCTCCAGAACGCCTGCGCCCACCAGCCGGTCCGCGTCGCGGAGTCCTGGCCGGGGACGTCGCGGTACTTGCGCGCGTACACCTCGCCCTGCAGCGCGAGGTACGACCGGCTTTGCAGCGGCCGGACGCGGAGGTACGCGTCGGCGCCGCCGAGGTCGCGGAACGCGCCCCCGGTCCCCTCCCCGCGCCGCGCGGCGGACACCCCGACGCCGAGCGTGGCCGCGTCGCCGAACGGGAAGTACTGCAGCAGGCGCGCCGCGCCCGTGAGGCCACCTTCCTTCTCGCCGTACGGCGCCGTGTCCTGCGCCGCGAGGTGGAGCTCCGCGTACCACGGCAGCGGCGCCAGCCACGCGACGTCGACGCCGGGGCCGGACAGCACGTCCTCGGCGAGGAGGCGGCTCCGCACGAGCGGCATGTCCACGAACTCGAGCACGTGCGGGTGCTGCTGGTTCTGGCGCCCGAACGGGCTGAAGAACTTCCCCGCGCGGACCTGGAGGCCTGCCGGCAGCGACAGCGTCGTGGCATACGCCTCCTCGACGTCCACGCCGTCCGGGTTGAAGGAGAGGAACGCGTCGGCGCGGACGTAGGGATCGACGACGGCCTGCAGCCCCAGCTCCAGTTCCTGGAAGTAGAAGTGCGGCGTGCCCTTCGGGCCGAATGCCTCGGGGCGCGGCGACCGCGTCGCGACGTCGTAGCCGTCGAGCGCGGCGCCGAACGAGCCGATCGCGCTGAGGTCCGGCATCAGCAGGAGGCGCGCGTACGGGCTGCCGCCCTGCGGCCCCTGCCCGGCGGGTGCGGTGCCGCCCTGGTCGGGCGCCGCGCCGGGCGTGGCGGCGGGGGCGGCGGGCTGCGCGGGAGGCGTCGCGCCGAGCTCCTTCGCGATCTGCTCCTCGAGCTTTCGCTTCTCCTCGTCGGACTGGGGCTGCGCTGGGGGCTGCGATGGCGACTGCGGAGTGGACTGCGACTGCGGTGACGACTGGGACTGCGACGCCGACTGCGATGTCGACTGCGGCTGCTGCTGCGGCGGCGCCGAACCACCGGCGCCAGGATCCTGGCCGCGAGCCGGCCAGGATGCCGACAGCGCGGCGAGCACGCTCGCCGCGAGCACGGTACGCATGGCTCTTCACCTCGACGCGCACGCGGCGCGCCACCCGGAGACGAAGCGCAGGCGGCGCGCACGCGCGCCACCCGGACACTACCCGTCTACGCGGCGATCGGAGGTGACTGTCCCGGGACCGCGCCCAGCGGGGCGCCGCCGAGGTGCGGGAGCACCGGCGCGCGCTCGGGTGCGGCGACGACGACCACGACCGGCGCGACGTCTGGCGTCGCGGTGCGCGCGGCGTCCGCGTGACGGACGACGCAGACGGCGCAGTCGTCCGCACCGTGGGGCCCCGTGTGGACGTGCGGCGCCGCGGCCGTGACGACCAGGAACACGGCGAGGCCGGCGGCGACGAGGGCGCGCATCGACCGCAAGCATTGTGGCGAACGCCGGGTCGTGTCAACCCGAACGACCCCGGCGCGCCCTCCCACTCCGGGCCGGCGCAGCGCCTCGGCGCCACGCTCAGGGCGAACGGATCGGGTCCGCGCACCGCTCCGGGACCGCCACTCACCCACCGAGAACGCCCCCTGCGCGGAGCGCGGCGATCTCCTCCGCCCCGAACCCGGCCTCCGCGAGCACCTCGGCCCCGTGCTCTCCGAGGCGCGGCGCGGGCCGGCGCGGTGCGGCGACGCCCCGGATCCGCACGGGCGAGGCCACGCCCGGGATGGCCCGACCCTCCCACGGCGTGTCCACCTCGACGAACGCGCCGCGCGCGGCGAGCTGCGGATCGGCGCGGGGCTCGTCGCCCTCGAGCACGGGGGCGAGGCAGACGTCGTGCGCCGCCGCGAACGCCGCCCACTCGTCCCGCGTCCGCGAGGCGAAGATCGCCTCGAGCTCCGCGCGCGGCCCCGCGCCGCCGCCCTCGAGCTGGCGCTCCGCGAGCTCGGGCCGTCCGGCCGCCTCGCAGAACGCGGCGAAGAACTTGGGTTCGAGCGCGCCGAGCGCGACGAAGCGGCGGTCGCGCGTCTCGTACACGCCGTAGCACGCGGCGCCGCCGGACAGCAGCTCGCGGCCACGCGCGAGCGGCGTGCCGCGCGCGGCGGCGATCCCGAGCGGCATCGCGAGCAGCGCGAGCGCGCCCTCCGTCATCGAGACGTCGACGTGGGCGCCCCGCCCCGTCGCGGCGCGTCCCACGAGCGCAGCGAGCATGCCCGTCACCGCCGGCCACGCGCCGCCCGCGACGTCCGCGAGCTGCACGCCCGGGGGCGCCGGCGCCTCGGGCGGCCCGCAGAGAGCGAGCACGCCGGCGACCGCGCAGTAGTCGAGGTCGTGCCCCGCGCGCGTCGCGTACGGACCGTCCTGCCCGTAGCCGGTGATCGAGCAGAGGACGAGCCCGGGGTTCACGGCCCGGAGCGCCTCGTACCCGAGGCCGAGCCGGTCGAGCACGCCGGGCCGGAAGGACTCGACGATCGCGTCCGCGCGCCCGGCCAGCCGCAGGAAGGCGGCACGGCCGTCGGGGCGCGCGAGGTCGAGGGCCAGGGAGCGCTTGTTGCGGTTCAGCGCGTGGTACGCCCCGGACTGCGCGCCCGCGAGCGGCGGCATCCAGCGGATCCAGTCCCCGCCGCCGGGGTCCTCCACCTTCACGACGTCGGCGCCGAGATCGGCGAGGACGAGCGTCGCGTACGGGCCGGGCAGCAGGCGCGAGAGATCGAGGACGCGGATCCCCTCGAGCGGGAGCGGCACGGGGCGCCCGCCTGCGCTCAGATCAGGATCTGCTGCAGCTTCATCGCGAGCCCCATGTCGCCCTGGATCTTGAGCTTACCGGACATGAAGGCCATCTGCGGGTTGAGCTTCCCGTTCACGATGTTGAGGAAGTCGGTGTCGGTCGCGGCGACGGTGCACTTCGCGTTCGTGGTCGAGCCGGCCGAGATCTTCCCGCCGGGCGCGGTGCAGTCCACCGACCAGCTCCCGCCCCCCGGGCCGCTGATGTTGAACTGGTAGATGGCGTTGATCTTCCCGAGCACGTCCGGCTTCGCCTGGAACTTCGAGGGGATGTGGCGATCGAAGACGTCCTGCACGCTCGTCACTTGCTCGGCCATCGGCGCTCCCGTCGGGCGAACGGATCGATTCCGGAATCGGGTGGAACCTATTGGCCGCTCCCGGGCCTGTCAAGCGAGGGAGCCGAGGCGGCGATCGCTCACCATCAAACGCGGCGGCCCTGCACGACGTCGTTCACCGCGGCGGTGAGGGCGTCGGGATCGACGGGCTTGATGAGGACCGCGTCGACGTCCTTCCCGCGGGCGCGCGTGATGTCCTCGCGCTCCGCCCACCCCGTGACGATCACGACCGGCACCGTCGGCGCGATCGCCTTGGCGGCCTTGGCCATCTCGAGCCCGCCCATGCCCGGCATGCCGACGTCGGTGACGACGACGTCGACCGAGTGCTCGGACAGCGTCTTGAGACCGTCCTGACCGCTCGCCGCCGAGAACACCTCGCACCCGGAGGCCGAGAGCACCTCGGCCATCAGCTCCCGGTTGTCGTCGTCGTCCTCGACGAGGAGGACGCGCAGCCCGCTCTGGTCCATGCGACCCCTTCCCCGATGCGGCCGGTCACGACCGGGACAACCGCCACACGCTCACTTAACCACCGCCCCCGGGGACGCGCGAGCGCCTCAAGGGGGCTATTCACCCTGCTCGGCGTAGAACGCGTCGAGCACCTCGCGGTAGCGCTGCGTGACGACCTTCCGCTTCACCTTGAGCGTGGGGGTGAGCTCACCCGTGTCCTGCGTGAAATCGCGGGGCAGGATGGCGAATTTCTTGATCGTGGCATAGCTCGCCTGCTTCGCGTTGAGCGCGTCCACCGCCTGCTGGATCCGCGCGCGCATCCGCGGGTCCTGGTGGAGACCCTCGCCGGCGGGGAGCCGGTTGTCGGCCGCCCACCTCCGGGCGTTCTCCTCGTTCAAGGTGATGAGCGCCGAGAGGAACTTCCGCTTGTCGCCGTGGACCACCACCTGCGAGACGAGCGGATCGGTCTTGAGCTCGTTCTCGAGGTTCTGCGGCGCGACGTTCTTCCCGCCGGCCGTGACGATGATGTCCTTCTTCCGGTCGGTGATCTTGAGGTGGCCGGCCTCGTCGACGAAGCCGATGTCGCCGGTGTAGAGCCACCCGTCCTTCAGCACCTCCGCGGTCGCGGCCTCGTTCCCGTAGTAGCCCTTCATCACGCAGCCGCCCTTCACGAGGATCTCGCCGTCCTCGGCGATGCGGACCTGCGTGCCGGGGACCGGCGGGCCCACCGTGCCGATCCGGTTCTGACCCGGCCGGTTCACGAAGGTCCCGGCGGACGTCTCGGTGAGCCCGTAGCCCTCGAGGATCGTGAAGCCGAGCACCTGGAAGAACCAGGCGATCTTCGGCGAGAGGGGCGCGCCGCCGGAGACGAAGAGGCGCATCCGCCCTCCGAACCGCTCCGCGAGGGCGTGGGACAGCTTCGGGAACACGAGCTTCTTCCCGATCAGCATCCCGAACGACGCGTACTCCTTCCCCTGCTCCTTCGCCGTCGCGTACTGCTCGAAGCTCTCCATCGAGAGGTGGAAGAGCTTGCCCTTGAGGCCCGGCGTCGCGAGGCCCTTCGTGACCACGGTGTTGTACGCCTTCTCGAAGATGCGTGGCACCGCCGGCATCACCGTCGGCCGGACCTCGGCGGCGTTGTCCATGATCTTGTCGAGCGACTCGACGAACGCGGCCGTCGCGCCGGTCGCGAACCACACCGCCTCGATGACCTTCGCGAACGAGTGGGCCATCGGCAGGAACATGAGGACGACGTCCTGCTCGTTGATGATCTTGATCTCCTCGATCGCGTACGCCTCGTAGACCCAGTTGCCGTGGGTGAGGATGACGCCCTTCGGGTTGCCGGTCGTCCCCGACGTGTAGATGAAGCTCGCCGGATCGTCGCGACCGATCTTCGCGAGCCGCTCCTCGTGCGCCCGCGGGTGCGCGTTCCGCCACTCGGCGCCGGCGCGCTCCACGTCGGCGAGGGTGTGCTCGAACTCGCCCTGCGCCGGACCCTGCGCCCGGATGACGCCCTCGAGCGCGGGAAGCTGCGCCCGCACCTCGCGGATCTTCGCGACCTGGACCTCCGAGTCGCAGAAGATGAACCGCGCGCCCGAGTCCGCCAGGATGTACTGGCACTCCGCCGGGCGGTTCGACTGGTAGATCGTCACGGTGATGGCGCCGGCGCCGAGGATGCCGAGGTCGGCGAGGATCCACTCGAGGTTCGTCTCGCCGATGATCGCGATCCGGTCGCCGGGGCGGACGCCCATCGCCGCGAGCCCGTCCGCGACGTCCCGCGCCCGCCTCGCCATCTCCGTCCAGGAGACGTCCTCCCAGCCCCCGCCGCGCTTGTGCTTCACCGCCGCGCGCGCGCCACGCAGGCGCGCCTGCTCCTCGAACAGCGCGACGAGGTTCTGCGCCACCGGCGCGCCCTTCCTCAGCTCCGCCTCGGCGATCATCGCAGGTCCCTCCTCACTTCAGCTCGTCCCGCGCCACCTTCTGCCAGCGACGCTCCTCGGGCGCATCGTACCGGCCCGGCTCGCCCGACGCTGCTCTCTCGAGCTGGGCCCGCGCCGCCTTCTTCTCGCCCTCCTTCTCGTAGAGGTCGGCGAGGTAGACGCGGGCCCGGACGTTGTCCGGGTTCTTCTTCAGGGCCGCGAGGAGCGCCTGCTCGCTCTTCCGCGCGTCGTACTTCGGCCAGGGCAGCTTGAACCAGAAGCGTCCCCACGCCGTCTGGATGCTGCCGTTCTGGAAGTTGGGATCGATCCGCTCCGCCTTCGAGAGCCGGTCCTTGAACTTCCCCTCGATGCCCTGCCGCAGCGCGCTGAAGATGCCGATCCCGAGCGAGTAGTTCCCCATCCCCGCGGCGGCGAAGTGATAGCCCTCGACGCGGTTCGGGTTCGCGGCGATCGCCTTGTCGCCGTATTCCCAGCCTTTCTTGCCGAGCTTGCTCTTCGCGTCGTTCGGAAGCGCGGGGTCGTCCGAAAGCCAGAAGTAGAGGCGCGCGAGGCGCCAGAGCACCTCGTAGTCGCCGGGCGCGCGCTGCTCGGCGGCCTCGAGCTTCGTCCGGATCTCTTCGATCGCCCCCGGCTGGTCGCGGCGCTCGTACGCGGCGTCCGCTTCCTTCAGGAGCGCGCCGGCGCCGGCGTCTTGGCGCGCCGCGTCATCGGCCGGCGTGGTGCCCGACGGCTGCTGGGCCAGGGTCGGGGCTGCGGCGAGCGCGCACAGCACGAGCAGCAGGCGACTGGGCATCGGCGTTCCCATGCTGGGCACGGGAGGTCTGCGCAGCAACCGTCTGGAGGTTCACTGTGCGTTGCTATCCGGCGCAGACCAGCCGCAGGTCGGCCTGGTCCGCCCGGTGGAGCGTGCACGCGCCCTGGAACGTGACCGTGGCCGTCCCACCCTCGAGGGGCGGCGTGTAGACGGCGCCCGCGGCGGCCGCCTCGGGCGTGCCCGCCGCGGCGACCGGGCACGACACCACCTCGCCGCCGGCCTTCGTGACGGTCGCCACCAGCATGTGCCAGTCCGGCGGGGCCCCCTCCAGCGGGACCGTCTGCGGGACGAGCAGGTTCGCGATCGACGAGAGCGCGGCGTCGAACATCGGCTCGCAGATGCTCGCGCGGATGGTGCGGCCCGGGCCGAGGGCGTCGAGGAGCTCCGTGTACCGGGTCGGCAGGTCGAAGGAGGTGGCGCAGCCGGTCGGCGCGAGCGTGCTCCGGTCGTAGCCCGCGATGACCGCCACGATCGGCTGGCGGGCCTCTCCGGCGATGGGACCGTCGAGGAACGAGACGAGGTCGCTCACCGGGTCGAGGAGGTTCGCCTTGGTGGCGGCCGCGTGGCAGAGATCGTTCGTCGTCGCGTCGTACGGCGGCGCCGACTCCGAGCAGTCGTCCTCGTCGGAGAGGAAGACGATGGCGAGCCGCGCGCCGGCACGGAGGAACCCCTCGTTCGGCGCGCCGGGGCCGGTCGCCTCGAGCGCGCGGCGAGCGGCGCGGAACGGCTGCTCCTTCCCGGACCCGAGGATGCCCACGAGCACGTTCGCCTTGAAGTCGTCCTGGAGCGTCGGCGAGGTGGCGGGGAGGATGCGCGGGCCGACGAACTCCGCGGGCGGCGGGCCGAACAGGAGCTTGCCGGCGAGCGCCGGGTCCGTCAGCGCTGCGGGATCCACCGCGACGAGGCGGCCGGCCGGGTACGGCACCCGGTAGCTCAGGCTGGCGAACGGGCCCGACGCGGGGTACTCGGCCTGCTGCTCGTCGAAGTCGGTCACCGACGTCGTCGTGACGCCGATCTGGAAGTCGTTCTGGATCCCGGTCCCCGCGAGCCCGGCGATGAACGCGTACAGGCTGTCCTTCAGCGCCTGCTGCTCCTGCGACATCGACCCCGAGTCGTCGATGACGAAGAGGATGTCCGTCCGCGCCGCGCCCATCTTCACGGCGGAGTCGCAGCGCGTCACCGCGTTCGCCGGGACGCTGTCGCACGCGGCGAGCGCCGCGACGAGCACCGGCGCGATCCCGATGGTCTTCCTCACGATGTTCCCCCTCCCCGCCATCTCAGTACGACCCGGTCCCGAGGTCGCCGCAGAGGCACGTCCCGGGCGCGTCCGGGGTCGGCTGGACGAAGCCGGCCGGCGTCTCGCCGGCGTAGCAGGTCCAGAGCTCCGGGTTCGTGGCGGTCACGACTGTCGGCCGCACGCCGCCGAGGTCCCGGTAGCACGCGGCCCGGCTCTGGCACCCGCCCGCCGGCAGGCGCCCGAGGTAGTCGGCGGAGTACGTCTCGCCGGGGTTCGCCTCGCAGTTCTGCGTCGCGTGGTTGATGTAGACGAACCGGCTCACGGTGGACGGGTTCGGGTCGGCGAGCTGGTCGCGGGTGGCGGTGAACCACCAGTCCCAGCCCTGCGCCGCCGCGTCGGCGGCGGAGAGCGTCGACGGCGCGGGGCCCTTGCAGGTCTTCCGCGTCTTCCCGGTGGCGTCGGCGATCCGGAGGATCGTGATCTCCGTGCCGGCAGGATCGCTCGGGAGCACCAGGCCCGACGGCGGCTTCACGATGTCCGCGATGCGCGTCAGGATCGTGCCGAAGTTCGGGTTGCACATCGAGCCGACCACCACGTCGGCGCCCTTCTGCCGGAGGTTGTTGGCGGCGCCCAGGAACCGGTTGCCCGCGGCCTGACCGCCGCACACGTCCGACGTGCACACGGCCGTGGTGCCGGTGCACTGAAAGTCACAGCACACGCCCGCCACGCACGACTGGTCCTGACAGGTCTCGCTGTTGGCGGAGACGATGAACGCCGCGCCGAGCGGCCGGTTCAGCCCGGCGAAGTAGTCCACCACCTGGGTCACGGCGAAGTGCTTGCCCACGCCGTCGTCCATCGAAGCGTCGGCGACGCAGGTGTCGGCCCCCGGCGAGCCGGAGAGGATGATGCCGCCCACCGCGTCCTCGGGCGACGAGCAGTCGTCCTCGTCGCCGAGGAAGACGAGCACGAGCTTCGAGTTCGCGTGCGGCCAGTCCGCCGGGAGCGCGGAGCCATCGGGCCTGAGGTCGAGCTGCTGGCCCGCGAGCGCCTTCTGGACCGCGAGCCGTCCGGCCTGGAGCCCCTGCTCCTCGCCGGAGCCGCAGGTGCCGGCGACCACGTTCGCCTTGAACCAGCCCTCGAGCTGGGCGGCGGTGTAGCCCTGGCGGTTGCACGTCTTCGACCCGTCGCTGCACGCGGGGAGCGCGGGATCCCGTTTCGGCTGACCGGTCGTGGCGTCGAGCTCGGGGTAGACCTCCTTGTCGAAGTGGAGGACACGGGGGTTGTTGCTCGCGCCGACGAAGGCGCCGTGCGGGTAGAGCTGGCCGTTCGTGGCGAGGCCCGCCGCGCACGAGCTGTCCACGCGGTAGTGCTTCTGGAGGCTGCCGCACGCCGCGCCGGGCGCGCTGCACGCGACGTTCGCCTGGTCCGTCGTCCCCACGAGCTTCGTCGCCGGATCGCAGCAGACCTTCTCGCCGAGGAGCCCCACGCAGTCCGTGCCGCAGTAGCCGCTCGCGCAGTCGCTCGCGGCGTTGCACGACTTCGCCTGCTTGAGGGGCCGGACCGGCGTCGAGCCCGTGTTCTCGCAGCACACGTTCGTGCCGGTGACTCCCGGGCAGTCGTTCCGGCACGTCGCGGACGTCGGGTTGCTGATGAAGATCGACGTCGTCGTGACCGCGAGGTGGAAGTCGATCGGCTCGAGCCCGGCCGCGCGGCGATCCACGTTCGTCTGGTTCAGGTTCGAGATGAACGCGGCGAAGTTGTCGGCGAGCTTCTGCTGCTCGCCGCCCATCGATCCCGAGTCATCCACGACGAACAGCACGTCGGCCGTCGAGAGGTTCGACAGCGTGATGCGCTGCTGGCCCGGCTGGATGAGGCAGTGGCCAACCGGGTTGAAGTTGTAGTCCTGGCACCCGGCCGCGAGGGCGGAGAGCGCGAGGAGCATCAAGGTGCGGACCCGAGACGGTCGCATCGAGGGGACCTCCGATCCGGCGGGATGATAGCCCCGAACGTCCCCCGGGCAAACGACGCACCGGCGATTTTGCTCGCTTGCGCAGCGTGAAACCGCGCAGGCGCGCCTACCTACTCCCACTCGATCGTCGCCGGCGGCTTCGACGAGATGTCGTACACGACGCGGTTGATACCCCGGACCTCGTTGATGATCCGCGTGGACATCCGCGCGAGCAGCTCGTGCGGGAGCCGCGCCCAGTCGCCGGTCATGCCGTCCGTCGACTCGATGGCGCGGATGGCGCAGGTGGCCTCGTACGTGCGCTCGTCGCCCATCACGCCGACGCTCCGCACCGGCAGGAGGACCGCGAAGCCCTGCCAGAGCTTCTCGTAGAGGCCGGCGTTCCGGATCTCCTCCTGCACGATGACGTCGGCCTTCCGGAGCACCGCGAGCCGCTCCTCGGTGACCTCGCCGAGGACGCGGATCGCCAGCCCGGGGCCGGGGAACGGCTGCCGCTGGACGATCGGCGCGGGCAGCCCGAGCTCGAGCCCGAGGCGGCGCACCTCGTCCTTGAAGAGCTCGCGGAGCGGCTCGACGAGCCCGAGCTTCATCACCTCGGGGAGGCCGCCCACGTTGTGGTGGCTCTTGATCGTCGCCGACGGCCCCTTGAACGAGACCGACTCGATGACGTCGGGGTAGAGCGTGCCCTGGACGAGGAACTGGGCGCGCTCGCCGTGCGCGGCGAGGCGGTCGACCTCCTCCTCGAAGACCGCGATGAACTCGCGGCCGATGATCTTCCGCTTCGCCTCGGGGTCGGTGACGCCCGCGAGCTTCGTGAGGAACCGCCTCGAGGCGTCGACGGTCACGAGCGGCAGGTGGAACATCCGGCCGAAGACGTCCTGCACCTGCTCGCGCTCGCCGGCGCGGAGCACGCCGTTGTCCACGAAGATGCAGTGCAGCCGGTCGCCGATCGCCCGGTGGACGAGCAGCGCCGCGACGGCGGAGTCGACGCCGCCGGAGAGCGCGCAGATGACGTGGCCGTCCTTCACCTGGGCGCGGATCTGCTCGACGGCGATCTCGGCGTAGGCACGCATCGACCACGTGCCGGAGCAGCCGCACACCCCGTGCGCGAAGTTCCAGAGCACGTCCTTGCCGCGCGGCGTGTGGACGACCTCGGGGTGGAACTGGAGCGCGTAGAAGTGGCGGCGCCGGTCCTCGACGGCCGCGAACGGTGCGCTCGGCGTGGCGGCGATGGGCTCGAACCCGGGCGGCATCGCCTCGGCGCGGTCGCCGTGGCTCATCCACACGTCGAGCTTGGCGGGCAGCCCCTGGAACAGCGGCGAGGACGCCTTCACGTCGATCGTCGCGGGTCCGTACTCGCGGTGGGCCGCCTTCGCGACCTTGCCCCCGAGCTCGTGGGCCATGAGCTGCAGGCCGTAGCAGATGCCGAGCACCGGCACGCCGAGCTCGAACACGATCCGGTCCGCCCGCGGGCTCCCCTCCGCGAGGACCGAGGCCGGGCCGCCGGAGAGGACGATGCCCTTCGGCGCGAATGCGCGGACCTTCTCCGCGGGCAGGGTGCAGGGGTGGATCTCGCAGTAGACGCCCAGCTCGCGCAGCCGCCGCGCGATGAGCTGCGTGTACTGCGACCCGAAGTCGAGGATGAGGATCTTTTCCGAGTGAATGTCCACGCGAGTCCCGGGGTGGTGCGTCCGGCCGATGGGCGGCCGCGAATGGCGATTCCGTTCGCCCTGAGCCTGTCGAAGGGCGACCTACCGCGCGCGTTCGTGGCTCGACAGGCTCACCACGAACGGTTCGCCGTCAGTCGACGCGGTAGTTCGGCGCCTCCTGCGTGATGATCACGTCGTGCACGTGGCTCTCGCGGAGGCCGGACGACGAGATCCGGACGAACCGGGGCTTCGTCCGCAGCTCCGAGATCGTCTTGCAGCCGAGGTAGCCCATGCCGCTGCGCAGGCCGCCCACGAGCTGGAACAGGTTCATCTCGACGGTGCCCTTGTACGGCACGCGGCCCTCGATGCCCTCGGGCACGAGCTTGTCGGCGTCGGACACCTCGGCCTGGAAGTAGCGGTCCTTCGACCCCTGCTTCATCGCGCCGATGGAGCCCATCCCGCGGTACGACTTGTAGCTGCGGCCCTGGTACAGGATGACCTCGCCCGGGGCCTCCTCCGTGCCGGCGAGCAGCGACCCGATCATCACCGACGACGCGCCGGCGGCGAGCGCCTTCACCATGTCGCCCGAGTACTTGACGCCACCGTCGGAGATGATCGGCACGCCGTACTTCTCCGCGGCGCGCGCGCAGTCGTCCACCGCGGTGATCTGCGGGACGCCGACGCCGGCGACGACGCGCGTCGTGCAGATCGAGCCGGGCCCGATGCCGACCTTCACGGCGTCGACGCCCGCCTTGCAGAGGGCCTCGGCGGCCTCGGCGGTCGCCACGTTCCCGGCGACCAGCTCGACGGCCTTGAACATCGCCTTCGTCGAGCGCACCGCGTCGATGACGCCGCGGGAGTGGCCGTGCGCCGTGTCGATCGCGATGACGTCCGCGCCCGCCTTGAGCAGCGCCTGGATCCGCGCCTCGCGGTCGGGGCCGACGCCGACGGCGGCGCCCGCGAGGAGGCGGCCGTGGCGGTCCTTCGCGGCGTTCGGGTGCTTCTGGATCTTCTCGATGTCCTTGATGGTGATGAGGCCGCGGAGCTCGAAGGCGTCGTTCACCACGAGGAGCTTCTCGATCCGGTGGCGGTGGAGGAGGTCCTTCGCCTCCTCGATCGTGACGCCCTCGCGGGCGGTCACGAGGTCCTTCGTCATCACCTGCTCGACCCGCTGCTCGAGGTTCTTCTCGAAGCGGAGGTCCCGGTTCGTGAGGATCCCGACCAGGCGCCCGCGCTGCACCACCGGGATGCCGCTGATCCCGTTCTCGCGCATCAGGGCGACGGCGCGGTGGAGCGGTGCCTCCGGCTCGATCGTGATCGGGTCGGTCACCACGGCCGACTCGTACTTCTTCACCTTCACGACCTCGGCGGCCTGGTCCTCGACGGAGAGGTTCTTGTGGATGAAGCCGAGGCCGCCCACGGCGGCCATCGCGATCGCCATCCTGGCCTCGGTGACGGTGTCCATCGCCGAGGAGACGATCGGGATGTTGAGCTGGATGTTCCGGGTGAAGCGCGTCGACGTCTCGACCGACTTCGGGAGCACGTCCGACTCGGCCGGGAGCAGCAGGACGTCGTCGAACGTCAGCGCCAGTCGGAGGTCGTCGCGGTTGAGCATGCGGACGTATAAACGACCGCGATCCGAACCGTCAAGGCGGCCGCGCGACCGGGCCCAAGCCCGCGGGACGACGGCGGTCCCGGCGACACACGGACCGAGCGGCGATCGCCGCCGGAGCTGCGGTGGGCGGACGGCGTACACGCGACGAGCGCTTGCTGGTCGCGCACCCGCGAAGAGATAATCGCGCACGGTGGAGGGACCTCACGACAAGCGGGGCGGAGGGCGCACGGCCGTCGGCCTGCTCGTGAAGCTGTCGTACGGCACGGTCGAGGAGTTCGCCGATCGCTTCGCCGTGAACATCTCCCGCGGCGGCATCTTCATCCGCTCCCGGGATCCCCGCCCCGTCGGCACGCCGCTCCAGTTCGAGCTGAAGCTCCAGGGCGGCGAGACCATCCTCCGCGGCCAGGGCGTCGTCCGCTGGATCCAGGCCGAGGATCCCGGCGCGCACCCGCCCGTCGCGCCGGGCATGGGCGTGCAGTTCACGTCGCTCGACGAGGCCTCGCGCGCCCTCGTCGAGCGGATGGTCTCGCTGAAGGAGCGCCGCGGCGTCGCCCCCGGCGTCGCCACCCCCGCCCCGGTGGCGCAGCGGCCCGACCACACGCCGACCCCGACCCGCGCGCCGACGCCCGTCATGCCGCAGGTGCCGCGGCCGACGCCGCCCGCCGCCACCCCCTCGCCGCCCGCGCTCCGGCCCGCGTCGCCGCCGACCCTCACGCCCGTCCCGCGCGCCGGGCCCGGCTCGCCGGCGCAGGCGGATCTCTCGCAGCCGCACCGGATCGAGCAGCTCTCCGCGGGGCCGCTCCGCGTCGAGACCGGCCTGCCCGCGGAGCCCTCGCCGATCGCGCGGCCGTCGCGCGCGATCATCGGCATCGACCTCGGCACGACCAACTCCTGCGCGGCGTTCGTGAAGGACGGGCGCCCGTACGTGATCCCGTCGCGCGAGGGCTACAACACGGTGCCGTCGATCGTCGCGCTGAACTCGCGCGGCAAGCTCGTCGTCGGCCACCTCGCGAAGGCCCAGCTCCTCACCAACCCGCGCCAGACGGTCTGGGGCGCCAAGCGGCTCGTGGGGCGCGCCTTCGACTCGGCGGTGGTCCAGGAGATCAAGAGCAAGTTCGCGTACGAGATCGTCGAGGGGCCGGAGGGGCTCGCCGCCGTGCGCCTCGGCAACGAGACGCTCACGCTCGAGCAGGTGTCCGCCCTCGTGCTCCGCGAGGTGAAGGAGGTCGCGCAGAACCACCTCGGCGAGGAGGTGAACCGCGCCGTCATCACGGTCCCGGCGTACTACAACGAGCGGCAGCGCGCCGCGGTCCGGAGCGCCGGGGCGCTCGCGGGGCTCCAGGTCGAGCGGATCCTGAACGAGCCCACCGCGGCCGCCCTCGCGTACGCCTTCGGGCGCCACGTGAACCAGCGCGTCCTCGTGTACGACCTCGGCGGCGGCACCTTCGACGCCTCGGTGCTCGAGCTGAACGACAACGTCTACGAGGTCGTCTCGACGGGCGGCGACACCTTCCTCGGCGGCGTCGACTTCGACAGCCGGATCGTCGAGCGGCTCCTCGCGGCCTGGGAGGCGAACACGGGCGAGCCGTTCGCCGGCGACCGCGTCGCGCTCTCCCGCCTCGTGGACGCGGCCGAGCGGGCGAAGTGCGCCCTCTCCGAGCGGACCGACTTCCCCATCCAGCTCCCGTTCCTCTCCATGAAGGACGGCCAGCCCCTCTCCCTCGACACCGCGCTCTCGCGCGACGACATCGTCGAGCTCGTCGAGCCGCTCGTGGATCGCACCCTGAACGTCTGCCGCGACGTCCTCTCGGCGAAGGGGCTCGAGACCTCGGAGATCGACGAGGTCCTCCTCGTGGGCGGCCAGTCGCGGATGCCGCTCGTGCACGAGAAGGTGGCCGGGCTGTTCGGCAAGGCGCCCTCGCGCGCGGTCCACCCCGACGAGGCGGTCGCGGTCGGCGCGGCGCTCCTCGCGCACTCGCTCGGGAGCGCGGAGGGCGTGGTCCTCATCGACGTCCTCCCCATGTCCATCGGGATCGGGCTCCCCGGCGGGCGGGTGAAGACGATCATCGAGCGGAACACGCCGCTCCCGGCGCGGAAGCAGTACGGGCTCGCGACGACGCGCGACGGCCAGACCGACTTCGAGCTGGTGGTCCTGCAGGGAGAGAGCCCGCTGGCCGAGGAGTGCGAGTACCTCGGGACCCTGCGGCTCGCCGGGCTGCCGGCGGGGCCGCGCGGGATGGTGAAGATCGCCGTGACGTTCGAGCTCGGCGCCGAGTGCCTCCTCACCGTCACCGCCCGCGAGCTGAACACGGGCCGGCAGGTGCAGGCGGTGATGAGCGCGAAGGAGGGGCCGCAGGCGGCGCACCGGCGGCTCGAGCAGGGCATCTCGAAGGGCGCGACCGGCAGCTTCGCGATGCCGCCGCCCGCGGGTCCGCCCGCTCCGCCGCCCGGCGCCGCCACCGCGGCCGCGCCGGCGCGCGCGCCCGGCGTCGGCGGGTTCCTGAAGAGGCTCTTCGGCCGCGAGGCCCGCTAGTCGCGCTCGCTCTGCGGCGCCGGCGGGGCGTTCGCGGCGGCGCGCCGGGCCTGCAGCCAGCGCAGCCCGATGCCGAGCAGCACGACCGCCATCGTGACGAGGATGTAGTGCCCGAACCGGGCGGCGAACCGCGCCGCCTCCTCGATGTTCGACCCGAAGTAGAACCCGATGCAGACCCACAGCGGCGCCGAGACGAGCGCGGCGGCGCCGTCGAAGACGAGGAACTCCCAGTACGGGAGACCCGCGTGGCCGGCGGTGAAGTACGTCGGGGCGCGGATGCCGGGGAGGTACCGCGCGATCACCACGACGATGTTCCCGCGGCGCCGCATGAGCTTCTCGACCTTCTCGAGCTTCGCCGGCGTGATCAGCCGCCGCAGCGGCCGGAAGTCGGCGAGCCGCACCCCGAACTTGCGGCCGGCGAAGAAGATGACCGAGTCGCCCGCCAGGATCCCGGCGAGCCCGAAGAGCACCATCGCGAGCAGGGCGGGGTCCCGCACCATGATCGAGAAGCTCGCGGTCTCGACGCCGAGGCGCTGGCTCGCCTCGAGCCAGGCGAGGACGCCGCCGGTCACGAGGACGACGTCCTCGGGCAACGGGAGGCCGAAGCCGCACAGGAGCAGCGTGCCGAAGACGAAGCCGTAGCCGATGTGGAGGGAGTGCCCTCCCAGCATCTGGACCAGCTGTTCGAGCATCCGCTCCTCGCGCCCCCCGGCCGCCCTCGATTACCTCATTGTCACACCTGCCGTCACCCGGTCCCTCGTCCCTCGGACGATGGACGCGCTCATCCGAACGGCCCGGAGGTCACTACGCTTCCCGCGCGGCCTCCCGCCCGGCTACCCGGTCGGCTTCCGTCCGGGCAGCCCCCGCAGCAGCTCCCGGTTCTCGGCCACCTTCGCGGCGAGGTCCGCCGCGATGGCGAGGGCGAGCTTGAGGCAGGCCGCCGGCTTCTCGGCCGCCTTCCGGAAGAAGTCGCGGTGGGCGATCTCGAGGACCTCGCAAGGCGTCGCGGCGACCGCCGAGACGAGGCGCACGCCCTTCCCGAGGAGCGCCACCTCGCCGAGGTGCTCGCCGGCGCCGAGCACCGCGAGCTCCCGCTCCCCCTCCGCCGTCCGCTGGGTGACGCGCACGGTCCCGGCCTTCACGATGAAGAGCGACTCGCCCACCATGTTCTCGACGAACAGCGGCGTGCCGGCGGGGAGGGCCTTCTGCTGCGCGATCTCCGCGAAGATCCGGAGCCCGGTCTCGGTGAAGTCCTTGAAGAGGACCGACCGCTGCAGGGCCTCGAGCGCGGTCACGGCGCGCCCCCGGGCGCCCGGTGACGCCCTGCGAGGCTCACGTAGTTCGACGCGCTCTTCTTCAGGAACGCGAGCTCCTCCGGCGTGAGCGCGCGCTTCGGCTTCGCCGGCGCGCCCATCACGAGCGTTCCCGGCGGCACCACCGCGCCCGGTGGGACGAGGGCGCCCGCGCCGATCATCGCGTCGGGGCCGACGACCGCGCCGTCGAGGACGATCGCCCCGATCCCGACGAGGCACCGGTCGTGGACGGTGCAGCCGTGGAGCACGGCGCGGTGGCCGATCGTGACATCGTCGCCGATGATCGTCGGGTGCGTGCCCGTCGTGACGTGCAGGACGGTGTGATCCTGCACGTTCGTGCGGGCACCGATCCGGACGAAGTTCACATCCCCGCGCACGACGGTGCCGAACCAGATCGAGGAATCCTCCCCGATCTCCACGTCTCCGACGATCACGCTCCCCTCCGCCGCGAAGACGCGCGCGTGCAGGCGGGGCGCCTTTCCCCCGAACGGCTGGATGATCGCCATCAAGGGCGGATGCTAGCCCGCGCCACCCCGGCGCCGCAAGAACGCGGCCGCGACGGCGGCCCCGGCGAGCGCGCCGAGGGTGTCCGCCGCCCAGTCCCAGACGTCGCACTGGCGGTTCGGGACGAACAGCTGGTGCAGCTCGTCGCTCACGCCGTACAGGCTCGCGATCGCGAGCGCGACGGCGAGCGCGGCCGGCCGGCGCAGGCGCGTGCCCGCGAGCGCGAGGCGGACGAGGAACGCGAGCCCCGCGTACGCGCCGGCGTGCAGGAGCTTGTCGTGCGAGAGGATGCCAGACGGGACGAACGGGAACGGGTTCGACTGGTTCGAGACCCAGAAGATCGCGGCGGCGTACGCGACGGCGAGGACCGCGAACGCGAGGGCCGCCCGCCTCATGTCCGCGGCCCGCGCGGCGAGCGCCTCGTCGGCGCGCAGCGCGCCGTCCAGGCCGGCGCGATCGCTCACGCGAGCACACCCGAGAGCGAGCTCGTCCCCGCGCGCGTGACGCGCACCGCGACGAGCGCGCCGGCGGGCGCGGAGGCCTCGTCGGCGGCGAGGTGGACGACCCGGTTCTCCGGCGTCCGGCCCAGCCGCTCCCCGGGCTCGTCGGACGGCCCCTCGACGAGGACCTCGAGCGTCTTCCCCAGCTCCGCGGCGAACGTCTCCGCGGCGATCCGGCGCTGCACCGCGAGCAGCCGCTCGAGCCGCTCGACCGCCACGTCGCGCGCGACGTCGCGCCACTCCGGGGCGGAGTCGAGCTTCAGGTTCGCGACGGTGTGCGGGCGCGGGCTGAAGACGAAGCTGAAGCTCTGCTCGAAGCGGGCCCGCTCGAGCAGCGCCAGCGACGCCTCGAAGTCGGCGTCGGTCTCGCCGGGGAAGCCCACGATGAAGTCGGTGGTGATGGCGATGCCGGGCCGCGCCGCGCGCAGCCGGTCGAAGCGATCCAGGTACTCCGCGACGGTGTAGTCGCGGCGCATCCGGACCAGCACGGCGTCCGAGCCGGACTGCACCGGCAGGTGGAAGTGCGGCATCACCTTCGGCTCGTCGCGGAACACGGCGATGAGGGCGTCGGAGAGATCGTGCGGGTGGCTCGTCGTGAACCGGATCCGCGCGATGCCCGGGATGGCGGCGACGCGGCGGAGCAGGTCGGCGAACGTGCAGCCGCCCGCGTACGAGTTCACGTTCTGCCCGATGAGCGTCACCTCGCGGACCCCGACGCCGGCGAGGTCGGCGCACTCGGCCACGACGTCCGGGTACGGCCGCGAGACCTCGCGCCCGCGCGTGTGCGGCACGATGCAGAACGCGCAGACGTTGTCGCAGCCCTTCATCGCGGTGACGAACGCGGTGACGCGCCCGCGCGCGGCCTCGGGATCGGCGCGCGGGAACACGTACTCCTCGGAGTCCATCCACCCGGTCTCGGCGAACCGCTCGCGCCCGCCCGCCCGGTCCACCATCTCCGGGAGCTTCCCGATGTTGTCGGGGCCGAAGACGAAGTCGACGTACGGCACGCGCGCGAGCAGCCGGTCCTTCTCCTGCTGCGCGACGCACCCCGAGACGGCGATGATCGCGCCGCGCCGCGCCTTCACCTCGCGGTAGCGGCCCAGCGCGGAGAGGAGCTTCTGCTCGGCCTTCTCGCGCACCGCGCAGGTGTTCAGGAGGATGAGATCCGCCTCGTCCGCGGTGGCCGCGGGGGTGAACGCGTGCCGCCCGAGCAGCTCGAGCATGCGCTGCGTGTCCGACTCGTTCATCTGGCAGCCGAAGGTGTGGACGAACACCTTCCGCGCGGCGGGCGGGCGGGCGTCCGGCGCCGGGCCGGCGGGCTTCCGCGAGAGCGAGACGAGGTCGGACATCGGCCGCGGAAACTAAGGAAGGTGGGGGGGCGGAGTCAACCGGCGCTCCGGGCTGCGGCGAACCGGGCGGGGCGCGGCGCGCGGGATCGGCGAGTCGGTTCTCCGCCGGTGTGGCGCCGCGAGTGGCGTTTCGGCACGCAACGAGAGCGGCCCCCCTCACCCTACCCTCTCCCCCCGAGAAGCCGGGGGGAGAGGGACGTCCGATGGAATGGCGTTCGCATCCCACTGCCGTCCGCGCTCGTGGTCGCGCGGGAGAGGGCCGACGCTCGCCGTCGCGTGAGTGTCCCCGCGCAGTTTAGCGGAGTGAGGGGGCCGCTCGCGCTTCCGTACCGACGCTCGCCGTCGCGTGAGTGTCCCTGCCCAGTCCAGCAAAGTGAGGGGGGCGCTCGCGGTTCCGGGCCGACGCTCGCCGTCGCGTTGTGGGTCCCCGCCCAGTCCAGCAAAGTGAGGGGGCCGCTCGCGGTTCCGGACCGGCGCTCGCCATCGCGTGAGTGTCCCCGCGCAGTCCAGCGGAGTGAGGGGGCCGCTCGCGCTTCCGGGCTTGAGGCTCGCCGTCGCCTGAGTGTCCCCGCGCAGTCCAGCGCGGAGTGAGGGCGCCGCTCGCGGTTCCGGGCTTGACGCTCGCCGTCGCCTGGGCCCTCCCTCTCCCCCCGCGCAGTCCAGCGGGGGGAGAGGGCCGGGGTGAGGGGGGCCGCTCGCGTTCCTGTGCGCCGCTCCTCGCGCCTGCGGCGCCCGCCCGCGCCCCGTCACCCCCTCGGCACGAGCGCGTCCGCCACGTCCTCGAGCTCCTGGAGCGTCGTCACCTCCGCGACGCGCTGGCAGTGGCGCTCGTAGAGGAGCATCTCGCTGTCCCCGCTCCCCCACGCGTGCCGCGCCTCTGGGCAGATCCAGAGCACCCGCCGCGCGCGGCGCTTCAGCTCCTCGAGGACCCACGCCTCCGGCGGGTTGTAGTTGTTGCGGCCGTCGCCCACGACGAGCACCGTCGTCCGCCGCGTGACCGACTCGAGGTGGTCGCGGTGGAACGTCCGGAGCGCCCTCCCGTAGTTGGAGTTCGCGGCGAGGCTGACCGCGCGCGCCGCGATGGCGAGGTCGGCGGCGCGGGCGGGATCCCGCTCCGCGCGCAGCGCGCCCGTCACCTCCGCGAGATCGGAGACGAACACGAACGTCCGCACGCGCGTGAAGCGGCTCTGGAGCGTGTAGAGGAAGAGCAGCATGAGCCGCGTGACGTGCCGGACGGACTCGGAGACGTCGCAGAGCACGATGATGTCCGGCCGGAGCGGTCGCCGGCGCCGGAAGAGGAGCCGCGCCGGGAAGCCGCCCATCCCGAGGTTCCGGCGCAGCGTCCGGCGCACCGCGAGGACGCCGCGGCGGTGCGCCCGGTCGCGGCGCACCAGCCGCGACTGGAGCCGCGCCGCGAGCCGCTTGACCGCGGTCTCCGTCCGCGCGAGCTCCTCCGGCGCGAGGCGCGCGAGCGATCCGGCGAGCCCGCCCTCGCGGCGCACGCTGCGCGCGCGGCCCTCGAGGTCGGCGACCCGCCGCGCCGCGTCCTCGACCTTCCGCAGCGCCGCCTCGAGCCGCTCGGCGACGACCTGCAGCCCCGCCGCGTCGAGCCCGCGCCGCCGGAGCGCCTCCTCGAGCGCCTCGAGATCCTTCCGGAGCGCGCCGCCGCCCGCCGCGGCGAGCAGCCGGCGCCCCTGGAAGCCCGCGAGCGCCGGGGTCCCCGCGGCGAAGTCCAGCTGCAGCGCCGCGCCGCGGAGGAGGCGCGCGAGCAGCCCTTGGTCGCCCTCCAGGGCGGCGCGCGCGAGCGGGCTCGCCGACGCGAGGAGGTCCTCGAGGGTCCGCGCGATCATCTCGAGCTCGTCGCCCTCGAGCAGGCCCTGCTCCTCGAGCTCCGCCACGAGCCCGCGCTCGAACCCCTCGAGGATCCGGCCGAGCCCGGAGAAGTAGAGGTCGAACAGCCCGTCGAAGACGCGGACGTCCGCGGCGCGCTTCACGAGCGTCGAGCGGAGCGCGGCGCGGAACCCGGCCCGGTCCTCGGCGCCGACGAGGGCGGCGGCGGCGACCGCGTCCGCCACCTCGACCGGCGCGACGCGGACCCCGTTCGAGCGGAGCAGCGCGGCGAACTCGACGAGGCGGGCCTCCATCCCAGGGAGTCTAGCCCCGGCGGCGCGCGGCGTCCGGCCTGCGCGGCCGCGCCGGAGCGTCCAGCGCCCGGGCGCCCCGGAGCGGGGCGAGGCGGGGCGGCCGCGGCCCGTGCAGGACCGCTCCCGCGACCGGTCCGTAGGGCAGCTCGGCCCCGGCGCGCACCGCACGCAGCAGGAGCCCGCCCCGGCTCATGTCGCCGCGGCCCACGAAGTCCGGCGGGAAGAGCAGGCGCGCGCCGAGGATCGCGAGCAGCGGCTCGACGTACTTCGGGCTCGCGACGCTCCCGAGGAGGACCACCTCCCCCTCGTCGCCCACGGCCTCCGCGAGGAGCCGGGCGTCGCGCTCGAGCGGCGCGCGGAAGCGCGGCTCGCGGGCGTCCACCGGGATCGAGGCGAACGCCCGCAGGTCGGTGGCCCGGACCGGCGCGTCCGACGGCACCAGGCCCGCGCCGGGCGCGATGACGAGGGCGCCCGGAACGCCCGCCGGCGGCCGCGCGAACGCGAGCGCGTACGCGAGCTTGCCGCGGAAGTAGAGCCCGCTCGCGAACCGGAAGACCTCCCCGATCGGCGCGCCCTCGCCCTGGACCGCGCGCGCGAGCGCGAACCGGGCGCGCGCCGACAGCACGAGCGCCATCCGCTCGCCCCCGGCGTTGGCGGGCGACAGCAGGAACACGCGCGGCGGCTGCGCGGCCGGCCGCTCCGGGGTATGACCGGAACACATGACGCCACCCGTCGTGCCAGTCTTCCTCGCCTTCTTCACCGCCCAGCTCGCGGTCGAGACCGCCCTCCTCCTCCTCAACCTGCGCCACGTCGCCCGCGCCCGCGGCGTGCCGGCGCTCCTCGCCGGCCGCGTGGACGAGGGCACCGCCGACCGGAGCCGCGCCTACACGCTCGCGAACGGCCGCTTCGCCCTGATCCAAGAATTCTTCTCCGCGGCGCTGACGCTCGCCGTCCTCTTCTCGGGGCTCCTGCCTGCGCTCGACCGCGCGCTCGCCGGTCGCGGCCTCGCCGGCGCGCACCTCTTCGTCGCGTACCTCGTGGCGCTCTCGGCCGGTTCGGCGCTCCTCGCCCTTCCCTTCTCGCTGTGGCACACGTTCCGGCTCGAGGCGCGGTTCGGGTTCAACCGGACGACGCCGCGCCTCTGGGTGCTCGACCGGGTGAAGGGCGTCGTCCTCCAGGCGGCGATCGGAGTCCCGCTCCTCTACGCGATCTACGCGTTCATGAGGTTCACCGGCGCGCTCTGGTGGCTGTGGCTGTTCGGGTTCCTCGTCCTCGTCCAGGTGGTGCTCCTCTGGGCCTACCCGACGCTCATCGCGCCGCTCTTCAACCGGTTCGAGCCGCTACCGGACGGCGAGCTCCGCGCGCGCCTCGAGCGGCTGGCCCACGACGCCGGCTTCCGCAACCGCGGCCTCTTCGTGATGGACGCGTCGCGCCGCTCAGGCCACTCGAACGCCTACTTCACCGGGCTCCTCCGCCCGCGGATCGTCCTCTTCGACACGCTCGTCGCGAACATGAGCGTCGACGAGGCGGCGAGCGTGCTCGCCCACGAGATCGGCCACTACCGCGCGCGCCACATCCACCGCCGCCTCGCCTTGTCGCTCGCCGGGACGCTCGTCGTCCTGTTCGTCCTGTCGCGCCTGGTCGCCTGGCCGCCGCTGTACGCCGCGTTCGGCTTCGACCGGCCCTCGCTCCAGGCCGCGCTCACGCTCGTGTCGCTCTGCGGCGCGCCGTTCGTCTTCTGGCTGTCGCCGCTGGCGGCCCGGCTCTCGCGGCGACACGAGTACGAGGCGGACCGGTACGCCATCCGCATCGCGCGGGCACCCGCCGCGCTCGCGACCGCCCTGGTGCGGCTGAACGGGGAGAACCTGTCCAACCTCCACCCGCACCCCTGGTACAGCGCGTGGCACTACAGCCACCCGGTGCTCGTCGAGCGGCTCGCCGCGATCGAGGCGGAGGCGAGCCGGGCCGCGGCGGTGTAGCCTCGGGGGGTGAACCCCGGAGCCACCGGATGACCCGCCTCCCCGTCGCGCTCGCCGCCCTGATCGCAGCCCTGGCCGCCGCCCCCGCGCGCGGCGCGGACGCCGCCGCCGGCGCCGGCGTGCTCACCCGCCCACCGGCGGTGGTCCAGCCCGCCGAGCCCGAGTACCCCGAGGCGGCGCGCGCCGAGGGCATCACCGGCCAGGTGACCCTCGAGCTCGAGATCTCCGAGACGGGCGAGGTGACGGACGCGATCGTGACCGGGCCCGCCGGCCACGGCCTCGACGAGGCGGCCGTCGCGGCGGCCCGCCGGCTCCGCTTCTCGCCCGCCGAGATCGACGGCAAGCCCGCCGCGGTCCGGATCGAGTACCGCTTCACCTTCGCGCTCGCGCCGCCGCCGCCCGAGCCCGCCGCGCCGCCCGAGCCGTTGCCCGTGAACTTCCGCGGGCAGGTGCTCGAGCGCGGGACGCGGCTCCCGGTCGTCGCGGCGCAGGTCCAGGCCGCGGGCTGGACGGTCTACACCGACGCCGAGGGACGGTTCGCGATCGCCGGCGTCCCCGACGGCCCGGTGAAGGTGGTCGTCACGGACGCGGCGCACGCGCGCCTCGAGGCGGACGAGGTCATCGAGCCCGGGAAGGCGACGGAGGTCCGGTACTGGCTCCGCCGCACCGCAGCCGAGGAGTACGAGGCCGTGGTGGTGGGCGAGAAGGAGAAGAACGAGGTCTCCCACGTCGCAATCACCGCGGGTGAGATTCGGCGGGTCCCCGGCGTGTCGGGCGACGCCGTGAAGGTGATCCAGAACCTGCCGGGCGTCGCGCGCCCCATCGCCGGCTCGGGCCAGCTCGTCATCCGCGGCGGGAACCCGCGCGACACCCGCGTCTACGTCGACGGGCACGAGGTGCCGCAGATCTTCCACTTTGGAGGGCTCACGAGCATCTACTCCTCGGAGCTGATCCGCGACGTCGAGTTCGAGGCCGGCAACTTCGGCGTCCGGTATGGGCGCGCCATCGGCGGCCGCGTGAACCTGGTCACGCGAGATCCCGGCGAGCGCACGCACGCGCTCGCCGACGCGAACCTCTACCACGCGACCGCGCTCGTCGAGGGGCGGCCCTCCGAGGACGTCGGCGTGGCACTCGCCGCGCGCCGGTCGTACGCCGACGCGATCATCACCGCAGCCGCGCGGCAGATCGAGAACGGGCCGACGGTGAGCGTGGCGCCGCGGTACTACGATCTGCAGGGCAAGGTCGCCTGGCACGCCTCCCCCGACGACACGCTCCGGCTCGACGTCTTCGGCTCGGACGACCGGATGGTGCTCGCGGGCATCCGGACGCAGGGGCTCCGCGACATCTCCGTCCTCTCCTACGGCACCCGCTTCTGGGCGACGGCGCTCCGGCTCGACCACCGCGCGAGCGAGGACACGCGCGTCCTCGTCGACCTGGGCGCGGGATGGTCGCAGTTCGCGACGCAGGTCGGCGACATCTTCACGGACGACGAGACCACCGTGAACGGCACGCTCCGCGCGGAGGTGAGCCACGTCGTGTCCGACCAGCTCACCATCGCCTCCGGCGTGGACGGCAACTGGTACCCGCGCGCCCGGATCGACGTGACCGCGCCGCCGATCCCGCCGCCCGGCGAGGTGCCGGACCCGAACGCGGCGAGCCGCCGCGTGAGCGAGACGCTCGACGGCTACGAGGCGGGCGCGTTCGTCGAGGCGACCATCAAGCCGGTGGAGAGCGTCACGATCGTGCCCGGCGTCCGCGCCGACGTGCACCGGAGCCTGGCAACGCTCCGGTGGGTGGACCCGCGCATCGCGGCGCGGTGGCAGCTCGGGCCGGACACGGCCCTGAAGGGCGCGGCGGGCCTGTACCATCAGGCCCCGCTCCTCGTGTACCTGACGAAGCAGTGGGGAAACCCCGACCTCGGGCCGGAGCGCGCCTGGCAGTACTCCGTCGGCGCCGAGCGCCGGGTGGCCGGGCGCGTCTTCGTGGACCTGCAGCTCTACTACAAGCGGCTCCTCGACCTCGCGCTCCCGTCCGACGCGACGATCGTCCGCGATGGTCAGCTCGTGCCGGAGCGGTACCGGAGCGCCGGCACCGGCAGCGCGTACGGCGCCGAGCTCCTCGTGCGCTGGGATCCCGACGGCCGCTTCTTCGGCTGGATCGCGTACTCGCTCTCGCGGTCGCGGCGCGATCAGCACGTCGCGGGCGGCCGAATCCAGGCGGAGGGCGACGCGTTCGACCAGCCGAGCAACCTCGTCGCGGTGGGGACCTGGGACCTGCCGGAGATCTGGGACGGGCTCGCGGCGGGCTTCCGGCTCCGCTTCACCTCCGGGAACCCGTACGAGGCGGTCAACGCCGCGCTCTACGACGCGGACGCGGACCGGTATACCGGGCTGCGCACCGGCACGCCGACGGGGCGCATGCCGGCGTTCTTCCAGCTCGACGTCCGCGTCGACAAGAAGTGGACGTACCGGACCTGGACCTTCGCCGCGTACCTCGAGGTGCAGAACGTGACCGCGCGGAAGAACCCGGAGGGCGTCACGTACAACTTCGACTACACGCAGCGCGGCTACGTCACGGGGCTGCCGCTGTTCCCCGCGTTCGGCCTGCGCGCCGAGTACTGAGGACGCGATGATCCGGAACGTTCCGCGCTGCGCCCCTGCCGCCCTCGCCGCCCTCGCGGCGCTCGCCGCCTGCACGCCGAAGTTCGACCCCGCCTCGAGCGTCCGGGAGCTCCGCGTCCTCGCGGTCCGGGCCGAGCCGCCGGAGATCGCGCCGCCCGGCGATCCGAGCGCGCCGGGGACCGCCGCGCTCGACACGCTCGTCGCGCTCCCGGCGTTCGTCGTCGACCCGTCGCCCCAGGTCGTCGTGCTGCACCTCGCCTGCACCCCGGACCCGGGCAATCCCACCTCGACTGCCTGCGTCCAGTTCCAGACGCTCTCGGATCCGGCGCAGCTCCTCGGGGGCGTCGACCCGGCCTCGGCGTGCGCGGCCCCCGGCACCGGCAAGCGAGGCGCGATCTCGTTCGGCGGCGTCGAGGCCTGCGGCCTCGCCGGCTGCGGCCCGGTGACGGTCCGCCGCGACCCCGCGGATCCCGCCTCGGACGTGACCCTGCCGGCGCCACGCTACCTGCTCCCGGCCGATTTCTCCTTCGACGCCTATCCCGCGAGCGCACCGGAGCGGGTGCTCGGGCTCGAGGCGGACGACCTCGCGCTCGCGGTACAGGCGACGCCCGCCGAGCTCGCCCCTCTCGCCGCCGCCGCCGACGCGTGCGCGACGCTCGCCGCGGCCGGTGCGCGCTTCGAGACGCTGTGGTCGTCGCGCCCGCACGTCGTGTCGCTGAAGCGGATCCAGATCCGCGGCCCCGCCGCGCCGTCGCCGCCGAACCACAACCCCGCCGTGTCCGGGATCACGCTCGGCGGGGCGGCGCTCACGCCGCCCGGCGGTTCCCCGGCGCGGATCGCGCCGGGGAAGGTCGCGGATCTCCTGCCGGTGCTCCCCGGCGACTTCGCCGCGCTCCGCGAGACGTACGTCCGGTCCGACTCCTCCGGAGCGCCCATCGAGACGCGCCAGGAGGACTGGAGCTTCTCGTGGTTCGCCACCGCGGGAGACATCGACCTCCTCCACACCACGGATCCGTCGGAGGCGGACGCGTACACCGCGCCCGCCTCCGGCCGCGTCCTCCTCTGGAGCGTGGTGCGCGACCTGCGCGGCGGGGTCGCGTGGACGGTGGCGGACGCCGAGGCGGCGCCCTGAACGGTCGCGCCGGAGCGACCGCGTCACCCGCCGAAGCGGATCGGCATCACCACCCAGAGCCGCGTCGGACGCCCGGCGGCGTCGGCGCCAGCCACGAACCGGCAGCTCCGGACCGCCGTCCAGAGCGCGTCGGCGACGCGCCGGTCCGGGACGTCGCCCACCACCTCGAACAGCCCGACCGTCCCGTCCGCCGCGACGGCGAACTTGATCGTCACGGGGCCTGAGAGCCGCTCCGCGATCCCGCGCGGCACACGGACGGCTTCCTGCACGCACCGGGGCTCGACGAGGCGCGGCCGGCGGAACCCCTCGGTCGCGAAGCGGGGCGCGTCCTCCACGGTGGATCGCTCGGGCGGGGCGCCCGAGGCGACCGCGACGGCGGGCGCGACGCTCCGGCTCGCAGGCGCGGCGGGCGCCGGCGCCGCGTCGGCCCCGGGCGGCGCGGCGCGGGTGGGCGCGTCCACCGTCGCCGCGCCGATTCCGACCACGGCCGGCGCTTCGTCGCGCGCGTCTTGCAGCGGCGGGGCCGCGGGGGGCCCGCGGTGGCCGCGCTCGGCGCGCGCGGCGTGCCGCTGGACCGCCGCGGGCCGCTCGACGGCGGTGCGGAGCGCGGGGCCGGGCCCGGCGGAAGCACCCGCGAAGGGAACGGAGGCGCCGCTGGAGCGCGCGACGAGCGGCGGCGGCGCCGGGCTGGGCGCCTGCTCGACCTGGGCGCTCGCGACGACGGGCGCTGCGGGGGGCGCCTCGGCGGAGATCATCCGCCGCGCCGCCCAGATCGCCACCGCGACCAGCGCGACGCACACCAGGAGCACGCCGCCGAGCAGCGGCGCGGCGCTCCTGGCCGGCGCATGGACGCCGCGGGCGCCGCTCGCCGGCCCCTTCCAGCGCGGCCGGTCGAGCGCGGGACCGCGGCGCCTCGCCGGCGCGGAGGCCTGGCCGGGCACGGCGAGCGCCGCGAACGGATCCTCGACGGCCCGGTGCGGCGCCGGGGGTACGGCGGGGACGAGCACCGCGTCGCAGCTCGCGCAGCGATCAGCCACCGCGGGGCAGCCGTGGCCGCAGCACGGGCAGATCACCTGGGTTCCCATCGCGGCCTCCCGGCGGACTCGCCGCGACGAGCGTACCAGCCCGGGTCGCCGAACCAGAATTCGACGCCCGTGCTCACCCCGTCAGGGGCTCGGCAGGCGACGCGAGGCGGACGCGCCAGGCCGATAAGGCGGCGTCAGGGCGTGGGCGAGGGGCTGCGGGCTGCGCAGGTGGAGAATCGAATCGTCGTCGGCGTGAGCGGGACGCCGCCCGCATCCTGCATGGGGTAAAAGTCGGGATCGTTGAGCGTGAAGCCGTACGTCCGGCCCGGCTGGAGGCGCGCGCGGAACGCGAGCACCCTGCCATCCTCGGACCATGACGGCTTCGCGCCGGGCACGAGTTCCGGAAAAGCCGCGTCGGTGGGCATCATCGCCATGATCGGCTTCATCCGTCGGTCGAACACGACCCGCACCTCCGTCGTCGCCGGATCGACGTTCCGCGCGCTGTTGGTGGGCTCCGTCGAGACGACGCCCGGCCCTCCGGTGAACAACCCTGCCGTGCGCGCGCGGCGGGAGGCCTCGCAGGCGGTGTATCGCGCGGTAGCCTGCGCCCCCCACAGGTCGAGGGCAGCTACGATGCGGGGGGTGAACGCGTCGAGGTTGGGGTAGGTCATCCGGTCGAGGGCATACGAGTCGAGGAGCCGCACGAGGTCGGGGACCCAGTAGAACCCGATCTGCTCCTCGCCGACCTCCGCGGCCCGAGCCTGCTCCTCGCTCCCGAGCTCCCGGAGGTAACGAATCGTGAAGGCACGGACGATCGACTCGATCAGGACAGTATGCGTGGTGTAATGCTGGAGCCGCATCCGCTGGGCGACGGGAGCGTCGAGCGCAAGAGCCGCCGGCTCGAGATCGCCGAGGTGCCTCTCCGCCCAAGGGTTCACGTACGAGTGGAGGAGCTCGTGCACTGCGATGCCGAGCTGCCCGGGGCGGAAGCTGGGCGGCTCTCCCTTCTTCGCCAGCGCGGGCCCGACGAACGCGAACAGGTGTCGACTGTTGCGGGGCCCGTCCTCCAGCCACGACGAGTAGTTGTTCGGGCCGTTCAGCGGCGCCACGACCAGCGTGACCTCCGGGCGGCTCCCCGCTCCGAAGGTGCGATCGAACCACGACAGGTCCAGGTGGGAGACCAGGACGTCGCGCGCGGAGGCCTCGATGAGCGCGTGGTACGGACCCTGCCCGCGGAGGAAGTCCTCGGCGCCGGACGCCTGTGCGAACGCGGCCACCTCCTCCAGGAAGGCAACGGTGGCGGGCGGATCCCAGCGCCGATCGAGCCCGAGCCCCGGCTCGTCGAGCGGTCGGATCGGCTCGAACCCGCGCGCGTCCTTCACCCGGACCGCCAGGCTCGGGATGGCGTCGTACCCAACGCGCTGGCGGAGCGCCCGCGCGGTCCGTACGGCGGGATGATCGCGGAACGGGCCGAAGTGCGCGTCGACCGCCGCGGCGTAGTCCGGGAGGCCGCTCTCGGAGTACTCGCGGAACCCTGCCAGCCGGAACACGACCGAGAGGATCTCGAACCGGGGGTCGACTCGCACCTCCAGGCCGGCTGATGACGCCGGCGTCGTAGAGGGCAGCGGCGCGGCCGCGACGAGCGCGAGGGCAAGGGCGATGGAGGGACACATACCCACAGTATATCGCACGGGTGGTGACATACACTCGCGCGGCTCGTCTCTTCCCGGCGGGCCCGCGACCCCGCATGACCTGCGCCGCACGTTCGCCTCCCTCTGCGAAGCCGCGCCCGAGGATGGCGGGCTCGGTCTCGACGAGCGGTGGTCGAGAGCTGCCCGTCCCACACGCTGGGCAGCAGCAAGATCCAGGCTTGGCGGCTCGCGGATGCCACTCCCCTTTACGCAAGGCACGCGGAACGTACGTGAGGCTCAGCGGAGCGGGGGACTGGACGACGAGGGTCGACGCCGCGGCAGCAGGTTGAGACCGCGCCGCGCGGCTGGCTCAGGACGATCGATTCTGGTCACCAGTGCCTGACGAGATCCGGCCGGTCAGGAGGCCACCGTATGCGATGATGCCGTCCTGCTCGGGAGGGGACGATGGCATCATGCAGGGGAAATCGTGGGCGTGGCGTCACCAGCGCGGTTCTCGCCGTAGCCGTCGGTGGCGTGCTGCTTGCGACCGCTTGCGGTGGCGGCAGCTCGGCTCCGCACGTCACCGTCCGCTGGGACCGCACGACTCTGACGTTGCCGGCCGCGGACGGGTGCGCATGCGCGTTCCTTGAGTACCTCAGGGATGGCTCGGTCGACGGGACGGACGGGTTGACGTGGTCCGTCCTGGGTGACACGGCGGGCGCGCCGACGGTTAACGCGAACCTCCCTCCGTTGTCGTCTGGTGGCATCGTCTGTGCGAACGACCTTCCGCCGCTTATGGACGGAGCGTTCATGGGCTGGGCGCACGTGGGCGGCTCCGGCCCCGCCGGGACTTGGCAGGTCCGCGCGAACGTGTTCGAGTGGCTCGGGGACACGGACAGTATGAGGGTGCTTGCGAGCGCGGATCTCGAGGTCGTCGTCCCCTGATGGCCGGCCGGTCATAAGGGGCGAAGGACCAACGGGAGCGCGCGCGTTGCGGCCGGCTTTCTCGCGCGCGGATCCCGTCGGCCAGTTCTTCTACTCCGGCATCGGCGGGTACGCCGGGCCCCCGGGCCTTAGCCGCGATGTGACTCCTGGGCCGGTGTACCTGCGAGCCCGTCGACGGAAGCACAGGGCGTCCCCCCGGCCTGAACGCCCGCGGGTCCCATCCGACAGTTCTTCTTGTCGGTCGTCGCCGGGCATGGGGACACCCCCCGCTCTTTCGCGCGATGTGACTCCTGGGCCGGTGTACCTGCGAGCCCGTCGCTGGGCTGGAACCGCGCGCCGCGCGGCACGTAGGAAGAACACTTCCTGACCGACCCCGGGTGCACCGTGCAGGGCGCGTGGATCAGCACTCCTCCCGACGACCAACATTTCTGACCGGTCGGGCGAGCGGGGCCGGTAGAGTTCTGCGCATGCAACTCCTCGTCGCCGTGCATCGCGAGCAGGGGCGGGTGAGCGTCGTGCTGCGCCCCTACCGGCGGTGGGGCATGGTGTGGGTGTTTCTCGCGGTCGTCGTCGTAACCGTAGCGCTTCGATCCGGTGTCCGCGTCCCAGAATTCGTCGGGGCTGGCCTGCTCGGGATCGCCGCGTGTGCCACCTATGGCGCCGCCCTCGCCACCGCGTGGTACCTCGTCGGGCGCGAGGTCGTCACAGCAACGCCGGCGTCGATCACCATCGAGCACTTCATCATCCGGCGCCGCCGCACGGAGCAGTACTCGGCGGGAAAGGTGATGAACCTCCGCGCGCAGGCCGCTGGGCGAGTCATGCGCCGGGGCCGCCTGGTGCGTGCCTTAGCGGCGTTGGCGTTCGAGCATGACGGCGAGACGGTGCGTTTTGCCGTCGGTCTGGCTGGGGCGGAAGCTGACGCCGTGCTTGCAGATCTCCAGAGCGGCCTGATGACGCCGGGGGGATCAGCGGCGCGCGTGTGAGGGGCCCCCGGCCTTTTCTCGCGGGGCCCACCTCAACGGTGATCCTCGCCGCCCGTCGCCGGGATGGCGGGAGCCCCGGCCTGATTGCGCGCGGGTCCCATCCGACAGTTCTTCTTCTGGGTCATCGCCGGGCTAAGGGGACACCCCCGCCTTTCGCCGCGTGGGTCCCATTTGGCGGTGTACCTGCGAGCCCGTCGCCGGTTGTGACTCGTCGGCATTGCGGCTACCCTGCGCGCCGAGCGGAGGGGAATATGCAGGTCGTGCAGGGGATGGCGCGCGTTCTTGCCGGGCTGGCGGTCTGCGCGGTGCTCGTGGCGGGCTCGGCGCGGGGCTCGGATGAGGCCAAGCCAGTCAACACCGAGGTATCGCTACGCGCATTTCTTCGCGGCTGGGCCGCCGAGGCCGGCGACGCTGAAGATCCGAGCACTCAATATACCCATGCTTGGGTAAACCTCCGCGACAACGGCTCCCAGCAGGTCGTGGTCTACATTGAGGGGCCAAGGTGGTGCGGCTCCGGCGGATGCGTCCTGCTTGTGCTGGAGCCCCATGCGGAGAGCTTTCGAATCGTCGGTTACAGCACGATCACGTGGCCGCCCATCCGGATTCTGCGGCGGGTGACGAACGGCTGGCACGACATCGGCGTGCGGGTCGCGGGAGGTGGGATCCACCCGGCGCATGACGCGGGCCTTCCGTTCAACGGGAAGAAGTACCCGCTCAACCCGTCCGAGCCGCCCGCGCGCAACGCGACGGGCGAGAGCGTGATCTCGACGGCAATCACCGGGGAGGAGCCCGGTCAGCCGCTCTGGAAGTAGGCCTCTGATCCGTTCTCGGCTAGGCGTAGGTCGGCTCCCGGCCTGATCGCGCGCGGGTCCCCATCCGCCAGTTCTTCTTGTTGGTCGTAGCCGGACACGGCGCCCCCCCGGCGCTTCGCCGCGATGAGACTCCTGGATGGTGACCTGCGAGCCCGTCGCCGGGAAGGCGGGAACCCTCGCATTAATGCAAGGCAGCCAGGCTCATGGGATCGCGCGGGGTTGGCTCTTCGCCGCAGGCAGTCCCCTTTCTGCAAGGTCGCCGCGCGCCTGGCCCGTCGGCACGTGAATGCTCCGCACGGCCGGCGTTGCGCGTATCGAGCCCGGTCTCTTCCTGCGCTCGCGCAAGCGCCCGCGCTCCGTCAACGGAGCGGCGCTGGACGGCGCTCACGCCCAACGCTCTGGCGGCGATCCCCCCCCCGGGTGTTGATCGCGAAGGGGCCCACCTGACGGTTGTCCTTTGACACCGTCGCCGGGCGCTGCCCCGCGTCTCCGCGCTCTGGGCACGGCGTCACGCGTCGCATATAACGCGGCAATGCACTTGAACACCGCGTTCTTGAAGCTCCCGCTTCGCGCGGAGGGCGAGGACCCGTCGCTGTTGGTCAAGACGTTCGTCGATGTCGCGCACCTCTTCACGGTGCTGTCGAACGACGACCACCAGGTTCTGTACGGGCGGCGAGGCACCGGCAAGACGCACGCGCTCAAGTACCTGGTCGAATATACGCGTTCGCGTCGGCAGGTCTCGCTGTACGTGGACATGCGCACGATCGGCTCGTCAGGCGGGCTCTACTCGGACGACACAGCGCCGCTCTCCGAGCGCGCGACTCGTCTGCTGATGGACACGCTACTTGCGATCCACGATCAGCTCGCCACCTTCGCGCTCGGCGACTCCGACCTCGCCCAGGCCGCGCAGCCAGAGCTTCTGCCGCGGCTGGACGCCCTCGCCGAGGTGGCGACCGAGGTCCGCGTCGCGGGCACCGTTGAGCAGCACGTGGCTGCGAGCGAGTCTGCGTCAGAGAAGGCCAGCGGCAGCGCGTCGCTCGACACGACCGGCAAGCTAACAATGGCCGCCGGGACCGACGTTAGCCAAGCCGCGAGCGTCGAGCGTCGGCGGACGGAGAAGGGCCAGGAGGTACACCGGGTTCACTTTGGCTCTGCATCGAAACGGCTCGCCGATGTCGTTGCAGCACTCCCGGGCGCGCGGCTCTGGCTGATGCTCGACGAGTGGAGCGTCATTCCCCGAGACCTTCAGCCGTACCTCGCGGACTTCCTGCGGAGGTGCATGCTGCCCGTCAAGGGGATGACCGTGAAGATCGGTGCCATCGAGCAGCGGAGTTGGTTCCGCCTGGGCACCAACACCGGTGACTACGTCGGGCTCGAATTGGGGGCCGACATCTCGGCGAACCTCGACCTTGACGACTTCATGGTCTTCAACAACGACCCCGAGCGCGCGAAGGCCTTCCTCCGGGACCTTCTCTTCCGGCACGTGCGCGCGATCTACGCGAGCGAGGGGAATGAGGCGCGGGCACCGAGGACGGCTGACGAGCTGGTCTCCCTCGCCTTCACTCAGGTGAATGCGTTCGCCGAGTACGTCCGTGCGTCCGAAGGCGTGCCCCGGGATGCGGTCAACATCCTCGGGCTCGCCGCCCAGAAGGCGTTCGAGGAGAAGATCTCGGTCCAGCACGTACGCTCGGCAGCCCGCGCTTGGTACCAGCGCGACAAGCTTCGGGCCGTGAACGCCAACGAGTCCGCCGCCGACCTGCTCACGTGGATCATCTCGGAGGTGATCGGCAACCGACACGCCCGCGCGTTCCTGCTGGAGCAGGGGAGAGATCACCAGCTGATCGGCACCCTCTACGATGCGCGGGTGCTCCACGTGCTCAAGCGCGGCGTTCACGGGGGCGACATCGCGGGCGTCCGCTTCAATGTGTACGCGCTCGACTACGGCTGCTACGTGGACCTTGCGACCACGTCGAACGCGCCGCGTGGGCTGTTCGCGGTGCTCGAAGAGGACGGGACGGAGCGTTTCGTTGAGGTTCCGCAAGACGACTATCGCTCGATCCGGCGCGCGATCCTCGATCTCGCGGCGTTCGAGCGGTACCTGGGCGAGAGGACGCGGGGCGGAAGATGACGGGCCCGACTCGCACGGACGTTACGCAGCTCCTGCTCCGCTATCGCGAGGCCGCCAGGCACCTCTGGAACTGCTTCCTCCGCGAGCCGGAAACCTTCGCCGCCGCGACACTCGCGGGCGACGACGCGCGGGACGATTGGGAAGAGCTGAAGCAGGTCCTCTTCCGGGCCATCGTGTTGCGGAACACGGGGAGCGCAGATCATGCCGCGGCGCGCCTGCGGTGGCTGACCCCCATCGACTTCCTCCACGTCACCTTGCGCGTGGAGGTGCCCGCTATGGTCAGCCGCAAGAAGGACCAAGGCAGCTACTGGGACCACCCGGTCGATAGGCTCGACCCTGACGATGACCTGCGGTTCATCGACTTCTACGACTTCGACGAGTCACGCCATCGGGACTTCCAGTACTGCCAGGCTGAGATCAGGAACAGCCAGCAGCATCCCGAGGTGATCGGGCACATCGCCCTGGTCGAGGTCCAGTACGTGAACGTCGTCGTCGAGGATCCAGCATCACCGTGACGTGGGGCCGCGGGTTCCGCCGCTCAAGCCTTCTGCGCTTCAAGTGGTGCCGGTGATCGAAGCGGTGAACGTCGCGCGCGGGGTACTCGGAAAAGCCCCGTGCGCGCCCCTGCAACTTCCATCCGGACCGGATCTCCGGATGGAAGAATCGCGGCCACCCCACCCCCGAACACGGCCGCACACCACCGACCCGCGCCGTAAGCAGGTGATCTTCCGCTACTTCTCGGAGACCAGCAGAGCGACTGCCTCCACGTGTCTTGTCTGCGGGAACATGTCGACGGGGACGACCGTGTCGACCCGGTACCCGGCCTCTCCGCACGCCCGCAGGTCGCGCGCGAAGGTGGCGGGGTCACACGAGACGTACACCACCCGCGGCACCGCGAGGTCCCGGAGCGCCGCCCCGATCCCCTTCGCGCCCTCGCGAGGCGGATCGAGCAGGGCCGCGCCGAACCTCCCCGGGCCGCCCGGCTCGCGCGCGAACGCGAGCGCGAGCTTGAGCGCGTCTCCCGCGAAGAACCGGACCGGGCCTCCTCCGAGATCCGCCCGCGCGAGATCGAGCGCGGGCCCCTGCACCTCGACGGCGGACACCGACCTCGCGCGCGCCGCGAGCGGTCCGGTGAAGTTTCCGGCCCCGCAGTGCAGCTCGAGGACGTCCAGGCCGTCGGGCGCGAGGAGCCCGAGCGCGGTCTCGACGAGGACCGCGTTCGCGCCGCGGTTCGCCTGCTGGAACACGTCGGGACGCGAGCGCTGGAGCCCGGCTCCGGGCCGCCCCGGGACGCGCGCCTGGCGCAGCACCGGGTCGCCGACCACGACCGGAGGCCCGCCCTCCGCCTGCAGCACGACGCCCGCGAGCCCGGCGACCGCGGCGAGCAGGTCCGCCGCGCGCGCCCGCGCGGCCGGCCCGACCTCCGGCAGGAGCAGCCACGCCGCGCCGCGCCCCTCGTGCTCCGACCACTCCAGCGCGACCTCGCGCGCGGGGAGCCGCGCGGCGACGAGCGCCGGGCCGACCGCCGCGCGCAGGACGTCGAGCCCAGGGAGCAGCAGGTGGCACTCCGCGAGCCGGACCGGCTCGTGCGATCGCCGGCGGAAGAAGACGAGCCGGGCGCTCGCGCGATCGAGGTGGAACTTCGCCCGGGCGCGGTAGCGGAGCGGCGAGGGCGAGGCGACGATGGGACGCATCGAGTACGAGCCCGGCTCGAGCCGCCCGATCCGGCGGAGCGCCTCGGCGAGGGTCCGGGCCTTCGTCTCGAGCTGCCGCGGGTAGGCGACGTGCAGCCACTCGCAGCCGCCGCACTCCGTGTCCGGGCCGTCCCGGACGCCGAAGTGGCGACACGGTGGCGCCACGCGCGTGCCACCGGCGGCCTCCACCTCGACGAGCGTCCCGTGGGCCGTCCCCTCCCCCGCCGGCACCTCGGCGAGCACGCGGTCGCCCGGCGCGGTGAACGGGACGAAGACGGTCCGGTCGCCGTGGCGGCCCACGCCCTCGCCGCCGGGGGCGAGGTCCTCGATGACGATGGGGAGCTTCACGTGGAGAGGAGATCCTAGCGCGCGAGAGCGGCGCTCGCCGCCGGCTACACCTGCTCGAGCTGCAGCCGGAGGCGCTCGACGAACGTCTCGAGCTCGCGCTTCTGCCGCTCGTCGAGCCCGGTGAACTCGATGCCCATCCCGGGGACCATGTTCGCGTGGTTGTCGAACGCGGTGACGCGCGCGACGCGCCCGTCGAGCCGGCACGGGAACGACGCGCCCGGGAGCTGGATGATGATCTTCACCGTGGTACCGACCGGCAGCGGCGACTTCGTGTTGATGAAGAGGCCGCCGTGGCTGATGTTCGTCGCCCAGTCGGTGAGGAAGCTCCCCACGCTCCGGTACGCGACCGGGATCTCGTGGTGGAGCCGGGTGGCTCGCCGCTTGTTGTCGTCGCTCGGCGACATCCGCCGAAACTCTAGCAGGCGCTCTCTGCGGGGCCAAGGACGAGGCGGACCGGCACGCCCCGGATCGCGCAGAGGCGCTCCGCCGCGCTCCCCTCGCGCACCGCGATCTCGACGCGGCCGCCGCTGCCGACGAGCGCGATGAGCTCTCCGGGCCGGCCCTCGCCGAACGTGCGCACCCAGCGCGCGGGCTCGCCGCCGGCGCTCGCCTCGCGGACGATCCCACCCGCGAGGTCGGCGGCGCGGATCGACGTGAGGAGGTTCCCGAACGGATCTCGCGCGAGCGTCGTCCCGCGGACCTCGTGCTCCGACACCGCGGCGACCGGCCACTCGAGCCGGAGCGGATCCGGGACCTCGGGGCCGAGCGCCGCGGGCGTGCCGCCGCGCGCGAGGTACGCCGCCGCCGGGCAGAAGAGATCGCGGCCGTGGAAGGTCGCGCTCCGCGGCGCCGGCAGGACGCCGCCCTCGACGATCGCGCGGGCGCGCGCGCCGCGGACGAGGAACGGGGTGAGCAGGCCGTTGTCGGGCGCCACGATTCGGCGGCCGTCGCCGTCGACGACGCAGAGCGCCCGCCGCGTCGTCCCGACGCCGGGATCCACCACCGCGACGTGGATCGCGTCGCGGGGGAACCAGGGCAGGCACGCCTCGAGCAGCAGCGCGCCGGACAGCACGTCGAACGCCGGCACCTCGTGCGTGACGTCGACGATCCGCGCGTCCGGGAACACCCCCAGCAGCACCGCCTTCATCTGCGCGGGGTACCCGGAGCCGCTCCCGAAGTCGGTGGTCAGCGTGAACAGCGGACCGGCCATGCCGCCTCCCGAGCGTCGCCCGCGCGGGGCCGCGCGCCGGCACCGGTCACGGCTGCATCGTCCTCACGTCCGGCGCCACGATGAGCTTCGGCTCCGTGATCGCCTGGACCGACTGCACCGTCTCGCCCGGCGCGAGCTCGCGCAGCACGAGGCCGTCCTTCGACACGTCGATCCAGGCGCGATCGGAGCAGATCGCGGACACGCAGCGGAGCCCGGTGAGCGGGAGCGTGCACTGGCGGAGGATCTTCGGCTTCCCGTCCTTCGTGGCGTGCTCCATGGTCACGATCACGCGCTTCGCGCCCGCGACGAGATCCATGCCGCCGCCCATGCCCTTCACCATCTTGCCGGGGACGACCCAGTTCGCGAGGTCGCCGCGCTCCGACACCTCGAGCGCGCCGAGGATCGCGAGGTCGATGTGGCCGCCGCGGATCATCGCGAACGACTCGGCGGACGAGAAGAACGCGGCGCCCTTCACGACCGTGACCGTCTCCTTCCCGGCGTTGATGAGGTCCGGATCCTCCTCGCCCTCGAAGGGGTACGGGCCGACGCCGAGGATGCCGTTCTCCGACTGGAGCACGACCTCGACCCCCGGCGGCACGTAGTTCGAGACGAGCGTCGGCATCCCGATGCCGAGGTTCACGTAGAAGCCGTCGCGGAGCTCCCGGGCGACGCGCGCGGCGATCTGTTCTCGGGTGAGCGGCATGGTCCCCTCCCTCACGCCGGCCGCGGCCGCACGGTCCGCCGCTCGATCCATCGCTCGTACTGCTCGCCCTTCACGATGCGCTTCACGTAGATGCCCGGCGTGTGCACCTGGTCCGGATCGAGCTCGCCGGCCGGCACGACCTGCTCCGCCTCCGCCACCGTCACGCGCGCGGCGGCGGCCATCATCGGCTGGAAGTTGCGCGTGGTCTTCCGGTAGACGAGGTTGCCCCAGGTGTCCGCCTTCCACGCGCGGACGAGCGCGAAGTCCGCCTTGAGCGGCAGCTCGAGCAGGTACTCGCGGCCGGACAGGGTCCGGGTCTCCTTGCCCTCGGCGACCTGGGTGCCGACGCCGGTCGCGGTGTAGAAGCCGCCGATCCCGGCGCCGCCCGCCCGGATCCGCTCGGCCAGCGTCCCCTGCGGCACGAGCTCCACCTCCAGCTCGCCGGAGAGGTACTGGCGCTCGAACTCCTTGTTCTCCCCGACGTACGACGAGATCATCTTGCGGACCTGCCGCGCCTTGAGGAGCACGCCGAGCCCGAGGTCGGTCGTCCCGCAGTTGTTCGAGATGATCGTCAGGTCCTTCACGCCCTTGCGGTGGAGGGCCCGGATCAGGTTCTCCGGGTTGCCGCACAGCCCGAACCCGCCCACCATCACGGTCGCGCCGTCCTTCACGTCCGCGATCGCCGCGTCGGCCGAATCGACGAGCTTGTTCATCCGCAGCCCTCCTGCACTACCGCTCCACGACCACCGCGACCGCCTCGCCGCCCCCGATGCACAGCGTGGCGAGGCCGCGGCGCTTCCCGAGGTCGGTCATCGCGTACAGGAGCGTGACGAGGATCCGAGCGCCCGACGCGCCGATGGGGTGCCCGAGCGCCACCGCACCGCCGCGGACGTTCACGCTCCTGCCGTCGAGCCCGATCAGCCGGTTGTTCGCGAGCGACACGACCGCGAAGGCCTCGTTGATCTCCCAGAGGTCGACGTCCTTCGGCTCGAGCTTCGCCTTCGCGAGCGTCACCTTCACCGCGTCCGCGGGCGCGACGGTGAACTCCACCGGCGCGCGCGCCGCGCCGCCCCACGCGGTGATCCGGGCGAGGACCTTCCGCCCCTCTCGCTGCGCCCGCTCGGCGCTCATGAGCACGAGCGCCGCGCCGCCGTCGTTGATGGACGACGCGTTGGCGGCGGTGACCGTGCCGTCCTTCTTGAACACCGGCTTCAGGGTCGGGAGCTTGTCGGGCCGCGCGAGCTTCGGCGACTCGTCCTCCGAGACCGCCGTCTTGTCGCCCTTCCGGCCCTCGACCTCGACGGGCACGATCTCCGCCCGGAACGCGCCGCTCCGCTGGGCCTCCAGCGCGCGCCGCCCGGACTCGAGCGCGTACTCGTCCTGCGCCGACCTCGAGATCCCGTAGGTCGCGGCGCAGTGCTCCGCGCACATGCCCATGTGCTGCCGGTCGTACGGGTCCCAGAGGCCGTCGTGGACCATCCCGTCCACGAGCTCGACGTTCCCCATCCGCGCGCCGGTCCGCGCCGCGCGGTCGTAGTACGGGACGTTCGACATCGACTCCATGCCGCCCGCGACCACCACGTCCGCGTCGCCGACGGCGATGGCCTGCGCGCCGGAGATGACCGCCTTCAGGCCCGAGCCGCACACCTTGTTCAGCGTCCAGGCAGGGACGCGCTCCGGGATCCCGGCGTAGATCGCCGCCTGGCGGGCCGGGGCCTGTCCGATTCCCGCCTGGAGGACGTTGCCCATGATGACCTCGTCCACCGCGCCGGGCTCGAGCCCCGCCCGCTCGAGCGCGGCGCGGATCGCGACCGCTCCGAGCCGGGGCGCCGGCACCGCGGCGAGCGAGCCGAGGAACGAGCCGATGGGCGTGCGCGCCGCTCCCACGATGACCACTTCGCGTCCGGCCATGACGACCTCGTTTCGAGAAGGGACCCCGGGAGGACTCAGGGGGCGCCCCGAAGATAGGGAGACGCGATCGCGGGCGTCAACCGAACGTACGCCACCCTCCCCCGCTTGCGCGGGGCGGCGCCGTTTTCTAACCTCCGCCTCTCATCATGCGACCGTACGTCACGCCCGCCATCGTGGTCCACGGGGGGGCCGGAAACCTGCTCCCGGACGATCCCGCGTCGTCGGGCGGTCCCGACGCGCCGCGCCTCGAGGGCGTCCGCCGCGCCTGCGCCGCCGGGTGGCGCGTGCTCTCCGACGGCGGCACGGCGCTCGACGCGGTCGACGCCGCGGTGCGGGTGCTCGAGGACGACCCGACCTTCAACGCGGGGACCGGCGCCACCCTGAACGCCGACGGCGAGGTCGAGCTCGACGCGTCGATCATGGACGGGGCCTCGCTCCGCTGCGGCGCGGTCGCCGTCGTGAAGGACGTCCGGAACCCGGTCGTCCTCGCCCGGGCGGTGATGGAGCGCTCGCGCCACGTCCTGCTCGCGGGCGCCGGGGCCTCCGCGTTCGCGCGCGAGGTGGGGATCGGCGCCGTCGACAACGCGACCCTCGTCACCCCGGCGCAGCGCGCGCGGTGGGAGAAGGCGCTCGCCGGCGCGGCCACCGCGGTCCGCCACGGGACCGTCGGCGCCGCGGCGCGCGACGGCCAGGGGCACCTCGCGGCGGCGACCTCGACGGGCGGGACCTCGCTCAAGCGCGCCGGCCGCATCGGCGACACGCCGCTCGTCGGCTGCGGCACCTACGCCGACGACACGCTCGCCGCGGTGTCGTGTACCGGCCACGGCGAGTCGATCATCCGGCTCACCCTCGCCCGCCACGCCGCCGACCTCGTCGGCCGCGGCCTCGCGCCGATGGACGCGGCGCGCGAGGCGGTGCGGGCGCTCGGCACGCGCGTCGCCGGCGAGGGCGGCCTCATCCTCGTCGGCCCGTCCGGCGAGGTCGGCTTCGCGCACAACACGCCGGTCATGAGCCGCGCGTGGACGCTTCCAGACGGGACGGTCGAGGCGGCGATGTGAGGCGGCGGCGCGGCGTCGAGGCCCGCGTCCTCGCATCAGGATCCGGTTCCGGCCCCCTCACCCTGGCCCTCTCCCCCGGTGGGGGAGAGGGGAGGATCTCCGAGCGTCCGCGGTCGAGCTCGCGCTCGCGATTCGTCGGGTTCCCGGCCGAGCTCGCGGTCGCCGGAAAGTGAGGACCTCCCTGACCCTCTCGCCCGGTGGGGGAGAGGAAAGGATCTCCGAGCGTCCGCGGTCGAGCTCACGCTCGCGATTCGTCGGGTTCCCGGTCGAGCTCGCGGTCGCCGGAAAGTGAGGACCTCCCTGGCCCTCTCGCCCGGTGGGGGAGAGGGGAGGATCTCCGAGCGTCCGCGGTCGAGCTCGCGCTCGCGATTCGTCGGGTTCCCGGCCGAGCTCGCGGTCGCCGGAAAGTGAGGTCCTCCCTCTCCCCCCGTGCAGCGAAGCGGAGCGGGGGGAGAGGGCCGGGGTGAGGGGGGCCGCCGCCGTCACCGGTGGACGATCGCCCCCGTCCCCGACACCGCCGTGTTCGTCGCCATCGCCGTCCCGTGCCACCGGATGCTGCCCGAGCCGGACACCGCCCCGGAGAACGCGCCGCCCCCGAGCGTCACGTCCGCGTCCCCCGATCCCGACACCTCGACCGTGGCGTTCCGGGCGGTGAGGCCCGCGGCCTCCACGTCGCCCGAGCCGTCGATCGAGAGCGCGAGCGCGTCCGCGCTGCCCTCGAGCTTCACGTTGGACGAGCCCTCGATCTCGACCTTCAGCTTCCCCGCTCCGCCCTTCCAGCGGAGGTCGCCCGAGCCGTCGACGCGGAGCTCGAGGTCGCCGGAGCCGCCCGCGATCGACACGTCGCCGGAGCCCTCGAGGTGCAGGGCCCACAGCGAGGGGACCGTGACCTCCACGCGGCCGGGGCCGCGGTAGGAGAGCTCGTCCGTCTCGACGACGAGGGTGTCCCGCTCCACCCGCGTCCGGACATGCCCCTGGAGGTTGGAATCGATGGTGACGGCGACCGCCTGCGGAGCGCCGACCTTCACGTCCGCGTCGAGCCGCCCCTCGAGCCGGATCGCGGTGAACGCGGGCAGGTCGCGCCGGACGGTGGTCTTCTCGCCGTTGCCGTGAACGGTGGCGTGCGCGGCGGCCGGCAGGGTGGCGGCGGCGAGAAACAGCGCGGCGGGGAGGCGCATCGCGTGGCTCCGGTGCCCGGGGAAAGCGGCGCGGGGGCGCACCGGCCATCTCCGGTGCCGCCCCCCGCCGGGTCCTCTCTCCCCAGAGCGGACGATCTCCCCTACGCAGCGGCTGCCCGCCTATTTCGGCAACGCACGCGCCGCTGCGCTCGCGGCGTCGAGGAACGGCTTCACGAGGTCGATGGGGAGCGGGAACACGATGGTCGAGTTCTTCTCGGCGGAGATCTCCACGAGCGTCTGGAGGTAGCGGAGCTGGAGGGCGCCCGGCGAGCGGGCGATCACGTCGGCCGCCTGCCCGAGCTTCTCCGCGGCCTGGAACTCGCCCTCCGCGGCGATGATCTTCGAGCGGCGCTCGCGCTCCGCCTCCGCCTGTTTCGCCATGGCCCGGCGCATCTCGTCCGGGAGGTCCACCTGCTTCACCTCGACCGCGGTCACCTTCACGCCCCACGGCTCGGTGTGCCGGTCGATGATGTCCTGGAGCTGGCGGTTGATCTTGTCGCGCTGGGAGAGGAGGTCGTCGAGGTCCACCTGGCCGAGCACCGAGCGGAGCGTGGTCTGCGCGAACTGGCTCGTCGCGAAGAGGAAGTCGGTCACCTGCAGGAACGCGCGGTCCGCCTGCATCACGCGGAAGTAGATGACCGCGTTGACCTTCATCGAGACGTTGTCCCGCGTGATGACGTCCTGCGGCGGCACCTGCTCCGCGGTGATCCGCATGTCGATGATGATCATCCGGTCGATGAACGGGACGATCCACTTGAGCCCCGCGGTGCGGAGCCCGGCGAAGCGCCCGAGCCGGAGGACCACGCCCTGCTCGTACTCGTTCACGATCCGGATGCCGGACAGGAACCAGAGGACGATGATGGCGACGGGGATGGCGAAACCGACGAGGTTCGGCATGGTGCGGCTCCCTCCATGGGCCGCCAGTCGTGCACGCACCGTCAAGCCGGCCGCGGCGGCCCGGAGCGGTTCTATCCCGCCGCGCGGTCCTCGGCCACCACGGTGAGCGTCAGGCCGATGATCGCCGAGACGCGCACCCGCGCGCCGCGCGGGATCGCCGCGGCGCTCCGCGCGTGCCAGTACTCGCCGTGGACGAAGACCTCGCCCCCGGCGGGGCCGACCTCCGTCAGCGCCTCGCCGACCTCCCCGACGAGGGCGGGCGCCCCGAGCTGGAGCGGCATCCGCCGGCCGCGGGCGATCTTCCACGCCATGAAGCCGATGAGGCCGGCGATCGCCGCCGGCGTCGGCCAGACCACCCACGGCGAGACCCGCAGCGCCGACGGATCGAACCAGTCGCCCTGCGGGCTCGTGTCGATGAAGAACAGCGTCCCGAGGACGACGAGGGCGGCGCCGCCGACGACGGCGACCCCGTGGGACGGCACGTAGCCCTCGGCGATCATCAGGCCGACGCCCACGAGCACGAGGAGCACGGCGCCCACGTTCACCGGGATGACGCGCATCGCGAGGAAGGCGAGGAAGAGGCAGAACCCGCCCACGACGCCGGGGAGGATCGCGCCGGGATGGTAGAACTCCACCGCGATCCCGAGGAGCCCGACGAGCATCAGGATCGCCATCACGTTCGGATCGGCGAGGAACATGAGGAGCCGTTGCCGGACGGTCGGCTCGAACGGGATACGGGCCGCGCCGCGGACCGCCAGGGTCCGCTCGCCGGCGGCGGTCGCCACCTTCCGGCCGTCGGCGCCGGCGAGGACCGCGTCGAGGTCGGGCGCGACGAGGTCGACGACCCGGAGCTTCACCGCCTCGTCGGCGGTGACGGACACGCTCTCCCGGACCGCCTTCTCGGCCCAGTCCGCGTTGCGGCCGCGCGCCGCAGCGATGCTCCGCGCGAACGCCGCGGTGTCGTTCTCGACCTTGCGCGCCATCTCCTTCCCGGCCTCCTCGGCGACGTCGCGGCCGCTCCCGGTGACCGGGTGCGCCGCGCCGATGTTGGAGGTGGGGTGCATCGCCGCGACGTGCGCGGCGAGCGTGAGGAAGACCCCGGCGGAGCCGGCCCGCGCGCCGGCGGGGCCGACCCACACCACGATCGGCACCTCGCTCGCGAGCATCGCCTGGACGACCTCGCGCGTGGCGTCGAGCGCGCCGCCGGGCGTGTCGAGCGTCACGACCACCGCGGCCGCGCCCTCCGCCTTCGCCCGCGCGAGCGCCGCGACGAGGTACTCGGTGGTGCCCGAGGTGATGACGCCCTTCACCTCCGCCGTGACGACCCGCGCCGGCCCCACGGCGCTGGGCACCGGCGCCGGCGCGGCCACCGCGACCACGACGGCGAGGGCCAGCCCTCCCGCCGCGACCGCGCGGAGCGCGGCCCTCGCGAGCGGCTGGCGCAGCGCGGACACGGCTCACCTCCCCGGGACGGGCTTCCCGAGCTCCTTCATCACGAGCTGGAGATCCTCCCACGCCTTCTTCTTCTCCTCCGGGCTGCGGAGCAGGTAGGCGGGGTGGAAGGTCGGCATGAGCTTCACGCCGGCGTACTCCCGCCAGCGGCCGCGGAGCTTCGAGATGGGGGTGGTCTCGCGCAGGAGCGTGTGGGCGGCGAACTTCCCGAGGGCGACGATCACCCTCGGGTCGATGGCGGCGAGCTGCGCGCGCAGGAACGGCTCGCAGGCGTCGATCTCGTCGGGCTCCGGGTTGCGGTTCCCCGGCGGCCGGCACTTCACGACGTTCGCGATGTAGACGTCCTCGCGGCGGAACCCCATCGCCTCGATCATCTTCGTGAGGAGCTGGCCCGCCTTGCCCACGAAGGGCTCTCCCGAGAGGTCCTCGTCCTCGCCCGGGCCCTCCCCCACGAAGACGAGGCTCGCCCGCGGGTTCCCGACCCCGAAGACCAGGTTCGTGCGCCCGCGCGCGAGCTTGCAGCGCGTGCACGCGCCGATCTCGCCGCGGACGCCGAGGAGCGCGTCGCTCCCGCAGCCCTTGTCGGAGAGCGCATACGCCCCGCGGCCGGCGACCGCCGATCCGGGCGCCGCCGCGGCGGGGACGGGGGACGCCACCGCCGGCGTCGCCGGCGCGACGTCGCCATCCGGAGCGCCGGCGCGAGGCGCCGCCGTGGCGATCGCCCGCCCGGCCGCGCCCTCTGCGGGACGGGCATGCGGAACGGGCGCCACCTGTTGGATGACCGCGGGCGGGGGGACCTCGCGGACGCCCGCCGCCTCCAGCCAGGCGAGATGACGGATCATCTCGGCCGCCGCCTCCGCCAGCGCGTCCTTCGGATCGTGTACGTCGTCGCTCACATGAACCTCGAACTTTTGGGGACTTCGCGTTGCGAGCGGCGCGATCCGGCCCCTACAATCGACGCCGGATGAAGCTTCATCGCCTCCTCGCAACGCTGTCCCTCGCCGTCGCCGCCGTCGCCATCCTGGCCTGGCCCTCCGACGCCCACGCCTGGGGACCCCTCGCGCACCTCAGCTTCTCGGCGCAGGCGCTCGCGAACCTCGGGGTAGTCCAGCCCTCGGTCCGCGCGGTCCTGCAGGACTTCGGGAACGAGTTCCTCTACGGCTCGCTCGCCGCCGACATCGTCGTCGGCAAGAACATGGCGCGGTACCTGTACCACTGTCACAACTGGCGCGTCGGCTTCAACGTCTTCAAGCAGGCCCGCCCCGGCGACGAGCAGGCGTTCGCCCTCGGCTTCCTCTCCCACCTCGCGGCCGACACGATCGCGCACAACTACTTCGTGCCGTACAAGACCGTCGCGTCGTTCCACAAGACGAACACCCGCCACGCCTACTGGGAGCTCCGCTACGACCAGCGGATGGACCGCGACCTGTCGCGGCTCGCCCGGCAGGTGTCCACGCGCGCGATCCGCGGGCACGACGTGTTCCTCGCGCGCGCGCTCACCGGCTCCTCGGTGATCCCCTTCGGCGTGTCCAAGCAGCTCTTCCGCGGGCTGGTCGCGAGCGCGCGGATGAGCCGGTTCCACCACCTGTCCCGGTTCGCGCTCGCGCCGGAGCGGAAGCTGGTGCTCGAGGCCGACCTCGTGAGCGAGACGAACACGCTCGCGCTCGAGGCCATCCTCGGCCTCCTGTCCGAGGGTGAGCGCTGCGAGGCGGCACGCGCCGACGCGACCGGCGGGCGGAACATCAAGCTCGCGTCCGACCTCCGCAAGCAGCTCAAGGACCGGACCGCGCGCCACCGGTTCCCGTTCGACGACGCGGCGGACATCGCCCTCGAGACGCGCGACAGCTTCCGCCGCGGGATCCACGGCAAGCTCGTCCTGCCGCCGTCCATCGGGAAGCTCGCCGCATAGGCGTTCCCTCCCCCGGGTCAGCCCACCGTCGCTGCAGGCGAGCGCCACCGCGCCCCGTCAGATCGGGCCGGGTCTCCTGTCTCTCCGTCAGGAGGCGCGCAGACGCGCCGCCGAAGACGACGAAGGAGACCCGCCATGACGACCCTCACCCCGAGCACCCGACACATCCCCCAGTTCCCGACGCGCTCCCGCCTGACGCTGCTCCGGGACGCCGCGATGTTCGGCGTCTGCGTCGCGCTCATCGTCGGGTTCATCGCGCATGCCTGGACGCTCCCGACCCCCGCGCAGCTCCGCAGCTCGACGAGCCCGGTGACCCTGCGCACCCCGGTCTAGCTTCGAGCGGACCCGTGGCGGGTCCGGGCGGCGGCGGAGGTCGCGGGCCTGCCGGCCCCTGGCGCTCCGCCTCGCCCGCGTCGCCGCAGGCCGCGCTCAGGCGCCCGCGCGGGGCCGCCGGGCGTCGAGCACCGGCAGGATCCAGTCGAGGATCGCCTCGGCGACGCGGTCCTTCGGCCCCTCGATCTCCGCCAGCTCCGCCGCCGAGACGAGCGCGACGCGGTTCGTGTCGCCCCCGAACCCGGCGCCGGGGGCGCCGACCTTGTTCGCCACCACGAGATCGCAGCGCTTGCCCTTGAGCTTCTCGCGGGCGCGCGCGATGACCTCCTCGGTCTCCGCGGCGAAGCCCACCAGCACCGGCGCGCCGGGCTTCCCCGCGAAGCGCGCGCCCAGCCCGGCGAGGATGTCGGGCGTGCGGGCGAGGACGAGCGTCTCCTCGCCCTCGCCCTTCTTGATCTTCCGGGCCGCAGCGGTGCGCGGCCGGTAGTCCGACACCGCGGCGGCGCCGACGAAGAGGTCCATCGCGCCCGCGAACGCCTCCACCGCGCGCGCCATCTCCTCCGCGGTCTCGACCCGGACCGTCTCGACGTCGGCCGGATCGGCGAGCGCCGTCGGGCCCGAGACGAGCGTCACGTCCGCGCCGCGGCGCGCCGCGACGGCGGCGACGGCGTAGCCCATCTTCCCGGAGGACGGGTTCGAGATGAACCGGACGGGATCGATGGGCTCGCGCGTCGGCCCCGCGGTGACGAGCACCTTCCGCCCCGCCAGATCCCGGCGCCCGAGGATCCGCGCGGCGGCGACCGCGATCTCCTGCGGATCCGCGAGCCGGCCCTCGCCCACGTCGCCGTCGGCGAGCTCGCCGGCGCCCGGGCCGACGACGTGCATCCCGCGCCCCTTCAGCACGGCGAGGTTCTCCTGCACCGCCGCGTTCCGCCACATGCGGGTGTTCATCGCCGGCGCGAGCAGGACCGGGCACGTCGCCGCGACGACCGTGGTCGTCACCGCGTCGTCCGCCATGCCGGCGCGGATCCGGGCGAGCAGGTCGGCGGTCGCCGGGGCGACGACCACGAGGTCCGCGGCGCGCGCGAGGGCGAGGTGCCCGTACATGAGGTCCGAGGACGTGTCGAGCAGGTCCGTCAGGACCGGCGCGCCCGACAGCGCCTGGAACGTGAGCGGGCCGACGAACCGGGTCGCCGCAGGGGTCATCGCGACCCGCGCGGTGCCGCCGCCCTTCACGACGAGGCGCACGAGCTCGCACGCCTTGTACGCGGCGATCCCGCCGCCGACGCACACCACCACCGTCCGGCTCCGGAAGTCCATGCCGCCATCTTATCGGAAGCCCGCGTCGCGTCGCGCGCGAAGGCACCGCACGAGGGCGGCGCGCGCGCCGCCGCGTTCGCTATCATGCCCCCGCTTGGATCCCACGCCCCCCGCGCTCCCGGCGACGCCGGCCCCGCCCCCCGCCCCCGTCGCGCCGCGCAAGAGCGCGGGGCTGTTCTTCCTCGCCCTCGTCCTGCTCCTCCTGCCCGGCCTCGTCGCGCAGGCGCTCTCGCGCGCCGGCGGGCTCGTGTGGACCGAGGTCTTCGTCTTCCTCCTGCCGCCGGTCGTGGCGGCGGTCGGCTCGAACCTCCGCCCGGCGCCGCTCCTCGGCCTCGACCGGCCGCGCGCCCGCCACGTCGTGCTCGGAGCGCTCGTCGGCGCGGCGGGGTTCCTCGTCGCGAACGGCGTCATGCTCCTGTGGGCGCGGGTGCTCCCGCAGTGGGTGCTCCGCGCCTTCGACGTCTCGAAGGTCTTCGACGCCCCCCTCGCCGAGCGGGTCACCATCGCGCTCGTCGCGAGCGTCGTCGCGCCGGTGTGCGAGGAGGTCGCGTTCCGGGGCTACATCCAGCGCGTCCTGGCGCTGCGAGCGCGCGCCGGTGCCGCGATCGGCGCCTCGGCGGTGCTGTTCGGCCTCATGCACTTCGACCCGGTGCGCCTCCCCGCCCTCGTGCTCCTCGGCGCCGTGTTCGGCTGGCTCGCCTGGCGCGCAGGCTCGACGTGGCCGGCGGTCGCGGCCCACGCGATGAACAACGGGCTCGCGTCCGGGCTCGTGCTCGCCGCCGGGACGCCGGACGCGCCCGCCGAGCAGGTACCCGTCGTCGCCGTCCTGCAGTGGCTCGTGTTCGGCATGGTCTCCCTCGGCCTCCTCCTGCGGGCCTTCCGCACGACGACCACCCCGGCGCCCGCGACCGATGCGATCGCGCGGATCGATCCGACGGACCAGTCGACGCGCTTCTCGGTCGCGCGCGTTCCGCCGCGGCTCTGGGCCTTCGCCGCGGCAGGGGTCGCGCTCCTCCTCGCGATGCTCGCGGCGCGGGTCGCGCGCGGCGGCAGCTAGACGCCGGGCGCCGCGCCGCCGCGCGAGATCCACTCCACCGCCGCCCGCCCGAGCCGCGGGAGGCCCGCGCGGAAGAGCGGGTCCGCGCCCTCGATCACCTCGACGCGGCCGCCCGGCCCGAGCGCGGCCGCGAGCACCGCGGCGCCCGCCGCCGCGCCGACCTCCGGCACGATCGCGAGCACCCGCAGGCCGGCCGCGATCGCCGGCGGCGGCCGCTCGGGCGCGACCAGCACGACGCGGTCCACGACATCCCGGTGCGCCGCGGCGAGGGCGAGCGCGGTGTCGGCCGCCGCGCCGAGCGCCGCGACCGCGAGACGCGGCCCGGCCGTCTCCGCGAGGTGGCGAAGCGCCGCGTCCGCGTCGTCGAGCGCGCGCCCCGGGTCGGGAACGCCCGTCGACGCGCCCACGCCGCGGTGCTGGAACCGGAGCGAGGGGTGGCCCGCGCGCGCCGCAGCCCAGGCGAGCTCCGCGACCGCCGGCGCGTCCATCCCGCCGCCGGGGCCCGGGGCGGGGCAGACGAGCAGGGCAGGACGCCGCGTCCCGCGATGGTAGAGCCCCTCGAGCGTGATCCCGCCCGCGTCGACCAGCGCGGGACGCTCCAGGTACTGGCCGTCGAGCACCATCTGGCCGATCCTATCCGGGCCGGCGCCTGTCTCACAGCGGGGTTCCGGTTATGAACGACCGACACCCGGAGAACGACCACCGTGCGCCGCCCAGCCCTCGCCCTCGCCGCCCTCGCCCTCGCCGCCCTCGCGCCCGCCCTCGCCCTCGCGCGCGGGCCGTCCACCCCCACGGAGCGGCGCCGCGCCGTCGAGACCACGCGGCGGCTCGAGCAGCAACCGCTCGCGAAGAGCTCGAATGCCGAGCGGCGGTGGCTGCTCCAGTGGATCGTGGAGATCCCGGACATCCACGTCCAGGGCTGCTCGGGCCCGCTCGACGCGCTCGCGCAGGACCAGGACGGCGAGCGGTACGGCCGGCTGCTGTTCGTGCAGTCGATGTTCGGGATGGCCGCCTACCAGGTCGAGCACCCGAAGGAGAAGGACTGGGTCACGATCCAGACGGCCGGCATCGAGAGCGTGCTCCGCGCCTACAGGTCGCTGCTCCGCTCGGAGCCGAACGCACGATGGGAGGAGCTCGACGCGCTGCTCGTGGCCGCGAAGGCCGGCCAGCTCGAGGCGGTCGTCGAGAAGACCATGGAGGGCTGCGGGGAGGAGCACGCGCCGGGGCCGGGCGACGCGATCTGAGGGCGATCCCGCCCCGTGACCGTGGGCGTGCCCGATCCGGCGCACGGCAACGGGAGCGGAACGTCGCCCTGCGACACCCCACCCGTTTCGCTCACCAACGGCCTGCGGCACAGTCCCGGCATGCGCGTCATCTGCTCGTACTGCCGCACCGTGATCCGCGACGCTCCGGGCGCCGCTGCGACGGACGTGAGCCACGGGATGTGTCGCGCGTGCGACGCATACTTCGAGCGGCTCTGGGGCGGCATGCGGCTCGGCGAGTACCTGGATCTCCTGCCGAAGCCGGTGCTGGTCGTCGACGCCGACGGCCGCGTGGTCGCCGGCAACGCCCGGCTGGCCCAGGCGCTGGGACGGTCCGGGCACGAGCTCCGCGGCCTCCTCGGCGGCGAGGCGATGGCCTGCGTTCACTCGCGGCTGCCGGAGGGCTGCGGGAAGACCGTCCACTGCCGCGAGTGCACCATCCGGCGCGCGGTGACGAAGGTGTCCGAGACGCAGCGGCCCATCGCGAACGCGCCGGCGTGGCTGAAGACGGACGCCGGGCGCGTCGACCTCTCCATCTCCGCGCGGCCGCTGGAAGACTTCGTCGAGGTGACGATCGAGGAGATGCGCCCGGCGGCGTAGACGGCCCAAGAACCGCCGATTCATCACAAGCCGATCGAGAACCGGCGCCTTGCGCCCGGCCGGTCTTGATCGGTGAAAGTGAAGGAGGGCTGAGAAGGGGGCCGGCCGAGGCGAGTCCGCGGTGGGGAAGCGTCGTCCGCGTGGATCGGCTACCAAGAAGCCTGCGCCGCGATGCCGGCGAGCTCCCGGCGCGAGACGCGGATGCGGGCGCGTTCGGGGGAACCCAACGGATCGCGTCGGGCGGTTGACACGTCTCCGGCGCTTTCGCGGATCGCGCGTCGCGCCCGCGCGAGGACGCCTCTCCCGCAGCGCTCCGCGCGCGCGGAGCGGCGCGAGCGGCGTCCGAACCCCGGGGCGACGCAGCGCGCTGATTCTCGCGCCAGCGCTCGAATCCGTGCGTTTGCGGAGGGTGAGAATTCGCGTGAGACGATGCCCGCATGAACGCCCGCGACTCCTCGATCCGCCTCTCCGAGCTCCTCCGCCGCGAGCACCACGCGATGGCGGCCTTTCTCGTCGCCCTGGCCGACTTCGACGCGAAGCGGCTGTGGCTCGAGCTCGGCTACCCCAGCCTCTTCACCTACCTGAACCGGGAGCTCGGGCTGTCGAAGAGCGCGGCCTTCTACCGGAAGACCGCCGCCGAGCTCATCCAGCGCTTCCCGGAGCTGGTCGAGCCGCTCGAGGACGGCAAGCTGTGCCTCTCCACCGTCGGTGAGCTCGCCCAGGTGCTCACGCCGGAGAACCGGGACGGGGTGATCCCCCGGTTCCTCCACCTCTCGAAGCAGGAGGCGCGGGCGGTCGTCGCTGAGCTGAAGCCGGTGGAGCGGCCTCCGCGCCGGGAGGTCGTGACGACCGTTCGCGTCGCGGCGCCGCCGTCGGCTCGCGACCCCGAACCCGCCGCAGCGCTCGAGCTCGGCGCGCCGGCGACCGCCTGTGTCATTGCGCCCGGTTCGCCGGCAGAACTCGTCGATGCCAAAGTGGCCACACGGACCGTGAACGTCCCGATTTCCCGGACGACGCCGCCGACCTTCGAGCCGCTCACCGCCGAACTCCGCCGGATGCACCTCACCGTCACGAAGCGGTTCGAGGCGAAGGTCGCCGCGGCGAAGGAGGCCCTCTCGCACTCGCACCCGGGGGCGAGCACCGAGGTGATCCTCGAGGTCGCGCTCGACCTCCTCCTCGACCGGGCCAAGAGGCGGAGGGGCCTGGTCGAGAAGCCGCGGCGCGAGAAGCGGCCGTCGAGACCGGACCACATCCCGGCGGAGGTGAAGCGGGCGGTGTGGGTGCGGGACGGCGACTGCTGTCGGTGGGCTCTCGAGAACGGCGGCGTCTGCGGCTCGCGCCACCGTCTCCAGTACGATCACATCCAGCCGAAGGCGCTCGGCGGGAAGTCGACGATCGAGAACGTTCGCCTCCTCTGCGCTCGGCACAACTTGCTCGCCGCACGGAAAATCTTCGGCGATGCATGGATGGACAGGTACGCGCCGGCCCGCAAGGCCACCGCGGCGACGGGGCGCCGCGACGCCGGCTCGGCGGGTGCGCGCTCCGAAGTTCCCGCCGCGGCCCTGACCGGGCCGACGTGACCGTCGGGCGCGACGGAGCGCCTCCCGAAGCCTCCGGCTGGCCGGACCCCATCGCCGCCGTCGCGACGCAGGCTTCTTGGTGGCCGATCCCCGCGGCGACGTCTCGCCCCTGCGGCCACGCCCCGGCCGTCCCCCTTCTTCTAGAGCCCCTTCCCCGCTCGCCAACACAGACGAGGCGTCCCTGCGGCGACGGTCGCGGTGGTCCGAGACGTGATGAATCGTCAGGGACCGGGGTCACGGGCACGGAGAAGCCGGGCACGTTCACGGGCACGAAACGGCCCGCGCGTGTTCAGCTCGCCCTGCGCAGCACCAGGCACTTCAGGTATCGCCCCTCGCGGAACTGGAGCGAGACCGGGTGATCCGGCGGCTGGCGCGTCTCGCGCACGAGCGCGAGATCGACGCGCGCCTTGTACGCCGCCTCCTTCACCGCGTCCGTGAACTGCTCCGCGGTGACGCGCGCGGAACAGCTCGCGGTGACGAGGAGCCCGCCGGGCGCCACCACCGCGAGCGCGGCGCGGTTCAGGGACGCGTAGCCGGCGATCGCGGCGTCGACGGCCTTCTGGGACTTCGCGAACGCCGGCGGATCGCAGACCACGAGGTCGAACCGCCGTCCCTCCTTCTTGTACCGGGCGAGCAGGTCGAAGCAGTCCTCGGTGGCGAACGCGTGATCGGCGGGATCGAGCTGGTTCGCGCGGAAGTTCTCGCGGGCGAGCGCGATCGCGTCCCGGTCGACGTCGACCGACACCACGTGCCGCGCGCCGCCGAGCGCCGCCGCCACGGAGAAGCCGCCCGTGTAGCTGAACAGGTTCAGCGCCTCGGCGCGGCCGGCGGCGAGCTCCCGGACCATCCGCCGGTTCTCGCGCTGGTCGAGGAAGTGGCCGGTCTTCTGGCCGCGCCGGACGTCCACGAGGATGGTCATCCCGTGCTCGTCCACCGCGATCCGCTCCGGCGGCTCGGCGCCCCAGAGCACGCGCCCCGCGGCGGCGCCGCCCTCGTCGTCGTCGTCCCGCGGGATCTCGTCGCGGCCGTAGACGCCCTCGAGCCCGTCCACCTCCGCGCGGAGCGCGTCGACGATCGCCGCGCGGTGGGGCGTGAGCCCGGCGGAGTAGAGCTTCAGCACCGCGAACCGGTCGTACCGGTCGGCGACGACGCCGGGGAGCCCGTCGGACTCACCGTGGACGATCCGCCAGCCGTTCGTGCCGTGGAGCAGCTCGCGCCGGAGCGCGACGGCGCGCGCGACGCGGCGCCGCCAGAAGGCCTCGTCGATCCGCTCGGCGGGCTCGCGGGTCAGGATCCGGACCGAGATCGCCGAGTGCGGGTCGTAGTAGCCGCGCGCGACGAACCGCCCGTCCTCGGTGACGTCGACGATCGCGCCGGGCGCGAGCCGGTTCGGCGCGCGCTCCACCGCCTTCCGGAACACCCACGGGTGCCCCGCCCTGAGGTGCCGGGCCAGGTCCTTCTTGAGCGGCAGCTCGGCCTCGGCCGTCGTCATCCTCTCGCCTCCCGGCCGCGGGCACGGCGGCGCGCCGGCCGCTCCTCCTTCGCCCGCGAGAAGTTCCCCACCACCAGCCCCGGCCGCGCCCGCCGGAGCGCCCGCACCAGCGCGGGGATCCCGATGGGCGCGCCGCCCGCGCCGCGGGTCCGCGCGATCTCCATGTACACGTCGGGATCGATCGCCAGCGGGCGGGTCTGGACCTGATCCACCTGCGTCTCGGCGACCAGCGCGCAGAGCCGCTCCGCCTCGCCCTCCCGGTCCGTGACCCCCGGGAACGTGAGCAGGTTCACCGCCACGTACACGCCCTTCCGCTTCGCGGTCCGCATCGACCGGACCACGTCCGCGAGCGCGTAGCCGCTCGGGCGATAGTAGGCGGCGTAGAGATCCGGGGACGCGGTGTTCGTCGAGATCCGCACGGAGTCGAGCCCGGCGTCGGCGAGCCGGGCGAGCGCATCGGGCAACGAGCCGTTCGTGTTCGCGTGGATCGAGCCGCGCGACGTCCGCCGGCGCACCAGCCGGATCGCCTTCTCGAGCTCCTTCCAGCGCGTGAGCGGCTCGCCCTCGCACCCCTGGCCGAAGCTCACCATCACGTGCCCGGTCGCCGTCTCGAGGTGCCGGACGGCGAGGTCCGCCATCTCCTCCGCGGTCGGCGGGCGGGTGATGCGCTCGTGCGACGAGGGCGGCATCCCCTCGTCCTGCTCGGAGAGGCACCCGATGCACGCGGCGTTGCACGAGGCGGAGGACGGGATCGCCCCCTCGTCGCGGCCGTAGAACGTGTTCTGCGCGGTGAAGCAGCGCCACTCGAGGGCGCAGCGCGCGAGCTGGCGGTAGATGGGGTTCCCGGTCGCGACGAGCCGCTCGACCTTGCCCGGCAGGTCCGGCGTCGAGTGCCGCCCCGGGTCCCAGTGGCTCCGGCGATCGGTGCGCAGCGCCCAGACGACGGGGCCGTCCTCGCCGAACGCCGCGGCGGTGTACGCCCACTGCGGGAGCACCGGCGTCTCCGCGACGGTCGCGAGCGGCGGCCGCGCCGCGCCCGGCAGCAGCGACCGGGTGAAGCCCGGTGGCAGCGTCGCGCCGACCGCGTGCGGGACGATGCGGCGCCGGCCCACCTTCACCTCCTGCATCACGGTGAGCGCACCCGACTCCGGGTCGACCCCCACCGGCCGGCGCCCCGGGAGCAGGCACAGCGTGCCGCCCTCCGGGAGCGCGATGGGGGCCTCGCGCGGCGCGACGAGCGCGTCGCCGGTGCGAGCGGCCGCGAGCAGGTCCGGGTGGTCGTAGACCCGACCCCGGTCGTCGGCGAAGAGCAGTCTCGGCATTCCCATCGAGGTAAGGGCGCGTCCGCGGGTGCGCTCGCGCGCGGGCGGCCGGCGGTCTTACCACGGCCCGGCCCGCTCGTGGTTCGACAGGCTCGGCGCGCCCGGTCGAGCGTTCTCGACGTGGAGCGTTCTCGACGAGGTCGCGGGATCCCCTCCCCGGCGGCCTGGCCCGTAGGCGGGGGTATTTCCCCCCGCCGCCGGATGGTAGAATCCGTCGTGGTTTCCGCATGCTCGCCCACCCCCTCGCCGGCCAGCGAGGGGCGGGCCCGTCCGGCGGGAATCTGGAAGGGCGCCGGACCGTTTCCCTGTCCGAAAGAAGTGGAACGAACGGGAGCGGAAGCCCGGCGTCCGGAATAGAACCGATCGGGAGCTTCAGAGAACCGAATGTTCGACCTGCGCCAGAACGACCTCACCCGCGACGAGTTCCAGGAGCTCGCGCTCAAGCACATCGACCCGCTCTACTCGGCGGCCCTGCGGCTCACGAAGAACGACCGCGACGCCGAGGACCTCGTCCAGGACACCTTCCTCCGGGCGTACCGCTTCTTCGACAAGTTCGAGCGCGGCACGAACATGAAGGCGTGGCTCTTCAAGATCCTGACGAACACGTTCATCAACCGGTATCGCCGGTCGGTGAAGGAGCGGAACATCGTCGAGGGCTCCGAGCGTGACGCGGTGCACGAGCGGTTCGTCTCGCGCGAGGCCGCGGAGTACGCCGCGAACCCGGAGCAGTACTTCTTCGACCGCCTCCTCTCCGACGACGTGCTGAAGGCCGTCGACTCGCTCCCCATCGACTTCCGCATGGTCGTGATCCTCGCCGACCTGCAGGAGTTCTCGTACAAGGAGATCGCCGAGATCCTGGACGTCCCGGTGGGCACGGTGATGAGCCGGCTCTACCGCGGACGCCGGCTCCTCCAGAAGGCGCTCGCGAGCTACGCGGTCGTCTCCGGCGTGCTCCAGGATCCCGGCGAGGGGCAGAGCATCGACCTCGAGACGTACCGCCGCAAGCGCGGCAAGTCGGCCTGACGGCCCCGGACGCGCCATGTCGCCGAACGCCCTTCCGACGATGGACTGCGCCGAGCTCGAGCGTTCCCTCGACGCGTACCTCGACGGCGAGTTCGAGGCCCAGGAGATCGGCGAGGCCGAGGCCCACCTCTCCGCGTGCCCACGCTGTCGCGCCAAGGTCGAGACCCAGGCGCGGATGCGCACCGCGCTGAAGGCGAAGCTGCGCGAGGCGATGGGCGGCACGGCGCCCGGAGGTCGCGCTCCGCCGCAGCTCCGCGCCCGCGTCGAGCAGGCGCTCGCGCGCGAGCGGCGGCCGCTGTGGCGCCGCGCGTTCGCGCCGGTGCCCATCGCGACGATGGCCGCGTGCGCGGCCGGCGCGCTCGCCGTGCTCGTCGTCCGGGGCGGTCCGAACGAGCTCCTCGTGCAGGACGCGATCACGTACCACCACCGGTCGCTGCCGCTCGAGGTCGACGCGGCGTCGATGGTCCCCTGGTTCACGGGGAAGCTTCCCTTCCGCCCCGCGCCGCCGCACCTCGAGGCGGGCGGCGCCGCGGCCGAGGGCGCTCGCCTCTCGAACCTGCAGCAGTGGCCCGCCGCCTACATCCGCTACCGGCTCCCCACCGGGCAGGCCGGCCTCTTCATCGTCGACGATCCCGAGCGTCGCTTCGACGCACCCGGCGACGAGAAGCGGCTCGCGCACGGCGTGGTGCGGGTGACGAAGGGCAGCGGCTACAACGTGGCGGTCTGGCGCGACGACGAGATCGTGTACTCGCTCGTCTCGGATCTCGACGAGACCGCGCTGCTGCAGCTCGTCCGGACCGCGCAGGCCGATGCCGGCCGATAGCGATCCGCGCTGCGCAGGCGGCTGGCGCGTCTTTTGACACTGCGCGCCGGCCGCGGGTAACATTTCCCAGCTTTTTCCGCACCGTGCGCGCGTCGCTCGCGCCGCGTCCTCGCCAGGCCGGGACCACCCGATGTCCAAGAAGATCCTCCTCATCGAGAACGACTCTGCCTTCGCCGCGGAGGTCTCGCAGGCGCTCGAGCAGACCGGCTTCGACGTGCGCGTCACCGGGGACGGCAAGGAGGGCCTCGACCTCGCCCGCGAGTGGGGTCCCACGGCGATCGTCCTCTGCGTCGAGCTGCCCGGGATGAGCGGCTACCTCGTCTGCCAGAAGCTCCGCAAGGACGACGCGCTCAAGACGATCCCGCTCGTCCTCACGAGCGCCGAGGCGACCGCGGACACGTTCGAGAAGCACCGGGCGCTGAAGGTCCGCGCCGACGCGTACCAGCTCAAGCCGTACGCCTCCGACGCGCTGGTCGAGATGCTCGGCGGGCTCGTCGGGCTCCCGGAGAACGCCGGCGAGGAGGAGCTCGTCTCCCTCGAGGAGGAGATGGGGCTCGAGGCGCTCCCGGCGGAGCCGGAGGCGGAGCTGCCGGACCTCGATCTCGGCGCGCTCCCGGAGGAGCCCGCCGCGAGCGCGGGCGCCGACGAGACGCTCGCGCTGCTCGACGACGCGTTCGAGGGGCTCACCGCGCCGCGCGCGGAGACGCCCGCGGTCGAGCTCGACCTCCGGGACGAGCCGCCCACCCCCGCCGAGGACGTCGACGCCGTCGCGTCGCTCGCGGACGAGCCGGCCCGCGCGTCCGACGGGCTCGGGCCGCTCGACGACGAGACCGAGGCCGCCCTCGGGGCGCTCGGGGGTGACGAGGACCTCGCGCCTCCGCCGCCCGCCCTTCCGGAGGCGGAGCTGGACCTGGAGGCCGCCCTCGGGGAGACGGAGGCGACCGCGGCGGATCCCGCTGCGGAGCTGGACCGCGAGCTCGAGGCGGTCCGACCGCCGGTGCGCGGCGCGAGCGCGGACGCCCTGCGCGCCGCGGGGATCAAGCTGCTCGACGACGCGCCACCCGCGCCGGTGATCCCGATCTCGGCGGCCCCCTTCGCCGGTGCGCCCGTTGGCGCGACCGGCGCGAGCAGCGCGGGCGCCGCGCGGCTCGAGCGGCAGCTCGCGGACGCCCAGCAGGCGCTCGCGGAGACGCGCGCCGCCGCGTCCGGCCGGGACGCGGAGCTCCGGCAGGCGCGCGCGCGCGCGGACGACGCCGCCCGGCGCGCCGACGACGCGACGCGCCGGGCCGAGGAGGCCGAGTCCGCCCTCTCCGAGAAGGACGTCGAGCTCGCCTCCTCCCGCGCGAAGGGCGAGGCGGCGGTCGCACAGGCGCGCCGGCTCGAGACCGACCTGAAGGCGGCCCGCGAGGAGGCGCGCCGCGCCGCGGAGCAGGCGCGAACCGCCGAGGGCGAGCTGGATGACCTCAGGCAGCGACTCGCGGCCGCCGAGCGCTCCGCCGACCAGGCCGAGGCGCGCGCCGAGGACGCCGTCGCCGAGGCGCGGCGGAAGGCCGAGGAGCTCGCCGCCCTCGAGGAGGCCGCGGGCCGCGCCGATTCGCTCGAGCGTCAGCTCGAGGAGGCCCGGGCGGAGCTCCTCGCCGCGCGCGGCGAGGCCGACGGCGCCCGCGCCGAGGTCGAGACCCGCACCGCCGACATGAAGAAGCGCGTCGCCGAGGTCGAGGCCGCCAACGCGAAGCACGAGGAGCGTGTCCTCAAGGCGTACCAGAAGATCAAGAACGACGAGAAGGTGAAGGACAAGGTCCGGAAGGCGCTCGCCATCGCCGTCCAGCTCCTCGAGGAGGGGCTGCCCGCCGAGACTCCCGCGGAGAAGGAGCGCCGCGCCGCGGCAGCGGCCGCGCTCGGTCGCGACGTCTGACCTGACCGTTCGCCCGAGCCTGTCGAAGGTCGACTCGTGGCCACGCTTCGCCAGGCCCCCCACGAACGGGCTCTGCGCAGAAACGACACGGCGCGGGGTGCGCTGTCGCGCCCCGCGCCTTCGCACCGCTCACGCCTGTTCGCGCGGGGCGGAGCCGCAGCCGCGGCGCCGCCGCCGGACGTTACCCGAGCGCCTCTTCGTCCCCGCGCAGCGGGACGCTGAGCTTCGACAGGTCGACACCGAAGTACCGGAGCAGCCGCTGCTGGTGCCAGCCGAGTCCGAGCACCTGGACCCCGCCTAGACCGGCGAGCGGCCCCGCCATGGCGGCGAGGCCGAAGTCGTGGAACTCACGAACGCGCGAGAAATCGAGCACCACCGGCGCGTTGCGTGGAACCTCGCCGAGCCACCCGGAGAGCCGGATGGCCGCCTGCCGATCGAACGTGCCGTCTATGCGAATGATGAGCTCGCCGTGCGATCCGCGCGTCACGTCCATCATTGCTTGCCTCACCTCTCTCGGAGAGGCGTCTAGGGTGCGATCGGCGGGCCGAGCGGTCAACGGGCCAACCCAACGGAGTGCGTGTGATTCTCGCGTCGGTCAGTGTGTCTCACCCGAAGCGGAGCCGGCGGTCGTTTCCGACCCGTCGTCGCGGCCCTGCGCCGCACGCATCGCGCCCACCGCTGCGCCGATGGCGAGCAGGTTCGCCGGCGACAGCGCCGTCCGGACCGCCGCCTTGAGGAACGGCCGGAGCACCGGCCACAGCCCGCCCCCGAGGACGAACCCCGCCGCGGCGGCCACGCCCAGCACCGCCATCGGGCTCTCCTCCATCCGACGCTCGAGCTCGAGCTGCTCCGCGAGGCGCCCGACCGCCTCGCGCGCCTCGCTGCCGAGGTCGCGCAGCGCGTCGGTCAGCTCCCCGACCTCCTGCCCTGCCATGCCGCCCGTCCCGCTCCGCTGCTCCATCGCTCCACCTCCGCTCACGTGCGGGACAGCATCCGCCCCAGGATGAAACCGACCCCTACCGCGATCGCGACCGCCGCCACCGGCCGCTCGCGCGCGAAGGACCGGATGAAGTCCCCCGCGTCCTCCGCGTACCCGCGGAGCCCCTCGAGCCGGGCCTGCATGTCTGCCGCGATGTCCTCCGCGTCGCGCCTGAGCTGCGACGTCCCCTCGCCCCTGCCGCCGTTCTCCATCGTGACCTCGCTCGCGCGTTCGTCCCTCGCGGCAAGGTAGGACCCGGCACCACGGGCGGCCAAAGCCCCGGGGAGGCGAACGAGGCCCGAGATGGCCCGCTCCTCGGCCGATCGGGGCGAGGCCGCGACCGGGCGGGCGGGCGCCACGCCGCGCGTCAGGCGGCAGGCGGGGCGGGTGGTGTACGCCGGCGGCGGAGCGCCGTGGCGAGCTCCTGCAGCTCGGGGATGCCGAGCGCCCTCGCCGCGGCGAGGTAGGCGAGCCCGCCGGCCGCGACGGGCAGGAGCCCGAGGAGGAGCTGGCGCGGCAGCGTCTTCCGCGGCGGGAGCACGCCGCCGAGGCCGCGCTGCACCGCCCAGGCGACGACCGCGAGGACCGCCGAGGCGGCGAGGACCTTCCAGAGCTGGACGAGGATCCCCTTCCCGCCGAGCGTCCCCTCCCGCCGGCGCCACGCCCACGCGAGCACGGCGTAGTTCACGCCAGCCGCGAGCGACGTCCCGAGCGCGACGCCCCGGTACCCGAGCGCCGGGAAGAGCGCGGCGTTCAGCGCCACGTTCGAGACCATCCCGAGGACGCTCCCGATCACCGGCACCCGCGCCTTGTCGATGGCGTAGAACGCCGGCGCGAGCACCTTCACGCCCGAGTACGCGTACAGCCCGAGGGCGTAGCAGATCAGGGCCTGCCCCGTCGCGTCGGTGTCGGCGGCCCCGAACCGGCCGTGCTCGTAGATGAGCGAGATGATGGGCCGGGCCAGCACCGCGAGCCCGACGGCGGAAGGCACGTTCAGGAACGCGATCAGCCGGAGCGCGGACGCGAGGGTCGCGTTCACCGCCGCCATGTCCCGGGCGGCCGCCTTCTGCGCGACCCCGGCGCCCGCCACCGTCGCGATCGCGACGCCGAACACCCCGAGCGGCAGCTGCATCAGCCGGAACGCCATCTGCAGCCACGTGGTCGCGCCTTCCACGTGGGACGCGAAGAACGTGTTCACGAGGACGTTCACCTGCGTCGCGGACAGGCCGACGACGGCGGCTGCCATGAGCCGGAAGATGCGCCGCACCCCGGGATCCGCGAGCGCCGCGCGGGCGAGCACGAGCCGGGGGCGCCACCCCAGCGCGCGGAGCGACGGCAGCTGCGCCACGAGCTGGAGCGCGCCGCCGAGGACCGTCCCGATGGACCAGCCGATCACGGCCCGGTGCGGCGGGAGCCCCGCCGCCCAGAGGCCGAGGCCCACCGCGATGGAGCCGACGTTGAAGACCGCCGGCGCGAGCGCGGGCGCCGTGAACCGCTGCTGCGCGTTCAGCATCCCCATCGCGACGGACGACAGCGACACGAGGAGGAGGAACGGCATCATGACGCGGGTGAGCGTCGCCGCGAGGGCGTGCTCCTCGAGGCCGGGGGCGATGCCCCGCACGATCGGCCCCGCGAACGCGACGCCGGCGATCGTGATCGTGCCGACCACGACGAGCAGCACGGCGACGATCGCGTTACCCAGCCGGTAGGCCGCGTCGGCCCCGCGGTTCCCGTGGGCTTCGGCGAAGGCCGGGACGAACGCGGACGAGAGCGCGCCCTCCGCGAAGAGGTCGCGGAGCAGGTTCGGGATCCGGAACGCGACGACGAACGCGTCGGAGAACCGGTTCGCGCCGATGAGGATGGCGAAGAGCTGGTCGCGGACGAGCCCGAGCAGGCGCGAGGCCATCGTCGCCGCGGAGAGCCACACCGCCCGGCCGACCCGCACCGGGGCCGCGCTCGCCTGGGCCGCCATTTCCTGGGACATGACGTGGGGGCCGCGCCGGGCGAGGGACGCCCGCGGGGAGACCGCTACTTCTTGCCCGCCGACATCTTCGCGGCCTGCTCCTTCTTCATCATGAACGCCTTGGCCTGCGACTGGATCGTCTGCGGCACGTTGCGATCCCGGGCCAGCTCCTTGATGTCCTTCTCCTGGAGGGTGAAGAGCATCTTGAGCGCGGTGGGGAGCGGGACCTTCGGGTTCTTCACGAGCGAGGTCTTGATCGCGTAGTTCTTCAGGAACTCGCGGGTCGAGTAGATGTAGCGGAGCACGTCCGCGTTCACCGTCCGCGAGTTCGCGAGGGAGAGGATCTCGCCATCCGTGATGCGCGGGCTCGTCACCGACGCCATGCACACGAGCTTGTTCGAGTCGCGGAGGAGGAGGGTCCGCGCCTCCTTGTTCCCGAGGGTCGCGAGCTTGATCTTCTCCGAGACGCTCATCTTGAGGATGCGCTGGGTGATGTTGAGCTTCTTCTTCGCCTCCTCCTCGGTCTCGGCCCGGGGGGACCCCTCGGGCGCGGCGTCGGAGGCGAGCTCGCGCTGGTACTCCGTCATCAGCGCCGCGGCGGTCTCGACGGGCTCGGGCGGTCTCGCGGCCGGGTTCACGCCGTAGACGCGCTCGTGCGCCTGGACCATCTGCGGCACGTCGAGGAGCGTGAGGCCGTTGCGGACGCAGAAGTCGCACGCGCCGTCGATGGTGGACGCGAGCGCGTTCGGGTTCGCGCAGAGCGCCCGCACGATCGCGTCATGGCGGAGGAGCCGCAGCTCGTTCTGGCGGACGATGTCGGCGAGCTTCTGCGACACCGTGCTGGCGAGGCGGGCGAACGTGTCGTCCGGCGTCGACGCGTTCAGGAGGACGAGCTCGATCGCCGCGTCCTTCCCGGCGAACCGGTCGGCGAGCCAGTCGAGCACCGGCCCGGAGAGCCCCTCCGACCGGAGCGCGACGCCGTGGATCTTCTCGGGCAGCCCCTCCGCCGTCCTCGTGGCGGTCTCCCGCACGACCGCGTCGGCGTCGAAGGACAGCACGAAGAGCAGCGTCACGAGGTCGACCGGCGCGACCGCCGGGACGAGCCCCTTCGCGCCCATCATCCGGAGCGGCGGGGGCGCCTTCCCGTCTGCGTGCTTCTGGAGCGGCTTCGGGAGGGCGTCGAGCGGGATGGGGCAGTCGGGCATCTCAGCTCCGGTCGCCGCTCTCGGGCGCGGCGGGGACGCCGAGGGCGATGGGCGACAGCTCGTACGCGGGCCCGTGACGCCGCTGCCACCGGTGGCGCAGGCGGCCGAGCGCGCGGTTCAGCGGGTTGTTCCTGGAGAGGAAGGGCAACACCGGCGAGCGGCGCGTGCCGAGCGCGTCGCGCGCCAAGGCGAGGCGGGGGTCGTCGGGCCACAGCTCGAGGCCGCGGGCCACCGCGCGCACCGCGCGCTCGCGCTGGTTCAGCGCGAGGTGCACCCGGGCCTGGTTGAGGAGCAGCTCGGGGTCGGCGCCGGCGAGGCGCAGCGCCTGGTCGCAGAGGAGGACGCCCAGGTTCGAGTTCCTCTCGACCAGCACGAGCGTGACGCCGTACCAGGACATGAAGCGGGGATCGCGCGGATCGCGGCGGTGCGCGCGCTCGAAGGCCGAATGCGCCGCGGAGAGATCGCGCGCGACGAAGGCCGCCTGGCCCTCGTCGAACGCAGCGGCCGCCTCGGCGTCGCCGCCGCGCGCCTCGGTGAGCGGGGCCGCCGTCACCGGTTGCGCTCGTAGAGGATGCGCAGGCCGTCGAGGGTCAGGTGCTCGTCGACCTCGGAGATCGCCTTCGACGCGCCGGCGATGAGCGGGGCGAGCCCTCCGGTCGCGACGATCTTGGGCGAGAACCCGAGCTCCTCGGCCATGCGCGCGCAGATCCCGTCCACCAGGCCGACGTACCCGTACACGAGGCCGGCCTGGATCGACGCGACGGTGTTCCGGCCGATGACGGAGGCCGGCTTGATGAACTCGACGCGCGGCAGCTTGGAGGCGCTCCGGAAGAGGGCCTCCATCGAGATCCCGATGCCCGGGCAGATCGCGCCGCCGAGGTACTCGCCCTTGGTCGAGATCGCGTCGAAGGTGGTCGCGGTGCCGAAGTCCACCACGACGAGCCCCTGCCGCCAGCGCTCGTACGCGGCCACCGCGTTCACCACGCGGTCGGCGCCGACCTCGCGCGGGTTCTCGTAGAGGATCGGCATCCCGGTCTTCATGCCGGGGCCGACGAAGAGCGGCTTCCGCTCGAAGTACCGCACCGCCATCTGCTCGAGCGTGAACGCGAGCGGCGGGACGACGCTCGACACGACCACGGCGTCGACCCGGGACGGGTCGAGCCCCGCCGCGCCGAAGAGCTGGCGGAGCAGGATCCCGTACTCGTCGGACGTCCGCGTCTGGCTGGTCTCGATGCGCCAGTGATGCCGGAGCCGGGTGCCCTCGTAGGCCCCCAGCACGGTGTTCGTGTTCCCCACGTCGATGGCGAGCAGCACGGGCGGGAGCCTAGCTTTCGCGGGCCGTTACGGTCAACGCGGGCGTGCGCTACCGGGGACGAAGGAGGTGGACGTCGCCAGCGAGGATCCGCTCGACCCGCTCCGGCGTCCGGACGAGCAGGGCGCCCTGCTCGTCGATGTCCTCGGCGACGCCGGCGATCTCCCGGCCGTCCGACCGGACGAGGACCTGCCGGCCGAGCGTGACCGACCGCTCCCGCCACGCGTTGCGGATCGGCGCGAAGCCCTGCTCCGCGTGGACGTCGATCCAGCCCTCGAGGGCGGTCAGGCACGCCGCCGCGAACAGCGCCCGCGGCGCCGGCTCGTGCCGCTCGATGGCGACGCTGGTCGCCTCCTCGCGGAGCTCCGCGGGGAAGTCCTCGACCCGCGCGTTCACGTTGACGCCCACGCCGACGACGACCCAGTGCACCCGGTCCGGCTCGGCGGCGAGCTCGGTGAGGATGCCGGCGATCTTCTTCCCGCCCACGAGCACGTCGTTCGGCCACTTGATCCCGGCGTCGACGCCGGCCTGCCGGAGCGCGTCGCAGATCGCGAGGGACGCGACGAGCGTCAGCTCCGCGGCGCGCGCGGGCGGCAGGTCGGGGCGGAGCACCACCGAGAAGTACAGGTTCCGGCGGGGAGGAGAGATCCAGGTCCGCCCGCGGCGCCCGCGGCCGGCGGTCTGCGTCTCGGCGACCACGACCTCCCCGTGGGCGGCGCCCTCGTCGGCCAGCTCCTTCGCCCGGTCGCTCGTCGACCCGAGCTCCTCGTACGTGTGGAGCACCTGGCCGAGGTCGTGCGTGTTGAGCAGCGGCCTGAGCTCGAGCGCGGTCAGCCGGTCCGGGATCCCGGCGAGCCGGTACCCCCGCGCCGGCACCGCGTCGATCCGGTAGCCGTGGGCGCGGAGCGCCTCGACGTGCTTCCAGACGGCGGCGCGGGTGAGCCCGAGCTTGTCCGAGATCGCCTCGCCGGAGACGAACTCGTCCCCCGCCTCGGCGAGGAAGGAGAGGACGAGCTCCTCGGAGCTGGACGGGTCGGAGGCCACGGTCGGGCGATCTTCCGGGGGCGGGTGACGGGTGTCAATCGGCGCCGCTCCCGGGCCCCGCCTGACCGGCCCCGGGCGGCCGCCGCGGGGGTGTCCCGGGCGCGTCAGGCGAGCTCGAACGAGATGTCGACGGCCTTGGCGCTGTGCGTGATCGCGCCCATCGACACGAAGTCGACGCCGGTCGCGGCGACCCTCGGCAGGCGCTCGAGCGTCATGTTCCCGCTCGCCTCGAGCAGCACCCGGCCCGCGGCGCGCCGCGCCGCCTCGGCCATCGCCGCGTCGTCCATGTTGTCGAGGAGCACGATGTCCGCTCCGGCAGCGATCGCCGCGTCGAGCCCGGGGAGATCGACGACCTCGACCTCGATCCGGAGCATGGCGCCGGCCCGCTCCCGGGCGCGCCGGACGGCCTCCGCGACGCCGCCGCAGGCCGCGACGTGGTTGTCCTTGATGAGGATTCCGTCGCCCAGGCTCACGCGGTGGTTCCTGCCGCCGCCTGCGCGGACCGCCGCCTTCTCCAGCATGCGCCAGCCGGGCGTGGTCTTCCGCGTGTCGAGGAGCCTCGTCCGGCTGCCGCCCTGGGCGAGCAGGTCGGCGCATCGGCGGGTCGCGGTCGCGACGCCCGAGAGGCGCTGCAGGAAGTTGAGCGCCGTCCGCTCGGCGGCGAGCAGCGCGCGCACCGAGCCGCGCGCCGTCCCGACGAGCTCGCCGCGGGCCGCGCGCGCGCCGTCCTCGCGCTCGAACCGGCAGGAGGCCCCGAGCACCTCGAAGACGCGCGCCGCGACCGCGGTGCCGGCGAGGACCAGCTCCTCCTTCACGAGGAACTTGCCCTCGCCGGTCGCGGCCGCGTCGATCGTGGCCTCGCTCGTCGCGTCACCGAGGAGGAGGTCCTCCTCGAGGGCGATCTCGACGAGGCGCTCGGCGTGCGCGCTGAGCCGGGGCATCCGCCGTCGACCTCGCCTACCGCTTGCCCTTCTTCTTCGCCGGCTTCTTCGCGGCGACCTTCCGGGCGGCGGGCTTCGCCGCCTTGCGCGCGGGCTTCTTCGCCGCGGCCTTCTTGGCGACGGCCTTCTTCGGCGCGGCCTTCTTCGCGGCGGCCTTCTTCGCGGCGGCCTTCTTCGGCGCGGGCTTCTTCGCGGCCTTCTTCGCCGGCTTCCGCGCGGCCTTCGCCTTCTGGACCATCGCCTCGACGCCGGACTTCACCGCCTCGATCGCGTTCTGCGCGACCTCGGCGCCCGCGGCGACGATCTTCTCGGCCGTCTGCACCACCGCGCTCTGCTGCTCCGGCTGCGCCGGGGCGGCGTCCGCCGGCGTGTCGTTCGTGGTCTTCGGCTCGTTCTGGTTCTCCATGCTGTCCCTCCTGGCGGGGTTCGCCTCCGAGCCCGAGAGCATCGCACGATGCGCGTCGAGCTTTCCTCTTTTTTCGCGAAGCTCCTCCGCCCGGGCCCGGTCCTTCTCGACCACCTCCGGCGGCGCCTTCTGCACGAAGGACGGGTTCTGGAGCTTCCGCTCGATGCCGGCCAGGTCCTGCTCGACCTTCGCGATCTCCTTCTCGACGCGGGCGGTCTCCGCGGCCAGGTCGATGACGCCTGCGAGCGGCACCCGGACCTCGAACCCCGGCCCGACGCCGACCGCCGACTGCGGCGCGGGCGGCGTCGCCGGACCGAGGGTCACGTTGACGCCCTCCACCCCTGCGACCCGCTGGACGCGCGCCAGCTCGCCGGCGAGCAGCAGGTCATGCGTGGCGCGGTCGGGGACGGCGATCTCGACCTTCACCCGCTCCCCGAGCTTCACCTTGAACGGGATGTTCATCTCGCCGCGGATGTTCCGGATCGCGTCGATGATCCCGAGGACCGGACCGAAGGACTTCTCGGCGGCCTCGTCCACGACACCCGTCCGGGGATACGGGGCCGCGAACACCGAGTCCGACCAGCCCTCCGCCTTCACCTGCGACCGGAGCACGTGCCACAGCTCCTCGGTGATGAAGGGCATGAAGGGGTGGAGCAGCCGGTAGGCCGTCTCGAGGCACCGGACCAGCACCGCCTGCGTGCCGCGCTTCCGGGCCGGGTCTTCCCCGTACAGCGCCTCCTTGGCGAGCTCGATGTACCAGTCGCAGAGCTCGTGCCAGACGAACGCGTACACCGTGTTCGCCGCGTCGTTGAACCGGAAGGCCTCGAGCGCCTCGACGGTCTCGTTCACCGCCCGCTGGAGCCGAGCGAGGATCCACCGGTCCGCCGGGGACGGCGCGAGCCGGGCCGCGTCCTCGCCCTGGTCCTCGTAGCCGGCGAGGTTCATGAGGGCGAACCGGCTCGCGTTCCAGAGCTTGTTCGCGAAGGCGCGGTAGCCCTCGATCCGCTGGTCGGAGAGCTTGATGTCGCGCCCCTGCGCCGTCAGGGCGGCCAGGGTGAAGCGCAGCGCGTCGGCGCCGTACTTCTCCGTCATGACGAGGGGATCGATGACGTTCCCCTTCGTCTTCGACATCTTCTGGCCCTTCTCGTCGCGGACCATGGGGTGCAGGTAGACCGTGCGGAACGGCACCTCGCCCATGAAATGGATGCCCATCATCATCATCCGGGCGACCCAGAAGAAGATGATGTCGTGGCCGGTCTCCATGACCGACGTCGGGTAGAAGGTCCGGAGCGTGTCCGTCTGCTCCGGCCAGCCCATGGTCGAGAACGGCCACAGGCCCGACGAGAACCAGGTGTCGAGGACGTCGTCGTCCTGCCGCAGGTCCCCCTTGCCGCAGGTGGCGCACACCGCGGGTGCCTCGCGCGCGACCGTGACGTGGCCGTCCGGGCAGTACCAGGCGGGGATCTGGTGGCCCCACCAGAGCTGCCGGCTGATGCACCAGTCGTGGATGTTCCGCATCCACGCCATGTACGTGTTCGTCCACTGCTCGGGGATGAAGCGGGTCCGGCCCTGCTCGACCGCCTCGATCGCCGGCCGTGCGAGCGGCTCGATCTTCACGTACCACTGGTCGGACAGCATCGGCTCGAGGACGGTCTGCGACCGCTGGCACCGGCCGAGCGGAAGCACGTGCGCCTTGGTGCCGCGGTCGAGGCCCATCTCCGCGAGGAGGCGCTTCACCTCCTTGCGCGCCTCGAACCGGTCCTTCCCGGCGAGCGGGCCGGCGTTCCCGTTCATCCGCCCGTCGAGCTCGAGGACCGTGATCATCTCGAGCCCGTGGCGCTTCCCCACCTCGAAGTCGTTGAAGTCGTGGGCGGGCGTGACCTTCACGGCGCCGGTGCCGAACTTCGGATCGACGAGGATCGCGTCGGCGATGATCGGGATCTCGCGGCCCAGGATGGGGTGGCGGACCTTCTTGCCGACGAGGGCGCGGTACCGCTCGTCGTCGGGGTGGACGGCGATCGCGGTGTCGCCGAGCATCGTCTCGGGGCGGGTGGTCGCGACCACGATCTCGGAGACGCCGCCGGCCGGCTCGACGAGCGGGTATGCGAACGACCAGAGCTCGCCCGGGTGCGCCTCCTCGTGCTCGACCTCGAGGTCCGACAGCGCGGTGCGGCAGTCGGGGCACCAGTTGATGAGCTTCTTCTCCCGGTAGATGAGCCCTTCCTCGTAGAGCCGGACGAAGACCTCCCGGACCGCGCGGCTGAGCCCCTCGTCCATCGTGAAGCGCTCGCGCGACCAGTCGAGGGAGGCGCCGAGCGCCTTGTGCTGCTCGCCGATGCGGGACCCGTACATCTCCTTCCACGCCCAGACCCGGCGGAGGAACTCCTCCCGGCCGAGGTCGTGGCGGGTCACCTTCTCGGTCTTCTTGAGCTCCTTCTCCACGATCATCTGCGTGGCGATGCCGGCGTGGTCCGTGCCGGGGAGCCACATCGTGTTGAAGCCGCTCATGCGCTTCCAGCGGATGAGGACGTCCTGGATGGTCGCCGTGAGCGCGTGCCCGAGATGCAGCGAGCCCGTGACGTTGGGCGGCGGCAGCACGATCGAGAACGGCGGGCGGGTCCGGTCCTTCTCATCGCCGTGGAAGTAGCCGCGGTCCTGCCAGAAGGGGTACCAGCGCGCCTCGACCTCGCGGTGCTCGTAGCCCTTCGCGAGCTCTCCGCGGTTCTCGTTCTCGTTGGGGTTCAGCACGTCTTCTCCGGTCCGTGAAGCCGCTCGACCCGCGGTTCCAGCCGGGAAGGGCGGAACGCGGGCCAGGGGCGGCGGAGGTCCTGCTTCTTGCGAGAAGGACGCCGGGCCCTAGCCCTGGCGCTCCTTCACGAGGCGGTCGAGGTTCTCGCGGATGATGGTCTCCGCGAGCTGGGGTACGACCTCCCAGACGACCCGCTCGATCACCTCGCGCGAGGCCTTCGAGAGCGCGTCGCGCAGCACCGCCTCGCCGCCGTCCACCGCCGCGGCTGCGGCCTGGACGGGCTCCGGCTTGTGGCCGGTCGCCTCCGCGGGCGGGACGAACGCGTGCATCGGCGCCAGCTCGGCCTCGTCAGGCTCGTCGGGGAGCTCGATGGCGGCGGGCGCCGCGGCGCGCACGGGCGCGGGGGTGGGCTGCGGCGCGGCCGCCGCGGGCGGCGCGGCCGGCTCGTCGGCCGAGACGTCGATGTCGCTCCAGTCGTTCTCGGCGGGCGCGGGCGGCGCCGCCTGGGGCGCGCCGACGCCGAAGCCGAAGGGATCTTTCCGGGCGGCGGGCGCAGGCGCGGGCGCCGGAGCGGCGGGCTGCGGCGCGGGCCTCGCGGCGACCGGCGCCGGCGCGGCGGCGGGCCGGGCCGCGGGCGCAGCCGGCGCACCGGGCCGCGCGACGCCGCCGGGCGGCATGCCGGGGCCGGGGGGGCGCGCGCCGGGCGGCATCATGCCGGGGCCGGGCGGGCGGGCGCCCGGAGGCATGGGCGCGCCGGGACGCGCAACGGCACCGGGCGGCATCATGCCGGGGCCGGGCGGACGCGCGCCGGGGGGCGGGACGCCGGGGCCGGGCGGACGGGCGCCCGGAGGCATCGGCGCGCCGGGACGCGCGACGGCGCCGGGCGGCATCATGCCGGGACCGGGGGGACGCGCGCCGGCGGGCATGGGGGCGCCCGGACGCGGCGGACCGGCGGGCGGCATGCCCGGACCGGGCGGGCGGGCGCCGGGCTGCGGCATCGGTGCGCCCGGACGCGGCGCGGCGGCCGCCGGTGCGGCGGCGGGCGCGGCCGGGCGGGCGCCCGGAGCAGCGGCGGGCGCGCCCTTCCCTTCCAGGATCTCGCGGACCTTGTTGATGAGCGCCTGGCTCTCGAAGGGCTTCGCGATGTGGCCGTCCGCGCGCGCCGCACGGGCCCGCTGCTCGTCGAACGCCTCGAACGTTCCGGCGAGGAGGAGGACGGGGATGTGGCGGAGGCCGGCGTCCGACTTCACCGCCTCGCACACCTCGTACCCGTTCCGCTTCGGCATCACGACGTCGGCCAGGATCACGTCGGGCTTCAGCTCGCGGGCCTTCGCGATCGCCGCCTCGCCGTTGTCGACGCAGGTGACCTTGATGTCCTCGTTCGCGAACGTGATGCCCACGACCTTCTGGATCGTGATCGAGTCGTCCGCGAGGAGCAGGTTCTTGGGCATGGGTGCGTTCCGGACCGGCGAGGAAAGGGGATCGTATTCAGTAACGCCCGGGTTCCCCTGGTGTCAACATTTGGCAGGCATTTCGCGGGTTCTCGCGTCGCCGCCCGCTCGCGGCGAAGGGCGGCCGGCCGGCCGGACCTACCCTCCGAACAGCCCGTCCCACGGCGGGCGGATCACGTCGGGACCGCCCTCCCCCACCCCGAGGACCCGGTCGGCGACGACGCCGACCCCGGCGCCGCCCGCGTCGACGAGGAGCACGGTCCGGCCTGGCCCCGGCGCCGGCTCCCCGTACAGCGCCGCCAGGTCGACGACCGGGTGGAGCGCGCGGCCGTGGTACAGCAGCCCCCGGTGCGACGGCGGCGTGAGCGGCACCGGCGCCAGCGGCGGATCCTCGAGCACCTGCACGAGCACCGAGAGCGGCACCGCGTACACCAGGCCCGCCCGCGCGAACCGCAGCTCCCGGTCCGCGACGGCGCCGAGGCCCTGCGGCGGCTCCGGAGCCTCCTCGGCCGGCTCGAGGGGCGCGAACCCCAGCGTCCCGACGGCGAGCTCGAGCGCGACGCTCCCGCGCGCGACCACCGCGCCGGAGAAGGGCGCCGGCTGCGGCAGCGGCGTGCGCGCCGGGAGCTGGAAGAACTCGGCCTCGGCGAGGTCGACGATCCCGTGCAGCGCCTCGACGCGGAGCGCGATCCGGGGCGAGCCCTCGGTGAGCAGCGCGTACGGCGACGGCCCCCCGGGGAGCCCCAGCACCGTCGAGACGAACGCGGTCGGGACGGCCTCGCCGCGCGCCTGGATCTCGCCGGCGTCGCCGGGCACCGAGAGGATCTCCCGCAGGTGCGCGAGCCGCAGCGCGAGGCGCACGCCGCCGGCGGAGAAGAGCAGCGCCTTGCGCTCCGCGGGGAGGGACTCCACGGGGGCATGATATACGTTCCCCGATGGCCCACGCGGTGCTCCTGGTCGACGACGAGCGCTTCGCGCGCACCGTCTACGCCGACTACCTGCGCGCGGCGGGCTACGACGTCGAGGTCGCGGCGGACGCCGAGGCCGCCCTCGCGCTCCTCCGGCAGCGCCGCTACGACGTCCTCCTCACCGACGTCATCCTGCCCGGCTCGTCGGGGCTCGACCTCCTCGCCGCCGCGAAGCAGCTCGACCCGAACCTCGAGGTCGCGGTCATCACGGCGCTCGACGAGGTCGACCCTGCGGTCCGCGCCATGAAGTCGGGCGCCTCCGACTACCTCGTGAAGCCGGTCACGCCGGAGCAGCTCCAGCTCACGGTCCAGCGCTGCCTGTCGACGCGCGAGCTGCTCGCCGAGAACAAGAGCCTCCGCGCCCACCTCAAGCTCTTCGAGGCCGGCCAGCGCATCGCGGCGACGCTCGACCGGGACAAGCTCCTGCCGATGGCGCTCGCCGCGGTCGCCGCCTCGTGCCGGAGCGCCGCCGCCGCCCTCCTCGAGCGGGCGCAGGACGGGGGGTGGGTCCTCTCCGGCGCGCACGGCCTCGAGTACGGCCCCGCCGCGGATCTGCTCGGGCTGTGCCGCGGAGCGCTCGAGCGGCTCGCGCCCGAGCGCCCCGCGCGCGTGGACATCGTACCCGGCGAGCTGACCGCGCTCGCGCCGCGCGCCCTCCTCCTCCCCATCACGGACGACGGCGCGGTGGTCGGGGCGGCGGCAGTGCTCGTCGCGGGCGAGCTCGACGGTCCGGGCGCCGAGGCCGCCGCGTTCCTCTGCCGGAACCTGGGGCTCGCGCTGAAGAACCTCGGCCGCCTGCAGCAGGTCGAGCACCTCGCGTACCTCGACGACCTCACGCACCTCTACAACCTGCGCTACCTCGAGGTGGCGCTCGCGCGCGAGCTCGACGGCGGCAAGCCGTTCTCGGTCCTCTTCCTGGACCTCGACCGGTTCAAGACCGTGAACGATCAGTACGGGCACCTGTCCGGCTCGCGCCTCCTCGTCGAGGTGGCCCGCGTCCTCCGGTCGTGCGTGCGGGACGACGACGTGCTCGTCCGGTACGGCGGGGACGAGTACGTGGTCCTCCTCGTCGGGATCGACTCCGGCGGCGGCCTCAAGGTCGCCGAGCGCATCCGGCGCGCCATCGAGGACCACCGCTTCCTCTCTCGAGAGGGGTCGCGCGTGCGCATCACCGCCTCGATCGGCCTCGCGAGCTTCCCCGAGCACGCCCAGTCGAAGGCCGAGATCCTCGACCTCGCGGACCGCGCCATGTACCGGGGAAAGCGCTCCACCCGCAACGTCGTCTACATGGCGTCGAAGGACCTCCCGCCCGTTCCGGCGGGGGAGCGGAGCTGAGCGGACGCGCGGGTCCGGCACGAGCGCTGAGACAAAAAAGCGCGGGGCCAGGAACCTCTCGGCTCCTGGCCCCGCTGACGACGACTGCCGGGTTCCGCCCTCTCGAGCACGTAGTAACGGCTGCCCTCGTCATCGACCAGCGGCCCGCGCGACGCGAGACCGCTTGTCGTGTGTCAAAATCCTACCCGAATAGGCCCCCGATATCAATGTCGCCTCGGGTCGGCTCCCTTCGGTCCGGCGTGCCAGCCATCCCCGAAGGGGGCGTAAGGCGGCCGCGGCCATCAGGCGGCGGGAGGCCAGAGCGGCGCAACCGCCGGATAAAGCCGACGAAAGCGATCCCGTCGGTTCGCCAGCAGGGTCGCGCTGGCGGGTGACGGTACGTGCGCTCGTGCCACGGGCGGACGACCGCACACAGCGGCCTCCGGCGCACCGCAGGCGATCTGCGCGAGCCGCGCTGCGCCGAGCGCCGCCCCGCGCTCGCCGCCCTCCGGCGTCTCGAGCCGGACGTCCAGCACGTCCGCGATGAGCTGCGTCCAGACGCCGCTCCGGGCGCCACCCCCCACGACCGAGAGCGCCTCGACCCGGGCGCCGGCTTCCTGCAGGGCCGCGAGCCCGTCCGCGAGGCCGAAGGCGACCCCCTCCAGCACGGCGTAGACGAGGGCGCGGCGGTCCGTGTCGTGCGTGAGCCCGTGGAAGACGCCCGTCGCCGCGGCGTCGTCGTGCGGCGTGCGCTCGCCGGACAGGTACGGCAGGAAGATGGGCGCGCGCGCCCGCGCGGCGGCGTCGAGCCCCTCCACCTCCGCGACCAGGTCCGCCTCCCCGATGCCCAGCAGCCGGGAGAGCCAGCGTAGACAGCTCGCCGCGGAGAGCATCACGCTCATCTGGTGCCAGCGCGCCGGGAGGGCGTGACAGAACGCGTGGACGGCGCGCGCCGGTGCGGGCAGGAACCGGTCGTTCACGACGAACAGCACGCCGGAGGTCCCGAGGGAGAGGAATCCGTCCCCCGGTGAGATCGCGCCGATCCCGACCGCGCTCGCGGCGTTGTCCCCGCCCCCGCCGGCGACCACCGGCGTGCCGGCGATGCCGAGCGTGGCGGCGACCGCGGGGAGGAGGCGGCCGGACGGCGCGCTCCCCTCGACGAGGCGCGGCATGTGCGCTCGCGAGAGCCCGGTGGCGGCGAGCATCACGTCGGACCAGTCGCGACGCGCGACGTCGAGCCAGAGCGTCCCCGACGCGTCGGACGGATCCGAGACCTTCTCGCCCGTGAGCCGGAGCCGGACGTAATCCTTCGGGAGGAGCACGCTCGCGACGCGCGCGAAGAGCTCCGGCTCGTGCCGCGCGACCCAGAGGAGCTTCGGCGCGGTGAACCCGGGCATCGCCCGGTTCCCGGTGATCTCGAGGGTGGCGGGGGCACGCTCGAGGAGCTCGCGGCACTCCCGGTCCGACCGGGTGTCGTTCCAGAGGATCGCGGGGCGGAGCGGACGGTCGACGGCGTCGAGCAGGGTCGCGCCGTGCATCTGCCCCGAGAGGCCGATGCCCCGCACGGCGGCGACGGCGGCAGGGTGGGCGTCGCGCAGCCGCTGGACGGCGGCGACCGTCGCGCGCCACCAGTCCTCGGGCGCCTGCTCGGACCAGCGCGGGTGCGGACGAGACACCTCGAGCGGCGCACCCGCCGCTCCGGCGACGCGGCCGGCGTCGTCGACGAGGAGCACCTTCACCTCGGAGGTTCCGAGATCGATGCCGAGGAACATGCGCCGGCCCTCCACGTTTCGCTCCGACGGTGCTCCCTGCGAGGCGCGTGGACCACGCCCATCCGGTCGCGGCCCCATCGGTTCGCGCCGCACGGCCCTTGTGGAACGCCTCCCCCGCGCAAGCCGATCGTTACGGTCCCACCGTCACGCCCAGCCACCCGCACCACCAGAGAAGAGGTGACCCCGTGCCTGCTCTCCGCCTCCTGCTCGCAGCCCTCGCCAGCCTCGCGGCGACCGTCGCGCTCGCCCAGACCCGCGTCACCATCGCCACGGTGAACAACGGCGACATGATCATCATGCAGCGCCTCTCGAAGGAGTTCGAGAAGGCGCACCCGGACATCAAGCTCGACTGGGTGGTGCTCGAGGAGAACGTGCTCCGCGAGCGCGTCACGACGGACATCGCCACCAGGGGCGGCCAGTTCGACGTGATGACCATCGGGACGTACGAGACGCCGATCTGGGGGAAGAAGGGCTGGCTCGTCCGTCTCGACGAGGACCTGCCGCCGGCCTACGACGTCGCCGACGTGCTGAAGCCGATCCGGGAAGGGCTCTCCAGCGAGGGGAAGCTGTACGCGCTGCCGTTCTACGGCGAGAGCTCCTTCACCTTCTACCGGAAGGACCTGTTCCAGAAGGCGGGCGTCACGATGCCCGAGAAGCCGACCTACGACGACATCGCGAAGTTCGCCAAGGCCACGAACGACCCGAAGGCGGGGGTCTACGGCATCTGCCTGCGCGGCAAGCCGGGCTGGGGCGAGAACATGGCGTACGTCGACACGCTCGTGAACACGTTCGGCGGGCGCTGGTTCGACGAGAAGTGGAAGCCGCAGCTCGACTCGCCCGAGTGGCACCAGGCCATCACCTTCTACGTCGATCTCATGAAGAAGTACGGGCCGCCCGGCGCGAGCTCCAACGGCCACAACGAGAACCGGGCCCTCTTCGCCACCGGCAAGTGCGCGATGTGGATCGACGCCACCGTCGCCGCGGGCTACCTCGCGAACCCGAGCGAGTCGAAGGTGGCGAGCCAGGTCGCGTTCGCGCCGGCGCCCATCGCGAAGACGCCGAACGGCGCGCAGTGGCTCTGGGCGTGGGCGCTCGGGATCCCCGCGTCCTCGAAGCACGTGAAGGAGGCGAAGGCGTTCATCCAGTGGGCGACGTCGAAGGAGTACGTGCAGCTCGTGGCGAAGAGCGACGGGTGGACGGCGGTGCCCCCGGGGACCCGGCAGTCGACCTACGACTCGCCCGAGTACAAGAAGGCCGCACCCTTCGCGGACCTCACGCTTAAGGCGATCCTCGCCGCCGATCCGGCGCACCCGACGGCGCAGCCGGTCCCGTACACCGGCGTCCAGTACGTGGCGATCCCGGAGTTCCAGTCGCTCGGCACGCAGGTCGGCCAGCAGATCGCCTCCGCCCTCGTCGGGAAGGAGCCGGTCGACCAGGCGCTCAAGTCCTCGCAGATGATGGCCGAGCGCACGATGCGGCGGGCCGGCTATCTGAAGTAGCGGTCGGAGAGCGCGCGATGGAGCTCGCACGGCAGCAGGTGGTCCTCCCGCCCTCCGCGCCGGCCCGGCCGGCGCGCCGGGCGCGGCGCGCGGTGAGCGCCGCGACGCTCCAGGCGCCCTCCGTGGTGGTGCTGCTGCTCTGGTCGGTGGTGCCGCTGCTGATGACGCTGTGGTTCTCCTTCCAGCGCTACAACCTGCTCTCGCCCGGCGAGCGCGAGGCGGCCGGCATCGAGAACTACCGGTTCCTGCTCACCGACCCGGGCCTCGGGATCGCCATCGGGAACACGCTCCTCCTCGTCGGCTCGGTGCTCGTCGTCACCGTCGGCCTCGGGACGCTCCTCGCGGTCCTCTTCGATCAGGACTTCTTCGGCCGCGGCGTCGCGCGCGTGCTCCTCATCGCCCCGTTCTTCGTCATGCCCACGGTGAGCGCGCTCATCTGGAAGAACATGATGATGCACCCCGCGAACGGGGTGATCAGCTGGCTCCTGCGCAGCGTCGGGCTGCAGCCGATCGACTGGTTCTCCGCGGCGCCGCTCACGTCGGTCATCATCATCGTCGCCTGGCAGTGGCTCCCCTTCGCGACCCTCATCCTGCTCACGGCGATCCAGGCCCTCGACCCCGAGCGCAAGGAGGCGGCGCGGATGGACGGGGCCGGGCCGGTCTCGATGTTCTTCTTCATCATCCTCCCGCACCTGTCCCGCGCCATCAGCGTCGTGGTGATGATCGAGACGCTGTTCCTGCTCGGCGTCTTCGCCGAGATCTTCGTCACCACCTCCGGCGGCCCGGGGTACGCCTCGACGAACCTCGCCTTCCTCATCTACCGGTACGCCCTCCTCGAGTACGACGTCGGCGCGGCCTCCGCGGGCGGGGTCCTCGCCATCGTGCTCGCGAACGTGGTGGCGGTGTTCCTGGTCCGCTCCATCGCCCGCAACATCGAGGCCTGACGTGACCGGCACGAACCGCGCGCTGCGGAGGAAGGCGATCACCACCGCCGTCGCGTGGGCGATCGCGCTCCTCGTCTTCTTCCCGATCCTCTGGATGTTCCTCACCGGCTTCAAGACGGAGGTGGAGGCGGTCGCGACGCCCCCCACCCTCTTCTTCCGGCCGACCTTCGAGAACTACCTCGCCGTGCAGCAGCGGGCCGACTACTTCAAGTTCGCCTGGAACAGCATCTTCGTGTCCCTGGGCTCGACCGTCGTCGCGATCCTGTTCGCGGTCCCGGCCGCGTACGCCATGGCGTTCTTCCCGTCGCCGCGCACGAAGGACACGCTCGTGTGGATGCTCTCCACGAAGGCGCTCCCCGCGGTCGGCGTGCTCGTGCCCATCTACCTGCTCTTCCGCGACCTCGGCCTGCTCGACTCGAGGGTCGGGCTGCTCATGGTCTACACGCTCGTGAACCTGCCCATCGTGGTCTGGATGCTCTTCTCCTTCTTCCGCGAGGTCCCCCGCGAGATCCTCGAGGCGGGCCGGATGGACGGCGCCGAGGCGCGGCACGAGCTGGTCCACCTGCTCCTGCCGCTGTCCCTCCCCGGCATCGCCTCGACGTGCCTGCTCGCGATCATCCTCTCGTGGAACGAGGCGTTCTGGAGCCTGAACCTCACGGCGGCGAACGCCGCGCCGCTCACGGCGTTCATCGCGTCCTTCTCGAGCCCGGAGGGGCTCTTCTGGGCGAAGCTGTCCGCCGCCTCGACGATGGCCATCGCGCCCATCCTCGTGTTCGGCTGGATGAGCCAGCGCCAGCTCGTGCGCGGGCTCACGTTCGGCGCAGTGAAGTAGGACCGGAGGCACCGCATGGCCGCCGTCGCGCTGAGGGACGTCCACAAGGGCTTCGGCGACGTCGAGGTGATCAAGGGGGTCACGCTCGACATCGCCGATCGCGAGTTCGTCGTCTTCGTCGGCCCGTCGGGCTGCGGGAAGTCGACGCTCCTCCGGCTCATCGCCGGCCTCGAGGAGATCACGTCCGGAGACGTGCTCATCGACGGCGAGCGGGTGAACGACGTGGCGCCGGCGCGACGCGGGCTCGCGATGGTCTTCCAGAGCTACGCGCTCTACCCGCACATGACCGTGGCCGACAACATGGCGTTCGCGCTCCGGCTCGCCGGCGAGTCCCGCGAGGAGCGCGCCCGCAAGGTGCAGGAGGCCGCCCGCGTCCTCCAGCTCGAGCCCCTGCTGGCGCGCAAGCCCAAGGAGCTCTCCGGCGGGCAGCGGCAGCGCGTCGCCATCGGCCGCGCCATCGTCCGGAACCCCCGGGTGTTCCTCTTCGACGAGCCGCTCTCGAACCTCGACGCCGCGCTGCGCGTCCAGATGCGGGTCGAGCTGACCCGGCTCCACGATCAGCTGCAGGCCACGATGATCTACGTGACCCACGACCAGGTCGAGGCGATGACGATGGCGGACAAGATCGTCGTCCTCCAGGCCGGCGTGGTCGAGCAGGTCGGCTCGCCGCTCGAGCTGTACCACCACCCGCGCAACCTGTTCGTCGCCGGCTTCATCGGCTCGCCCAAGATGAACTTCCTCCGCGCCTCCGTGAGCGACGTGAACCTCGACGTCGCCACCGTGAAGCTCCGCGACGGGACGCGCGTCGAGGTGTCGGTCGAGCCCGATCACCTGCAGGAGGGCGAGGAGGTCACGCTCGGCGTCCGCCCCGAGCACCTCACGATCGTCGCCGACGGACCGCTCCACGGCGAGGTGCTCGTCGTCGAGCGGCTCGGCGGGACCACCTTCCTCCACGTGAAGCTCGAGGGCGGTGAGCTGATCACCGTCGAGGCCGACGGCGAGAACGCCGTGCGGATGCACGACCGGGTGGACCTCGGCCTCGGCCGCGATCGCTGTCACCTGTTCGACGCGGGCGGGCTCGCCATCCCGCGCGCGACCCGCCACCCGCTGGCGGAGGACCTCGCGGGGCGGCCGGGGGTCCGCGCGACCGCGCAGGACGTGGGCCCCCGCCCGCTCGGCGACGGCGGCGCGCCCGGGATGCACCGCTGACCGGCGAGGAGGCCGCGCATGGCCGGCAAGCTCGAGGGGAAGACCGCGATGGTGACGGGCGGCGCCCGCGGCATCGGGCGGGCCGTCTGCGAGGGGTACGCGCTCGAGGGCGCGCGGGTCGCGGTCGCCGACGTGGACGTCCCGGAGGCGGAGGCCACCGCGCGCGCGATCGGCCCGGCGGCGTTCGCGGTCCGGCTCGACGTCACCCGGCAGGAGTCGATCGACGAGGCGATCTCCGCCATCGTCGCGCGCGCCGGCGGCCTCGACGTCCTCGTGAACAACGCGGCGGTGTTCGACCTCGCCCCCGTCGTGGAGATCACCCGCGAGAGCTTCGACCGGGTGTTCGCGGTGAACGTGAAGGGGCTCTTCTTCACGCTGCAGGCGGGCGCGCGGCAGATGATCCGGCAGGGCCGCGGCGGGAAGATCATCAACTTCGCCTCGCAGGCGGGGCGGCGCGGCGAGCCGCTCGTCCTCGTGTACTGCGCGAGCAAGGCGGCGGTCATCAGCATCACGCAGTCGGCCGGGCTCGCCCTGATCAAGGACCGCATCAACGTGAACGGGATCTCGCCCGGCGTGGTCGACACGCCGATGTGGGACCAGGTGGACGCGCTCTTCGCGAGGTACGAGCACCTGCCCATCGGCGAGAAGAAGCGCCTCGTCGGCCTCGGCGTGCCCTACGGGCGGATGGGCCTCCCCGAGGACCACGTCGGCGCCGCCGTGTTCCTCGCGTCGAGCGACAGCGACTACGTCGTCGCCCAGACGCTGAACGTCGACGGCGGGCAGTGGATGAGCTGAAGGTCGCGACGCGCCGGGCGCGCCGGCGGAGGACGAGCGATGAGCGGCGCCACGAAGCTGAGCGAGGCCACCCTGCGGACGCTCGGCGACCGCGTGCAGGTCCCGACCTACGACCGCCGGGGCCTCCCGCAGGGGATCGTCCACGTGGGCGTCGGCGGATTCCACCGGGCGCACCAGGCGGTCTACCTCGACGACCTCCTCCACCGGCCGGGCGCGCCGCCGTGGTCGATCTGCGGCGTCGCGCTCCTCCCGCAGGACGCCCGGATCCGCGACGTCCTGCGCGCGCAGGACGGCCTCTACACGGTGGTGGAGCGGAGCGCGGCGGGCGATCGCGCGCGCGTGATCGGCTCGATCACCGAGATCCTGCACGCGCCGGAGGATCCGGAGGCGGTCTTCGAGCGGATGGCGTCGCCGGTGTGCCGGATCGTCTCCCTCACGATCACCGAGGGCGGCTACTACGTGAACCAGGGGACCGGCGCCTTCAACGACGCGCACCCAGACATCCAGCACGACCTCGCCCACCCGCACGCGCCGACCTGCTCCTTCGGCTACCTCGCCGAGGCGCTCGACCGCCGCCGACGCCGCGGGCTCCCGCCCTTCACGGTCCAGTCCTGCGACAACCTGCAGGAGAACGGCGCGGTGGCGCGCCGGATGTTCCTCGCGTTCCTCCGCCTGCGCGACCCCGCGCTCGCCGACTGGGTCGCGGCCGACGGCGCGTTCCCCAACGCGATGGTGGACCGGATCACGCCGGCCACGACGGACGAGCACCGGGCGATGGTGCGGAGAAGTTCGGCATCGACGACGGCTGGCCGGTCGTGACCGAGCCGTTCCGCCAGTGGGTCATCGAGGATCGCTTCCCGCAGGGGCGGCCGCCGTGGGAGGAGGTCGGGGCGCAGATGACCACCGACGTCCACCCCTACGAGAAGATGAAGATCCGGCTCCTCAACGCGAGCCACCAGGCGCTCTGCTACGTCGGCATGCTGCTCGGCTACCGGTTCGCGGACGAGACCATGGCCGACGCGGACATCCGGCGGCTCGTCGAGGGGATGATGGACGTGGAGGTGACGCCGCTCCTGCCCGCGGTGCCAGGCATCGACCTCGCCGAGTACAAGCGGACGCTCGTCGAGCGCTTCTCGAACCCCACCCTCCGCGATCAGCTGGCGCGGATCGGCACGGAGGGCTCGGCGCGCATCCCCAAGTTCGTGCTCCCGTCCATCGTCGAGCAGCTCGAGCGCGGCGGACCGCTGCGGGCCCTCACCTTCACGGTCGCGAGCTGGTTCCGCTACCTCACCGGCGAGGACGACGCGGGGCGCCCGCTGCCGATCAACGATCCCATGGCGGACGAGCTCGTCCGCCGCGCGCGCGCCGGACGGGAGGACCCCGGCCCGCTGCTCGGGATGCGCGAGCTGTTCGGCGACACGCTCCCCTCGGCGCCGCGCTTCATGTCCCTCCTGCAGGAGCTCCTGCGCGCGTACTGGCGGGAGGGCCCGCGCGCCGCGCTCGCGCTCGCGCTCGCCGGGTAGCCCGCCGCGTCGCGGTGGATCGAGGTGAGGCCATGGCCGAGGTCGTCTGCGTCGGGGAGCTGCTCGTCGACTTCGTGCCCACGGTGTCCGGGACCGGCCTCGCCGACGCGCCCGCGTTCAAGAAGGCGCCCGGAGGCGCCCCCGCGAACGTCGCCGTCGGCCTCGCGCGGCTGGGCACGTCGAGCGCGTTCATGGGCAAGGTCGGCGACGACGCGTTCGGGCTGTTCCTGGCGCGGACGCTCCTCGACGCGGGGGTGGACGTCGGGCCGCTGCGGCTCTCGGCCGAGGCGCGCACCGCGCTCGCCTTCGTGACGCTGCGCGCGGACGGCGAGCGCGAGTTCCTCTTCTACCGGAACCCGAGCGCCGACATGCTCTTCGCGCCCGAGGAGGTCGACGCGGACGCGATCCGCGCGGCCCGCGCTCTGCACTTCGGCTCCATCTCCCTCATCGGCGAGCCGTCGCGGAGCGCGACGCTCCGGGCGGTGGCGCTGGCGCGGCAGGGCGGCGCGCTGGTCTCGTACGATCCGAACCTGCGGCTCGCCCTCTGGCCCGACGCCGCTGCGGCGCGCGCGGGGATGCTCCGCGGCTGGGAGGAGGCCGAGATCGCGAAGGTGAGCGAGGAGGAGCTCGACTTCCTCGTCGGGACGCGGGACCTCGCCGCGGTCCGGCGCGCGCTCTGGCACGACCGGCTGCGGCTCGTCGCGGTGACGCGGGGCGCGGCCGGGTGCACCTTCGTCACCCGCGATCTGGCCGAGGACGTGCCGGGCTTCGCCGTCCAGACGGTCGACACGACCGGCGCCGGCGACGGGTTCGTCGCCGGCCTCCTGCACCGCCTGCTCGCGGCGCCGGGCGCGCTCGACGATCCGCGGACGCTCCGCGAGGCGTGCCGGTTCGCGAACGCGGTCGGCGCGCTCACCACCACCGAGCGCGGAGCCATCCCGGCGCTGCCGACGCTGCCGCGGGTCGAGGCGCTCCTCGCCGGGGTCCGGCCGTCGCAGGGCTCGACTACGGCCGGAACCGGAGCGTGAACCGGAGGGGCTGGAACAGGTCGGTCGCGGTCCCGAGCGGCGGCATCACCCCCATCAGCACGGCGAGGCCCGGCCCGTCGTAGCCCGAGAGCCGCACGGTCCGGCGCGCGTCGGCGCCCGCGTGCGCGCCCGGCGCGGGCCATCCGATGACGATGAGCTCCTCGACCGCGTGGACGTACTCGAGGAGCAGGAGCACCGCGTCGCGTTCCCGGAGGAGTACGGCCGTCGTGAGCGGGCAGGCGGAGAGGCCGCATTTGTCGGCGCGGGCCCCGCTCGCCAGCAGGCTCTCCACGAGCGAGCGGTCGCCGAGGTAGATCGCCTTCAGGAGCAGGGTGGCGCCGTTCGAGAGGCGGTCGTCGAGCTGCGCGGGCGCGATCGCGCCGCTCTCGAGCGCCGCCGCGAGGTCGGCGCTCGTCCGCACGCGGTTCCGCGCCCGGCGCGCGACGAGGACCGGATCGGTCCGCAGGTCCCGCGGCCGCGGCAGCGCGGTCGCCGCGTACTTCGCGAGCCACGCCTGCGGGTCGACGGCGCCGACGAACTTGCTCGGCTTCTGCCGCTCCACGTCCACCAGCAGCCATCCGGAGCCGGTCGGCGCAGGGAACGGATCGGACAGTCCAGCCGGCGAGAGCGCGAGGACGTGCTCGCGCAGGGGCAGCGGGATCTCGTTGGAGCGGGTGTCGACCTCGCGCCAGCTCAGGGTCGCCTGACGGCAGCTCGCGGGGACGAAGCGATCGTGACATGCCCGCGCCGCGCTCTCGGACGGGAAGACGAGCACGCGGTACGTGTACGCGGATCCGTCGAACGTGGAGACCGCCTCCTCCCAGAGGAGCGCCCGGTCGCCGCCAGCAGAGTCCGCCGCGGGCGCGTCTCCCTCCTCGCCCGCGACGCCGTCCGCCCGCTGGATCGAGGAGCACGCGCCGAGAACGGCGAGGAGCGGCACGAGAGCGACGGTTCGCATGAGGTCACCGAGGGTGCGAGCGGCGGGTTCTGACGGAGCGGCTGGACGGCGACGACGAGTCAACCCGTTCCGACGCGCGTTGACAACTCCGTCCGCGAGGCTCGCCTGCGCGAACCCGCGACGCGCCGGTCCGGGCGCTAGCCGGTGGCGTTCGCTGCGGGCCGACGGAACCACCGGGTCAGGTATCGCGTCACGGCCTCCAGATCGCTGCCGCCGCACCGGAAGGCGATGTAGCCATCGGGGCGGACGAGGTACTGCGCCGCGTCCCGAACGCCGAGCAGCGACAGCACATCCTCCGCGCCGGTCTCCGCGCCGGAGGTCGTCTGGACCGGGAGATGGCGAAGCTTCACGAGTCCGGAGAAGCGCTCGAGGCGCGCGACGTCCCACGCCCCCGCCTCCCCGCACAGCAGGAGCGTCAGGTGCGGCCCGACGATCGCACGCTGCAGGGCCACGCGTCTCCCGTCGAGCGTCAGCCACGCATCCGGGAGCCGATCGCCCGCGCGCGGGCCGCCGTGAAGCCGCGGACGCCCCTCCGTCACCGCAGGGCTGTGCCGGTACCGGATCCCGAGCTCCGACACGAACCGGAACGCCATCGCGCGTAGCCACCCCGAGTCGAGGAGTCGCGGGAGGACGCGTGGCGCCACGACCTCGCGGGCCCAGGACGCGAGCCGGCCGGCGGAGAGAGCGCGAGTGAACGTGGAGAAGACTCGATCCGTGTAGCGAAGGAGATTCCGGCCGACCGGCCACCGCTCGGCATCGTACGATTCGAGCAGCCGCTCGGTGGCGGTACCCCGCGCGACGAGCGCGAGCTTCCAGCCGAGATTCCAGGCGTCCTGGATCCCGGTGTTCATCCCCTGCCCGCCGACCGGGCTGTGGATATGGGCGGCGTCGCCGGCGAGGAGCACGCGGCCACGGCGGTACTGCGCGATCTGGCGGTGGTGCAGCCTGAAGTGGCTCAGCCAGGCGGGGTCGCGGACGAGGATCGAGCCGGAGGTCGGAGTGGCGACGACGGCCTGCAGCTCCTCGAGGGTCAGCGGCCCGGCGGGCGAGTCGTCCGGGGCGACCTCGTCGCGCCGGGCCCCCGGATCGCGCGCCTGCATCGCGATGACACGCCAAGTGGCCGGGTCGCCGAGCGGGAAGAACATGGCGACCCCGCCTCCGCCGACGAACGAGTTGATCGCGCCGGGCTCCAGAGGCCCATCGGCCTCGACGTCGCCGAGCACGAAGTCCTCGGGATAGCTCCCACCGCCGAAGGAGAACCCGGCGCCCTTGCGCACCGTGCTGTGTGCGCCGTCGCACCCCACGAGGTAGGTCGCGCGCACGCGCTCCTCGCCGCCGCCTGGATGCCGGAGCTCGCACTGCACCCACCGTTCGTGCACCTCGAACCGGACGAGCTCGACGCCTCGCTCGATCGCGACGCCGGAACCGGCCAGGTACTCTTCCAGGACCCGCTCGGTCTCGGACTGCGAGACGAAGAGGATGAACGGGTACCTCGTGTCGGTGGCGCCGATCCGGCCGAGCCGCGCCTCGGCGATCCGCCGGGCGCCGAGGTGAATGACGAGTCGCGAGCTGGTGTTCCCGCGCGCCACGAGTGGCTCGGCGAGCCCGAGGGCGTCGAGGACCTCGAGCGTCCGCGCCTGGACGGCGAGCGCGCGCGACTCGTGCGCGCGATCGAGCGAGCGATCGATGATCCGGGTGCGGACTCCGAGCCACCGGAGCTGTGCGGCGAGCGCCAGGCCCGTCGGCCCCGCCCCGACGACGAGGACGGCAACCTCGTCGAGGTGCGACTCGTCGCCATCCGAGCCCACGGTCCTCCATCGCGCGGCGGCGCTCCGGGCGTCCTCTCTGTCCCGGAACCGGCGCGGCTGCATCGACCTGACGTGACCCGCCCGGACGAAAACGGCGGAGACCCGGAGGTCTCCGCCGTCACGTCCGAACCAGGCCTTCAGGTGTCGATCAGTAGTCCATCTCGTCCATGCCGCCCATGCCGGGCCCGCCCGCCGCCGGGGCCTTCTTCTTCGGCTTCTCGGCGATCATCGCCTCGGTCGTGAGGAGGAGGCTCGCCACCGACGCCGCGTTCTGGAGCGCGGTGCGCGACACCTTGGTCGGGTCGATGACGCCCGCCTTCTCGAGGTCCTCGAACACCTCCGTCGCGGCGTTGAAGCCGAAGCTCCCCTTGCCCTCCATGATCTTCGCGACGACGACCGGCCCGTCCCAGCCGGCGTTGGTGGCGATCCGCTTCGCCGGCCATTCCAGCGCCTTCCGGACGATCTGCACCCCGAACCGCTGGTCGCCCTCGGTCTTGAGCCCGTCGAGGGTGGCGAGGCAGCGCAGGTACGCGACGCCGCCGCCGGTGACGATGCCCTCCTCGACCGCCGCGCGGGTCGCGTGCAGCGCGTCCTCGACGCGGGCCTTCTTCTCCTTCATCTCGGTCTCGGTCGCCGCGCCGACGTTGATCACCGCGACGCCGCCGACGAGCTTCGCGAGGCGCTCCTGCAGCTTCTCGCGGTCGTAGTCGCTCGTGGTCTCCTCGATCTGGCCGCGGATGAGCTTGATGCGGGCCTCGATGTCGGCCTTCTTGCCCTCGCCGTCGACGATCGTCGTGTTGTCCTTGTCGATCGTGACGCGCTTCGCCCGGCCGAGGTCCTTCAGGGTCAGCTGCTCGAGCTTGATGCCGAGCTCCTCGGAGACGACCTGGCCACCGGTGAGCGTCGCGACGTCCTTCAGCATCTCCTTGCGGCGATCGCCGAAGCCCGGCGCCTTGACGGCGCAGACGTTGAGGGTGCCGCGGAGCTTGTTCACGACGAGGGTGGCGAGCGCCTCGCCGTCGATGTCCTCGGCGACGATGAGGAGCGGCTTGCCGCTCCTCGCGACCTGCTCGAGGACCGGGATGAGGTCCGCCATCGCCGAGACCTTCTTCTCGGTGATGAGGATGTACGGATCCTCGAGGACCGCCTCCATCCGGTCGGGGTTCGTGACGAAGTACGGCGAGACGTAGCCGCGGTCGAACTGCATGCCCTCGACCACCTCGAGCGTCGTCTCGAGGCCCTTCGCCTCCTCGACCGTGATCACGCCCTCCTTGCCGACCTTCTCCATCGCCTCGGCGATGATGTTGCCGATGGTCTCGTCGCCGTTCGCGGAGATGGTCCCGACCTGGGCGATGTCCTTCTTGCCGTGGGTCGACTGCGAGAGCTTCTTCAGCTCGGCCACGACCAGCTCGACGGCGTGGTCGATGCCGCGCTTCAGGTCCATCGGGTTGTGGCCGGCCGCCACGAGCTTCAGGCCCTCCTCGTAGATCGACCGGGCGAGGACGGTGGCGGTCGTGGTGCCGTCGCCGGCCTTGTCCGACGTCTGCGAGGCGACCTCGCGCACCATCTGCGCGCCCATGTTCTCGAACCTCGGCTCGAGCTCGATCTCCTTCGCGACGGTCACGCCGTCCTTCGTGATCGTGGGTGAGCCGAAGCTCTTCTCGATGACGACGTTGCGCCCCTTCGGGCCGAGCGTCACCGCCACCGCCTCGGCGAGCGTCTGCACTCCGCGCAGGATGGCCTCGCGGGCGGGCTGGTGAAATGCGATCTCCTTGGCCGTCATCTCGGAGCTCCTTTTGGTGAAAAGGTCAGTAATTGGAGTGACTTGCCGTGGGACGCGGGTTGGCAGTCGCCGTCGGCGGCCGCTAACATAACCGCGAGCGGGACCCCGTCAAGCGGGCTCCCGGGCCTCCCGGCGGGCCTGCTCCGGCGGTGAACACCGGAGGGTCGTGCAGGGCCCCGCGCGGGGGCGCCGGCGTTGACAGCGCCGAGACGCCGCGATTACGTCGCCGGCGATGCGCCGCTTCGACGATCGCACCGGCACCGACCGCGGAGGCGAGGACGCGCTCCTCGACGCGGCGGCGGACGCGTTCGAGGCCGGCCGCCTCGAGGAGGCGCTCGCGCACGCGGACGAGGCCCTCGCGGCCGCGCCGCGCTCCGTCGCGGCGCTGCACTACCGCGCGGCGGCGCTCGCGGAGCTCGATCGCACCGACGAGGCACGCGAGGCGTACGAGCGCGCCCTCGCGCGCGACGCCGGGGACCTGGACCTGCTCCGGGGGGCCGCCGACTTCTACGTGAACGTCCTCCCGGAGGACGACGCCGACCGCGAGCGCGTCGAGCGCGGGCTCGAGCTCGCGCGCCGCGCCCGGAAGCTCGCCCGGAAGGCCGGCGACGCCCCGCTCGCCGCGGAGCTCGCGTGGCTGGAGGGCGCCGCCCTGAACCAGCTCGGCCGCTCGGCCGAGGCGCTGGAGCGGCTCTCCGAGGCGGAACGGGAGGAGCCCGACCGGGTGGACGTGCTCCTCGAGATGGGGTTCGCGCTCTACGAGCTCTGCCGCTTCGACGAGGCGGCGCGCGTGCTGCGCCGGGCCGAGGCGCTCGCGCCGGAGGAGCCGTGGACTCACCACTACCTCGGCCTCCTCGCCGAGCGGCGCGACGAGGCGGAGGAGGCGCGCCGGCGGTTCGCCCGGGCCCGCAAGCTCGCGCCGGACGAGTTCCCGAAGCCCATCGCCCTCGCACCGGACGCGTTCGACGCGGCCGTCGAGGACGCGCTCGCCGACATGCCGGAGCAGGTGCGCCAGTACCTCTCGAACGTCGCCATCACGGTGGAGGACCTCCCCACCGCCGACGACCTGCTCTCGTCCGACCCGCCGCTCTCGCCGGCGATCCTCGGGCTGTTCCGCGGCGCGCCCTACGGGCAGAAGGCGTCGATGGATCCGTGGAGCCACTTCCCGTCGTCGATCGTCCTCTACCAGAAGAACCTGGAGCGCTTCGCCCGGAGCCGCGCGGAGCTCATCGAGCAGATCGGGATCACCCTCATCCACGAGGTCGGGCACTTCCTCGGCCTGGACGAGGACGAGCTGTACGCGCGCGGGCTGGAGTAGCGCTCAGGTCCGCGGCGCGAGCCCGGCCGCCTTGCGCGCCTTCCACGCCTCGATCGCCGCGCGGATCCTCGGCATCGCCCGGCGCGTCGCATCCATCCCCGCCTGGACGCAGCGCTTCTTCTGGCCGAAGTCGAGCATCCCGACGCCGCGGACGTCCGGGGCGACGAGCACGTCCGCGCCCTGCTTCCGGTGCTTCACGTTCTCCGCGAACATGATGTTCGTGGACTGGAGCAGCACGTCGAGGACGTTCTTGATCTCCACGTTCCCGACGTCCTCCGAGATGTCCACCGCGATCACCAGGTCCGCGCCCTTCTCCTTCGCGACGTCGATGGGGATGTTGTCGATCACCCCGCCGTCCACGAGGATCTTCCCCATGTGCGCCACCGGCTCGAAGATGCCGGGGATCGCCGACGACGCGCGGACGGCGCGCGCGATCGAGCCGTGATCGAGCACCACCCGCTGGCCCCAGTTCAGGTCGGTGGCGACGGCGGCGAACGGGATCTCGAGCTGCTCGACGTTCTCCTGCTTCACCTTGGCCCGCACGAACGCCTCGAGCTTCTCGCCCTTCGCGTAGCCCATCCCGACGACGGCGTTCACGAGGCGGAAGTCGAACAGGTCGTCCTGCTGCAGCTGGAACGCGGTCCACTCGAGCTCGAAGGAGTCGCGCGCGCTCGCGTACAGCGCGCCGATGAGGCTCCCGACGCTCGTGCCGACGACGAGGCCGACGGGGATCCGCTCCTGCTCGAGCACGCGGATGACGCCGATGTGGGCGAACCCGCGCGCGGCCCCGCCGCCCAGGACGAGGGCGATCCGGGGCTCCGGGACGGCCAGCGGCGGCGCCGGGGCCGGCGGCGCGAGCGCGACGGCCGGGGGCGCCGCGGGCGCGGGCTCGGACGGGCGCGGCGCCGCGGTCCGGCAGGCGGACAGCGCGAGGGCGAGGCAGAGCGAGGTGGTGCGGGCGGCGCGCATCTGAAGAGGTCTCCGGGGGCCGGCGAGTGTAACGCACGGACCGCCTCGCGCCGTCCCGCGGCCGAAAACCCGCCGAAAAATTGACCGGTTCCGGCCGATATCGCATCGTCGGCGAGAATGCCCACGGTCATCGAGTCGATGGAGCTTCTGCAGGTCCTCGCCGAGGCGGAGGACATCGCCCGGAGCGTGAACCAGAAGCTCACGAGCGCGCACCAGCTCCTCGCCTTCTTCACCGTCCCGAACCGCGCCGAGGTGCTCCTCAAGGACCGCGGGATCGACGAGGACCGCATCCTCCAGGCGATGACCGGCGCGCCCAAGGAGCCCGAGGGCGTCGAGCGGGATCTCCGCGAGCGCGCCCGCGGCGTGGCCGAGGGCGTCGGCGCGGACGAGGTGGACTGCCTCCACCTCCTCATCGCGATGAGCCGCGTCCGCTCTGCCGCGGCGCACCAGCTCCTCGGCGCGTGCGGGCTCCAGCTCGCCTCGCTGCGGAACATCGCCCTCTCTTACTTCACCGCCCGGATGCCGCGCCGTCTCCAGCACGTGCAGCCGGTGAAGGTCGGCCCCGGTCCGCAGGGCGCGCACCCGCCCCCGGTGGCGCGCCGCGCGCCGGAGCCGGCCCGCGACGACGGCCGCGACCTCGACGGCGAGCTGGAGCAGGCGCTCGAGCACCTCGAGGCGGCGAGCGGGATCGCCCCGGTCGCGACCCCGGCGGCAGCGCCGGCGCCGGCTTCCACCCAGGCACCGGCCCGGCCCGCGGCGGCGCCCCCCGCCGCCCGCCGCGCCCCGCGCTCGCAGCACGCCCTCGATCCCCAGGCCTTCCCGTGGCTGTCACAGCTCGGGCGGAACCTCACCGAGCTCGCCGAGGCCGGGAAGCTCGACCCGCTCGTCGGTCGCGAGCGAGAGGTCGAGGAGGCGATCGACGTCCTCGGCAAGCGGCGCACGAACAACCCCCTGCTCGTGGGCGAGCCGGGCGTCGGCAAGACCGCGATCGTCGAGGGCATCGCGCAGCGGCTCCTGCAGCACGGCGGGTTCGACCGCGAGCGGATCGTGGTCGAGATCGACATGGCGAGCGTCGTCGCCGGGACCCAGCTCCGCGGCGCCTTCTCCGAGAAGCTCCTCGGCATCAAGGAGGAGGTCCGGAAGGCCGGCGGCAAGGTCGTCGTCTTCATCGACGAGATCCACACGCTGATGGGCGCGGGCTCGACCGGCGACGGCCCGCAGGACGCCGCGAACGAGCTCAAGGCCGCGCTCGCCCGAGGCGAGTTCCCCTGCATCGGCGCGACCACCCACGACGAGTACCGCCAGCACATCGAGAAGGACCCGGCGCTCGAGCGGCGCTTCACGCCCGTCCTCGTCCGCGAGCCGTCGGTCGCCGACACCGTGACGATCCTCCGCGGCCTCGCCGGCCGGTACGAGAAGCACCACGGGGTCGCCTACGCGCCGGCCGCCCTCGACGCGGCCGCCGCCCTCTCGGCGCGGCACGTCACGGACCGCTTCCTGCCGGACAAGGCCGTCGCGGTCCTCGACCTCGCCGGCTCCCGCGCGCGGCGCGAGGGCGTGCGCGAGGTCGGCGAGAAGGAGATCGCCCGCGTCGTCGCGAAGATGGCCGGAATCCCGGAGTCGCGCCTCGTGGCGAGCGACCGCGAGCGGATCCTCGGCCTCGAGGCCGCGCTCGCCGCCCGCGTCATCGGGCACGGCGAGGCGGTGAGGAAGGTCGCGGCGGTGCTGAAGCGGAACTTCGCCGGGTTCGCGTCGCGGCGGCCGATGGGCTCGTTCCTCTTCCTGGGCCCGACCGGCGTCGGCAAGACCGAGCTCGCGAAGGCGCTCGCCGACGCGCTCTACGGCTCCGCCGACGCGCTCGTGCAGCTCGACATGACCGAGTGCGCCGAGCCGACCGGCGTCGCCCGCCTCGTCGGCGCGGCCCCCGGGTACGTCGGCTACGGCGAGGGCGGGCAGCTCACCGACGCCGTCCGGCGCCGGCCCGCGTGCGTGGTGGTGCTCGACGAGATCGAGAAGGCGCACCGGGACGTGCTGATGCTCCTCCTCCAGGTGCTCGAGGAGGGCCGGCTCACCGACGGCCGCGGCCGGCAGGTCGACTTCTCGAACGCCGTCGTGATCCTCACCTCGAACCTCGGCGCCGGCGAGGCCACGCGCACGGCGACCGGCACCATGGGGTTCGGCGCTGCGGAGAAGGTCGCGCCGCGGGAGGACCGCGTGCTCTCGGCCGCGCGCGGCGCCGTCCCGCCGGAGCTGTGGAACCGGCTCGACGAGCGGGTCGCGTTCGGCCCGCTCGCGCGCGAGGACGTGTCCCGCATCGCGCGCCTCCTCCTCGAGGAGTCGTCCCGGAGGCTCGAGGCGGAGCGCAAGATTCGCTTCGAGGCGACGGACGCCGCGGTGGCGTTCCTCCTCGACCACGGCGGCTGGGACCCGTCCCTCGGGGCACGCCCGATGCGGGGCGCGGTGCAGCGGCTCGTGGAGGCCCCGCTGGCCGAGCGGATCCTGGCCGGCGAGATCGGGCCGGGGGACCGGGTGGTGGTGGACGCGGGGGCGGAAGGGCTGGCGTTCGCGCGGAGCTGAGGGCGCGCGATGGACGCGCCCCTCGGATTGCCGATCTCGGCAGGCGCGAGCGCGACCGTCATCCGCTGGACCGCCGCCGTCGTGGTCGCGCGCCGCGACCCGAGACAGTCCGTGCTCAGCGCCAGGCGCACCGCCTCACGGAGCCGAGGCGCGCATTCCGAGGTCTTCCCTCTCCCCCGCGCAGCTTCATCGCGTGGGGGAGAGGGCCAGGGTGAGGGGGCGTTCGCCAAGGGTGAACGCCCTCCCACGCCGCGCCGCCTGCCCACGGCTGGGGGGCGGGCTCGTCCCCGAGAGCGAGCTGCGCGAGGCAGGTCCTGCCCCGAGCTCGAGAACAGGTCGAACGCTCGATGGGTCGCATGAACGCTCCGTGACGGGCATCCCACGAAGTGCTCTGCTGTTCGGATGAGCGGTGGGACGGCGTTCAAGTTGCGCGTCGACGTGCGCTGACGATCACACCACGAGTCCGAGCCCTGGCCGACGCGGGCCCAGCGGAGCCCGGCTCACCGTCCCCGCCCCTCGAGCGCGTCCATCACCGACTCGGCGTGCCGCCGTACCGCCGGGTCGGTCGACGCGACGCGCTCCCGGACCTGGTCGCGCAGCCCCGGCGTGTCGAGTGCGCGCGCGACGCTGCAGTAACGCCTGAAGTACGGCCGATGCCGCCGCTCGATCGCGTCGACGACGACCGCGCGCAGTCGCTCCGCCTGGTCGGCCTCGAGCGGCGCACGCTTCATCCAGCGCAGCACGGACTCCTGGATGTAGCCGCTCCGGAAGAAGACCGGATCCGCGACGAGGAAGTCGATGAGCAGGTCGAGGTCCTTCCGCGTCGCGCGCCCCTCGTGCAACCGCTCGCGCGCCTCGAAGAACCCCGGCGGCCAGGCGCGGTCCAGGGCGGCGCGAAACGCCGCCGCGCCGACGTCGTCGCTCCGTCCGGCCGCTTCCTGTGCCTCGCGCGCAGCCGCTGCACGACCTTCCCAGTCCCAGGCGGACATCGTGCCTCCGTGTCCTGCAGCGTAGCAGGGCCTCGCCTGCGTCTGCGAGCGGCCCCCCTCACCCCGGCCCTCTCCCCCCGCAAAAGCGCGGGGGGAGAGGGAGAAATTCTTCCCCCGGACCCGGACCTCGACCTCGACCGAACCGACCGCCACCCCGACGCCCAGCGAACGCGGTGACTCAGTGCCCCCTCCGGGCCCGACACGCAGCCCCTCCTCGCGCGACACTCTCCCTGCCGATGCCCGCCCCACCCGCGAACCGCGCCCAGGCCCTCCGCGAGCTCGCTTCCCTCTTCCTCCGCCTCGGCGCCACCGCGTTCGGCGGCCCCGCCGCGCACATCGCGATGATGGAGGACGAGGTCGTGCGCCGCCGCGGCTGGCTCACGCGCGCGGAGCTGCTCGACCTCCTCGGGGCGACCAACCTCATCCCCGGCCCGAACTCCACCGAGCTCGCGATCCACGTCGGCCATCGCCGGGCCGGGTTCCCCGGGCTCGTCGTCGCGGGCGCCGCCTTCATCCTCCCCGCCGCCGTGATCGTGAGCGCCATCGCCTGGGCCTACGTCCGCTTCGGCCGGCTGCCCGCGGTGACCGGGATCCTGCTCGGCGTGAAGCCGGTGGTGCTGGCGATCATCGTCCAGGCGCTCGTCGGGTTCGCGCGCTCCGCGGTGAAGGGCCGCTTCCTCGCGCTCCTCGGGATCGCGAGCGCCGCCGCAGCCGCCCTCGGCGCGAACGAGCTCGCGGTGCTCGCGTGGGCCGGGGCGCTCGCCGTCGTCGTCCCCGCCGCCGCGCGCCGGCGCAGCTCGCGACGCTCCCCGTCGCCGCCCGCCGCTCCCGGCGTGGCGCCCGGGCTCGCGCCCGTCGCCTCGCTCCCGCTCGCGCCGGTCGCGACCCTGGCCGCCGCCGCCCCGCTCACGCTGTCGAAGCTCTTCCTCGTCTTCCTGAAGATCGGCTCGGTGCTCTTCGGGAGCGGCTACGTCCTCCTCGCCTTCCTCCGGGCGGATCTCGTCGAGCGGCTCGGCTGGCTCACCGAGGCGCAGCTGCTCGACGCCGTCGCCGTCGGCCAGGTCACGCCCGGGCCGGTCTTCACCACCGCGACCTTCGTCGGCTGGATCCTCGCGGGCCCGGCGGGCGCTGCGGCCGCGACCGCCGGCATCTTCCTCCCCGCGTTCTTCTTCGTCGCCGTGAGCGGCCCGTTCGTGCCCCGGCTCCGCGCCTCGCCGGTCGCGGGCGCGCTGCTCGACGGCGTGAACGTCGCCTCGCTCGCGCTCATGGCGGTCGTCACGTGGCAGCTCGGGCGCGCGGCCATCACGGGCGCCCCGACGGCGCTGCTCGCCCTCGCGAGCGCGGTCCTGCTGGTGCGGTTCCGGGTGAACTCGAGCTGGCTCGTCCTCGGCGGCGCCGCGATCGGGATCGCGCTCGCACGCTGAGTCCCGCGGCGCGTCCGCGCCGCGCCCGGATCACCGGTGCGGCTCCGGCCCCGGAGCCGGCGGCCCGCCCCCGAGCCCCGGCCCGAGCGTGATCTGCCACGCGACGTAGGCCTGCAGCGCGTCGCCGCCGCCGAAGGTCCGGCCGAACGACGCGAGCAGGTGGTGCACGCTCGAGAGGTCGACGACGAGCCCCGCCGCGACGCGCGTCTCGCCGGTGCCGCCCACGGTGTCCGCCGCGGTGTGGAACACCTCGATCCCGGGGGTCACCCCGTCCGCCACCTCGCGCTGGACCATCCACCCGAGCGCCGCGTGGTCGCGGCTGCCCTCTCCGCGCGTGAGCCACCACCCGCCGCCGCCGTACGTGGTCCACGGCCCGAAGCTCTTCTGGATCCAGAGCGGCAGGAAGACCTGCACCTCGCCCGTGCCGAGGCCGCGCGACGCGCTCCCCGTCGGCAGCTCGAGGAGCGGGAAGACGCCGACCTGCGGCCGCGACGCGGTCTCGTCGAGGACCCGGATCTTCGCGCCGAGCTCGAGGTCGCCCGGGCCCCACTCCGTCGGCCCGCCCGCGGCGCGCGCCACCGCCAGCGGCGCGATGGCGTGCAGCTGCACCTCGGGGAGCACGCCGTAGTTCACCTCGAGGTGCGGCGCCGTCCCGGTGAAGCTCCCGTCGCGGTCGCGGCTCCACTGCGAGGCGAGGTACAGCTCCCAGTGGCGGTAGTCGACCGGCTCGGGATCGTCCGTCACGTACGGCGGCCCGGCGCGGCCCGGCGCGGGCGCCGCGACGAGCGCGACGAGCGCGGAGGCGAGCGCCGCGCGGACGGCGCGCCCCGTCACCGGTACAGCCCCTTCTCCTCGACGTACCGCCGGACGCGCTCGGGCACGAGCCCGCGGACGTCCTCGCCGCGCGCGATCCGGGCGCGGATCTCGGTCGAGGAGATCGCGGGGAGATCCGGCGCGCCGGGGACCGGCGGGTACCCCTCGCGCCCGACGACCACGATCCGCGCCAGCTCCCTCACGCGATCCCAGCGGTACCACTTGTCCGTGTCCGGCAGGATGTCCGCGCCGACGACGAGGGCGAAGCGATACGCCGGGTGCTTCGCGTGGAGGTGCTCGAGCGTGCGCGCCGTCTTCCCGACGAGCGGATCGTCCGCGAGCTCCGCCTCGGCGGTGCACACGTGGACGCCGCGGAGCTCGCGGGCGGCCAGCCGGCACATCTCGACGCGGTCCTCGAACGGCGCGAGCGCCTTCCCGAACGGATGGCGGAACGACGGCAGCAGCCACACCTCGCTCACGCCCTGCGTGGCGAGGGTCCACCACGCCGCCATGAGGTGCGCGACGTGCGGCGGGTTGAACGACCCGCCGAGGATCGCCACCTCGCGGCCCGTCCCTCCCCCGCTCGCGTCCGGCCCGGCCATCTCCTAGTCGTAGCGCAGGAACGGGCGGCGGCGCCGCTCGAACGCGCGCTCCTCTGGCACGAGCGCCCTCGAGAGCTCGGCCACGGTCGCGCCCGCCTCGATGGCCTTCCGCTCGCGATCCGAGCCGCAGAGCAGGTCGAACGCGGGCACGTCCGCCACGAACTCGTAGGGCTCGGTCCGCCAGGCGAACCGGTCCGGCGCCTGCGCGCGCGCGTGCACGACGCAGGCGAGCCCGGTCCGGAACGGCCGGAACCGCGCCGCGTCGGTGACGAACAGCTCCACCCCGTGGCACCGCACGCCGGCGTGCTTGTCCCAGGTCGGGACGAAGCTCGCCGGCCGGAACGCGATCCCCGGGAGCCGCTCGCGCGCGAGGTCCGTCGCGAGGCGGCGCGCGTCGAGCCAAGGCGCGCCGAACAGCTCGAACGGGCGCGTCGTGCCCCGCGCCTCGGAGAGGTTCGTCCCCTCGAGCAGGCACATCCCCGGGTACACGAGCGCCGTCTCCGGCGTCGGCATGTTCGGCGAGGGGAACACCCACGGCAGCCCGGTCTCGCGGAACCCCATGTCGCGGCGCCAGCCTCGGCAGGGGACGATCTCGAGCTCGAGGTCGAGCCGGCGCTCGGCGCGGAAGAGCAGCGCGAGCTCGCCGACGGTCATCCCGTGCCGGACGGCGAGGTCGTGGAGGCCGCAGAAGCTCTCGAACCCGGGGCGGAGCCGCGGACCCTCGACGCGGACGCCGTCGATCGGGTCCGGGCGATCGAGCACGACGAACCCGATTCGCGCGGCCGCGGCCGCCTCCATGCAGAGCATCATCGTCGCCTGGTACGTGTAGTACCGGGTGCCCACGTCCTGGATGTCGAACACGAGCGCGTCGAGCCCGGCGAGCGCCTCCGGGGGCGGCTTCAGCGACTCGGCGGTCTCGCCGTAGAGCGAGTGGACCGGGAGCCCGGTCGCGGGATCGCGCTCGCCGCCGACGGCCGCCATGTACTGCGCGTCGCCGCGGACGCCGTGCTCGGGGCCGAACAGCGCGGCGAGGGACACGCCCGGCGCGGCGGCGAGGAGGTCGGCGGCGTGGACGAGCCCGCGCGTGACCGCGGTCGGGTTGCAGACGAGGCCCACCCGCCGGCCGCGCAGCGCGCGGAACCGCCCGGCCGCGAGCACGTCCAGCCCGGCCAGCACGCCCGGCCCGCGCCCGGCGCGCCCCCGGGCGGCGGTGCGTGCGCCCGCGCCGCGGCTAGCGGCGGAACGCGAACGTGAACGAGTAGCGGCCCGGCTTGTTCTGCGGGTAGACGGCATCCCGGAGGTTCCAGTAGGCGCAGGCGCGGACGTCGGCATCGTGCACCGAGTCCTCCAGCACCTCGACGAGCGTGGCGGCGCCCGCGACGTCCGCGGTCACGCGGAGCCGGAGGGTGCCGGAGAGCGACGGCGCCTCGGCGAGGCGCGACCGGTAGGTCCGGTCCACGAGCGCCTGGATCGCCTTCTGGAGCTGGGTCACGTCGGGCCGGCCCACCTTCTCGACGTTGAGCCGGCGCTCCAGCGCGTCGAGATCGGCGCGCGCGATCCCACCGGCGGCGCGGAACGCCTCGATCGCCTGCTGCGTGTCGCCGCGGGCGGCGTGCACCCGGCCCAGCCCGAGGCTCGCCTGCGCGTCTCGCGGATCGCGGGCGAGGGCCCGGCGCAGCGCCTTCTCCGCGCCGTCGAGGTCCTGCGCCGCGAGCCGGATCTCGGCGATCCGCCGCCACTCGGCGGAGGACGGGTCGACGGCCGAGAGCCGCTCGAGGGCGCGCTGCTCGGTCGCGGCGTCCTTCGCCGCGCGCGCCGTCTGCGCCAGCGCCGCGAGCGCGTCGGCGTCCTCCTTGAGGTCCACGGCGGCCTTCCACTGCGCCTCCGCCCCCGCGACGTCGCCCTTCTTCTCGAGGAGCCGGGCGAGCGTGACGCGGGCGGTGCGATCGCGCGGCGCGGCCTCGACGGCGCCCGTCCAGTAGTCGGCCGCGGTCACGACGTCGTCGCGCGACGCGGCGAGCTCGCCGAGGAGCGCGTAGGCGCCGAACAGGTCCGGGTACGCCCTGAGCGCCAGCGTCGCCTCGGCCTCGGCGCGCGCGACGTCGCCCGCCGCGCGAGCCACGCGGGCGAGGCCGAGGTGCGCGTCGGGGTTCTCGGGGTCGGCGGTCAGGACCGTCCGGTAGTCCGCCGCGGCCGCCTCGGTCCGCCCGCGGCGCTCGGAGACCCGCGCCCGGACGAGCACGGCGAGCCACTCGTCCGGCTCGATCTCGAGGGCCTGGACGAGCGCGCGATCCGCCTGATCGAGCGTGTTCCAGGCGACGTACGTCCGCGCCATCCCGAGGTGGCCGAGCGCGGAGTCCGGGAACTCGGAGGCGAGCGCCTTGAACTGGGCCCAGCGCTCGTCGCCCTCCGGCTGCGCGTAGATGGCAAGGAAGCGGGGCACCGGGTCCCGCGGGGCGGCCTGGGACGCCTGGGTCCAGCGCGCCCGCTGCGCCGCGATGTCGCCCTTCCGCTCCGCGGCCTCGATCGCGAGCATCGCCCGCGAGACCGGGACGAGGTCGGGACGCGTCCGCGCCTGCTCCCCCGGCCGCGGCCCGGTCGTGGCACAGGCTGCGAGCAGGACGAGCGCGAGGCTGGGCACGAGCTTCATCGGGGGTTCCCCTCCGGGAGTTGGGCCCCCTTTCTACCGCGGTTCCGGGCCGGCGCGAATGGCTATGCGCCCGCCCCGCAGCCGCACCGCTACATGTGCGGCCGGCAGACGTTGCTCGAGCAGCTCGCGCCCGCGCCGAAGCCGGCGCACTCGGCGTCGGAGGTGCACGGAGCGGTGCAGATCCCGGCGGAGTGGTCGTCCGACGTGCGGCAGGTGCCGCTCACGAGGGCGCCAGCGCAAGCATCGTCGGCGACGCACCACGATCCGGCGACCGCGAAGTAGGCTTCGCAGCCCTGCGGCGCGGTGCAGACGCCGCCCTGGCAGGCGAGGCCGGCGCCGCACGCGCCGCCGATGCCGCAGCTCGCGCCGCACGTGGCGGACGGCGCGCCGTCGTAGTGGCACCTTCCGTCGTCGCTGTGGCACGCGAGCTCGGACGCGTCGCACCCGCTGGTCGCGACGCAGCCCTTCACCTCCGCACCGTCGTCGACGAGCAGCTCCGTGTCGTAGGGCGTCGTCGCGCCCGCGACGACGCGGACGGTGGCCGTCCGCGACCGGAACCCGTCCATCGACACGGTGAGCGGGTAGTCGCCCTCGGGCAGCGGCGCCAGGAACGCGGCCGGCGCCCCGTCGGTCACGACCTCGTCGCGATCGGTGCCGTCGACGGTGAACCGCGGGTCCTTGCAGCGCGCGCCGCTCTCGGCCCGGACGCCCGCCAGCACGCTGCCCGCGAGCGGGAGCCCGGACGCGGGGTGATCGCCGACGTCGCGCACGTCGGCGCCCTCGACCTCCACCTCGACCTGCTGCGCGCGCCCGGGGCTCAGGAGCGCCCCGGTCACCGGGTCGCGCTGGAACGTCCCGTCGTAGAGGACGAGCGACTGCGTACCCGCGGGCGCCGCGATCCGGAAGGAGCCGTCCGCCGCGAGCGCGACCTTCAGCTCGGGCCGGCCGAGCGGGTAGACGTACCCGCCCGTCGCCGCGCCGCTGATCCTCCCGACCACGACGCCCGTCCGGAGATCCGGCGTCTCGAGGCCGCCGCAGGCGGCGAGCGATACCAGGGCGACGGCGACGGCGCTTCGCATCCTCGCGCTCCTTCCTCCCCGGTCCGACCCCGCGGACCCGCCGTCCGGCCACGCGCGCATCAGAACCGGTACCCCACCCCGCCGAGCAGCTCGGCGAAGCCGCTGGAGCGGTTGGCTCCGTCCACCCGCACGACCATCCAGTCGAGGTGCAGCTCCAGCCCGGCCCGGAACCCCCGCCCGAGCGGCAGGTCGGCGCCGAGGAGCAGGCCGGGGGTGAACGTGAACAGGCTCTGCCCCGGGGGCGCCAGCGCGAGGTCGAACTTCCGGTCGAGCCAGATGGCGGAGAGGCGCGGGCCCGCGAGGAGCGCGCCGCCCCGGAGGGCCGCGAGCTCGAACCGCCACGGGAGCGACACCCCCGCGGTCAGCGCCTGGTACCGGAACGGCGCCGCGAACGAGCCCTGCTCGATGCGGGATCGGCCGAAGGCCGTGGTCACGTCGAGGCGCAGCGAGAGCGACGGCGCGGGCCACCCACGGAGAGACGCCGCCGCGCCGTACCCCACGACGGGCCCGAGCACCTCGCGGCGGCTCCGCGCGTCCAGGAACGAGAGCAGCGCGACGCGCGGACCGACCTCCCATCGTCCCTCGGACCGGACGAGCAGGCTCGCCACGTCGATCCGCTCCCCGGGACGGAGCCGCAGCGTCTCGTCGAGCAGCTCCGGCCCCTCGCCCTTCGCGACCTGCACGTGCATCCGGCCCGGCTCGACGGCGACGCCGCCCGGGAGATCCGCGACGGCCTGCCCGTTCACCCGGACGGTGAAGCCGTCGAGCCTCGTCGCGTAGCTGTAGAGCTCGGGCTTGCCGGTCCGCTGCACCTTGCCGACGAGCACGATGGGGTCCACGCCGACCTCGCTCGACTCGGCGCTCGGGCGCTGCCGCCCGCCGGTGTACGCGTACGTCATCCGGCGCGCGTAGTCGTGCGCCTCCGAGGCCGTGACCGCGCCGTCGCCGTTCCGGTCCGCGCCCGAGCGGAGCGCCTCGACGAGGAAGTGCGTGTAGATGTCGTGCCCGAGCTTCTCGTCCTCGCGGGCCGTCTCGCCCCAGTCGCTCGCCGCGAGCACGACGCTCGCGCGCGAGACCTCCTCGATGGGCCGGACGAAGAAGCCGCCCTTGGTACCCGCGAGCTCCTGCTGCACCGCCTCCGGGAGGAGCGACTTTCCCGCGCCGGAGTGGCAGGTCGCGAGGACGAGGACCTTGCGGCGTGACCGGAGCCGGTCGAAGTCCCCCTTGAGCTCGTCCATCGCGAGCCCCGTCCCGGCCACGTCGTCGAGCCGCGTGTCGCGGGCGACGACGTAGCGCCGCAGCTGGCCCTGGGCGTCGCGGGCGAGCGTGCCGTGCGAGGAGACGTAGACGAGGACGGTGTCGCGCTCGTCGCGGTCGGCGTCGGCGAGCCGCGCGAGCGCGGCGCGGACGCCGTCCCGGGTCGCGGCCTCGACGACGGACACCTCGTCGAACGCGCCGAGCGCCGGATCCCGGAGCACCTCTGCGAGGGCGCGGGCGTCGGCGTCGGGGTAGCGGAGCGGGCGCCACTGCGGATCGTCGAAGCGCTGGATGCCGACGAGGAGCGCCACCCGCCGCGGCGCGTGCGCCGCCTCGAGCTTCTCGCGCGGCACGTCGACCGGGACGAGGCGGCCCTTCTCGACCTGGGCGGCGCCGGCGCACGCGCTCGCCACCAGCGCGAGAACCGCGCCCGTGAGCCCGAAGCGTTTCGACGCCGGCCGCATCGTGACTCGTTCCTAGCCGGGGGCCGGCCCCTCCGCAGGACCCCGTGCGGTCCCCTGCCCGTCAGCGTTCCCGCACGACCACCTCCACCGCGTCGAGGGACAACCCCTCGAGCCCGGGTGCGTCCGGAGAGATCCGCGCCGGCGGCGCGAGCCCGGCGGCCGCCGCGAGCACGCTCCGCTCGTCGAGCGGCCCGGGTGACGCGATGGCGAGGAACCGCTGCGGCCCCGCGAGGCCGTCGAGCGGGTACGCCGCCGGCCGGCCGTCCAAGGAGACCGTGGTCCTCCCCGGGGCGAGGCGCTCGCGGAGGAACACCTCCGGCGCGCCGCGCGCCGGCACGCGCACCAGCGCGACGTCGGCCGCGCGGCCGAGCTCGAGCTCGAACTGCAGGCGGGCTCCGGCGCCGACCGCCTCTCCGGCGACGCCCTTCTCGATGCCGCCGGCCGGGTCGAGCACCACGAACCGGAGCCGCACCGGCACCGCTCGCGACGAGAAGCCCTTCTCGCCGTCCCACCCGGGCGCGAGCGGGCCGCGCCGATCCGCCCACTCGAGCGCCGCGAGGCCGGCGACGAGCACGAGGGCCGCCGCCGCGAGCCCGAGCCCGCGCCATTCGCGGAGGCGCGGGGCGCGCGCGAGTCGCCGCTGGATGCGCCGGAACTCGAGATCGTTGCCCGCGTCGGCGGCGTCGCCGGGACGGAGCGAGCCGAGCGCGTGGTCCGCCCTGCCGTCGAGCGCGTCCGCCGCGGGCCGTGCGGCGAGGAACGCCTCGCACACGGGGCAGTCGCCCCGGAGGTGCTCCGCGAGCGCGCGCGCCTCCGCCGGCGGGAGCGTCCCCGCGAGGAGGCGACGGTAGGTGTCTTCCGCGAGGTGGTTCCTCACGACTGTTCAGACTCCTCGCCGCGGAGCCTGGCCACCTCTGCCAGCAGCCGGCGCTTCACCTTCGCGCGGAACCGCTCGAGCCGCATGGTGATCGCGCTCTTGCCGACCCCGAGCCGGGCGGCGATCTCCCGCGCCGTGACGCCTCCCTGGACGTAGAAGAGGTGCACGGTCTCCTTCTCGGGGCCGTCCGGCAGCTCGGCGATGATCCGGCGGACCACCTCCAGCTCGGCTCCCTCGTCGGGGTCAGGAAAGCGCTCTGGCTCACCGAGGGTCTCCGCCTCCCGGGAGAGGTCGTCCGCGAGCTGCGCGCCCGCACGCCGGCGCGCGAGCCGCGAGAGGGCGCGGTTTCGCGCGATGGTGAGCACCCACGCGCCGAAGCGCGCGGGCTGCTCGAGCTTGGCGAGGTTCCGGAACGCGCGGACGAACGACTCCTGGACGACGTCCTCCACGTCGTCCGCGTCGAGGTCGGCGAAGCCGCGGGCCACGCGCGCGACCGCGGAGCGGTGGCGATCGTACAGGGAGCGGTGCCCGCCCGGATCGCCGCGGAGCGCGGCCGCGACCGCCGCCGCGTCGTCGCCGGCCCGCTGCGACGCCTCCGGCCGTTGGAGCGGCGAGCTCACGCCGCGAGCGTACTACGGACCCGGGAGCGCGTCCTCCCCGAGCCCCTCGTCCCGGCGCGCCTCGACGAGGAGCAGCCCACCCCCGATGAGCGTCACGGGGGCGAGGTGCACGAAGTGGTAGAGCAGCGCGAACGCCACCGCCGGCTCGCGATCGACGCCGAGCCCGGCGAGCGCGACGACCACCGCGAGCTCGAACGGGCCGGTGTTGCCCGGCGAGATGGCCACGATGTTCGCCGCCGTCGAGGCGAGGACGGCGAGGGCGGCCGCCGCGAGCGTGGTCGGGAGCCCGAGCGCCGCGAGCGCGAGGAGCGCGATGAGCACCTCGGCCATCCACCCCGCGACGCCCCACGCGAACGCTCTCCCGAGCGCGCCGGGATCGTGGGTCGCCGAGAGGCCCGCGCGCAGCCGCGCCACGAGCGCGAGCCGGTGCCCTCCCTTCGGCGCGGCGGGTGCGACGGTGGTGCGGTGCGACGGGCGGAGCACGAACGCGGCGACGAGACCTGCGGCGGCGACCGCGGTGAACGCGAGGAGGGCCGTGCGCGCCCACCCCGGGAGCGGCGTCCCCACCGCGAGGAGCGCGAGCAGCGGCACGAGCGCGGCGGACCCGACGACGTAGTCGAGGGCGGCGGCGGCGAGGAGGGACGCGGTGGAGAGCCTCGCGCGGCGGGCGAGCAGGGCCGCGCGCAGGACGTCGCCCGCGCGCGCGGGGAGCACGACCCCCGCAGCGAAGCCGGCGGTCACCGCGGCGAACGCGTCGCGGAACCGCAGCCGCGCGCCGGGCGGCTGGACGACCGACGCCCACCGCTTCGAGTGCAGGGCGAGGGAGAGGACGTTCGCGCCGCAGGCCAGCAGGACGAGGATGGGATCGGCGCGGGCGAGGACGGCGAGGACGCCGCCGAGATCCACGTGGCGCGCCGCGAGCGCGGCGAACGCCACGATGACGGCGAGCCCCAGGAGCCGCAGCGCCGTCCGCCGGGCGCGGTTGCGCTGCGGCCCTGCGAGCGCCTCCACGCGCGCGAGGCGCCCGCTCACCGCTGGCCCCGGGTGTTCGAGAACGCGTCCACCGTCACGAAGGTGTACCCCGCCTCGCGCCAGCGCCGCACGATCTCCGGCACCGCGGCTGCGGTCTGGTCCCGGCGGGGGTCGATCCCGGGCGTACCGCAGCCGTCGTGGAGCAGGAGGATCTCGCCCGGCGACATCCGGCCGCAGGCCCGGGAGGCGATGACGTCGGCGCCGGGGCGCGCGGTGTCGAACACGCCCCGCGTCCAGCCGACGAGCGCGAGCCTCCGGGCGCGGAGCGCGGGGCCGAGGAACGGCCCGCGGAACCCGTGGGGCGCGCGGAACAGCGGGGCCGGCTCGACGCCCGCGGCGCGGATCGCCGCCGCGCACCGGTCGAGCTCGTCGGCGACGGTGCGCGGACCCGCGGCGAGGAGCTTCAGGTGCGTGTGGCCGTGCTGGGCGACCACGTGGCCGCGCTGCGCGATCTCGTGGACGAGATCCGGGCGGCGGAGCGCCGCCTGCCCGAGGACGAAGAACGTGGCGCGGACGCCGGCGCGATCGAGCGCGTCGAGGACGGCGGGCGTGTCGTCGGACGGCCCGTCGTCGAAGGTGAGCGCGACCGCGCGCCCGCCTCGCGGCCCGCGCCGCACGCTCCGGCCGGTCAGATCGAAGCGGGCCCAGAGCGCCTGCAGGACGAGCGCCGCCGCCGCGACGGTCGCGGCGCCGAGACCGAGCCCCGCCAGCGGGCGGCCGCGCGCGGCGAGGAGCGCGGCGGCGCCGAGGAGCAGGGCCCCCGAGCCGATCGCGAGGGCGAGCGCGAGGCGCTTCCCGGGCGGCACGCGTCCTCCTCAGCCCCGCACGCCGATCGACCGGTAGAGCCCCAGGATCTCCCGCGTCACCACCGCCCAGTCGTACCGCTGCGCGGTGAGGCGGCCGCGCTCGCCGTACGTCGTCCCGCGGAGCGGCTCCCGCGCCATCCGGACGAGGGCGCGGGCCCAGGCGGCGGGATCGTCGCCGGGGAGCAGCTCGCCCTCGCGCCCGTGCTGCAGCACCTCCCGGAACCCGTCGATGTCCGCCGCGAGGACCGGCTTCCCGGCGCTCATCGCCTCGAGCAGCGTCACGCCGAAGCTCGCGATCCGCGCCGGCGCGCAGTAGACGTCGGCGGTCGCGTACCAGTCGGGCCGCTCGTCGAGGACCCTCCCGGTGAACACCACGTCCTCGGCCATCTCCGAGGGCACGCTCGCGCGGTAGCGCGGCATGAGCGGACCGTCCCCCAGGACGATGAGCCGCGCGTCGATCTGCTTCCACGCGCGGTGGAACGCCTCGATCAGCCGGTCCAGGCCGTTCCGTGGCTCGAGGCGTCCGACGAAGAGGACGTTCAGCTTGCCGTCGTCGTACCGGCGGATGCGGCGGCCCCGGGCGAAGCGCCGGACGTCGACGCCGTTCGGGATGATGCGAAAGTCGGCGTGCAGCGCGTCGCCGAAGGCCGAGACGCAGGCGTTCGACACCGCGACGGCCGCGTCGAGCCGGTCGAGGTAGCGCTGCAGGGCGCGGCGCATCAGGCGGAACAGCAGGCCCGGCTGGAAGTTCGTGTGGAAGGTGCCGACCACCGGGCCGGTCGCGTGGTGGATCGCGAGGAGCGGGAGCACCGGGGTGAGCGGCGCGTGGACGTGCACCACGTCGAACCGCTCCCGGGCGAGCACCTCCCGCAGCGCTGCGCCGACCCCCGTCCCGCCGGTCACCCGCCCGAAGCCGCCGTTGTAGAAGAGGGGCGCGCTCGCCCCGACGCGGATCACGTCGGCGGCCGGCTCCGCCTCGCCCTCGGCGAGATCGGGCATCTCGCTCGTCACGACCTTGACGGAGTGCCCGAGCCGGCGCGCCTCGCGCGAGAAGTGGAAGACGTGCTCCTGGATGCCGCCGACGCTCGGGTAGTAGTACTCGGTGACGACGCCGATTCTCATGGGCGGCCCTCCGGGCGGCCCCCCGAGGTTACCGCGGCATCGCCTGCTGTCGCCGTGGCTGGAAGGGGATCACGCGGGCCTCGCGCCGCGCCTGCGGGCGGAGGCGGCGGCCGAGCGGCGCGCGCCGCCACAGGAGCGGCGTGAGCGCCAGGGCGGCGGCGATCCACGCGGTGGCGGTGACCCACGCCACCCGCAGCGCGACCGCGAGGGCGCGAAACGCGAGCACGAAGCGCTTCTCGGGGCGGGGACGGCCAGCCGGCGCGGGGGCCAGCCGCAGGTGGCCGCGCGCGACCTGGGGACCGGAGTGCGGCACGGGTTCTCTCCTCCGCGTCGAATCTAGACACCGCGTTCTCGACCGGCCAGGCGACCTCGCCAGAGGGCCGCGGTGGCGCGATGCCAGCCGGACCTGCTAGACACGCCGGAGATGCCCGGCCAGCCCCGCGCCTCCGGACCCACCCTCGCGGCCCTCGCGGGCGCGATCCACCTCGGGTTCGACGCGCTCGCGACCCGGTTGCCGGCCACCACCCCGCCCTACCTCCTCCTCGACCACGCCGGCGAGATGTTCCGCGGGCTCGTCGAGGCGCTCGATCGGACCGCCGTCATCATCACGGTGTCCGTCATGGCCGCGGCGGTCAACGGCATCATCGCCGCGCTCCTCGCCGTGGCGTTCGAAGGTCTGCCCCACCGCCGGAGGGCCCTCGCCTGGACGCTCCTCGGCCTGTGGACCCTCGGCGGGGCGCTCATGATGGCGATCTACCTGGCGCCCCCTTGGGGGATCGCCCTCGGGAGCCTCGCCGCGGGGATCCCGCGCGTGCTCCTCGTGGCCTGGGCGCTCGACCGGGTCATGCCGCCCGCGAAGTCGGAGCTTCCGGATTCGCGCGCCGCCTAGCGGTTGGACCTGAGCAGCGGCCGGAGCGTTCGCTCGCGCCGCCCGGCCGCCGCGTCCGCCCGGGCCTCTGCCCGCCGGGCCGCGTCGGTCCGCCCGGTCCGGCGATAGAACGCCGCGAGCCGCTCCCACCCCGCGGCGCGGTCCGGCGCCGCCTCGGCGAGCGCGACGAGCTCGGTCTCGGCCTCCCGGAGGCGCCCTGCGGCCTCGTACCGCACCGCGAGCCGGGTCCGCACGAACGCATCCTCGGGGCGGTCCGCGCGGACCCGCTCCAGCTCGGTCAGCGCCTCGGGGCCGCGGTCCAGCGCCTCGAGCACGACCGCGCGGCGCAGCCGGACCGCCGGGTCGTCGGCGAGGGCGAGCGCGCGGCCGTAGCCGTCCGCCGCCGCCGTCGCGTCCCCGCGCAGCTCGGCGAGCTCGGCGGAGACGAGGTACCAGCGGGCGTTCCCGTCGCGCGCCTGGACGCCCGCGAGGATCGTCGCCGCGCGCTCCGGCTCCCGGCCGTCCACGACGAGCAGGTCCACGAGCTCGAGCCGCACGTCGTCCGACTCCGGAGCGCCCTCGAGCGCGGCCTCGAGCCGGGCGCGGGCACCGGCCAGATCGCCGTCGGCGCGGAGGACGCGCGCGCGGGCGAGGAGCACGTCCGGGCGCGGGCCCGGGGGCGGCCCCGGCGGAGCAGGAGGCGGGGGCGCCTCGGCCACGACCGGGGGCGGGGCCTTCTTCTCCGCGGGGGTGCCGCAGGCGACGAGGGCCACGGAGGGGAGGAGCAGGAGGGCGCGGTTCCGGAGCACGCGACATCTTAACGCGCCAGCGCCGTTCCTCTTCCCCGCGGACGGCCGCACCGCACCGCCGGACCGGTCTCCGCTGGCGGACCGCGGCCTCCTCGGGTAATCGATGCGCCCAGCGATGCGCGCCGAAGACACGCTCCAGGAGCTCGGCTGGCCCCAGATCCTCTCCGCCCTCGCGGGCCGCTGCCGCCTCCCCGCGGGGCGCCGGCTCGCCGAGGCGCTGCCGTTCCTACCCGACGCCGCTGCGACGAGGGAGGCGCTCCGCGCGGTGGACGAGGCGCGGCGACTGTCGGAGAGCGGCGTCGCGCTGCCGCTCGGAGGCGTCGGCGACGTGGAGGGGCACCTCGACCGCGCCTCGAAGGGTGGCGTCCTGGAGCCCATCGCGCTCCGGGAGTGCGCCGCCCTCTCCCGGGCCGCCGCCCGCACCCGGGACCAGCTCGAGGCGCGCGCCGGCGAGCTGCCGCGGCTCTGGGCCGTCGCGGAGGCGCTGACCGAGGGCGCCGCGCTGGCGGATCGGATCGAGCGGGCGATCGAGCCCTCGGGCGCGATCTCGGATCGCGCGAGCCCGGCGCTCGCGGCGGCGCGGGACCGCGCGCGCGGCCTGCACCGCGCCCTGAAGACGCAGGTCGAGGCCCTCCTCGACGACGAGATGATGCAGCGCCACCTCCGCGACCGGTACTTCACGATCCGGAACGAGCGCTACGTGCTCCCGGTGCTCGCGAGCAGCCGGTCGGCGGTGCCGGGCATCGTCCACAACGCGTCGCAGTCCGGGCAGACGCTGTTCGTCGAGCCCGACTCGATGGTCGAGCTCGGGAACGAGCTGTCCATCGCCACCGCGATGATCGCCGAGGAGGAGCAGCGGATCCTGCGCGAGCTGTCCGAGGCGCTCGGCGCCGGCTCCGGGGCGCTCGCGCGCGACCTCGCGGCCCTGGCGCGCCTCGACGTGCTCGAGGGCGAGGCGCTCCTCGCCTCCGACCTCGACGCGCACGCGCCCGAGGTCGCCCCGGCGAGCGGCGGCTTCGAGCTCCTGTCGCTCCGGCACCCGCTCCTCGTGCTCCAGGGGAAGAAGGTCGTCGCGAGCCACGTCCGGCTCGTGCCGCCGCAGCGCGCCCTCATCGTCTCGGGGCCCAACGGGGGCGGCAAGACCGTGGCCATCACGGCGGTCGGCCTCTCCGCGCTCATGCTCCGCGCGGGCCTGCCGGTCGCGGCCGCGGAGGGCTCCCGGCTGCCCTTCTTCCTCGAGGTGAAGGCGGCGATCGACGAGCGCGGCGACCTCGCCAAGGACCTCTCGACCTTCACCGCCCACCTCACCGCGGTGAAGGACATGCTCGCGGGCGCGATCCCGGGCTCGCTGGTGCTCGTCGACGAGATCGCGGCCGACACCGACCCGCGCGAGGGCGCGGCGCTCGCCGCGGCCATCCTCGAGGCGCTCGTGGAGCGGGGCGCGACGGTGCTCGTCACGACCCACCTCGACGAGCTCAAGGCGATCGCGCTCGTGGACACGCGGTACGCCAACGCGCGGGTGGGCTTCGACGCCGAGCGGCTCCAGCCGACCTACCAGCTGCACCTCGGCGCGCCGGGCAGCTCGTCGGCCATCGAGGTCGCCGCGCGCGTCGGCCTCCCGCCGGCGGTGGTGGAGCGCGCGCGCCAGGCGAAGGGCGGCCAGGGAGGCGCCCTCGGCGACGCGCTCCGCGCCCTCGACGAGGAGCGGGCGCGGCTCCAGGCGGCCCGGCGCGAGGCGGACGAGACCCTCGAGCGCGCGCGGCGCGCCGAGGACCGGGCGCGCGCTGCGGAGGAGAGCGCGCGCCGGGCGGAGCGGGAGGCGGCGGCGCGGATGGGCGCGGCGCTCGCCGACGACATCGAGGCCGCGCGGGGCGAGGTCGCGGACCTCCTCGCGTCGCTGCAGGCGCAGCCCTCGGTGAAGCGGGCCGCGGAGGCCGCGGCGCAGCTCGAGGCGTGGAAGGCGACCGTCGCTCAGGCCGCGAGGGCCACGCAGGCGCGGGCCGAGGCGGGCGCGGAGGCGCTCCCGGGCGGCGAGGTGAAGCCCGGGGTCCGGGTGCGGATCGCGTCGCTCGGGCACGAGGGCGAGGTCGTCGAGGTGGACGGGAAGGAGGCGCTGGTCCGGGCCGGCGCGCTCAAGATCCGCCGCCCGGTGTCGGATCTCGTGCCGCTGTCCGGAAAGGCGCGATCGGCCGCCCTCGGGAAGAGCAAGGGCGAGAAGCTCGCCGCTGCGGACGCGGCGCGGCCCGGCGCGCCGCTGTCGTCGGAGCGGCGCCTCGACGTGCGGGGCATGCGCGTCGAGGAGCTGCTGCGCGAGGTGGAGCGGTTCCTCGACGGCCTCTACGCCGGCGGCGAGCCCGACGCGCTCATCCTCCACGGGCACGGGACCGGCGCGCTGAAGCAGGCGCTTCGTGACTATCTGTCCGCTTCACCGTACGTGGGAGCATTCCGCGGCGGCGACCGGCACGAGGGCGGCGACGCCGTCACGATCGTCACCCTGCGACATTAGCGCGCACCCGTCGGAGTCAAAAATCCGTTGCATTGACCGCGGTCAACACGCCCCGTTCGGTGCAAAGTTTGCCGCAGCGCGCCACCTTTTTTGCGCTCGGTCGTTCGCCTGGTGTGGTAGAGAAGGAGCTACCCGTCCGGGCTTTCGGAATGACGCACCCTGGACACACCCCGCGCTTCTGTACGTGGAGGAATCTGCATGAAGCCTGTGAAGAAGCTGGTCGCTGCAGCCCTCGCAGCATCTCTGCCGCTCGCTGCGCTCGCGCAGACGACGCCGGCTGAGCCCGCAAAGCCTGCGGAGACCGCCCCGGCCGCGACGCCGGCCCCGGCGCCGAAGCCGGCCGACGACACCATGAAGGTGACCCCGTACGGCTTCGTCCTCGTGAACGCCTTCTTCGACGGCGACACCTTCACGACCCGGGACTACCCCGGCCAGGTCGCCGGCGCGAACGCGGGCGGCGCGTTCCTCATGAGCGCCCGCCAGTCCCGCTTCGGCGTCCGCCTCGCCGGCAAGGACACGGCCTTCACGGGCGCTGACCTCTCCGGCGTCATCGAGTTCGACTTCAAGGCCGGCCACCTGCCGACGTCGGCGACCTGCCCTGCGGGCGGCGGCGCGTGCACCATCACGACGGCGAACACGCCGTCCACGTCCTGGTACAACGGCCTCATGCGGCTCCGCCTCGCCTCCGCGACGGCGAGCTGGAAGTTCTCCGGCGGCCAGTCCTTCGCCATCCTCGGCGGCCAGGACTACGGCCTCGTGAACCCGCTCTTCGCCGAGTCGCTCGCGTGGGTGGCGGACCCGCTCTTCTGGCAGGCGGGTAACCTGTGGCGCCGCGGGCCCCAGTTCCGCGGCACGTACACGGGCGCCTTCGGCGGCCTCGGCCTCCAGCTGGCGGCGGCGATCGTCTCCCCCGCCGACGGCTTCACCCCGGTGGACAACGGCGCCGGCAACCGCTCCCGCATGCCGGACGTCGAGGGCCGCGCGGCCGTCTCGTACAAGGCCTCGCCCGACATGAACGGCACCGTCGGCGTGGCGTACAGCTACGGCAAGCGCCGCTTCGACACGACGGCGACGTACACGGGCAACACCCGTGACATCACGGTGGACGTGTTCGGCGTCGACGCGGAGATCAACGTTCCGTACCTGACGGCGAAGGGCGAGTACTACACCGGCAAGGGCATGGACGACACGTACAACGGCATCCTCTCGCCCGGCGTCCAGGGCTCGCTCGGCGCGACGACCGACACGCGCCGCGCCATCAACTCCGACGGCTACTGGGCGCAGGGCATCCTGAAGCCGCTCCCGGCGGTGTGGGTGACCATCGGCTACGGCCTCGGCGAGGCGAAGGACGCGGACCTCACCTCCGCGGCTTCCGCGGCCGGCACGCGCCGCAAGAGCACCCAGCTCGCGGGCGGCGTGATCTTCAACGCCGGCAAGTGGTGGCGGTTCGGCGTCGAGGCCATCAAGGTCGAGACGACCACCCACGGCAACTCGTTCAACGGCGCCACGGCGAACAAGGACGATGCGACGCAGGTCGCGATCTCCTCGCAGCTGAAGTTCTAAGAAGTCCGCACCACATCGGGGGCGCCCGCGTGAATCCGCGCGGGCGCCCTTCGTCTATCCGCGGTAGCCCTCACGCACAGGAGCGCCACCTCATGACGAAGATCGTCGCGCAGATGCTGGCCGCCCTCGCCCTCGCCCTGCCGGGCGCCGGCCAGGCGCAGGTGAAGATCGGCTTCATCAACTCGATCACGGGCCCCGAGGCCCCCATCGGCGAGAACCTCACGAACGGGGTCGATCTCGCGGTGGAGGATCTCAAGAAGAAGGGCGTGAACGTCACGATCGTCCGGCAGGACGACACCGGCAAGCCGCAGGTCGCCATGAGCGCGATGGAGCAGCTCGCGACGGGCGACGAGGTCGCGGTCGTGGTCGGCCCGTACACCTCGGCCTCGGCGAACGCGGTCGCGAAGCTCGCGCACCAGTACAAGGTCCCGCAGATCGTCCCCGCGGCGGCGAAGGAAGAGATCACGAAGCAGGGCTACTCGTACGTGTTCCGCGTGAACGCGCCGGCGCACCAGTACGCGCAGTCGCTCATCGACGCGGCGCTCGGGTTCGGGAAGCCGAAGTCCATCGCCTTCATCTACGAGTCCACCGACTTCGGCACCTCCGTCTCGAGCGCGGGGAAGGAGTACGCGAAGGCGAAGGGGCTCCAGATCGTCGGCGACGAGGCGTACCAGAAGGGCGCGCCGGACTACCGCTCGACGCTCACCAAGATCAAGGCGGCGAACCCGGACCTCGTCTTCATGGTCTCCTACGTCGCGGACGCGATCCTGCTCATGCGGCAGTCGCGCGAGGTCGGCCTGAAGCCCCAGGCGTTCCTCGGCGGCGGCGCCGGGTTCGACACCGCCCAGTTCGAGGGCGAGCGGGACATCTCGACCAACGTCTTCTCGGTGACCCAGTGGACGCCCGAGAGCTCGGCCGCCTCCCAGGAGTTCGAGCGCCGCTACAAGGCGAAGTTCGGCAAGAAGCCGACCTACCACGCGGCCTGCGCCTACGTGGCGACCCTCGTCGCGGGCGAGACCGCCGCGAAGGCGGGCGGCGACCGCACGAAGATCCAGGCGGCGCTCGCGAGCGGCAGCTGGAACGGGATCCTCGGCGACGTGAAGTTCGAGACGTTCGACGGCTTCACGAACCAGAACAAGCTCGTGATGCCGGTGGTCCAGTACCAGAACGGGAAGTCCGTCACGGTCTACCCGGCGAAGGCCGCGAAGGCGAAGCCGGTGTACCCGTTCCCGGGCTGGAAGTAGCCGCGTCGCGACGACGGCGGAGCGGGGGCCCGTGCCGCGCGGGACCCCCGCTCTTCTTGTTGTGATCGTCGCGTGGCACGTCCCACGATCGCGGCGCGCAGCACGAGCACTCACGGCCGCGCGCATGGGGTAGCGTGACCGGCCGCCGTCGACCGGGGGAGCACGGCGTCCTGCTGGAGGAGCACTCGGATGACGGTCTTCTTGCAGTCCGTGCTGAGCGGGATCCTGGTGGGCGGCATCTACGCGCTCATCGGGATCGGCCTCACGATGATCTTCGGCGTCATGCGCGTCATCAACTTCGCGCACGGCGAGCTCCTCATGCTCGGGATGTACCTGACGTGGGGCCTCTTCAACTGGCTCCACCTCGACCCGTTCCTGTCCATCGTGCTCGTCGCGCCCGCGCTCTTCCTGTGGGGCGCGTTCCTGCAGCGCGCGTTCATCAACCGCGTGCTGAACGCGCTCCCGCAGAACCAGATCCTGCTCACCATCGGGCTCGGCCTCGTGATGAGCAACAGCGTCATGCTCGCGTTCACCTCCGACTACCGGATCCTGACCACGAGCTACTCTTCGTCGAGCTACGACCTCTTCGGCCTCTCCGTGTCGAAGCCGCTCCTCTACGCGTTCCTCATCACCGTGGCGATCACCGTCGCGCTGTACGGGTTCCTGCTCCGGACCGACACCGGGCAGGCGATCCGGGCGACGGCGCAGGACCGCGAGGCCGCGCAGCTCATGGGCATCAACGTCGGCTGGACGTCCGTGCTGGCGTTCGGGATCGGCGCGGCGCTGGCCGGCACCGCCGGCGCGCTCATCTCGCCCACGTACTACATCTTCCCGCAGGTCGGCGGCGCCTTCACGCTGAAGGCGTTCGTCATCGTGGTGCTCGGCGGGATGGGCAGCATCGTCGGCGCCACGCTCGGGGGCGTGATCATCGGGCTCACGGAGTCGCTCGCGGCGGTCTACGTCGCCGGCGGCCTCAAGGAGCTCGTCGTGTTCGTCCTGTTCCTCGCCCTCCTCCTCTTCAAGCCGGCCGGCCTCCTGGGCAAGACCCGGGCCTGAGGGAGCGCACCATGAACCAGCGTCCTCTCCCGTCCCGCTCGCCGCGCGGCGTCGCGATCCTCGAGCTCGTCCTCTTCGCCGCGGCCGTCCTCGCGCTCTGGATCTTCCCGCAGTTCGTGAAGAAGCCCTACGTCCTCCACATGGGCGTGATCCTGTTCCTCGCGATCATCCAGGGGCAGGCCTGGAACGTCGTCGGCGGCTACGCCGGGCAGTACTCCGTGGGCCACGCCGCCTACTTCGGCATCGGCGCGTACACCACGATGATGCTGCTCGAGCTGAACAAGATCGCGCCTTGGTGGGGCCTCGGCGCGGCCATCGCGAACGGCGTGCTCCTGTCCCTCGTGATCGGCAGCATCACCTTCCGGCTGCGCGGGCCGTACTTCGTGCTCGCCTCGATCTCGATGGCGGAGATCCTCCGGTACGCGTTCCTCTACTTCAAGGGCTTCACCCGCGGCGCCGAGGGGTTCCTCGTCTCCGAGATCCCGACGCTGCACCTGTTCGGCCAGGACGTCGAGTTCATCACGAAGCGGCCGTTCTACTTCGTCACGCTCGGCCTCGCGGTGCTCACGATCATCGCCAACTACGCCGTGCAGCACTCCAAGCTCGGCTACTACTTCCAGGCGATCCGGGAGGACCAGGACGCGGCCCACTCGCTCGGGATCAGCCTGTCGTTCTACAAGAGCATCGCGCTCGCCATCTCGGCGGCGTTCACCGCCCTCGCCGGCGGCGTGTACGCGATGTTCGTGAAGTTCATCGCGCCGGACATCGTGTTCGGCATCGACGTCTCGGTGCAGTTCGTCCTCATCTGCATCATCGGCGGCATCGGCACCATCTACGGACCCGTCATCGGCGCGATGGTCCTCGTCCCGCTCTCCGAGATCCTCCGCAACCCGCGCGGCCTCGTGCAGATCGGCGTCCTCTCCCCCGACTCGAAATTCGTCGACTTCGTGGAGGCCCACCTCTCGAACGCGCACCTCCTCGTGTACGGCATCCTCGTGGTGGTGGTGATCCTGTTCGCCCCCGACGGCGTCGTCGGGCTGCTGCGCCGGGCGACCGCCGGGCTGCGGCGGCGCCGCGCCGCCGCGCAGGAGGAGCCCGGCGCGGCCGGCGCGTAGGGACCGACCATGGCGACCATCCTCGACATCAAGCACGTCTCGAAGTTCTTCGGCGGCCTCGCCGCCAACTCCGACGTCTCCTTCTCCATGGAGCCGGGGATGATCATGGGCCTCATCGGCCCGAACGGCGCGGGCAAGACCACGCTGTTCAACTGCATCACGGGCTTCTACCCGCCGTCGCGCGGCGACGTGATGTTCAAGGGCGTCCGCATGAACGGGCTCCAGCCCAACCAGGTCTGCCACCTCGGCATGGTGCGGACCTGGCAGAAGGTGCGGCCGCTCGCGAAGATGACGGTCCTCGACAACGTCATGGTGGGCGCGCTGGCGCGCACCGCGAGCCTGAAGGTCGCCCGCGACGTCGCCATGGCGCAGCTCGAGGTGGTGCGGATGACGAGGAAGGCGAGCTTCCTCGCCGGTGGCCTCCCCATCGGCGAGCGGAAGAAGCTCGAGGTCGCGCGCGTCCTCGCGACGCAGCCGGAGCTCCTGCTCCTCGACGAGGTGATGGGCGGCCTCAACCCCGCCGAGTCCGAGGAGATCATCCAGCTCATCCTCGACCTGCGGAAGCGCGGGCTCACGCAGATGGTCATCGAGCACGACATGAAGGCCATCATGCGGATCAGCGACCGGATCGTGGTGCTCAACTCGGGCGAGAAGCTCGCCGAGGGCGCGCCCCAGGAGATCGTGAACAACAAGGCGGTCGTGGCCGCGTACCTCGGCGAGGAGGTCGCCTAGATGCTGCGGATCGAGAAGCTCAACTTCGCCTACGGCGATCTCAAGGTCCTCTGGGACGTGGACCTCGAGGTGCGCCAGGGCGAGATCGTGACCGTCGTCGGCGCGAACGGCGCCGGGAAGTCGACGATCCTGAAGAACGTCTCGCGGCTGGTCCGCGCCTCCTCGGGCTCGCTCCGGTTCAACGACGTCGACCTCCTCCGGATGGCGTCGCACGAGGTGGTCGGGCTCGGCATCGTGCAGGTGCCGGAGGGCCGGCGCATCTTCCCGGAGATGACCGTCCTCGAGAACCTCAGGATGGGCTCGTTCGTGAAGGCCACGCGCAAGGACCGCGAGCGGAACGTCGAGCGCGCATTCACGCTCTTCCCGCGCCTGAAGGAGCGCGAGAAGCAGCTCGGCGGGACGATGTCGGGCGGCGAGCAGCAGATGCTCGCGATCGCGCGCGGCCTGATGGGGAACCCGAAGCTCCTGCTCCTCGACGAGCCGTCGCTCGGGCTGTCCCCGCTGCTCGTGAAGAACATCTTCGAGATCATCAAGGAGATCAACCGGCAGGGGACGACGATCCTGCTGGTCGAGCAGAACGTCTACCAGTCGCTCCACGTGTCGAGCCGGGCGTACGTGCTCGAGACGGGGCGGGTGGTACTCTCGGGCACGGGCGCGGAGCTGCTCGCCAACGCCCACGTCAAGAAGGCCTTCCTGGGGATGTGATCATGGCGGACACCAAGCTCACCGTCGGCGACTGGATGACCTCGAACCCGATGACGATCGAGGAGGACGCCTCCGTCATCGAGGCCATCCACGTGCTGAAGGAGAAGAACATCCGGCGCCTCCCCGTGATGAGCAAGGGCAGGCTCGTCGGGCTCGTCACCGAGAAGATGCTGTTCGGCTACATGCCGGCCAAGGCGACCACGCTCGACCAGTGGGAGCTGCACTACCTGCTCTCGAAGACCCCGGTGAAGGCGGCGATGAACCCGACGCCGCACACCGTGAAGCCGGAGACGCCCATCGCCGAGGCCGCGAAGCTCCTCCACGACCGGAAGCTGAACGGCGTCATCGTCATCGACCCGGGCGGCGCGCTCGTCGGCATCCTCACGACGACGAACGCGCTCGAGGCGCTCATCTGGTTCGCGGCGCAGGCGGGGAAGAAGGCGTAGAGGCCCCTCGGCGACGCGCGCTCCGTCGCCCCTATGCGCGGTCGCCCGGTTCCCTGCCCTGCGGTCGCCGCAGCGGGACCTCACGCGAACTGCCGCCGGAAGCGCCACAGGGCCGCGGCGAAGCAGACGGCTCCGAGCGCCGCGATGGCGGCCACCCGCGGCCAGAGCACGTCCATGCCCGCGCCGCGGAGGAGGATGCCGTACGCGACGGTCACGTAGTGGCGCAGCGGCGAGAGGCTCACCAGGTCGCGGAGCAGCCGGGGCTCGGCCTCGAGCGGCGACCAGGTGCCCGAGAGCTGCAGGACCGGGACCAGCGTGAGCACGATGAGCAGCCCCACCTGCGTCATGGTGCGAGCGAGGGTCGAGAGCAGCAGGCCCATGCAGGCGTTCGCGAACGCGAAGAGCGCGGTGATGGCGAAGAACAGCGGCACGCTGCCCCGCGCCGGCATCGCGTACGCCGCGCGAAGCACGCCGAAGAGCGCGACCGCGGTCCCCGAGAGCGCCACCATCGTCATCGAGAGGGCCTTCGAGAGCATCACCTGCACCGGGGTGATGGGCGAGACGAGCAGCTGCTCGATCGTGCCGTGCTCCTTCTCCCGGACCGCCGCCGCCGCGGGCAGCAGCACGCAGGCGACGGTCATCATGTCGAGGAGATCCGAGAGGGCGTTCCCCCAGGCGTCGTCGAGGTTCGGGTTGTACCAGGTGCGCCGCCGATTCTCGATCACGGGCAGGTCGCGCGGGTCCACGCCGAGGCGTCCGAGCGCCTCGGCGGCCCGGTCGCGGGACAGCGTCCCCGCGATCCGGGCCGCGTAGCCCGGGGCGAGGTACGCGGACACGACGCGGCTCGCGTCGACCACGAGCTGCACCTCCACCGGCCGCTCGCCCTTCGCGAGATCGCGCGAGAAGCCCGGCGGGATGTCCAGGAAGAGCCGCGCCTCGCCGTGGTCGATGGCGCGGAGGGCCTCCCCGGGGTCGTCCACCTCTCCGCGGATGGTGAACCAGGGCTCGCGCAGCCGGAGGACGAGCTCGCGCGACGCTGCGCTCCGGTCGCCGTCGCGCACGAGGAGCGCGGCGTGGCTCAGCTCGCGGGTCCCGCCAGCGACGAGCACGAGCTCGAGCGTGAACAGGTACACCACGTAGACGAGGAGCGGGCGGTCGCGCCAGAGCTGGCGCAGCTCCTTCGCCGTCAGCGCCGAGACCTGGCGCAGCCACGGGGCGAGGCCGGTCATGCGCGCCTCCGCTTGTGGAAGAGGAGCCAGGCGAGCGCTGGGAACGCCGCCGCGAAGAGCGCCAGGGCCGCGAGCTCGCGCCAGAGCATCGCCGCGCCCATGCCCTTCAGGAAGATGCCCTGGATGACGTCGTGGAAGTACATGGACGGGAACAGGTGCGCGATTACCCAGCTCACCGGCGGCATCGCGTCGACCGGGATGTACATCCCCGAGTACTGGGTCCCGATCAGCACCGCGAGAGCGACGGTGACGATCATCGCCGTCGCCTGCGTCCTCACGACGAGGGAGATCACGAGCCCGATCCCGGGCGTCGCGATGGCGTAGAGGAGCGTCGCGAGCGCGAAGAGGAGGAGGCTCCCGTGGAACGGCGCCCCGAACCAGCCCACGGCGAGCACCCACAGCACGACGCCGTTAGCGCATCCGATCGCCACGCTCGGCAGGAGCTTGCCCGCGACGAACTCGGCCCGGGTCACGGTGGAGGAGTAGATGTTGAGGATCGAGCCGCTCTCCTTCTCCCGCACGACCCCGAGCGCCATGAGGAGCGGCGCGACGAAGAGGTGGATGAACATCACCATCGAGGGCGCGGTGGACCAGACCGTCCGGAGCTGCGGGTTGTAGAGATAGCGAACCTGGAGCCGCACGGGCCTGAGGAGGGCGTCCGCGCGCTCCACGGGGATCCCGAGCCGCCTTGACACGACGCCGGCCTGGAGCTCCGCCGTCGCCGCGGCGTCGATGGCCTCGACGTAGCTCTGGATCGATCGCGGCGGGGTGCTGTTGGACCAGCTCCCGTCCACCCAGGTCTGGACCGCCGCCGAGCGGCCGGCGAGGAGGCGCCGCTCGAACTCCTCCGGGATCACCATCACGACGCGGACCTCGCCGCGGGAGAGGCGCTCCGCGGCCTCACGCTCGGACCCGACGACGCCCGCGAGGTCGAAGTACACGGTGCCCGCGAACCGCTCCGCGTACCGGCGGCTCGTCGCGGTCCGGTCGTGGTCCACGACCGCGAGCGGGACGTGCTCCAGGGGCTGGCCGCTCCCGTACCCGAAGACGATCATGAGCAGCGCGGGGAGCACGAACGCGAGGGCGAAGAACATGCGGTCGCGGAGGATCTCGCTCCACTCCTTCCGGGCCAGGGCGGCGACGCGCGCGAGGTTCACGGGGAGCCCCTGAGCTGCGGCGCCCCGTCCTCGAGCGCGCGCACGCGGTAGATGAAGACGTCCTCCATCGTGAGCGGCACCGGCCGGATCGCGCGGCACGCGATGCCGGCGGCGCCGAGGCTCGCCCGGATCCGCGGCGCGTCGCTGTCGGGATCGCGCGACAGCAGGTGGAGGTGCCGGCCGAAGGGGACCGGGGCGCCCACGCCGTCGCCGCGCAGCCGCTCCGCCGCCGCCGCGGGGGAATCGGCGACGATCTCGAGGAGCCGCCCGGCCTCGCGCTCCACCTCGCGCTTCAGCGCGGCGGGCGGCGCGTCGGCGACGATCCGGCCGGCGAACATGAGGGCGAGCCGGTCGCAGCGCTCGGCCTCGCTCATCGAGTGCGTCGTGAGGAGCACCGCGACGCGATCGCGCCGCGCGAGCTCGAAGAGGATCTGCCAGAACCGGCGCCGGCCCACCGGATCGACCCCGGAGGTCGGCTCGTCGAGGAACACGACCTGGGGCCGGTGCAGTAGGGCGCAGCCGAGGGCGAGACGCTGGCGGAGCCCCAGCGGGAGCGCCCCCGTCATCGCGTCGCGCCGGCCGGAGAGCCCCGCCATGGCCAGCACCTCCTCGCCGCGCTCGCGCGCCGCCGCCCGCGAGAGGCCATAGATGCCGGCGTACAGCAGGACGTTCTCCGCGACGGTGAGGTCGGTGTAGAGCGAGAACGCCTGGGACATGTAGCCGATGCGGCGCTTCACGGCGCGATCGGAGCGGGCCATGTCCACGCCCGCCACGCGGCCGCGTCCGGCGCTGGGCGGCAGGAGGCCCGTCAGCATCTTGATCACCGTGGTCTTGCCCGCGCCGTTCGCGCCGAGGAGCCCGAAGATCTCGCCCGGGCGCACCCGGAACGTGACACCGTCGACCGCGCGGAAGGTGCCGAAGTCGCGGGTGAGCCGGTCGGCCTCGATCGCGTCGCCCTCCGACCCCGCGGGCTCCGGGCCGCGGTGGCGCCCGGTCACGGCCGGGGGGACGGCCGGCCCGCGGGGCGCGGACGCGGGCCCCCCCGCCTCCGGGGCCACGTCCTCCCGGCGGAGGAGCGCGAGGAACGCGTCCTCCAGCTCGGGCTCGGCGGCGTCGACGCGGCAGGGGATCCCGCCGAGCGCGGCGCGCACGCGTGCGATCGCCGCCGACGGCCCGGCGCCCTCGACCAGGACGCGGAGGACCGTCCCGAGCGCCTCCACCTGCGCGAACGCAGGGGTGAGCGCGGCCAGCGCCTCGGCCTGCCGCTCGGTCTCGACGAGCGCCACCGTCCCGGGCACGAGCCGGCACAGGGCCGCCGGGTCGCCCTCGGCGAGGCAGCGGCCCTCGTGCAGGAGGGAGACGCGGTGGAACCGGCTCGCCTCGTCGAGGTACGCGGTCGAGACGAGGGCGGTGAGGCGCCCGTCGCGCACGAGCTCCGAGAGGATCGCCCAGAAGTCGCGGCGCGAGACCGGGTCCACCCCGGTGGTCGGCTCGTCGAGCACGAGCAGCTCCGGCTCGTGCACGAGCGTGCATGCGAGGCCGAGCTTCTGCTTCATGCCGCCGGAGAGGTGCTTCATCGCCCGTCCGCGAAACGGCGCCAGGCGGGTCACGGAGAGGAGGCGCTCCTTCCGCGCGGCGAGCCGGGCCGCCGGGACGAGCCGCAGCCGCGCGAAGAAGTCGACGTTCTCCTCGACCGAGAGCTCCGGGTAGAGGTTCTGCCCGAGCCCCTGGGGCATGAAGCCGATCCGGGCCTTCACCCGCTCCGCGGCCATCTCCGAGTCGATCCGCTCCCCGAGGACGTCGAGCGTCCCGCCCTCGAACGAGAGCACGCCCGCGATCGCCTTCATGAGGCTGCTCTTCCCGGCGCCGTCCGCGCCCACGAGCCCGTGCAGCTCGCCGGGGTGGACGCGCAGGTCCACCCCGCACACCGCCGGACGCCCGCGGTAGCGCTTCACGAGCCCGGCCGCGCGCACGACGGCCCGCGCGCTCACCAGCGCGGCTTCACCCACGACACGCCCTCCTTCCACCGGATGAGCGCGTCCGCCGAGAGCCCCGGGCCGAGCCGGTGATCCGGGTTCGCGGCGAGGTACAGCTTCACGGCGTACACGAGCCGCGTGCGCTCGTCGGGCGTCTGGACCTCCTTCGGCGTGAACTCGGCGCGCGAGGCAATGAAGCGCACCTCGGCGGGGAACGGCTCGTCGGGGAAGGCGTCCGTGAAGACGCGCGCGGGGAGGCCCAGCCGGACGCGGCCGACGTCCTGCTCGCGGACGAACACCTCGAGGTACAGCCGGTCGAGGTCGACGAGCTCGAGGAGCGGCGCCCCGGCCCCGACCACCTCGCCGGCCTCCACGAACCGGGTGATCACGGTGCCGGAGGTGGGGCTCGCGATCCGGAGATCGTCGAGGACCGCCGCAGCCTCCGCCACCTGCGCGCTCGCCTGGCGCGCGGCCGCCTCGAGCACCTCGACCTCCTGCGCCTTCGCCGCGATGCGCTCCGGGCCGAGCCGCGCGTCCGCGAGCTGGCGCTCCGTGCGCAGCGCGTCGGCGCGGGAGCGCCGCAGCTCCTCCTCGGCGATCCGCGAGGCCAGCTCGGTCCGCTCCTCCGTCTGCGCGTCGATCGATCCCCCCTCGCGCAGGGCCCGTGCGCGGTCCCGGTCCCGGAGGGCCTGCTCCGCGCTCACGCGCGCCTTGGCGAGGCTTGCTTGCGCCGCCTCCGCGGACGCCTCTGCCGCCGCGATGGTGAGCGGCACGCTCTGGCGCAGCACCGCGAGATCGGCGCGCGCGGCGCCGACGCGAGCTCGCGCCGCCTCCTCCGCGGCGTGCGCCTGCGCGAGGCGAGCGCGCGGCGTCGCGTCGTCGAGCGTCGCGAGCACCTGCCCGGCGACCACCACGTCCCCCTCGCGGACGGCGAGGGTCGCGACGCGTCCGGCGAGCTTGCCGGCCACCGTGACCGTGTCGCCCTCGAGCCGGCCGTTCACCTGGATGAGGCCGTCGGGCAGCGCGGCGGCGCGCTGGACGTGCCGCACCGCGAGCGTGACGGCCACCGCCGCGACGAGGCACGCCGCGGCGCCGAGGACCCACGGCCCGCGGCGCCCGGGCCGCCCCTCGCGGTGCTCCGTCCCGGGCGACGGCTCCGGCGGCGCGCCGTGATCGGGCGCGGCCGGCAGGGCGATCTCGCCGACGGTTCCCATGCTTGCGCCACCCGTTCCTGCACGGGCGCCCCTCAGCCTGAACCGGTCCGCGACGCGGATCCATGGGCTCCCTGAGGCGCACCGGAGGTGGGACCCCGGGCGACGCGAAGGCGGACGAGCGGTCGTGGCGCCACCGACCCCATCGCCGCGGAGGGCGGGCGCCCGGCCGCCCGGAATGGCGATCGCCTACCCCGTGCGGGAGCCTTGCCGCGGCACGAGCGGCACCTGCGATCAGCCGTACCCCGCCGACGCTCAGCGGAAGAGGAACTTCCCGGCGGCGACGAGGCCCACGAGGATCGCGAACCCCCGCATCCCCGCCGGCGGCAGCTTCTGCGCGACGAGCGCGCCGACGAACCCGCCGACGAGCGACGCGACGGCCATCAGGGCCGCGATCCGCACGTCGACCTTGCCCGAGAGCAGGAACAGCACGAACCCGCTCCCGTTCGAGAGCAGGGCGAACAGCACCTTGAGCGCGTTCGCATGCTGGAGGCTCGAGGGGAGCAGGATCCCCATCGCCGCGAGCATCAGGATCCCGATGCCGGCGCCGAAGTAGCCGCCGTAGATCGAGATGAGGAGCTGGATGATCCAGAGCACCACCGGGTGGTTGCCGGCGGCGTGGTGGCCGACGGCGCGCTTGATCGGGTTCTGGAGCGCGAGGAGCGCGCACGCGAAGAGGATCAGCCAGGGGACGACGGCCTCGAAGGCCTTCTCCCGCAGCGCGAGCAGCAGCGTCGCGCCGATGACGCCGCCGAGCACCGCCGGCAGGCCGAGCACGAGCGCGTGCTTGCGCTCGTCGGCAATGTGCCGGCGGTACGCCCACACCGAGGAGAGCTGGCCGGGCCAGAGCGCGACCGTGCTCGTCGCGTTCGCCGACACCGGCGAGAGCCCGGCGAGCAGCAGCGACGGGAACGTGAGGAGCGTGCCGCCACCGGCCACGGCGTTGACGAGCCCGGCGGTCGCGGCGGCGCCGGTGACGAGGAGTCCCTGTCCGAAGGTCACCGCACGTGACTAGCGCATCCTCGCTCGCCACGCCACCCCGCGTGGGTGGCTCCCGCGGGGCCGCGGACGCGGTAGGACGGCGTCGGAGGCCCCGTGATCACCACCATCGACCGCGGCGACGTCATCCACTTCGCCGGACGGCACCACCTCTCCCCTGCCCTCCGCGACGGCGTGCCGGTCCTGGCGGGTCACGGCGACCCCGCCGGCCGCTGTGGGTGGGCGACGTTCTTCGCGGAGCTCGGGGGCCGCGGGCTGGCGGCGCGGCTCGACCCCGAGGACGGCGGGTCGTTCGCGGCGGTCCCCCGAACCGAGGCCGGCGCGGCGCACGCGGCGCGCCGCCCGCCCGTCGCCGAGGCGCGCCGGTTCGTCGAGGCGCTCCGCGGGCGCTTCTCGCCGGGCGGCTGACGCCGGACGTTCCGGACCTACCGTCCCCGCCGGCGCCCGCCCTTCGCGCGCTTCGGCCCGTGCGGCCGGGGGCCGTGCTCGCCCCTCTTCGCGCCCTTCCCGCCCTGCTTGCCGGCGCCGCGCCCGCCCCGCTCGGCGTGTCCCGTGCCGCGGCGCTCGCCGGGCTTCTGCACGCGCTCGCCGGCGCGGCGCGGGCCGCGGTCGAGGAGCCGGTGCGGCCGGCGCTCGCCCTCGCCGCCGGCCCGCTCCGCGGCCGCCGCCTCGCCCGCGAGCCGGAGCTCGATCCGGCGCCTCGCGGGGCTCGCGTTCACGACGTCCACGGACACCGGATCGCCGACGCGGAACGCGCGGCCGGTCACGCGGTCGACCAGCGCGTGCTGCACCGGATCGAGCTCGAAGGCGCCGCGCAGGTCCTCGGCGCGGACGAGCCCCTCGACGAACCAGCGCTTCAGCTCGACGAAGATGCCGAACTCGACGACGGAGGAGACGACGCCCTCGAACGTCTCGCCCACCTTGTCCTTCATGAACAGCGCCGCGTAGAACGACGCGATCTCTCGCTCGGCCTCCATCGCGGCGCGCTCGCGCTCCGACGAGAGCACCGCGATCTCCTCGAGCGCGGGCTCCGGCGTCCGTCGCGTGCTGCGGCCCTGCCGGTGCGCCCACTCCTCCTTGAGGAGACGGTGCACCACGAGGTCCGGGTACCGCCGGATGGGCGAGGTGAAGTGCAGGTAGTGCTCCGCCGCGAGCCCGTAGTGGCCGATGTTCTCCGGCGTGTAGACCGCCTGCATCATCGCGCGGAGGAGCAGCTGGTTCAGCGCCCGCTGCTGCGAGTGGCCCCGGAGCGACTCGAGGAGCCGGTTCAGCGCCTGCGGCTCCGCCGGGATCTCCGGGACGTCGAACCCGTGGGTCGCGGCGAGGGCGAGGAACGCCTGGAGCTTCTCCTCGTCCGGCGTGCCGTGGACCCGGTAGATGGTCGGGAGCTCGCGCGTCCCGAACCAGCGCGCCACCGCCTCGTTCGCGGCGAGCATGAACTCCTCGACGATGCGGTGGGCGCGGTTGCGCGGCCGCTTCTCGATGGTCGCCACGCCGCCCTCGGCGTCGAGGACGATCTTCGCCTCGGGCAGGTCGAAGTCGAGCGCGCCGCGGCGGCGACGCATCGCGGTGAGCTTCTCCTGCAGCTCCGCCATGACCTCGAAGTGCTCGCGGAACCTCTCGCGCCCGGGCACCCGCTCGCCCTCGAGCACCTTCGCGACCTCGGTGTACGTGCAGCGGGCGGCGCTCCGCATCACGCCCTCGTACACCTCCGCGCTCTTCGTCTCGCCGCGGCCGTCGACGACGAGGTCGGCGACCATGCAGAGCCTGTCGACCTCCGGGTTGAGCGAGCAGATCCCGTTCGAGAGCCGCTCCGGGAGCATCGGCAGGACCTGCATCGGGAAGTACACGCTCGTGCCGCGCCGCGCCGCCTCGGCGTCCAGGGGCTCGCCGGGGCGGACGTAGTGGGCGACGTCGGCGATGGCGACGACGAGCCGGTACAGCGGCTTTCCCTTCTTCGAGGCGGCGAGGCGCTCCACGTGGACGGCGTCGTCGAAGTCGCGCGCGTCCTCGCCGTCGATCGTGACGAGCGGCAGGCCCGTGAGGTCCCTCCGCCCCCGCCAGTCCTCCGACCGCACGTGGTCGGGCGTCTCGACCGCGGCGTCCTGTACCGCCTCCGGGAACACGTCGGCGAAGCCGCGCGCGTACGCCACCTTCAGCACCTCGACGCGCGGCTCGCCCGGCCGCCCGATGGCCTCGACGACGGTCCCCTGCAGCCGCGCCGCGTCCGGGTCGAGCGCGACCTTCACCACCTCACCGTCCTTCGCTGCCGACGTCTCCGGGACGGGCACCACCGCGTCGAGCTGCTCGTCCGCCGGGACCACGAAGCTCCGGGCGCCTCGCGCGTGGTAGGTGCCGACGAGGAGGCGCCGCCGCCGCTCGACGACCTCGACGACGCGGCCCGCGGTGCGGCCGCCGCGCGCCGGCACGATCTCGAGCCGCACGAGGTCGCCGTCGAGGGCCTTCGCGGCCTCGTCGGGCGGGACGAAGACGTCGTCGCCCTTCCGGTCGAGGCGCGCGACGAAGCCGAACCCGTCGCGGTGCTTCTTGAGCGTGCCGAGCACCTCGCCGCCGCGGCCGGGCCGGCGGACGCGCTGCCCCGGGGTCGCGAGCGCGGAGGGGCCGCCGGGCCGCGGGGCGCCGTCGCCCTTCGGCTTCGCGCCGGCGAGCGCGTAGCGCTTCCCGTCCCGGAGGAGGAGCCCCTCCTGGGCGAGCTCGCGGAGCGTCCGCTTCGCGTCGGTCCGCTCGCCGGGGTGGAGCTTCGCCCGCTGCATCAGCTCGCGGAGGGACAGCGGCCGCCCCGCCGCCCGCCGGAGCTCCTCGAGGAGCGCCTCGCGGCGGCGGGCCTGGTTCTCTTCACGCATCATCCATCTCCGATAGCTAATCGCCGAGCAGATCGCCGAGGCCGAGCCCGCCCTGGCGGCCCTGCTGCGACGGGAACAGCGGGAACAGCGCGCCGGCCAGGGACCGGAGGTTGCGGGTCTGGAGCCAGACCTCGCCGGGGCCGGCGAACTCCGCCACGAGGGCCTCGCCCGAGAGGATGGACCGGACCCATCCCCGGCGGCTCGCCTTGCGGACCTGGTACGGCATGGCCGCGTCGAACGCCACGATGTGCCCGGTGTCGACGACGTACCGGGCGCCGGGCGGGAGCGGGCGGCGCACGATCGCGCCATAGGAGGAGAGGAGCGCGGTCCCCCGCCCGCTCATCCGGATGAAGAACAGCCCCTCTCCTGCGAAGAGCCCGCGGAAGCCCGCGAACTCCGTGTCGAGCTGCACGTCGGGATCCGACCCGAGCCACGACGAGGACTGCACGAGGAGCGCGCGGCCGGCGAGCTCCACGCCGACCACGTCCCCCGGGACCGGCGGCGCGAGGAGCACCTCGGCCGGGCCGCCCATCGCGGTGAACGTCGAGACGAAGAGGGACTCGCGCGTGACCATCCGCTTCAGGGCGCCCATGAGGCCGCCCTGGAGCTCCGACTGGAGGTCGACGTTGCCGCTCATCGAGATCATCGCGCCCGACTCGGCCCGGACCGCCTGGCCTGCGGCGAGCTCCACGCGCGCGGCGGCGAAGGCGTTGCCGCCGACGACCTGCCAGCGAAGGCTGCCGGTGGCGACCGGCGCCGCGGCGAGCGGCGCGCCGCAGGCGGCGCAGGTCGGGGCGGCGGGGACCTCGGCTCCACAGGTGGGACAGCGCATCGGGGGCCGAGTCTACACGTGGACCGGACGCCCGGGGGCCGGAAGCGGCGGGGCGCGCCGCCGACCCGCGCGGCGTGGGGCCGTCCGCCCGCGAGGGTGGTATGAACGGACCGTGCTCACGCCGGACATCGCCCGCGCGCGGATCCTCGCCGCCCTGGCGGACGTCGCCCCCCTCGCCGCCGAGCGCGTCCCCCTCGCCGCAGCGCTCGGCCGCGCCCTCGCGGAGCCGCTCGTCTCGAATCGCGACCTGCCCGCGTTCGACGCGTCGACGATGGACGGCTACGCGCTCCGCGCGGCGGACGCGCCCCGCGCCGGCGCGCGCCTGCCGGTCGCGTTCGGGGTGTTCGCCGGCCGCCCGGCGCCGGGGGCGCTGCCGCCGGGCGCCTGCTGCCGGATCTTCACCGGGGGCGTCCTGCCCGCCGGTGCGGACGCGGTCGAGATGCAGGAGGAGGTCCGGCGGAGCGGGAAGGCCGCGCTGTTCGGGCGCGCCGCGGTCGCCGGTCGGTACGTCCGGCCGCGCGGCTCCGACCTCGCCGCCGGCCAGGTGGCGCTCCCCGCCGGCGCAGTGGTCGACCCGGGCACGATCGGCCTCGCAGCGGCGATCGGACGGACGGAGCTGCTCGTCCGGCGGCGGCCGCGCGTCGCGATCCTGCCCACCGGCGACGAGCTCGTCCCTCCAGGCCAGGTCCCGGGCCCCGGGCAGCTCGTCGAATCGAACGGGCTCGCCCTGGCTGCCGCGGTGACGGCCGCCGGCGCCGAGCCGGTGCTGCTCCCGACCGCGCGCGACGACGCCGCGAGCCTCGCGGCCTCCCTCGCGGGGGCGAGCGGCCTCGACGCGCTCGTCACCTCGGGTGGCGTCTCGGTCGGCGAGCGGGACCTCGTCCGCGCAGCCCTGGCGAGCGCCGGCGCCCGCCTCGACTTCTGGCGCGTCGCGCTACGGCCCGGGAAGCCGTTCACGTTCGGGCGCTGGGACCGGACGGCGGTCTTCGGGCTGCCCGGCAATCCCGCGAGCGCGCTGGTAACCTTCGAGCTGTTCGTTCGTCCCGCGCTCCGCGCGCTCGCCGGCCTCCCCGGCGACGGGCGCGTGCGCGTGGAGGGCCGCCTCACCGCCGCGCAGGAGAAGCCGCCGGAGCTGACCGTGTACCTCCGGTGCCACACCCGGCGGCGGCGCGACGGCGGGCTCGAGCTCGAGCCGCTCAGGACGCAGACGAGCGGCAATCTCACGTCCATGGCCGGCCACGACGCGCTCGCGGTGCTGCCCGCGGGGCGCTCCCGGCTGCCGCGCGGCGCGCGCGTGACGGCGATCCTGCTCGTCCCGCCGCACGCTTCGTGAGAACACCCCCCGTCCGTGTCGAGGCGCTGCGCGCGTGTGTCCAGCCTCGCCGCGCCCGGGCGTGCCCCTTCCTCAAAGGTCGCGGAAACATGGCACACGCGCTGATTGGCTATGCGCCGGCGGGAGGTGTTATCACTCGCAGCGTGCGGGTGCCGCGAGTGGAATGGCGGGATCCGAACATCACCCACCGTGACATCCCTGGAGCGACCGATGGCCGCACTCGCAGACAAGTTCGCCGTCAACCTGAAGAGCGAACGTCTCCGCCGCAAGCTCTCCCAGGAGGCGCTCGCCGCGAAGGCTGGGCTCTCCGTCTCCTACATCTCGATGCTCGAGCGCGGGCAGCGGACGCCGCCGCTCGACACGCTCGAGTCGCTCGCGAAGGCGCTCGCGGTCTCGCCGACGTCGCTCCTGTCGTAGCGGTTCACGCCTGCGGCCGGCCGGTTCCGCGCCGCGACATGGGCCCCCCGCCCGCCCGCCCCCGGCGGGCGGGAGCGGCCCAGGCGAGCGCGCCGCGGTCCGCGTGGCATCCACGCCCGGGATCGCTTATCTTCCCCGCGGTCCAACGACGACGACACGGTCGCGAAAGGGAGATGGAATGGCGCGCATGGTGATGTGCAAGAAGCTCGGCAAGGAGCTGCCGGGCCTCACCTTCAAGCCGTTCCCGAACGAGCTCGGTCAGCGGATCTACGACAACATCTCCCAGGACGCCTGGAAGCTGTGGCTCGAGCACTTCAAGATGATCCTGAACGAGTACCGGCTCTCGGCCGCCGACCCGCGGACGAACGAGATCCTCTTCCAGCAGGCGGAGCAGTTCTTCTTCGGCGAGGGCGCCCAGCTCCCGCCCGATTACCGTCCGCCGCCGTCGAAGGGCTAGCGCCCGCCGGCGGCGCTCCGGGCGCCTCGTGCGCGGCGACGGCGACATCCTCCTCCTCTCGACGTACGAGCTCGGCCACGCGCCGCACGGGCTGACGCTCCCCCGCGCCTTCCTCGAGCGCTCGGGCTTCCGTCCGGCGTGCATCGACCTCGCCGTGGAGCCGCTCGACGCGGCACGGGTCCGGGCGGCGCGTCTCGTCCTCCTCTCCGTCCCGATGCACACCGCGCTCCGGCTCGGGCTCGAGGCCGCCGCGCGCGTCCGCGCCCTGAACCCCGGTGCGGTGATCGGCTTCCACGGTCTGTACGCACCGCTCCACGCCGAGCTCCTCGTGGAGGCGGGCGCCGCGGCGGTGCTGGGGGGCGAGTGCGAGGAGGCCATCGTGGACCTGGCGCGCGCGGTGGAGCGCGGCGAGGACCTGGCGCCCTTCGTCTGGCGCGGCGGGGCGGCGGCGCGGATCGAGCGGCTCGCATACCCGGTCCCGAGCCGCGCCGGGCTCCCGTCCCCGGCGCGCTACGCGCGGCTCGCGGCGCCGGACGGCGACGAGCGGCTCGCGGGCTACGTCGAGGCGACGCGCGGCTGCAAGCACCTGTGCCGCCACTGTCCCATCCCCGCGGTCTACCGCGGCCGCTTCGTCGCCGTCCCTGCCGAGATCGTGCTCGCCGACGTCGCGCAGCAGGTCGCGGCCGGTGCCCGCCACGTCACCTTCGGCGATCCGGACTTCCTGAACGGCCCGACCCACGCGCTCCGCGTCGCGCGCGCCCTCCATGCGCGGTTCCCCGACGTGGGGTTCGACTTCACCGCGAAGGTGGAGCACCTCGTCGGCCAACCGGACGTGGTGGCCGAGCTCGGCGGCCTCGGGGCGGTGTTCGTCACGTCGGCCGTGGAGTCGCTCTCGGACCGCGTCCTCGAGAAGCTCGCGAAGGGCCACACGCGCGCCGACGCGCTCCGCGCGTTCGACGTCTGCGCCGCCGCCGGCCTGCCGCTCCGGCCCTCGCTCCTCCCCTTCACGCCGTGGAGCACGCTCCAGGATCTCGTGGACCTCGTGGACGTCCTCGAGGCGCGCGGGCTCCTCGGGCACGTCGATCCCGTCCAGCTGTCGATCCGGCTCCTCGTGCCGCCCGGCTCGCTCCTCGAACACGATCCGGACATCGCGTTCGAGGGGCTCGATCGCGCCGCGCTCACCTGGCGCTGGCGCCACCCCGACCCGCGGATGGACGCGCTCCAGCCGCGGATCGCCGCGGAGGTCGAGGCCGGCGCCGCGCGCGGCGAGCCGCCCCTCGAGACGATCGCGCGCGTGCGGAGCCTGGTCCTCGCCGCTGCGGGGCTGCCGCACGAGCACGTGCGCGTCCTCGCGCCGGATCAGCGGCGGGTGCCGCGGCTCACCGAGTCGTGGTTCTGTTGAGCGGAGCCCCGGGCCCTTCAGGTTGAAGGGCTGACGACATCCTGGAAGAAGTAGGGGACTGACGGCGAGGCCAGCTCGAGACAGGGCCTTCCATGGAGCAGCTGCCTTACATCGACGAGCACAGTCAGCGGCTCGACGCCCCCGCCGACGTGGCCTGGACGGCGCTGTTGAAGGTCCTGCGCCGCACGATGGGCGGCGGTGCGCCGATCGCGCGGCTCCTGGGCTGCGACCCCGCGCAGGGCACGGCCGAGTTCGCCGGCCGGCCCGGGGAAGCGGTGCCGGGCTTCCGGGTGGTCGAGGCCGAGGCCGGCCGGCGGCTCGCCCTGCGTGGTCGCCACCGCTTCGCCGAGTACGCGTTGACGTTCATTCTCGACGGCGACCGCCTGCGCGCGCAGACGCACGCGGCGTTCCCCGGCGTCCTCGGCCGGCTCTACCGCGCCGCGGTCATCGGGAGCGGCGGCCACCGGCTCGTGACCCGGCGCCTGCTGCGGCAGGTCGCCCGCGCGACGTGATCGATCCTCACCACGCCGCGTCCATGGCGAAGGACGCAAAGGAGTACGGCCTTGAGATTCGACGCGTTCGCATTCGGCGAGATCCGCATCGACGGGGTGACCTACGAGCACGACGTGGTGATCGAGCGAGGCAAGATCCGAAAGCGCAAGAAGAAGCCATCCAAGAAGTACCGGGACGCGTTTGGCCACACGCCCGTGTCCGTCGATGAGGACATCCCCTGGCGGTGCAGACGCCTGGTCGTCGGCACGGGGCACGAAGGAGCGCTGCCCGTCATGGACGAGGTCAAGCTCGAGGCCGAGCGACGCAAGATCGAGCTGCTCATCCTGCCGACGGCTCAGGCCATCGAGACATTGAGGAAGCGCCCCGACGACACGAACGCGATCCTGCATGTCACCTGCTGAGGCTAGCGCTCCGCACGCCGACCAGGCATCGGCTGGCCAATCGGGAGGAGCACGAATTCGCACCTCGCCGCGCGCTACCGCACGCGCCTGAGCCTCGTGACCGCGTAGGTCGCGAAGTCCTTGCCGGGCAGCGCGAGCGAGAAGGTCTCGACGGCGCGGCCGACCGTCACGCCACCGGCAGCGGCATCCGGATGTCGAACCGGAGGCGTGCGTGGGCCGCGCGCAGCGCCGACTCGACGTCCGCCGGCGCCTCGCCCTTCGCGAACAGGAAGCCGAGATAGCTGTCGCCGTCCGGGAGCGGCACGACCTCGTGCCCCTCGGGGACCGTGATCACGACGTCCTCGACGCCCGGCACCGCCCGCGCCGCCTCGACGCCCGCGACGCCGTGCAGGATCCCGCGGCGCGGGATGGGGAGCATCATGACCCCTGACGCCCGCGCCTCCCGCCGGACCTGCGCGAGCGGCAGGCCCATCGCGTGGGCGACGAGGATCTCCTCGAGCGTGAGCCCCGCGCCGAAGCGGAGCGTCCGCGAGCAGAGCCCGCCGATGGACCGCGCGGCGATCTCCAGGATCACCGGCCCCGACGGCGCGAGGCGCAACTCCGCGTGGACCGGCCCCTCGACGAGGCCGAGGGCGCGAGCACCCTCGCCGATGATCCGGGCTGCCTCGGCCTGGAGCGCGGCCGGATGGCGCGAGGGCGTGACGTAGATCGTCTCCTCGAAGTACGGGCCGTCGAGCGGGTCCGGCTTGTCGAAGAGCGCGAGCACCTCGAGCCGGCCGCTGCGGAGGAGCCCCTCGAGCGCGATCTCCGCGCCCGGCACGAAGGCCTCGATGAGGACGCGTCGGTCCGCGCCGTCCTCGCGCGCGCGGCGCTCGGCCTTGGTGGCCGCGAGGAGGTGGGCGATGCGCCGCCACGCGGCGACGAAGCCGGCGGGATCGTCCGCACGGATGACCCCGCGGCTCGCGGAGAAGATGAGCGGCTTCAGGACGCACGGGTACGCCGTCGCGCGTGCCGCCGCCTCGGGATCGGCGTCGAGGTGGTGAAGCGCGAACGCGGGGACGGGCAGGCCGGCGTCGCGGAGCGCCACGCGCGACGCGTGCTTGTCGGCGGCGCGCCGGGCGGCCTCGGGCGGGTTCCGGGGCAGCCCGAGCCGCTCGGCGGCGAGGGCCGCGATCACGGCGGTCGCGTCGCTCGCGGGCACGATGCCGCGGATCGGCCGGTCGCGGGCGCCCTCGGCGATCTGCTCCGCTGCGCGCTCGGGGCGACGGTAGTCGAGGGAGACGAAGTCCTGCTGCGGGCCGAACGCGTCCTCGATGCGATGGCACCGATCGCTCCCGATCACGAGCGGTACGCCGAGCCGCCGCGCCGCGGCCCGGAAGTCGTCGAGCCGGTAGCTCGTGGTCGGGACGAGGAGGAGGAGCGCGCCGGCGGCGGTGGGCATCCGAAGAGTTATGCCGCCGGGGCGCCGGCGGGGCAACCTGCCTCGCGCGGGGGAGCGCGCTACCGGGGCGCAGCCTCCCGCAGCGCCGCCCAGACCGCCTCGACGTCCTTCCGCTCCGTCGCCATCGCGCCGATGGACACCCGGATCATCTGCCGGCCCTTGAGAGCGCTCGGCGTCACGTACGCGCGCCCGCCCGCGTTCACCCGTCGCGCGAGCTCGAGGTTCACCGCCGCGAGCCGCGCCTCGTCCCGCTCGCCGTCGGGCACGTGGCGCAGGCACACCGTCTGGAGGGGCACCGGCGCGAGCCGCTCCCACCCCGGCGTCCGGTCCACCTCGCCGGCGAGCCAGCGCGCGTTCTCGAGGTCGCGACGGAGGCGCGCCTGCATGCCGAGCACGCCCTCGTCGACCAGGTGGAACCACGCCTTGAGCGCGCGGAACCGGCGGCCGAGCGGGATGCCCCAGTCCCGAAAGTTCGTGACGGCGCCGTCGTGCGCGGTGCGCAGGTACGACGGGTTCGTGCTCATGACGCGGACGAGGTGCTCGGGGTCGCGGACGTAGAACGCGCTGAAGTCGAGCCCGATGCCCATCCACTTGTGCGGGTTGAAGACGAGCGAGTCCACGCGCTCGATGCCCGCCCACATCCAGCGGCACTCGGGCAGCACCATCGCGGTGCCGGCGAGCGCGGCGTCGACGTGCACCCACATCCCGTGGCGGGCGGCGACGTCCACCATCGCCGCGAGCGGATCGAGGGCCGTGGTGGCGGTCGTGCCGATGGCGGCCACCAGGGCGCAAGGGCGCCGCCCCGCGGCGACGTCCTCGGCGATGGCCCGCTCGAGGAGGTCGATCCGCAGCGCGTGGGCCTCGTCGGTCCCGACGAGCCGGACGTTCTCCCGGCCGAAGCCGGCGAGGAGCGCCGCCTTCTCGACCGAGCTGTGCGCCTGCTCCGACGCGTACACCGTGAGCGGCGCGGCCTCGCCCTGCAGCCCGGCCCCGTTCTGCGAGAAACCGGTCGTCCGCTCGCGCGCGAGGAGGAGCGCGGTGAGCGTCGAGGTGGACGCGGTGTCCTGCACGGCGCCGGAGAAGACCGGCGGCAGGCCGACCATCTGCCGGAGCCACGCCATCACCACCTCCTCGATCTCGGTCGCGGCGGGCGAGGTCTGCCAGCTCATCGCCTGCGCGCCGAGGCCGGCGCACACGAGGTCGGCGAGGATCGAGGCGGCGCTGACGTTCGAGGGGAAGTAGGCGAAGAACGCGGGGTGGTTCCAGTTCGTGATGCCGGGCACCACCACGTCGTCGAGCGCCGCGATGGCGTCGGCGAGCCGGCCGCCCTCGGCGGGCGGCGACGCCGGGAACCGAGCGCGGATCGCGCCGGGCACGACCGGGCTCATGACCGGCAGCGAGGGCAGGCGCTCGCGGTGATCGGCGAGCCAGTCGACGAGGGCGTGGCCGAGGCGGCGGAACTCTCGATCGTCCATGGACCGGGAGTGTGCGACGGGGCACGCGCCAACGCAACGCGAGTCCGCACGCACCTCGTTCCCGTACCCGTGCCCGTGAACGTACCCGAGCCTCTCCGTGCCCGTGACCCTCGTCCCGTGGCCGCTGGGCCGTGGCCCGCTTCCGTGCCGGCCGATGGCCCTCACCTTGCCCACCGTCTTCCCTTGACCGCGCCGCACGCCACGGCTTCCATGAACCCATGCACGCCCTCGTGATCGGCGGAAACCGCTTCGTGGGCCGGCTGCTCGGATGGCGCCTGCTCGCCGGCGGACACGAGGTGACGCTCCTCAACCGCGGACGCCTGCCGGATCCGTTCGGAGCCCGCGTCGAGCGGCTCGTCGGCGACCGAACGACCGGCGACCTCGAGCGGCTGCTCCGCAAGCGCCGGTTCGACGCGGTGGTGGACCTCGCCGCGTACACCGGCGCCGACGGGCGCGCCATCGCGGACCTGCTCCGCGACCGCGCCGGTCACCTCGTGATGGTCTCGACCGGGCAGGTCTACCTGGTCCGCGAGGGCTGCCCCCGCCCCGCACGCGAGGAGGACTACGACGGTCCGGTGATGGGCCGCCCCGCCGATCCCGTCGATCTCGAGGACTGGGAGTACGGCATCGGGAAGCGCGCGTGCGAGGACGCCCTCGCCGCGGCGGCGCTGGACGGCTTCCCGGCGACGCGCGTCCGGATCCCGATGGTCAACGGAGAGCTCGACTACTTCCGGCGGATGGAGGGCTACCTGTGGCGCCTCCTCGACGGCGGGCCGGTGCTGGTCCCCGATGGCGGCGCGCACCAGCTGCGGCACGTCTACGGCGGCGAGGTCGCGCGCTTCCTCTGCGAGATCCTCGGCCGCGAGGAGACCTTCGGGCGGGCGTACAACTTCGCGCAGCAGGAGACGCCCACGCTGCTCGAGCTGCTGGAGCGGCTCCGCGCGCTCCTCGGGAGCCGGGCCGAGCTCCGGCCCATCGCGGCCGCGCGGCTCGCAGAGGCGCGCCTCCCGGTGCTCGACGTCTCGCCGTTCAGCGGCCGCTGGATGTCGTTCCTGGATCCGGGCCGGGCGGAGCGGGAGCTCGGCCTCGTGCACGCGCCGCTCGAGCGGGGGCTGGCGAGCATCGTCGCGAGCTTCCTCGCGCATCCGCCGGCGGATCGCCCGCCGGGCTACGCGCGGCGGGACGCCGAGCTGCGGCTCGCCCGCGACGCGTGACGGATGGTTCGTGCCGGGCGTTGCGGTCCGGGCCGCCCCGTGCGAGCGTCGGAGCCTCTCGTCCGCGGAGGCCCGCATGGTCCGTCCGGTCCGTCCCTCGCTCGCCCTCGCCGCCGGCCTCCTCGTCGCGTGCGCGTCGTCGCGGCCGCCCGCGGCCGTACCGGCGACGTCGGCGCCCGCCGCTGCTGCAGCGCCGGCCGCCGCGCCCGCCTCGCCCGCCTCGCCCACGGCAGCGGTCCCTGACGAAGCGCCCCCGCTCCTGCAGCTCCCCGGGGACGTCCACCCGGTCCGCTACGCGCTCCGGCTGGAGCTCGATCCGGCGCGGGACGCCGGCTTCCGGGGCCAGGTGGAGATCCAGGTCGTGCTCGACCGCCCGCGGCAGACCGTGTGGCTCCACGGGAACGCGCTCCGGGTCACCGCCGCCGCGGTCGTCGCCGGCGCGGAGCGGCTCCCGGCGACGTGGCGCCAGGTGACGCCCTCCGGGGTCGCGCGCCTCGATCTCCCGCGCGCGGTGGGTCCCGGGCCCGTGACCCTCCGGCTGGCCTGGGAGGCGCCGTGGGGCGGCGGGCGCGGCGCCGCCCGGTACGGGAAGGCGCCGGAGCGGTTCGTCGCGACGCAGCACGAGCCCGTGGACGCGCGCCGCGTGTTCCCCGGGTTCGACGAGCCGCGCTTCAAGACGCCGTTCGAGGTGACGGTGGACGCGCCGGCCGACCTGCTCGTCGTGTCGAACGCCTCCGAGGAGGGCGCCGAGGCCGCGGGCTCGATGCGGCGCGTCCGCTTCGCGGCGACGGACCCGCTCCCGACGTACCTCGTCTTCGTCGCCGTCGGGCCTTTCGAGACCGTGGACGCGACGCTTCCGCCGAACGGGCTCCGCAAGCGGCCGCTGCCGGTGCGCTTCGTCGTCCCGCGCGGTCGCGGCGGGGACGTCGCGTTCGCGCGCGAGGCCGGCTCGGCCCTGCTCGTCGAGCTGGAGCGGTACTTCGGGATGCCCTTCCCGTATCCGAAGCTCGATCAGCTCGCGATCCCCGGCTTCCTGGTGGGCGGAATGGAGAACGCCGGCGCCATCGCGTACCGGTCCGAGCTCCTGCTCCGGAACGCCGCCACGGACGGGCCGCTCGCGCGGCTCGGCGCGGCCGAGGTGCTCGCCCACGAGATGGCCCACCAGTGGTTCGGGGATCTCGTCACGCCGGCGTGGTGGACCGACATCTGGCTGAACGAGTCCTTCGCGACGTGGATGGGGATCCGCGCCGTCCAGCGGTGGCGGCCGGAGCTCGGGGCCGAGCTCGCGTTCCAGGAAGACGCCGCCCTCGCGTTCCGCGTGGACGCCCTCGGCAGCACGCGCGCGATCCGCAAGCCGCTCGATCGGATGGAGGACGTCGAGTCCCAGTTCGACCTGGTGAGCTACCAGAAGGGCGCCGCGGTCCTCGCGATGTTCGAGCGCTGGCTCGGCGAGGATCGGTTCCAGGACGGGATCCGCCGCTACCTCGCCGCGCGGCCGCACGGAACGGGATCGACGAGCGCCCTCCTCGCCGACCTCTCGATCGCCAGCGGGCGCGACGTCGCCGGCCCGCTCGAGACCTTCCTCGATCGACCTGGCGCGCCGCTCGTCGAGGCGCGGACGCGCTGCGAGGCCGGCCGGGGCCGCCTCCTCCTGTCCCAGTCGCGGTCGGTGCCGCGCGGCTCGGCGGCGGCGCAGGACGGCACGTGGCAGGTGCCGGTCTGCGTGCGGTGGTCGACGGCCGGGCGCGAGGACGAGCGCTGCGTGCTCCTCGCTGCGCGCGAAGCCTCGGTCGACCTCCCGGGCGGCTGCCCGGACTGGATCTTCCCGAACGCGGGCGCGGCCGGCTACTACCGCGTCGCGCTCTCGCCCGAGGATCTCGCGCGCGTCCGGGCCCGGGCGCTCCCGCGGCTCTCCGCCCCGGAGCGCGTCGCGCTCGCGGGATCGATCCGCGCCGCGCAGCAATCGGGCGCCCTGCCCTACGCCGACGCCCTCGACGCCCTCGGCGCGCTCGCGGGCGATCCGGAGCCTGCGGTCGCGGCGCAGGGGATGGCCGCCCTCTCGTTCGCGCACGACCGGCTGGTGACGGACGCGCTCCGCCCCGCGGTGGCGGCCCGCATGCGCGCCCTGTACCGCCCCGCCCTCGATCGGCTCGGCTGGAACCCGCGCCCCGGCGAGCCGCCGCAGGTGCGCGAGCATCGCGCCGCGCTCGTCGCGCTCCTCGCGCGCGTCGGCGCCGATCCGGCGGTGCGACGAGAGGCGGCGCGGCGCGGCGCGGCGTGGCTCGGCCTCCCCGACGGGACGCTCCACGCCGACGCAGTGAGCCCGGACCTCGCGGCGGTCGCGGCGGAGCAAGCGATCCGCGCGCGCGGCGCGCCGGCGTTCGACGCCGCGGCGGCCCGGCTCGCGGCGTCTCGGGATCCGCAGGTCCGGATGCGGCTGGTCCGCGCGCTCGCGTCCACGGAGGATCCCGCGCTCGACGCCCGCGCGCTCTCCTTGCTGCGGAGCGACGACCTCGACCCACGCGAGCGGATCGTGCCGCTCCGGCAAGTGCTGGCGGACGCCGGCCCCGGCGTCCGGGACCGCCTCCTCGACGCGCTCGTCTCGGACGTGGACGGCTTCGCGCGCGGGATGGGGTTCTTCACCGCACAGGTGCCCGCGATCGCGGCGGGCGCGTGCCGCGCCGAGGACGCCGACCGGCTCGAGGCGGCCGTGCGGCCGAAGCTCGAGGCGTATCCGGAGATGGCGGTGTCGCTTGCCCGCACCGCGGAGTCGATCCGGGTCTGTGCCGCGGAGCGCGAGGCGGAGCGTGGGCCGGCCGCCGCGTACTTCGGGCGGCGGTGAGCGGACTAGTGGCCCGGCCGCGCCATCCCGCGCCGCACCTCGGCGAGGAACCGGGCCGGCTCGTCGGGGGTCACCACGACCGGTCCGGCGGCCGTGTCGAGGAGCACGTACTGGCAGCGGCTCGTGAGGCCGTAGAGCTGGAATGACCCCAGCGCAGGCGCCCAGAACCGGCCGTAGCGGACGCCGAACCCCGACGTGCCGGCGCTGCGGACGAGCCCGGCGAGCCGCTCGGCCGGGAGCGGCTCGGCGGCGTGGACGTCACCGAGCGGGATCTCGAGGTCCTCCGCGCCGTTGCGCTCGATGGCGACGGCGCCGTCGCGGACGGCGATCGCGCGCGGGCCGCGCGACCAGGCGCTCCACGCGATCGCGCCGACCGCGAGCGGGATGGCGGCGAGGAGCGCCGCGAGGAGCCAGAGGTGCGTCCGGCGCGAGCCCGCCTCCGTCGCGATCGCGTCCGGCGCCCCCCGGTGCGCACCCGGCGCGGCGGCGAGGAGGGCCTCCACGAAGGCCGAGGCCGGCTCGGGCGTCAGGACGAACCGGGTCGAGGCGGTCGAAACGAGGACCAGCCCGTCGCGCCGCGTGGCGTAGAGCCGGAAGTCCCCCAGGGCGGGCGCCCGGAAGCGGCCGTAGTGACCGAACACGCCCGCCGTCCCCATCACCTTCCACGTGCGCCGGAGCGCCTCTCGCGGGAGCGGCGCCACCATCCGTACGTCGTCGAGCGGGATCCGGACCGGCGCACCGAGGTTCCGCTCCACCCGCAGCTCGCGGGTGTGCCGGTCGACGACGAAGTCGCGCGGCGCCCACGCCCAGGCGAGCGCGACGGTGACGAGGAGCAGCGCCGGGACGAGACCGCCGAGCGGCCCGGGCGCCTCCGCGGCCACCATCGCCCGCGCGGTGAAGACGCCGATCGCGGCGATGAGCACGAGGAAGAACGCGGTCGAGATCCGGAGCGAGCGATCCCATCGCGCGGTGAAGCGGCGCATCGGACGATGCTACCGCGCGCCTTCCCCGGCACCCCGTGGGAGGAGCGGCTCCACCAGACCTACGCCGGGGCTTGCCGCCCTACACCAGGCGCATGGTTGTCTGCCTGCGTACCATGCTCACGTGACACCCAGGCACGGTACACACGGTCCACGGTCCGTGAATTCAGGCGCACCCCGGTCCGGCGTGGTTCCAGCGCGCCGGTGCCGACGGACCGCGAACCATGTCGCATCAAAACCCACCCGATCGGAAGGGACAACCAGGCATGAAGAAGACGCTCACCACCCTCGCAGCGCTCGTCGCGGCCGTCGGCCTCACCCTGACGGCCTGCGGCCCCGCCTCCCCGAACGGCTCGAGCTCGACGCTCTCCGGCGTCGTCTCCGCCAACCAGGCGGTCTCCGCGGTCACGGTCAGGGACGCCTCCTCGCCCGCCCAGCAGGTCACCGCGACCGTCGACCCGAGCGGCATGTACTCGGCCGACGTGACCGGGCTCCACGCGCCCTACCTGGTCGAGGCGCAATGGACCGACGCGTCGGGCACGCACGCGATGTACTCGCAGGCGCCGCAGGCCGGGACCGCCAACGTGAACCCGGTCACCGACGCCGCGGTCCGGAAGGGCTCGCACGGCGGAGACGACGGCTCGGGTGAGACCGGCCCGAGCACGGACTTCGAGGCCATGATGAGCCAGCTCGGCACGGTGCTGAAGCCGCTCTTCGATCTGTACGGCGTCACGAACCCGGCGACCGATGACGGCGCCGCGTCGACCGGCCTCCGCGCCCTCCTCCACGACGTGAAGTTCTCCGTCGCGTCGGGCACGCTCACCGTCACGAACGTGCAGACGGGCGGCGTGATCTTCTCCGGCCCGCTGAGCAACCTCTCCTCCGGCACCTTCCACCCCGAGAACCTCCCCACGCCGTCGACGCCGACGCCCCCGGCGATCTGCACGGCGTTCACGTACACGTCGTGGATGCCTGCCACCTGCCCGACGAACGGCCAGCAGACGCGGACCGTCCTCTCTTCCTCGCCCGCGGGCTGCACGGGCGGCGCTCCCGTCCTCACGCAGACCTGCACGCCGCCCGCCCCCGCGCCGGCGCCGACCTGCACGGCCTTCGCGTACACGTCGTGGATGCCCGCCACCTGCCCCACCAGCGGCCAGCAGACGCGCACCGTCCTCTCGTCCTCGCCCGCGGGCTGCACCGGCGGCGCTCCCGTCCTCACGCAGACCTGCACGCCCCCCGCCCCGCCGCCGCCGGCGACCTGCTCGGCCTTCACGTACACCGCGTGGGCGCCGGCCACCTGCCCCACCAGCGGCCAGCAGACGCGCACCGTCCTCACGTCCTCCCCCGCGGGCTGCACCGGCGGCGCTCCCGTCCTGACCCAGACCTGCACCCCGCCCCCGCCGCCGCCGGCGACCTGCTCGGCTTTCACGTACACCGCGTGGGCGCCGGCCACCTGCCCCACCAGCGGCCAGCAGACGCGCACCGTCCTCACGTCCTCCCCCGCGGGCTGCACCGGCGGCGCTCCCGTCCTCACCCAGGCCTGCACGCCGCCCCCGCCGGCGATCGACGGCGCGGCGCTCTACACGCAGTCCTGCGCCGGCTGCCACGGCGCCCTCGCCTCGAGCAACCTCAAGGGGAAGAACATCTCCGTCTCGCTCATCAAGAGCATGGGGATGACCCAGGGCCTCACGGACGCGCAGCTGCAGGCGATCGTGACCGCCGTCGGCCCGTAGGCCCGCCGGCTCACGGTCCGCGAGAGCGGAGCCTCGGGGCGCCCCGGCATCGACCGGGGCGCCCCTCTTCGTTGGTATCCTGCGCGTCCCATGCCGCCTCGCCTGGGCGCCCTGCTCGCGGTCGTGTTCTGGGGAATCTCGTTCGTCGCCACGAAGGCGGTCGTCGTCGAGATCGCACCCGCGGCCCTCGTCTTCCTCCGCGCCGGGCTCGGCACCCTCCTGCTGCTCGGGATCCTGGCCCTCCGCCGCGAGAGGGCGTGGCCGCCCCGCGACGCCCTCCCGTCGCTCGCCGCGATGGGCTTCGTGGGCGTCGCCTTCCACCAGCCCTTGCGCTGCTGTACGTCGAGCCGCTCGTGACGCTCGCGGCCGCCGCGGCCCTGATCGGCGAGCCGGTCGGGGCGACGACGGTGGTCGGGGGGCTCGTGGTGCTGGGGGGCGTCGCGCTCGTGCAGGCCGGATGAGCCGCGTCCGGCGCCCCTCACCGAGGGGCCACCGTGACCGTCAGTCAATCAACTGTGCGAAAATGGTGGACGGGGCTCCTTCCGCATGGTGTGCTCCCGCGCCGGACGGTCGCTCGGCCGCGAGGCTGGGGGCTCGGGCACCTGGGGGAAACGCCCGGCTCGACCATCCGCCTCTCCAGCTGCTCTCGCGGTGCTCCGCAGTCGCTCGCGCAGCGGGCGCATCCAGACCCCCGGCTCCAACCCGAGGTGAACATGTTCCGGATCCGACTCCTGGCGGCCGTGGCAGCGCTGAGCGCCCTGGCCGCGTGCAAGAGCTCGAGCAAGTCGTCGAACCCGCCGGCCCCGCCGCTCACCGTGACCGCGAGCGTCCTCGCGGGCTCCGTGTCGTCGCCGAGCGGCGGCGTCGCAGTGAAGGCGAACGGCACCAACACGGTGCGGATCAGCGTCGCCGGCTCCACCAAGGGGCCGATCCAGCTCGGCACCGTCGCCGGCACGTTCACCAGCGGCTCGACCACGATGTCGGTCGACCTCACCTCGCCCAGCGCGGTGCTCACGGTCTGTGACGCGCGCGCGTCCTCCGGCTGCGTCGGACCGCAGACGATCTACGCGGTGGACGGCAACGGCGCGCTCGGCTCCGTCTCCCTCGCCTTCGTCGGCTACGAGACCACCTGCAACGACGGCAAGGACAACAACGGCGACGGCAAGATCGACTGCGCCGATCCCGACTGCGCCCTCCTCGCCTGCGTGACCGCCGGCGGCGCCGCGGGCGCGTGCCAGAACTCCGTCTGCGCGACCGGAGGCACCTCGACGTGCACGAGCACCGGCCCGACGGAGACCTGCAACAACAACCAGGACGACAACTGCGACGGCAAGATCGACTGCGCCGACACTGCCACGTGCGAGGGCCAGCCCTGCAAGCTCGGCTCCCCGAGCTTCGTCTGCTCGAGCGGCGTCTGCACCGACGCGGGCTCGGGCCTCGGCCTCGCGGTCACGCCCGCCCGCACCCGCCTCCCGGCCGACGGCGCGGCCACCACCACGATCACGGTGAAGGCCACCAAGGCCGGCGAGGCCCAGGCGGGCGCGCAGCTCACCCTCACCACCGACCTCGGCGTCTTCGTGACCGGCGCCGGCACGGCGACCTCCACGACCGCGGCGACCGCGAGCGACGGCACGGCCACGGTGCTCTTCCGGGCGAGCGGCTCGGCCGGCGCGGCCCGGATCACGGCGGCGCTCACCGCCGTGCCTGCGGTGAACCAGTCGGCCTTCGTGACCATGCCGGCCCTCGGCGCGATCGTGGTCGAGTCCGTCCAGAGCCCGGTCATGGGCGTCAAGTACTCGGGGTGGAACGAGCAGAACCAGATCCGGGTCGCCCTGCTCGACACCGAGCAGAAGGCCTACCCCGACGGCCTGGCGGTGCGCTTCGAGCACCAGCAGCTCGGGCGCTCCACCATCTCGAGCCCCCTCTCCGCCGACACCGCCACCTGCCTCGCCGCGAGCGGCTGCGTCGGGTTCCTCGGCCAGACCGCCTCCCCGACCGAAACGCCCGACAGCGACGGCCTCGCGAGCGTGAACCTCTACTCGGGTACGGCGGCGGGACTCGTCTCCGTCAAGGTCACCGCCACCGCCGGCGGGGTCACCCGGAGCTTCACGCTCCAGGACATCGCCATCGTCGGCGCAAGGGCGAGCGGCGCGCACCTCTCCCTCGAGTGCACGCCCAGGAACATCCCCGTGCTGGCCTACGATCACGACTGCATCAACGCCTTCTACGGCGGCAAGCTGAGCCCGATCACCTGCACGGCGTTCTTCGCCGACCGCTTCAACAACGTGCTCGGGAAGGCGCTCCTCGCCGGCTTCGCCAGCGAGGCAGGGGCGGCCGGTCCTCCGGTCTACACGGCGCAGTACGATCCGAGCAGCGCCACGGACCAGACCAACGAGCTCGGGTTCGCGACGGACACCGTCGCGATCGACGGGTATGCGCTGCCCCGCGACGTGGACCCCGTCGCCGGCGAGCCCAGCACGGTGGTCGCCGGCGACGTCTGCACCGCCCCGCTCGCCCGGCGCCACAACCCGCGCGACGGCCTCTCCGCGATCATCGTGATGGCGAGCGGCGAGGAGGGCTTCGTCGACCTGAACGGGAACGGGGTCTGGGACGCGGGTGAGCCGTTCGTCGACCAGGGTGAGCCGTTCGTCGACGCCAACGACAACGGCGCGTACGACGGCGGCGAGTACTTCGTCGACCTGAACGCGAACGGCGTCTACGACGGGCCGAACGGGAAGTGGGACGCGGACACGACCATCTGGACCGAGACGCGCGTCCTCTACACGGGCGCGCCGGAGCCGCTCTTCACGCTCGTGAACCCGAGCCCGGTCGACGTCGACTCGACGGCCACGGGTGGCGCCAAGGCGGTCCCGACGGAGGTGGTCTTCGGCTTCCTCGACGAGAACCAGAACCCGCTCTCGCCCACGGTCACGACCTATGCGGTGTCATCCGTCAAGGGCACCTCGACGCCCACCATCACGGAGCTGCCGAACAAGCTCGACCGGCTCGGCATGGGCTTCGTGCTCAAGTACTGCGACCAGCCGGCCGGCTCCCCGACGCCGGCCACCGCGTGCGGAGCCGTGTGCACGACGTCGCCCTGCTACGTCGTCCCCTCGGTGTTCGGCTTCGGGAATCCCGACACGGGGCTGCTGTCGGTCAAGGGCGGCGCGAACCCCGGCGGCGACTCCGTGAAGCTGACGCCGACCGTCGAGACGGTCATCGGTCCTGGCACCCTGATCCAGGTGAACGTCCAGTAGCATCTGCTCGATAGCCCGGGCCTCCGCGGCCGCCGGCACCCGCCGGCGGCCGTTCCATTTCCGAGGGACGCGCAGCGGCGCGCGTCCATCCCTGCGAACCGCCGCACCATGCGGTTGGACCCCTTCTGCCCCGCCGTGCAGGGCGGCACTCGGAGCGAAAGTGTCGAGACGCCGGGCACACGCCCGGGGCTCGATGGGGGGGGACCAATGACGACCCGGCATCGTCCGATGCGAGGGAGTGGTGGCCTGCGGCTGATCCTGGTGGCGGCGTGTCTCGCGACGGCGCACCCGACCTGGGCAAGGGCGCCAGGCGGTGATGCGCCCCCGCCGCCTCCGCTGCAGCGCCAGCTGCTGGCGCTCGTGGAGGGCGGAGTGCCGGAGCCGAGCCCGTCCGAATGGCTGTCCGTGTCGGAGTGGCAAGCGCGGACCGGAATGCCGCTGGCGCCCGGCGCCCCGGTGAAGTCCGTCGAGATCTGGCGGTGCGTCTTCGCGGTCGGGTACTCCAGCGTCACCGCCGAGACCTGGACCTACCACGCCGTCTACGTCTCGCGAACGCCGCTCAAGGGAGCGCCCTCGTGGTGCACCGAGGGGTTCATCTTCAACTCGAACCCCAACGACGAGCTCGAGCCGGTCGTGGACATCGCACGCCACCCGTACCTCCCGGCGATCGTCTACGCGTACTCGACCCACTCCTGGGCATCGAACCTGCCTCCGAACTCGATCACGATCCGGCAGGTGTCCGTCGTGAACGGAGAGACGTTGCACCTGTCGGGCCTGTTGCCGTACTTCCTCTTCGACGGTGACATCTACCGGCGAGGAGGCGCGGCGCTGGAGAGCGTCGCGCTCGACGCGTTCGGGACGCTCACCGTGACGGGCCAGAAGAGCGGCGCGTTCGACGGCGAGGTCGGCTCGGGTCCTTACTTCACGGCGACCTACGCCGGCTTCCTGTTCGACCCGGCCCCGGGACCGGTCCCGAGCTCGGTCGTCGCGCACGAGTGAACGGCTCCTGACGTGTCGGGGGCCGCGCTCGGGGTGGTCAGCGCCGCGCCGCTGAGCTCGCCGGGACGCGCCAGGCGAGCTCCCGCGGCGCCTACCGGCCGCTGGCGCCGCGGGAGCTCGCCGGCTAAGAACCGCGGGTACTGCAGCCGTGGGCTACCTCGACGACAACCCGGAGTTCCACCATCAGCTGCTCCTCGTGCGCGGCGACGCGCTGTGGCTCGTGCCCGACGAGCGCGGCGCGTGGGCGCTGCCCGGCTTCGTCAGCGACGAGCAGCACACGGCGGAGGTGGAGCGGATCGCGCGCCACATGCGCGAGCGCTTCGGCATCCGCGTCGTGATCCTCGGCCGCGCCGCCACCGAGTTCGACGCCGTGGCCAACCGCGTGCGCAAGGCCGATCTGGCCGAGCCCCTCGTCGACCCCGAGCCGCGCTCGGGCCGCTGGTGGCCGCGCGCTGCGCTCGCCGCCGCAGAGGCGCCGCTGGCCGCCGACAGCCGCGCGCTCGTTACGCGCTGGGCCGCCGGCGACCTCGCCGTCGCCGAGGACACGCCGTGGAGCCGGCCCGGCTGGCACGCCGCCGCCCTCGCCTGGATCGCCGCCGCCGCCGGGCCGGTGGGCGACGTCGAGCAGGTGCGCGTGTCGGAGTTCTCGACGGTGCTGCGCGTCGACGCCGGCGGGCGTGCGCGCTACTTCAAGAGCGTCGCCGAGGCCGCCGCGCGCGAGCCGCCGGTCACCGCCGCGCTGGCGCGCCGCTCGGCGCACCTGCCGCCGGTGCTCGCGGTCGACGCGGCGCGCCGCTTCCTCCTCATGGAGGCGTTCGCCGGCGAGTCGCTCGCCGCTCCCGAGGACGTCGGCGCGTGGACGGCCGCCGCCCAGGCCTACGGCGAGCTGCAGCGCCAGTGCCTCGACGCCGTCGACGAGCTGCGCGCGCTCGGCTGCGCCGTCGCCACCGCCGCGTCGCTGGTCGAGCCGCTCGCTGCGCTCCTCGACGACCGCGACGCGCTCCTCGCCGGCGAGCCGGCCGGCCTCGGCGACGACCAGATCGCCGCGCTGCGCGCGCTCGGCCCCGAGCTCGCCGCCTCCGCCGCCGCCCTCGACGCCGGCCCCTTGCCGCTCGCGCTCGACCACGGCGATCTGTGGCCGAGCAACGTGCTCGTCGGGCCGGCCGGCTGCGCGTTCGTCGACTGGGAGGACGTGCGCGTGGCCCATCCGTTCCTCAGCCTGTTCCAGCTGCTCACCGGGGCCCACCTCGACCGCCGCTTCGCCGACCACGACGCCGCCGCGGCGCGCATCCGCGACGCGTACCTGGCCGGCTGGAGCGCCTGGGGCGGGCGCGCGGAGCTCGCGCGCGCGTTCGACGCCGCCCACGACGTCGCCGCCGTCGCCGTCGCCGTCAGCTATCGCCGCTACCCGCCGGCGGTGGTGCAGGCGCATCCGTGGATGCGCGAGATGCCGGCCTTCTGCCTCGGCCGGATCCTGGCGCGCCGGGCGGCGGCGCCAGGCCCTCGCGAATGAAGCGCGGGCGCGTCGGTATGGCCCGATCATCGGCGGCAGCTCGAGATCGTCCAGCGGCGAGAAGCGGGGGGCCCTGCGGGTGAGCCTCGGCCGGCCGGGCGCCGGCTACCCGCGACCGGCTGCCGAATGGTCGGAAGATCGCCGCGACTTCTCGTCGTGCCGGCGCGCGCTCGCGGGCGCCGAACGGTCGAGCGACGCGGCGGCGACGACGTGCTGCCCTTGGCGGAGAGGCCTGCGGCCACGCGTGGAGCGGCGGCGCACGACGTGGGCATGCGCCTTGCTCTTCTCCACGCTCGACGGCAGGCGGCGAGCGGCGACACGGCTCTCGAGCCGACCGGCCACGTGGAGCGATCATGCAAGGCGTACTTCGATTCCGCCACGTCGCGCTGCACCCGTTCCTCACGTGCCACGTGATCGGATGGCGCGGGGTGGTTCGGATCACGATCGATCTGCTCCGCGGTGAGCGGCGCACCTTCCTCTCGTACTGCGCGTTGCGCTCCGCCTAGGGATGTGATCGGCGACCCTCGCCGGCTCCGTGACCGCCCGCGCTGCTGCCGGCCCCCTCTCCTCGCGTCAGATTGCCGGTCCTCGCCGGTCTCCGGTTGCCGGCTCGCTTCCACGGCAGCGTTTCCGCTTTTCGCGAATTCGGCTGTCTTTGCTGGCGAGCGGCCTGGCGTCCGCCTCCACCCCGAGTCTCATCGCGCCACGTCCGGGATGTTGCGACGTCCGCTTCGAGGCGCGTAGCGTGGACCGCGTTCACGCCGCCGCTCGCGGCGCGTGGACGTGGGCTCGGCAGCCGAGGTCGCGCGCCGCCCGGGGCAGCTCACCGCGTGACGCCGCGAGAGTCGGAGGGTCTCCATGAGGCGTCGCGTCGCCTTGCCGGCGTTCGTCGTCCTGGTGGCGGGCGGGTGCGCGAACGGCAAGGCTCCGGAGCAGAGCGCCGGACCCGTCGCGGCGGGCGCGAGCGTCCCGTCCGACCTGACGATCGTCTGCGGCGCGGGCGGCGGCTTCACCGGCGAATGGGAGGGACGCACCGTGAAGCCGGACGGCGCCGTCCTCGCGTGGAGGGGACTCGGCGCCGAGGAGCACCCCGTCCCCGCAGGTCGCCTGTCGCCCGACGCGCGGCGCGCGCTGTGGGACGCGATCAACGCGGCGCGGTTCTTCGAGGTGGAGCGGCACGAGCCGGGGAACATGACCGCGCTCGTGCGCGTGACGGCTGGGGGCCGGACGCACGAGGCCTCGTGGCCGCTCGCCGAGGACGCGGCAGCGGAGCCCGGATCACTCGACGCGCTGTACGCGACCTGTCGAGACGTCGTCGACCGAACGGAGCGATGAGCTCGCCCGGCGAGACCGGGCGCGGCGCAGCGCTACGAGGAGGAGACCATGACGATCCGTCGCGCCTGCCTGCTGCTGCTCGTGTTGGCGCTTCCTCTCGCCTCGACGCACGCCGGCGCCCCCGCGCCGGTGCCGGGGCGGGGCGACCCGGCGGCGCCGTTCCGCGCGAAGAAGCCGCGCGCCGCGCCGGCCGTCGCCGGTGAGCGCGAGGCGCGGCTCGCGGACGTCCGCGGTCGGCTCGAGGCCGGGGTGGCGGGCTCGCTCGCCGTCGCGACCGGGCGGGACGTGCGGTCGCTCTCCTCGTCTCGCGGCGCTGCCGAGCTGGCGCGCCTGGAGCGCGGGGGTGGGCCAGCGTTCCACGTCTCCTTCCACGAGCGGACCGGCACGCCGCGGTTCATCGCCGGGGCGGACCTCCGCGCGGGCGGGTCGCCCGTCGCGGGCGTGACCGCGACCGCGCGGGCGTTCCTCGCGGAGAACCGGATCCTGCTCCGGAGCGCCGACCCCGCTGCGGAGCTCGTCGCATTCCGGACCGAGCGCGACGGCGCGGGGTTCACCGCCGTGCGCTTCCAGCAGCGGTACGCCGGGGTGGACGTGTGGGGGCACGATGCGGTCGTGCGGCTCGACGCGATCGGGAGGGTGATCGGCTTCAGCGGGGATCTCCTGCCGACGCCGACCGGCGCGAGGGCCGCCCCCGACGTCCCGGCGGCGCGCGCCGCGAAGGTGGCGGTGGGGAGGCTCGCGATCCGCGACGGCGTGATCGCGTCCGAGGAGAGCGCCACGCTCGTCCTCCTTTCGGACGACGCCGGCGTCCGCCTCGCGTGGCGCGTGGTGGTCGCGGCGGACCTCGCGTACCGGCGCGAGGTCTTCGTGGACGCGACGACGGGGACGATCGTCCGCGACGCGAGCCTCGTCCGCGACGACGGCCCGGCCACGGGGACCGGCGTCGACCTCGCGAACACGACCCGCTCCCTCGGCCTGTACCAGCTCGGGCCCGACTACCTGATGATCGACACGCGCAAGGACATGTACGACGCGGCCGGCAGCCAGATGCCCAACGCGGCGAAGGGGGCCATCGTCGTGCTCGACGCGCAGCACGGCGGCGGCACGAACCTCGTCTGCGTGAAGTCGCAGGATCCGTCCAGCTGGGGCGCGTTCCAAAACGCCGTGAGCGCCGCGACCTGGGGCGGCATCGTCTACGACTACTACCGCGATCGCCACGGGCGCAGGTCGTTCGACGGCGAGGGCGGCACGATGAGGCTCGTCGTGAACTACCAGCAGAACTACCGGAACGCGTTCTGGAACGGCGCGTTCATGGTGTTCGGCAACGGCGACGGCCAGAAGTTCAGCGACCTCGCCGGAGCGCTCGACGTGACCGCGCACGAGCTCACGCACGGCGTCGTCGAGCACACGGCGCAGCTGGTGTACGAGTCGCAGTCGGGCGCGCTGAACGAGCACTTCGCGGACGCGTTCGGCACGGCGACGGAGTTCTACGCGCGGGGGAGCGGCGGGAACTGGCTCATGGGCGAGGACGTGACGACGCCGTCCATCCCGGGCGACGCGCTGAGGAGCATGCAGGACCCGGGCGGCGCGAACGTCGTCTCGAAGCAGCCGGGCCACATGAGCGAGTACCAGGACCTGCCTCCGGACGAGCAACACGACAACGGCGGCGTGCACGTGAACAGCGGCATCCCGAACCGCGCGTTCTACCTGGCCGCGACCGCGATCGGGATCGAGAAGGCGGAGCGGATCTGGTACCGGGCGCTCACGCAGCACCTGTTCAGCAGGGCGCAGTTCGTCGACTTCCGGCTCGCGACGGTCCAGTCGGCGGGCGAGCTCTTCGGGTCGGGCTCCGCCGAGGAGCGCGCGGTCGCGTCGGCGATGGACGCGGTCGGGATCCAGGAGGGCGCGGGCACGCCGCCCACGTCGCCGCTCCCGGAGAACCCCGGGACGCCCTGGCTCGCCGTCGTCGACAGCGGGTCCGGCCGGGTCATCCGGGTCGCGCCGAGCTTCGACCCGGGCCCGAAGGACATCACCGCGACGCCGGTCGGGCCGGGCGGCAGGCCGAGCTTCTCCGACGACGGCAGCGTCTTCGCGTGGGTCGGGGCGGACGGGAACGTGTACGCCGCGACGTCGGACGGGGGGACACCCGTCGCGCTCAGCACCCAGGGCGGCTGGTGGAGCGTCGCCCTGAACGCGAACGTGACGCGCCTCGCGGCCACGAGCACGAAGGAGGACGGGCTCATCTACGTGTTCGACCTCGTGAACCCGGAGCAGAGCCGCGCGTACGAGCTGAAGACCCAGACGACGAGCGACGGGGAGGAGCCGGACCTCGTCGTGTTCGCCGACGTCATGGAGTTCACCGTGCGGGGCGACCTCCTCGTCTACGACGCGCTGAACCGGGCGACGGTGAACGGCGCCCGCTACGAGTACTGGGACCTGAGCCTCATGCGGCTCTCCGACGGCGAGACGTTCCGGCTCCTCGCGCCGCTGCCGATCGGGGAGAGCGTCGGCAACCCGGCGCTCGGGCAGAACCACGACACCCGGCTCGTGTTCGATCACGCCTCGGCGAATGGGTCGGTGGAGGTGCTCGCCCTCGACTTCGACCAGGGCAAGCTCGGGGTCGTGGTGCCGGACAACCAGGGCTCCGTCGGCCGGCCGACGTTCTCCGGCAAGGACGACCAAGTCTACTACCAGCGCCAGACCGCGCAGCGCGACGAGATCCACGTCATCTTCCTGCGCGAGGACGGGATCACCGGCGCCGGGAACGACGCGCTCTGGGCGACGGGGGCCACCTCGCCGGTCTGGTTCACGGTGGGCAAGCGGCCCTCCGCGGCCGCGCCCGCAGGAGGCGACCGACCGTGAGCGGCGCGGGCGAGGAGGACGCGCCCATCCAGCCGCCGAACATGGGCAGTCCGCGCTCCTGCGGGACGCGGCAGCATCGGCGCGAGGTCGTGCTCTGCGCCTCGCGCCCTCGTCCCGTCCGACCAGCCTCGTGCGCGGGCCTGGAGTCCGTCGAAGGCGTCGAGCCGGCGAACGAGCGTGGTCGGCCGGTCGGGAGGCGAAGCGACGAAGCCCTCGGCCTTCAAGGCCGCAAGCTCGTCCTCGATGGCGAGCTTCGCGGCGTCTCCGAGCGTCCGGGTGGCGTCGGTTGATGCGTGTACAGGGAAGCTCGCCGTCCTGATTACTGGATGAAGTGATCTCAGCCCAGTCCCGGCAAACGAAACGGGCGGTCAGGTTTCCCTGACCGCCCGTCTTCACTGTGGACCCGACCGGGATCGAACCGGTGACCTTCTGAATGCCATTCAGACGCGCTCCCAGCTGCGCCACGGGCCCGTCTTGCTGCTATGTCGCTCCGGGGTGCTCGCGCTCCAGCTGCGCGATCTCCCCGTCCTGCTCCGCGAGTCTCTCCTCGAGGCTCGCGACCTTCTGCATCGCCCGCTCCAGCTCGCCGGGCAGCTCCACCCGACCCGCCTTCACCAGCGCTCGGTACCGCTCGCCGAGGTGCCGCAGGGCGTCGTCCAGCTCCCTGCGCGTCGCGGAACGGTCCAGCTTCCGCTTCATGATCTGGGACCGGAGGATCACCCGGTCCCGCACCGCCTCGAAAAGCTTTGCCGTCACTCTCGCCCGAGCGGACCTTCGGGGGCCGCGCGGGAGGGCAGTCATTAACGCGGGGGCGGCGCAGCCGTCAAGACCGTTCTCCCGGTCGGATGCCCGCACGCGACGGCGAGGCGAGGCCGCTCTTCACGCCGCTGTGGCGGGCCGGCGTCACCGGGCGGCCGAGGCTCGCGGAGCGCCGCGCGCCGCGCCGCGTTTCCGCTGGAAGGCCGCGGCATTCCCGCGGCGCCGCGACGGTGGCACCCCCCTTGCTGAACCAGGAGCACGGAGGTCACGCCATGCGCTCCGTCGCTCTGCTGCTGCTCGCCGCCCTCGTCGCGTCCGCCGCGCCCGCGCGCGCCGACGAGGACCGGCCCCGGCGCCCCGTCCCTTCCCGTCCCCGTGCTCACGAGCGTGTCGCCGTCGCGCCCCCGATGGCGCTCCTCGCGGCGCCGGCGCCCGGCCGCGCCGCCCCCGTCCCCGCGCCCTACCCCCGGCGCGTCGTGGCGTCGGGCGTCGCGTTCGCGGCGCCGGCGCCGTTCTGGTCCGGCTGGGGATGGGGCTGGGGCTACTACCCGCTCTACCCCCGGTACCCGACCGGCCACGCGCCCGAGTACGGCTACCCCGAGACCGATCCGGATCAGCTCCACGTCCGCCTCTCCGCGAGCGGAGCCGGGATGTCCGACGGCGGCGCGCTCGGTCTCGCGCTCGCCATCGACGGCCGCTCCGCGGGCATGAACGCGTCCTTCGACGGCCTCGACAAGGACGGCGTGACCGGCCTGCCGGGCCAGGATCACCACCCGGTCGGCTGGGGCTCCGCCCACGTCACCTGGTCGGTGCTCTCGGACGAGGTCGCGCGCGTGCGCTTCGAGGTGGGCGGCTCGATGCTGTCGCTGCCGAGCGCGGGCGCGACGGCCGCCGGCGCGCCGTGGGCGGGGAAGGTGCTCTTCGGCCCCGACCTCGGCGTCTCGGGGCAGCTCGGGGTCGTCGGCCCCATCGGCCTCGAGGGGCACGTGCGGGTCACGCCGCTCCCGGTGCCGGTGCTCGATACCCGCGTCGCGCTCGCGCTGCGCGCCGGGCCGTTCGCGGTCACCGGCGGCTGGCGCACGGTGCACGTCGCGGGCGACGGCGTGGACGCGCCGGTGCTCGACTTCCGCGGCCCGGAGCTCGGGGTGTCGGTGATGTTCTGACGGGCGCGCGCCGGCCTCGACGGAAACGCGTACGGCGGGCTCCGGTACTCACCGGGCCCGCCGTTCTCGTCGGTGGCGTGTGCCGCCCTACTTCTTCGACGACGCCTTCGCCGCGGACGCCTGCCGCTTCTTCCGCGCCTTCCACTGCTGGCGGCGACGGCTCTTCATGCGGGTGTGCTTGCTCTTCGAGTTCGCCATGCTTCCTCCGAAAGGGCCCCGGGCTCGGGGGCGGCCTGTATACCACGGCGCCGGCCGGCGGGGCGTGATCAGCCGCTCGTCGGGCCGCCGTCCGACCGGGGGGTCCCGGGCTTCGGCGCGCCCGCCTCACCCGGGCGTGGCTCCGCCTCGACCGCGGCGGGCGCCGCCGCGGGCTCGGGCTCGCGCCGGGGCGCCTCCGCCTCGCGCTTCGCCTCCTGCGAGTCGCTCCGGACGTCGGGGCGCTCGATGCGCGTGGTCCCCGCCGCGCCGGGGGGGCGCGAGGGCCGCGGCATACCCTCGGCGCCGCGGACGGCGGTCGGCTTCGCGGCGTGCGCGCCGGCACGGACGCGGCTCCCCGCGTCGGGCGGCGCAGGGCGCCGCATCGCCGGCGCGGGCTGCGCCGACTGCCGGGCGCTCTCCTCCTGCCAAGCGGCGACGAGCTCCCTCACGTCCTCGAGCGGCAGCGCCTTCGAGACCGTGCCGTTCACGCCGTCGAGGTCGCGCGCCATGCAGAGCGCGTTCAGGATCGCCTCCTCGGTCGCCTCGATGGTCGCCTCGTAGAGCGGGTCGAGCCGCTGGTCGAGGAGGATCTTCATCCGGTAGACCATCTTCCGCGTCTCGCGGGGCACCTGGTTCGCGGTGGAGAACGCGAGGATGATCTCGCCGGAGCCGTGCATCGCCGACGAGCCGACCCGGCCGATGCCGAGCGCGGCACGCTTCGCGAGGCGGTTCAGCTGGTGGGTGATGAGGGGCGCGTCCGTCGCGATGACGGCGATGATCGAGCCGTAGTTCCTGGACCGCCGCTGCACGCCCTGGTAGCGCGCGTCGAGCACCTCGCCGACGGGCAGCCCGCCGACGCGGAGCTGCCGCATCACGCCGAAGTTGGACATGACGAGGACGCCGACGGTGTAGCCGCCGAGGGCCTCGGGGAGCTTCCGGCTCGACGTGCCGATCCCCGCCTTGAAGTCGCAGGTGATCATCCCGGTGCCGCCGCCGACGTTTCCCTCCGCCACCGGCCCGTCGCTCGCCGTCCGGAGCGCCTCGTACACGTGCTCGTCCTTGACGTGGCGGCCGGCGATGTCGTTCAGCCACGAGTCGTCGCACTCGCCGACGAGCGGGATGATGACGTCGTGCTCGCCGCCGATCCCGGGGTAGCGCTCGACCATCCACTTCACGGCGGCGTCCGAGACGGCGCCGACCGAGAGCGTGTTGGTGAGGAAGATCGGCGTCTCGACGAGCCCCCACTCGAGGAGCTGCGTCATCCCGGAGACCTCGCCCGCACCGTTCAGCACGAAGCCGCCGCCGACGACGCGCTCCTCGAAGATGTTGGTGGTGTTCGGGAGGATCGCGGTGACGCCGGTCCGGACCGGGCCCTTCCCGACCTTGAGGGCGCCCGCGCCCCGGATGATCGTGGAGTGCCCGACCCGGACGCCGGCGACGTCGGTGATCGCGTTCCACTTCCCCGGCTTGAACCGGCCGAGCGAGATGCCGAGCTCGCGCGCGCGACAGCGGCCGGGCGGGGGTGCGGCGATCTCGGGCATGACAGACGTTTAGCCCGGAGCGGGGCGCCGGCGAAGCGGGAAAAGCGCGCCGTCGGGCGTCCCCGGCGGGCCGCTCGGGGCCTCCGGGCCCGCGGCCTCGGCGTTCAGGCCTCGGGCTTCAGGCGATCGGTCGCGTTCCCGCTGGCGGCGCCGTTGCCGGCGGCCGTCCCGGTCCCGCTGCCGCCCGCAGCCGCGTGGCCGCCGGCGTGCGTCGGCGCAGCCCCATGCGCCTGGGCCGACTCGCGCTCCGCGGCGGCCTGGGCGCGCCGGGCGCGCTCGCGCTCCCGCTCCCGCTCCTGGTAGCGGCGGATCGCGAACGAGAGGATCTCGCCGATGAGCCCGCGGTACTCGATCCCGGCGGCCTGGGCGATGAGCACGAGGTCGGACCAGCCCGGGGCGAGGCCGGGGAGCGGGTTGCACTCGATGAAGAAGATCCGGCCGTCGGCGTCCATCCGGAAGTCGAGGCGTGCCACGTCGCGGCAGCCGAGAGCCGTGAAGCACTCGCGCGCCGCCTTCTCGAGCCGGTCGAGCTCCTTCGCGGAGAGCTTCGCGGGCACCTCGTAGCGGATCTTCTCGCTCCAGTCCTGCTTCATGTCGAACGAGTAGATCGGCGTCGGGTCGCTCGCGTCGAGGAACACGATCTCCATGGGCGGGAGGACGCGCGGGCGCCGCTCGCCGAGCAGGCCGACCGTGAACTCGCGGCCTGCGATGTAGCTCTCCACGAGCGCCGGCTGGCGGTACTTGGAGATGAGCTCCCGGGCGACTTCGCGGAGCTCGACCTCGTCGCGGACGATGGACTTCTTCGTGACGCCCTTGCTCGTCCCCTCCGCGACCGGCTTCACGAGCAGCGGGAACGACAGCTCGCGCGGGAGCCGCTCCTTGCCGGTGTGGAGCACGGCGTAGTCCGGGGTGAGGATCCCGTGCGTGCGGACCATCCGCTTCGCGAGCGCCTTGTCGAGGGAGACCGAGAGCGCCGCCGGATCCGACCCGGTGTAGGGGATGTCGAGCAGCTCGAGGAGCGACGGCACCTGCGCCTCGCGGCTCCGGCCCTTGAAGCCCTCGGCGATGTTGAACACCACGTCGACCGGCGTCGAGGCGAGCACGACCGGGAGGTCCTGCGTCGCCTCGAGGTCGACGACCTCGTGGCCCCAGCTCGCGATGGCCTCGCGGATCGCCTGGAGCGTCTTCGGCGAGTCGTACTCGGCCTCGTCGTCCTGCTCGCCGGCGGGATCCGGAGTGACGCGCTTCACGTTGAACGAGAAGCCGACCTTGAGCCGCTCGGTGCGGCGCGGCCGGCCGCGGCGCGCGTTCTTGTCGGCGATGCCCCAGCGCTCGACGGCGCTCCGGATCACCGCCCCGAGCACCGCGTCCGCGTGGAGGCCCTCGAGCGCGGCCGCGGCGTAGATGCCTGCGCCGGGCTCGAGCGAGGGGAGCGCGTTGATCTCGAGGAAGTAGACGTGCCCGTCGTCGCCGAGCCGGAGGTCGATCCGGCCGAGGTCGCGGATCCCGAGCTGCCGGTACACCGTCTCGCAGATCTGCTGGATCCGCTCGGCCTGGTGCCGCCGGACCTTCGCCGGGGCGCGGACGCTGACGTAGCGGTCGAGCTTCGTCTTGAGCTCGTAGTCGTAGATCGCGTAGCGGCGCGTCGCGGAGGCGGCCTCGTCGATCACGTACTCGACGGGCTGGAGGACGCCCTTCCGGTCCGGCGCGGCAGCCTCCAGGTACGGCACCGTGACGTCCCGGCCGACGACGTACTCCTCGACGAGCAGGCCCGCCGGATACCGCCGGAGCGCCTCGTCCACCACCTCGTGGAGCCGGAGCGGGTCCTCCACGACCGAGTCCTGCGTGATGCCCTTCGAGCTCCCCTCGAAGTTCGGCTTCACGATGACGGGGTAGCGGAGCGCGTTCACCTGAAGCTGGCGCGCGTCCTCGAGGTACTGCCACCGCGGCGTCGGCACGCCGTGCTGCGCGAGGACGAGCTTCGTGAGCTGCTTGTCGAGGGTGAGCGCGAGCGCGTAGGCGTCCGAGCCGGTGTACGGCATGCCGAGCTCGTCGAAGAGCGCGGGGAAGAAGGCCTCGCGGAAGCGCCCGCGGCGGCCCTCGGCCGTGTTGAAGATGAGGTCCGGGCCGAACGCCTCGAGGCGCGCCACGGTGCGGGAGGCGGGCCCGGACACCTCGATGCGCTCCACCCGGTGCCCGAGGCGCTCGATCGCGCCGGCGAGCGCGTCGACGGTCTCGCGGGAGTCGAACTCGGCCTCGTCCTCGGAGTCGGAGAGCCGCAGGTTGTGGGTGAGGGCGATGCGCATCTCGGGCACACCTCGGCCGTCCCGCTAGGCGGGCAAGGCCTCGTCCTTCGGGTCTGAAGCTGGTGGGGGCTTCATGCAGCCGCGCGGGCGCGGTGGGCGCCCGTGGCGCTCGCCGTCGGCGGCGGGGGCGCCGGCGCGACGGGCGTGAGGTTCGGGGACACCGCGTCCTCCTTCGCCAGCACCTTCGCGTCGACGACCTGGGTGTCCGCGAAGATGTCGCCGATCCGGATGCCCAGCCGGTCGGTGAAGATCATGTACGCCTCGAACGCCACGATCGGCACGCCGGCCACGAACAGCACGGGCCAGAGGAGCGGCACGGACCAGAACACCGCGACGAGCGCGAAGGACGCGTTCCGCAGCATCGACTCGTAGTACGCAGCCGGCGCGCGGCGCGGCACGACGACGGCGCGGACGCCGAAGATCTTCTTCCCGATGGACTGACCCTGGAAGAGGCCGTCCGCGACGAGCAGGTACATCGCCGCGAGGATCGGCCCGAGCTGGTAGATCTGCGCGAGCGCGAACGCGATGGTGAAGTCGACGAGGCGCGCGAGCGCGCGGAGCGTCAGGTCCGCCTTCGGGTACGGGCTGCCCTCCGGCCGCGCGTCGCGCATCGCTCTAGGCCCGCCCCGCGCTCGCCGCGCGGGCGGTCGTCCCGCCCGGCGGCTCGCCGCGCACGAAGAAGAGGTATGCGAGGGCCGGCCGGTGCGAGCCCTCCCGCATCACGAAGTGCAGCGACTCGAAGGCGAACCCCTGCCCCGTCCACTCGTTCAGGGCGCGCTCCAGGGTCTCGTCCGCGACGGGCGAGACCTCCACGACCTTGTAGGCCGGTGCGGGCGCGCCCCCGGAGCTCAACGCTTCTTCCCCGAGAGGAGCTGGGCGGCGTGCTTCGCGTAGTACGTGAGCACGAGGTCGGCGCCGGCGCGGCGGCAGCAGAGGAGCGTCTCGAGGACGACGCGGTCCTCGTCGATCCACCCGCGCTCGGCGGCCGCCTTGATCATCGCGTACTCGCCGGACACGTGGTACGCGGCGGTCGGCACGTCGACCCGGTCGCGGATGAGCCGGAGGATGTCGAGGTACGGGACGGCCGGCTTCACCATCACCATGTCCGCGCCCTCCTCGAGGTCGAGCTCGACCTCGCGGAGCGCCTCCCGCCAGTTCGCGGGATCCATCTGGTAGCCCTTGCGATCCTTCGGGATGCCCGGGCCCGGCTGCGGGGCGCTCTCCGCCGCGTCCCGGAACGGGCCGTAGAAGGCGCCCGCGAACTTCGCCGCGTACGAGAGGATCGGCACGTCCTGGTAGCCGTGGCCGTCGAGGAGCGTGCGGATGGCCGCGACGCGGCCGTCCATCATGTCCGACGGCGCGACGATGTCCGCGCCCGCCTTCGCGTGCGCGAGCGCCTCCTTCGCGAGGAGGGGGAGCGTGGCGTCGTTGTCGACCTGGAGGTCCTGCCCGGGCCCACCGGCCTTCGGCGCCTTGAGGATGCCGCAGTGGCCGTGGTCCGTGTACTCGCACATGCAGACGTCGGTCATGACGACCATGCCCGGCACCTGCTCCTTCAGCGCCCGGATCGCCCGCGGGATGATGCCGTCCTCGGCGTAGGCCTCGGTGCCCTGCGCGTCCTTCCGCTCCGGGATCCCGAACAGGATCACCGACCGGACGCCCGCCTCGTAGCCCTCCTGCGCCTCGGCGACCAGCTCGTCGACCGAGAGCTGGAAGACGCCCGGCATGCTCTTCACCGCGTTCCGCACGCGCTGGCCGGGGACCGCGAAGAGCGGCCACACGAGATCGTCGGGGGCGAGGTGCGTCTCGCGCACCAGGCTCCGGAGGACCTCGGTGCGGCGCATGCGGCGGGGGCGGATCTGGGGGAAGGGCATGGCGGTTTTCTAGCGCACTCGGGCGAGACTTTGAAGGTTCCGGCGCGGCGCCCTCCCGGCGCCGGGGCGGCCGGACGCCCGCTAGGGGACGTCGCGCGGGTTCACGTCGCGCATCACGAGCCCGGACTGGAGCCGCGGGTAGAAGTACGTGCTCTTCTGCGGCATCGTCTCCCCCATCTCCCCCACCGCCTCCACCTGCCACATCGGCGTGGGGTTCAGCAGGAAGCCGACCGGGTGCTCGCCGGAGAGGACGCGGTTCACCGCCTCGCCGGCGTCGCGGACGTACGTGACGTTCTCCTGCGCCTCGATGGCGCGGGGCGACAGGCCCAGCAGGTGCTGGAGGACCGCGCCGTGGAGCACGGTCACGTCGAGCGCCCGGAGCGTCTCGTTCCGGGGGAGCTCGGCCGCCTCGAGGTCGGCGTCGTCGCGCAGCGTGAGCACGCGCGCCTTCTGGTCCTCGTGCGTCACCATGAGGAACGCGGTGGACTTCCCGGCGTGCTCCGCGAGCTTCGACACGGCCCAGGCCCGGCCGGCGGGGCGCCGGATGTCCTCGGGGAGGGTGTCCACCGTGAAGAACCGGGAGAGCGCCTGCACGAACGCCGCCGCGGAGAAGTCGCGGAGGCCATAGATGAGCCGGTGCGTCGGGAACAGGATGAGGCCCGGATCGCTCATCGGGCAGAGGAAGAAGAGCGCGTAGTGGTGGCCGCCGTCCTCCGGGAGCCCCGGCTGCTGCTCGTCGAGGAGCCGCCGGTAGGCGAGGCACGTCTCGTACCGGTGGTGCCCGTCCGCGATGACGATCCGCTCGCGCGCGGTGAGCGCGCGGAACGCCGCGACCGCCTCGGGCGCATCGACGCGCCAGAGCCGGTGGCGCACGCCGTCGTCGGAGTCCGCCTCGGCGACGGGCTCGTGGCCGGTGGTGAACTCGTCGATGGCGCGGGCGGTGGCGCGGCCCTCGTCGCGGTACAGCCCGAACAGCGGGGAGAGGTTCGCCTTCACGGCCTTGAGCAGCTCGAGGCGATCCGCCTTGGGCGCGGTGAGCGTCTTCTCGTGGGGGACGATGATCCCCTCGCGGAACTCGTGGAGGCGCACGGCGGCCATGAACCCGCGCCGCTTCACGTGCCGGCCGTCCGGCGCCCAGAAGCTCTGCTCGAGGGGGTAGAACGCCGGGGCCGGATCCCGGCGGAGCACGCCCTCGAGCTGCCACGCCGCCCAGTACTCGCCGGCGCGCGTGTACTTGTTCGAGGTCGGCGAGTCGCCGGGACGATCGTCACCCACGGTGACATGCACGATGTTGTGCGGATTGCGGCGGAGCAGCTCGTCCCGCTGCTCGAGCGAGATGAGATCGTACGGCGGCGCCAGCAGCTGCCCGAGGGCCCGCCCCCGCGAGGCTGCGTACCGGATGCCGCGGAACGGGACGATGTCCGCCATGGGGTCTGGGACCCTAGATCACGGCCCCGTCCGGTGCAAGGCGCCGGGGGGGCGTCATCGTCGCGGGCCGCGCCCCGCTCCCGGCCCCGCCGGGAGCGCCCCGCCGCGCGCGAGCTCGGCCTGGAGGTCCTCGAACGGCACCGCACCCGCGCGGACCAGCCGCAGGGCCTCGCCCTCGACTAGGACGACGGTGCTCGCGAGGCCTCCCGGCGTCGGCCCCGCGTCGAGCACGTGATCCACCCGCGCCCGGAGCGCGGGATCGAGCGCCTCGACGCGGTCCGGCGGGGGTCCTCCGGAGAGGTTCGCCGACGTCGACACGAGGGGCGCGCCGGCCGCGGCCGCCAGCGCCCGCGCGAGCTCGCTCCCGGGCACCCGGATCCCGATGGTCGCGCCGCCGGCGGTGATCGCCGGGTGGAGACCCGGCCGGGCGGGCAGCACGAGCGTGAGCGGGCCGGGCCAGAACCGGTCCGCGAGCCGAGCCGCGGCGCCCTCGAGCGTCGCCACGGCGAGGACCTGCGCCCGGTCGGCCGCGAGGAGCGGGAGCGGCTTCCCCTCCGGCCGCAGCTTCGCGCGCGCGAGCCGGTCGAGGGCGTCGCCGGCGCTCGAGAGCGCCCCGAGGCCATAGAAGGTCTCGGTGGGGTAGACGACGATACCGCCCGCCCTCAGCACGGCGGCGGCCTCGGCGACGCGGCGCTCGAGCTCGGGGTGCACCGGCGCATCTTACGCGGCCGCCGCGCGCCGCGCCCGGCCCGCGGGCCCGCGCTACCGCGCGCCCCGGCCGAGGAGGACGGCCGGGATCGTCCGGAGGACGATGCGGAGGTCCTCCCAGAGGGACCACCGGTCGATGTAGGCGAGGTCGAGCTCCATCCAGCGCCGGAACCCGACGTCGGAGCGGCCGGAGACCTGCCACGTGCAGGTGATCCCCGGTTTCACCGAGAGGCGACGGCGCTGCCACCGCTCGTACCGGCGGACCTCCTCCGGGAGCGGCGGCCGCGGGCCGACGAGGCTCATCTCGCCGCGGAGCACGTTCCACAGCTGCGGCAGCTCGTCGATGGACGTGCGGCGCAGGACCCGGCCGACGCGCGTGACGCGGGGGTCGTGCCGGAGCTTGAACACCGGCCCGTCCGCCTCGTTCAGCGCGAGCAGCGCGGCGCGCTCGCCCTCGGCGCCGGCGCGCATCGAGCGGAACTTGTAGAGCGTGAAGGTCCGCCCGGCGCGCCCGACGCGCCGCTGCCGGAACAGGATCGGCCCCGGCGACTCGAGCCGGATCGCGAGCGCGGCGGCGAGGAGCGCCGGCGAGAGGACGACGAGCCCGAGCGCGCTCACGGCGAGATCGAAGGCGCGCTTCGCGGCGAGCTTCAGGACGTCCTGCGGCGCGGCGGCGTACGAGAGCACCGGGATCCCGTCCAGCTCCTCGATGCTGAGCGGCGCCTCGAGGCCGGGGAACAGGTCGAGGCCGATCTTCGCCGGCGTCCCCTGCTCCTCGCACGCCGCGACGGCGTCCTCGATGTCCGCCAGGCCCTCCCGCGGCACGGCGAAGACCACGAGGTCGAGCGCATGGCGCTCGAGGAGATCCGCCATCTCCGGGACGCGGCCGAGCACCGGGCCCGGCAGCCCGCGGCGGGCCACGCCCTCCTCGAGGACGAACCCGGCGAACCTGAACCCCCACTCCGGCCGCGCGAGGAAGCGGCGGCGCAGGTCGCGCGCGAGCGGCCCCGAGCCGACGACCGCGAACGACCGCGTGTTGTAGCCGCGGCGCCGGACCGCGCGCGCGATCGTCCGCAGCGCCACACGGCTCGCGGCGAGGAGCCCGAGCGCGAGCGCGAGCCATGCGAGGAGCAGCAGGCGCGACAGGTCGCCCTTCGCGAGCCAGCCGGCGGCCATGAGCCCGACCGCGAGCCCCGCCGCGGCGCGCGCGACTCGCGCGAGCTCCTCGCGGAGCGACCGCGTCCGGTACGCGCCGTACACGCCGGCGAGGCCCGCCGCGCCGATCCAGAGGAGGAGCGCGAGCGCGACCCAGGCGACGTGCCGTCCCGCGGGGAGCAGCCCCGGGAGGCGCGCCGGGGCGGCGCTCGCGCGGGCCGCGTAGGCGAGCGGGAACGCCGCCGCGACGAGCCCGAGATCGAGCGCGCGGAGCCCCGCCGAGACCGCTCGTGCGCGCTCCTTCAGCATGATCCCCGCGAGTCCCCCCCCGGCCCGGGGCCGGGGGGGTTCCCCGCGCCCGCCGGCGAGCACAAGGTCGCGACGGCGGCGCGCGCATGGAAGACACCTTCTTCGTGGTCGTGAACTGGAACGGCGCAGCGCTCCTCCCCGCGTGCCTGGACGCGCTGCGGGCCCAGATCCGCCCGGCGCGCGTGATCGTCGTCGACAACGGATCGGTGGACGGGAGCGCGGCCGTCGTCGCGGCGCGGCCGTGGGTCGAGTGGCTCGGCCTCGGCGAGAACACCGGCTTCGCCGCCGGCGCGAACGCCGGGATGCGCCGGGCGCTGCTCGCCGGCGCCCGCTTCGTCGCCCTCGTGAACACCGACGTGCTGCTCGCGCCGGACTGGCTCGCGCGCGTCCGGGACGACGCGGACCGCCACCCGGCGTGCGGCCTCTGGAACGGGCTCCTCGTCTTCGCCGACGATCCGGGGCGCGTGAACTCCACGGGGCTCGTGCTGGACCGGGTCCTCCGCGGAAAGGATCGCGACTTCGGCGTCCCGCTCGCGCGGCTCGCGCGCGGCGACGGCCCCGTCCCCGGCGTGACCGGCGGCGCCCTCCTCCTGCGCGCCGCGACCCTCCGCGCCATCGGCCTCCTCGACCCGGCCTACTTCGCCTACTGCGAGGATGCCGACCTCTCGCTGCGCGCCGCGCGAGCCGGGATCGGCTGCCGCTTCGTCGCGGCGGCGCGCGGCGTCCACGGCTACGCGCGGACCACCGGCGCGGGCTCGCCGCTCCAGCGCTACCTGCTCGGCCGGAACCACCTCCTGCTCGCCGCGCGCCACATGCCGCTCGCGGCGGCCCTGATCGCCGTCCCCGCGCTCGCCGCGCTCCGCGTCGCGCTCGCGTGCCCGCGCGAGCTCCTCCGGCGCCGCCCCGCCCACGCCGCGGCGCAGCTCCGCGCCGCCCGCGATGGCCTCCGGCTCGCGGCGGGCGCGCTCGCGGCGCGCCTCGGCGGCCGGGGCGGAAACGCGGCCTACCCGGCGGCGGTGCCGGCCGCCGGAGCGCCCTGGAGCGCCCGGTAGCGGGCGACCGCAGCCGCGGGCGGTCCGTCGAGCGCGACCGCACCGCCGTGGAGCAGGATCGCCCGATCGCAGAGCGCCGCGACCAGCGCGAGATCGTGCGAGACGAGCAGCACCGTCGTCCCCGCGCGCCGGAGCCGCCCGATCCGCTCGAGACAGCGCTCCTGGAACCGCTCGTCCCCGACCGAGAGCACCTCGTCGACGAGGAGCACGTCCGCGTCCACGTCCGACGCGATGGCGAAGCCGAGCCGCGCGTACATGCCGGAGCTGTAGCTCTTCACCGGCACGTCGATGAAGCGCTCCAGCTCCGCGAACGCGACGATGCGGTCGAGCCGCCGTGCCATTTCGCGCCGGGAGAAGCCGAGCAGCGCGCCGTTCAGGAACACGTTGTCGCGTCCGGACAGCTCCGGGTCGAAGCCGGCCCCGAGCTCGATGAGCGGCGCGACTCGCCCCTCCACCGCGACCCGCCCCTCCGTCGGCCGGAGCACGCCCGCAGCGAGCTGGAGCAAGGTCGACTTCCCCGACCCGTTGTGGCCCACGACGCCGACCGCCTCGCCGGGCGCGACCCGGAACGACACGTCCCGCAGGGCCCAGAGCGGCTCCTTCGCGCGCAGGTGCCGGAACCGCCCGAGGAGGGCCTCCTTGAGCGTGTCGACGCGCTCGTGGCGCAGCCAGTACCGCATCGACACCCGCTCTAGATGGATCGCGCCGCGCACGGCTAGAACCAGTGGAGGTGCCGATCCTCGGCGCGGACGAACGCCGCGAGGCCGGCGCCGAGCGAGAGCGCGGCGGCGGCCGCGGCGGCCGCGATCTCGCCCGCCGCCGGGAGGCGGCCCTCGTGGATCGGCGCCTGGAAGCAGCGCAGGAGCGGCGCCGCGGGGTTCGCGGCGAGGACGGCCCGGAGCCTGGGATCGAGCGCGGCGAGGAAGCTCGGCGGATAGAGCACCGGCGTCAGGTAGAACCAGACCTGGAAACCGATCTCCGCGAGGTGGCGGAGGTCACGGAAGAACACCGTTAGCGACGCTGCGGCGAGCGAGAGCCCGGCGGTGAACGCCACCGCGAGCGCGACGGCGACGGGCAGGAAGAGCCAGCTCGGCGAGGGCGGCCGGCCCTCGATCCACGCCACGAGCGCGAGCGGCGCGAGGGACAGCACGAGATCCAGCGCCTTCCCGCCCACGAGCGAGAGGGGGTAGACCGCCTGCGGGGCCGCGACCTTGCGGATGAGGTGCTGGTTCCCGAGCAGCGCCCAGGTGGACGCGAGCGTCGCGCTCGACACGAGCCCCCAGGGCAGCAGGCCCGAGAGCACGTAGAGCGCGTACGCGGGGACCCGGACCCGGACGATCGCCGAGAACACCAGCGTGTAGACGGCCATCTGCAGGAGCGGCCCGAGCAGCGTCCAGAGCATCCCCAGGACGCTCCGCTTGTAGCGCGCCTTGAGGTCCCGCGCGACGAGGAGGGCGAGCAGCTCGCGCGCCCGCCACAGCGCGGCGACGGGGCCGGGCGCGACGAGCCGCGTTTCGGTGCCGACCGCCAGGGTGATGCCCTCCCTCCCCATGTCCCCTCGCCGCCCCGCCGCGGGCCGGCCGCCTGGAAGGTGGGCACACGGCGCGGGTCGGGCAGGAGGCCCGGCGGGTGTCCCGCGCTCGGAGCCTCAGCGCCCGCGCCCGGCCAGCACGGAGCGGGCGACGTCGGCGCCGGCGTCGAGCGTGCGCCGGAGGAGCGTCCCGCGCGGCGCGAGCCGGTTCCGGACCGCGCGGGATCCCTCCGCGAGCCGCCACGCGAGCGTCGCGCGCATCGCGGCGGCCTCCGCCTCCGCGGCGGCCCGGGCCCGGGCCTCGGCGGCCGCGTGCGCCTCGGCCGCGGCGGCGCGACGCTCGGCGCCCTGACGCGCCGCCTCGAGCGCGGCGGCGTGATCCTGCAGCGCGAGCACGCGGACGTAGAGCGCGACGCGGTTCTCCTCCAGGCGCGCGAGCACGGGGTGGTCGCGCCACGGGGCGAGCCGCACCTCGAGCTCGGCCGCCCAGGGCGCGGCCCGCGGCCAGAGCACGCCGACGCCGAACACCGACGGGACCGCCGCGAAGGCGAGGTCGTCGCGCCCGGCGAGGAAGTCGTCGATCGCGGTCCGCACGCCGTTCCGCGGGCCGCCCTCCCGGAGCGCCACCGCGAAGGCCCCTTCGCCGCGGAAGCCCCCCGCCACCGTGCCCGCGTCGCCGGGGACGACGCCGCGGTCGAACGCGTGCGGGTGGACCGCGCCCGGCGGGAGCGCGGCCGGGGCGTAGTAGAAGTCGCGCCGCCCGCACGGCCAGCCGACGTCGTGCAGGAGGACCAGCGTGGGCCGGCCCGCGCGGAGGGTCCGCGCGTCGATGGCCTCGAGCTCGCCGCGAACGGTCGCGTAGTTGTGATCGCCGTCGATGACGTACGCGTCCGCGGCCGGGACCGAGCGGAGCGCCGCCGGGCTGCGGGCCTCGATCAGGACCGCGGAGGGGTGCGCGGCGACCGCCGCGCGGAGCGCCTCCGTGGGCGCGGGGTCGATGCAGGTGAGCGCGCCGCCCGCGCGCTCCGCGTACGCCGCCAGCCCGGACGTGAACAGCCCCGCCTCGGCGCCGATCTCGACCACGCTCCGGGCGCGGGCCGCGGCGAGCCACTCGAGGATGGGCTCCTGGAGGGTGGACAGCGAGTGCAGGAGGAGGTCGGCCATGGTGGTTCCCCGCGGACGTAGGGCACGGCCGCCCGCCCGTTCACCTGCCCGATCGGATCCCTTCCCCGCCGCCGCCCGCGTCACCATCAACGGACGGTCGCATGCCCGCCCTCGTGCCCGCCCCCGTCCCGACCCCGTCGCCCCGCTCCCCCCTGGAGCCGCAGGTCGTCCCGGAGCTGGACCCGGCCGACCCGCGCGCGGATCCGCGGCTCGCGCCGCTCCTCGCGCTCGTCGAGGCGCGCGACGTCGCGGTGCTCTCCCTCGACTTCTTCGACACGCTCTGCGGGCGCGCCGTGCCGGCGCCGCCGGTCGCGTTCCTGCGCGTGGGAGAGGTGCTCCGGGCGGCGGGGCTCCTGCCACGCGCGGTGGATCCCGCGGCGTTCGTGGCGATCCGCGTCGGCGCGGAGCGGCGGGCTCGCGTCCGCGCGCGGACGGCGGGCCGGGGGACCGAGATCCGCCTCGCCGAGATCTACGCCGAGCTGCCGGCGGCGCTCCTCGCGCCGGAGCACCGCGCGCGGGCGGCCGCGCTCGAGGTGAAGGTCGAGGCCGCCGTCGCCCTGCCCGATCCCGCCGTGCTCGCCCTCGCGCGGCGCGCGAAGGCCCGCGGGGTGCGCGTGGCCATCGTCTCGGACTCCTACCTCGCGGCGGGCGACCTCCTGGCCATCCTCCGCGCCGCGGGCGCGCCCCTCGCGCCGGACCTCGTCCTCACCTCGTCCGACGCCGGCACGTGCAAGGCGGAGCGGCTCTTCGACGTCCTGGTGGCGCGGCTCGGCGTCCCCGCCCGCCGGATCGCGCACCTCGGCGACAGCTACGAGGCGGACGTGCTCGGCGCCGCGCGCGCCGGGCTCCGCGCCTTCCACCTCCCGCAGGCGGACGATGCCCTCCGGCACGCCCGCGCGCGGGAGGACGCGCTCACCCTCGAGAGCCCCGCGCCGGACGGCGGGCTCGCGTGGCTCCGGGCGCGCGCCGGCGTGCGGGCCACGGCCGTGGCGGTGCCCGCGGACCTGGCGGACGCGTACCGCCTCGGCGCGACGGTGTTCGGGCCGGTCTTCACCGGGTTCGCGGACTGGGTCGCGGATCGGCTCGCCGCCCACCGCTGCGCGGGCGCGGTGTTCTTCATGCGCGAGGGGGCGTTCCTCTCGGAGCTCGTCGCGCGGACCCTCGCGGCGCGCGGCGAGCGGCGGCGGTGCACGCCGCTGTGGATCTCCCGGCAGTCGGCGTTCCGGGCGGCGATCCCGTGCCTGGACGAGGCCGCGATCCGCGACGCGCTCGTCCGCCGCGTGCGACCCACCGCGGCGGAGCTGTGCGCCACCTTCGGCGTGGCGCCCGGGGAGGTCGGGCTCGCCGGCCGCGCGAACGTGCCGCTCGAGTCCGAGGGCGCGGTCTCGGCCGTGGTCGCGGCGCTGCTCCGGCCCGCCGCGCGGGCGCGGATCGAGGCGAAGCTGGCCGAGCAGCGGGCGCTCCTGCGGGCGCACCTCGCGGAGGCTGCGCCGTTCCCGGGACCGGTCGCGTGCGTGGACCTCGGCTGGGGCGGCACCATCCAGCGGCTCCTCGCGCGCGCGCTCGCGGCGGACCGCGCGGACCGCCCGCTCGTCGGCCTCTACCTGGCCGCGACGGTGCGCGCCGCGGACGTCCTCCTCGACGGCGGCGTCGCGGCGGGGTACGTCGCGTCGCCGGGTCGCGCCGACCGCTTCGCGGAGCTCCTCGGGCGGAGCCCGGAGGTGCTGGAGCAGCTCTGCCTCCCGCCCGTCGGATCCGTCCTGGGCTACGCGCGGGGCGCCGGCGGCCGGCCCGAGCCGCTGCTCGAGCGCCGCGCGCCGGATCCGGAGGGCGACCGGAGCCGCGCCGCCGTCCGCGCGGGCATCCTCCAGTTCCAGGCGCAGCACCTCCGGCTCGCCCGCCCGGCCCACGGCCCCATCCCCGCGCACGCCGCCCGGGCCGTCCTCGTCCGGCTCCTCGTGAGCCCGTCGCCCGAGGAGGCGCGCCTCCTCGGCGCGTGGCGCCACGACGACAACTTCGGGACCGCCGCGGGCGGCGCCATCGCGCCGGCGCTCCCGGCGGCCGAGGTCGACGCCCGGGCGCCCGACGCGCTCTACGACGATCGCTCGCTGTACTGGCCCGCGGCGGTGGCGGCCCGCGCCTCGCGCCGCGCCGCCGACGCCCTCTCCGCCTACGCGCTCCTCGGCCTCTTCGGCCCCGGCCCCGCGCCCGGCGCGGACGCCCTCGAGACGCCGCTCCGGTACCGGCTCGCCGACCAGCTCGACGGGATCGTGCGTCGCTGGGCGCCCGCGCTCCGTGATGCGGCCCGGCGCGCCGCGGTCGTGCGGCTCCGGCTCGCGGAACCCGTCGTGCCACCGCTCCGGCACCGCGCGGCGGACGCGGTGAACGACGCCGCGAAGCGGACCGTGCCGCGACTCCACGCCCGCGCGAAGCGGGTCCTCGGCGGCGCGCTCGTCGCGCTCGCCCGCGCCGAGGCGGGGCTCCTCGCCGCGGCGCGCGGCGCAGGGGTCCGCGCGCGCACGTGAGCGGCGGGGACGCGGTGCGCATCGGCATCGACGCGACCCTGCTGCGCCCGGATCGCCTGACGGGGGTCGAGCGTCACGCGCTCTCGCTGCTCACGGCACTCGCCCGCGCGGACCCGCGGCCGGACCTCGTCGTCTTCGTCCGGCCGGACGCGCCTGCGGCGGTGCGCGCGCTGCCGTTCCGGCGGATCGTCGCGCCCTTCACCGCGCGCGTGCCGGTGGATCAGGCCTGGCTGCCGCTCGCGGCGCGCCGCGCGCACGTGGACGTGCTCCACACGCTCGCGTTCCCGACGCCGGTGCTCTGGCGCGGGCCGGCGATCCTGACGGTGCACGACGCGACGCCCTGGCTCCACCCCGAGGCGACGAGCGCGGGGATGCGCCTCTACTACCGGCCGCTCTACCCGCAGGCCCTCGCGCGCGCCGCGGCCATCCTGACCGTCTCGGAGGCGTCGCGCCGGGACCTCGCCGACGCGCTCGGGCTCGCGCCCGGCCGGATCCACGTCACGCCCAACGGCGTGGACGGGCGCTTCTTCGAGGCGCACGCGGCGCGACCGATGCGACCGTACCTGCTCGCCGTCGGCACGGTCGAGCCGCGGAAGAACCTGCCGGTGCTGGTGGAGGCCTTCCGGCGGCTCCGCCGGGACGGCCGCGAGCTCGAGCTCGTGATCGCCGGCCGCCGGGGCTGGGCCGCGCCGCCGCCGCACTCCGATCTCGTCCCGCACGTCCGCATCGCGGGCCCGGTGCCGGACGAGGCGCTCCCCGCGCTGTACGCGGCCGCCGCGTGCTTCGTCCAGCCGTCGCGGCTCGAGGGCTTCGGCCTGGCGCTCGCCGAGGCGATGGCCGCGGGCGTGCCGGCCGTCGCGAGCGACATCGCCGCCCACCGGGAGGTGGGCGGGCCCGCCGTCGCCTACGCGGATCCGTCCGACCCGGACGCATTCGCGGCGGCGATCGCGGCGACGCTCGACGATCCCACCGCGGCGCGCGCCCGCGCCACGCTCGCCCGGGCGCGCGCGCGCGGGCTCACCTGGGACGCGTGCGCCGCGGCCACGCTCCGGGTGTACCGCGCCGTGGCGGCAGCGCGCGCCGGGGCGCCTGCCGCGGAGCCCCGTGCCGCCGGGGCGTGACGCAGCCACCCGCCGCGCCGCCTGCGGGGCGCGACCGCCCGGTCGGGCGGAGCGGCGGCGTCAGCGTGCGCGCCGGACGGCGACGACGCCGGCGGCGAGCAGCAGGAACGTCGGCCCCCACTCGGCGAGCCATGGGACGACGCGGCCGGACAGCCCGAGCGCCTCGCCCACGCCCCGGAGCGACCAGAACGCGAGCGACACCCCGACGGCCTCGACGAGCGCGGCCGCGATGTGCCCCTTCCGGCTCGCCCGGAGCGCGAGCGCGATGGCGAGCAGCGCGCCCGGCACGGCCGCGAACGGGTACGCGAGGCGGCTGTACCGCTCGAGCTGGAAGTCGAGCACCGGCAGCCCGAGCCGGAGGCGGAGCTTGATCTGGGAGAGGAGCGTGTTCCACCGCATCTGCGCCGGGCGACCGGACACGACGGAGAACGAGCCCGGCGGCTCGTCGAAGCGGTACCGCCGCTCGGGCGCGGCCTCGTAGGTCATCTGGCCGTCTTGCGAGAACCTCCGGTCGACCACGTCCTCGAGGACCCACTCGTCGCCGTCGGGGTGCATGCGATCGGCGTCGATCCGGCGCGCGACGGTGAACGAGGGCGACAGCTCGAGCACCGTGACCTGCTCGAACCCGCCGCCCGGCAGGTTGCCGCGCAGGTGGTAGATGCGGCGGCCGTCGTGGCCGCGGAACCAGCGCTTCGGCTCCCGTGCCGCGAGGTACCGGCGCAGGTCGCCGCCGCGGCCGAACCGCGTCGCGGTGATCTCCTCCGCCCGGTCCGCCGCGCGCACGCCCACGGCGTCGTTCAGCACGACGAGCGCGGCGCCGGACAGGATCGCGACCGCCAGGATGGGCGCCGCGATCCGCCACGGCCCGAGCCCGACCGCGCGCATCGCGGTGTACTCGCGCGTCTGCCGGAAGCTCGAGGTCGCGATGGCGGCCCCGAGGAGCATGGCCGCCGGCGCGACCTGGTAGACGACGCCGGCCGCCTTGTTCGCGTACAGCTCGAGGACCGCCGGGAACCAGCCGGGCCCCGTGAACCCCGCCGCGTTGTCGACGAAGTCCACCGCGAGGAAGATCACGACGACGCCGGCGAGCGCGCCGAGGAACGCGCCCAGCGTGCGCCAGGCGACGTAGCGGAAGAGGATCACCGCACCGCCCCCGCACCGCGGTGGTTCATCAGCACGACGAGGGCGACGCCGAGCGCGCCGAGGATGACGTTCGGCAGCTCGAGGCCGACCACGGGCGCCAGGTTCCCGCGCTGGACCAGCACCTCGCCGCCGCGCAGGAGCAGGTAGTGCACGACGACGAGCAGGAACGTCGCGCCGACGCCGAACGCGCGACCGCCGCGGCGGTTCGCCCCGAGCGCCACCGCGATGAGGGCGAACGGGACCAGCACCAGCGCGGCGGAGACCTTCCGCTGCAGGAACCCCTCCCAGCGCAGCGCGTCCGGCACGTCGCCGCGGGCGCGGGCCTCGGCGACGCGCCTCCGGTAGTCGGCGACGGTCTGCTCGCGCGAGCCGCGTGACACGCCGTTCCGGTCGGTGAGCGCGGTGCCGAGGCCGATGATCACGCGCGCCTTCCCGAACGTGGCGACGGCGTACTGGTCGTCGGACGCGTCCGCGTCCTCCTGGGCGTCGGCGGTTCCGGCGGGGGCCTCGGCCACCGCCGGCGCGGGCGCGGGCGCGCCGGCGGGTGCGGCGCCCTGCGACCCTTGCTGCGCCTGCGTCTGGGCCCGGAGCGGCAAGGGGCCCGGCGGCGCCGCCTGCTCCTGCTCGCGGTGGACCTCGCCCTCCTCGAGCACGAGCTGGACGTCCTGCCCCTCGCCGACGGGCTCGAGCCGTCCGTGCCGCGCGAGCGCGAGCACCGGCGCCCCGGGGTTCGACCGGTCGTGGATGAGCACGTTCTCCCAGCGCCCGCCGCGCGCCCTCTCGGCGTACAGCACGTAGTTCGGGATCTGATCGTAGAACGTACCGCCCCGCACGTCGTTCATGACGTTCCGCTTCACGATGTCGTTCATCCGGACGCGCGCGAAGCGCAGGCCGGCCGGCTCCACCGAGAGCGAGAGCCACAGGCTGACCGCGGCGAGCGCCACGCCGAGCAGGAGCGGGAACCGGACGAGGCGCGCCGGGGAGAGTCCCGCGGCGCCGAAGGCCACGACCTCGCGATCCTCCGCGAGCCGCCCGACGCCCACCACGACGCCGAGCACGAACGCGATGGGGAGGACGAAGCCGAGGAAGTACGGCATGAGCGCGAGGATGACGAGGCCGACGTCCCGGAGCGACACCCCGGAGCCGAAGAGCACCTGCGCCTGGCCGAGGATCTGCGTCGCGAGCAGCAGCTGCGTGAGGAAGAGCAGCCCGGCCGCGAACGGGAGCAGGATCTCCTTCGCGAGATAGCGATCGAGGAGCCCCACCGCGAGGCTACCCCTTGCCGCCCGAGAGCTTCGCCTGGAGCGCGGCGTCCTTTGCGAGGACCTCCTCGGCCATCCGCTTCCGCTGCGCCCGGACCCGGTCGGCGACCATCGGGTCGATGCGGGCGATGATCCGCGCCGCGAGCAGGCCCGCGTTCCGCGCGCCGGCCTTGCCGACGGCGAGCGTGCCGACCGGCACGCCGGCCGGCATCTGCGCCGTGGCGAGCAGCGCGTCGAGCCCCCTGAGGTCGCTCGCGGCGAGCGGCACGCCGAGGACCGGCAGCTCGGTCTCGGCGGCGCACACGCCGGCGAGGTGGGCGGCGGCGCCGGCGCCGCAGATCAGCACCTGGAACCCGCGCCCCGCCGCCTCCCGGGCGAGCGCGCCGGTGCGCTCCGGCGTGCGATGGGCGGAGGAGACGTGCACCTCCGAGGCGATGCCCATGTCCTCGAGCGCCTTCCTCGCCTCCGACATGACCTCCCAGTCGGAGTCGGAGCCCATCAGGATCAGCACCCTCGGTTCACTCATGGCCTCTTCCCGATGTCCCTGCGGAACTGCATGCCGCGGAACCGGATCCGCGCCGCGGCGGCGTACGCGCGCCGCGCGGCGTCGTCGAGCCCCGCGCCGAGCGCACAGACGGTGAGCACGCGGCCGCCGTTCGTCACCACCCGCCCGTCCGCGCCTCGCGCCGTCCCTGCGTGGAACACCTGGACGTCCGCGTCGAACGGCCCCTCGAGCCCCTCGATCGCGTCGCCCCGTGCCGGGTCGCCCGGATAGTTCTCGGCCGCGAGCACGACGCCGATCGCCGCCCGCGGATCGGCCGGCAGCTCCACGCCCGAGAGGTCGCCCCGCGCGGCGGCGAGCAGCACGGGCACGACGTCGCCGGCGAGGCGCATCATGAGCGGCTGGGTCTCCGGGTCGCCGAGGCGCGCGTTGAACTCGATCACCTTCGGGCCGGACCGCGTGAGCATGAGGCCGGCGTAGAGCGCGCCGCGGAACGGCCGGCCGCGCCGGGCGAGCTCGCGGAGGGCCGGCAGGAGGACGTCGCGCTCGACCGAGGCGGCCACCTCGGGCGTCACGTTGGGCGTGGGCGAGAACGCGCCCATCCCGCCGGTGTTCGGGCCGCGGTCGCCGTCCAGGACGCGCTTGTGGTCCTGCGCCGCGGGCAACGGCCGCACGCGCTCGCCGTCGGTGAAGCAGATGCAGCTCGCCTCGGGCCCCTCGAGCCGCTCCTCGACGACGACGCGGGCGCCGGCGCCGCCGTGGACGCGGTCGACCAGCATCGACCGGAGCGCCGCCTCCGCCTCGGCGGGATCGCCGCACACCACGACGCCCTTGCCGGCGGCGAGCCCGTCCGCCTTCACGGCGACCCGGCCGCCGCGCGCGCGCGCCCAGGCGACGGCCGGCTCCAGGGCGTCGAACGTCTCGTACGCGGCGGTCGGGATGCCCGCCGCGCGCATCACGTCCTTGGCGAACCCCTTCGAGCCCTCGATCTCCGCCGCGGCGGCGCTCGGGCCGAAGGCGAGCACGCCCGCCTCGGCGAGGCGATCGGCGAGGCCGGCGACGAGCGGCGCCTCCGGCCCGACGACGACGAGGTCGATCCGCTCGCTCGTCGCCCAGCGCGTGATCCCGGCGACGTCGAGCGCCTGGAGCGGCACGAGGGTCGCGACCTGGGCGATGCCGGGGTTCCCGGGCGCCGCGAACAGCGCGGACACGAGGGGGCTCTTGGAGATCTTCCAGGCGAGGGCGTGCTCGCGGCCGCCCGAGCCGACGACGAGGACTCGCATGAGAGCCCGGGCTTATACCACGCCGAAACGGCCCCGGGCGGTCCTCCGCGCGGCGGGCTCAGCGCGCTCGCGCGGGTCCGTCCAGCTCGAGCAGGGCGCCGCGGGCAGGCCACACGGCGGGGTCCTCGCGCACCAGCGCGGCGAGCGCGGGCCGGGCCGCCGGGTCTCCCCGATCGGCGGCGAGTCGCGCGACGGCCAGGCGGGCGGTCGCGAGATCCGGCACGGCCTCGAGGGCCGCGCCGTACGCCCGGTCCGCGTCGTCGAGGCGTCCGAGCGCCTCGAGCGCGCGGGCGTGGACCGCGTTCGCGAAGGCGTCCTCCGGCCGGCCCTGGACCGCGGCGCGGGCGAGCGGGAGCGCCGCCCGGGGCTGGCCGCGATCGAGCGCGACCTGGGCGAGGAGCGCCAGCGGCGCGGCCGCCTGCGGGGAGGCCGCGAGCGCGCCGCGGGCGAGCCGCTCCGCCGCCTGCGTGTGGCCGAGGAGCAGCTCGCACGCGGCCGCGGCCGCGAGCGCATCCGCGGCGCGCCCGGGCTCGGCCCGGGCGAGGTCCGCGTACCTTCGAGCCGCGTCCGCGAGGGGCGCGGGCCCCTCCCAGAAGTCGGTGGGGCCGTGGCGGACCCGCGCCTCCAGCGGATCGCGCGCGAGCGCGGCGGCCGAGACGCGAAGGGCCGCCGCGGCCATCCGGAGCCGGAGCAGCGCGCCACCCGCGGAGAGGGCGACCGTCGCGTCCCGGGGCGCGGCGGCGGCGGCCGCGAGCCAGGCCGGCGCAGCGTCCTCGGCCGGCATCGACAGCTCGGCCGCGTACGCCGCGAGGACCGCCCGGGCCACGGGCCCCCCGCGGGCCCCGAGCACCCCGGCCGACTCGCGGGTCGCGGCCGCGTCGGCGGCCTCGAACGCGAGGAGCGCCGCCTGGAACCGCGCGGGCGCGCTGCCCGGTACGCGCTTCAGCGCCATCTCCACCGCGTCCACCGCGGCGGCGCGATCGCCCGCGGCGCGCGTCACCGCGGCGCGGTGGGCGAGGATCCGGGCTGCGAGGAAGTCGCCGGGGCCCCTCGCGAGCGCCGCGTCGAGGTGGCGGCGCGCGGCGGCGAGATCCCCATCCACCTGGTACGCGAGCCGCGCGAGCAGCAGCGGCGGCTCGGCGGCCGCGCCGTCCGCCGCCGCCCACCGCGCGAGCGCGGCGCGCGCGGCGTCCCACCGGCCCGCGGCGGTCTCGATCTCCGCGGTGAGCGCCAGCGCGCCGGCGTGCCCGGGGTCCTGCGCGAGCCGCGACCCGGCGAGGGCGAGCGCTGCGGCCGCGTCCCCCGCCGCCCAGCGGGCGCGCGCCGCCGCGGAGATGAGCCGGCGATCCGCGGGCGCGTCCGCGGCCGCGGCCTCGAGCTCGCGCGCCGCGGCCTCCGGGTCGCGGCCGGCGATCGCGAGCCCGGCGGCGAGCCGGACCTCCGGGTCGCGCGGTGCCGCGGCGAGCGCGCGCCGGGCAGCGTCCTCCGCCTGCGCGACGTTGGCGGCGCTCGGGACCGCGAGCAGCAGGCGGGTCGACGCGGCGAGGAGCGGGCCGTCCCCGGGCGAGCGCGCGAGCGCGTCGCGGACGACGTCGTGCGCGGCGGCGAGCTCCGCGCCGGTCGTGTCGTCCCCGACGGTCGCCGCGAACGCCGAGACCCAGGCGGCGACCGCGTCGGCCCGGCGCGGCGCGGCAGCGAGGGCGAGGCGCGCGTAGCGGAGCGCGTCCTCGGCGCGGGCCGGCAGGTCGGCCGCGAGCGCGGCGCGCGCGTTGGCCAGCTGCCGGTCGGCGTCGGCGTCGTCGGGGGACGCTGCCGGAGGCAGGACGCCTGTGGCGCGCCAGCGCCCGACGAGCGCCTCGGCCGCGGACGGCGGCGGCGCCGGTGCCGGCGCCGGGCGGAGGGCGCGGCGGCCGAGGACGACGCCGGCGGTCACCGCGACCAGCGCGAGCGCGACGGCGGCCGCGAGGACGCGCCGCGACGGGCCGGCGGCGCGGGCGGGTGCGCGTGGCGGGACGGCGGGGGCGGCCGCTGCGGGGCGGTGCGTCCTCCGTTGCGCGCGGGAGGCGCAGCCGGGGCACACGGCGGCGCCGGCGCGCGCCGCGTCGCCCTCGAAGACGGCGAAGCACAACGGGCAGGTCACGGGCGCCATGGCGCGGAGAGTACCGCACCCGGACCGCTCGCCGGCGTACGGCGGACACGGGAGGTGGGATCCCGAGGTCGACGCGGCTCGACGAGGCGCGGCAACCCCGAACCCGAACCCGGCGCCCGTGTCCCCCTCACCCCGGACCCTGACGATTCATCACATCTCGGACCACCGCGACCGTCGCCGCAGGGACGCCTCGTCTGTGTTGGCGAGCGGGGAAGGGGCTCTAGAAGAAGGGGGACGGCCGGGGCGTGGCCGCAGGGGCGAGACGTCGCCGCGGGGATCGGCCACCAAGACGCCTGCGTCGCGACGACGGCGATGGGGCCTGGCCAGCCGGAGGCTTCGGGAGGCGCTCCGGCGCGCCCGACGGTCACGTCGGCCCGGTCAGGGCCGCGGCGGGAACTTCGGAGCGCGCACCCGCCGAGCCGGCGTCGCGGCGTCCCGTCGCCGCGGTGGCCTTGCGGGCCGGCGCGTACCTGTCCATCCATGCATCGCCGAAGATCCTCCGTGCGGCGAGCAAGTTGTGCCGAGCGCAGAGGAGGCGAACGTTCTCGATCGTCGACTTCCCGCCGAGCGCCTTCGGCTGGATGTGGTCGTACTGGAGACGGTGGCGCGAGCCGCAGACGCCGCCGTTCTCGAGAGCCCACCGACAGCAGCCGCCGTCCCGCACCCACACCGCCCGCTTCACCTCCGCCGGGATGTGGTCCGGTCTCGACGGCCGCTTCTCGCGCCGCGGCTTCTCGACCAGGCCCTTCCGCTTCTTGGCCCGGTCGAGGAGGAGGTCGAGCGCGACCTCGAGGATCTCCTCGGTGCTCGCCCCCGGATGCGAGTGGGAGAGCGCGTCCCCGGCGTCGGCAACCTTCGCCTCGAACCGCTTCGTGACGGTGAGGTGCATCCGACGGAGGTCGGCAGTGAGCGGCTCGAAGGTCGGCGGCGTCGTCCGGGAGACCGGGGCGTTCACGGTCCGTGTGGCCACTTTGGCATCGACGAGTTCTGCCGGCGAACCGGGCGCAATGACACAGGCGGTCGCCGGCGCGCCGAGCTCGAGCGCTGCGGCGGGTTCGGGGTCGCGAGCCGACGGCGGCGCCGCGACGCGAACGGTCGTCACGACCTCCCGGCGCGGAGGCCGCTCCACCGGCTTCAGCTCAGCGACGACCGCCCGCGCCTCCTGCTTCGAGAGGTGGAGGAACCGGGGGATCACCTCGTACCGGTTCTCCGGCGTGAGCACCTGGGCGAGCTCGCCGACGGTGGAGAGGCACAGCTTGCCGTCCTCGAGCGGCTCGACCAGCTCGGGGAAGCGCTGGATGAGCTCGGCGGCGGTCTTCCGGTAGAAGGCCGCGCTCTTCGAGAGCCCGAGCTCCCGGTTCAGGTAGGTGAAGAGGCTCGGGTAGCCGAGCTCGAGCCACAGCCGCTTCGCGTCGAAGTCGGCCAGCGCGACGAGGAAGGCCGCCATCGCGTGGTGCTCGCGGCGGAGGAGCTCGGAGAGGCGGATCGAGGAGTCGCGAGCGTTCATGCGGGCATCGTCTCACGCGAATTCTCACCCTCCGCAAACGCACGGATTCGAGCACTGGCGCGAGAATTGGCGAGCCGCCTCGCGCCGGGGTTCGGACGCCGCTCGCGACGCGCAACGCGCGCGGAGCGCTGCGGGAGAGGCGTCCTCGCGTGGGCGCGACGCGCGATCCGCGAAAGCGCCGGAGACGTGTCAACCGCCCGACGCGATCCGTTGGGTTCCCCCGAACGCGCCCGCATCCGCGTCTCGCGCCGGGAGCTCGCCGTCATTGCGACGCAGGCTTCTTGGTAGCCGATCCACGCGGTCGACGTTTCCTCACCGCGGACCCGCCTCGGCCGGCCCCCTTCTCAGCCCTCCTTCACTTTCACCGATGAAGACCGGTTGGGCGCGAGGCGCCGGTTCTCGTTCGGTTGTGATGAATCATGAGCCCCGGCCCTCTCCCCCAGGCTCTGCCGGGGGGAGGGGTGGAACCCGCGCGACCGCGAACGCGACTGCGAGCTGGACCGCGTTCGCGTTCGCGAATCGCGAACGCGACTAGTGCCGGAAGTGCCGCATCCCGGTCGCGACCATCGCGATGCCGGCCGCGTCGGCCGCCGCGACCACCTCGGCGTCTCGCATCGAGCCGCCCGGCTGGATGATCGCCGTGGCGCCCGCCTTGATGATCTCCTCGACGCCGTCCTTGAACGGGAAGAACGCGTCCGACCCGACGGAGGAGCCGCGCACGTCGAGCTGGGCCTTCATCACCGCCGTCTTCACCGATTCGACGCGGCTCGTCTGGCCGCCGCCGATGGCGACCGTGCGATCGCCCTTCGCGAACACGATGGCGTTCGACTTCACGTGCTTCACGACCTTCCACGCGAAGAGGAGATCCCGCCACTCCTCCTCGGTCGGCGCGCGCTTCGTCATCACCTTGCAGTCCTCGCGGCGGATGGACCCGAGGTCGCGGTCCATCACGAGGAGCCCGCCGGGGATCGACCGCAGCTCCCGCTGCTCCTCCGGCCGGCGCTTCCAGGCGGACCGCGGCTCGCCGAGGCGCGGCGCCTCGAGGAGGCGGAGGTTCTTCTTCACGGCGAGCGCCGCGCGGGCGTCGTCGGAGTAGGACGGGGCGATGATGCACTCGAGGAAGAGGTTCGTGAGCTCCTCCGCGGCGGCGTAGTCCACCGGGCGGTTCAGCGCGACGATGCCGCCGAACGCGGAGACCGGATCGCACTCGCGCGCGCGGGCGAACGCCTCGCCGGGCGTCTTCCCGACGGCGACCCCGCACGGCGTGTTGTGCTTGATCACGACCGCCGCGGCGACGCCGTCGAACTCCTTCACGCCGGCGAGGGCGGCCTCGAGGTCGAGGAGGTTGTTGTAGCTGAGCTCCTTGCCCTGCAGCACCTTCGCGAACGCGACCGTCGGCTCGTCCGGCTCGCGGCCGGCCCGGTAGAACGCGCCGGCCTGGTGCGGGTTCTCGCCGTAGCGGAGGTCCTGGACCTTCGTGTAGACGGCGGCGAGCGTCTGCGGGAAGTGCGCCGGCTCCGCGGCGGGCGTCTCGCGCGCCGTCAGGTACTCGGAGATGGCCGCGTCGTAGGACGCGGTGTGCGCGAACGCCTTCTTCATCAGGTAGAAGCGCGTCGCCTCCGAGAGCGCCTTCGTCTGCTCGAGCTCCGCGGCGACCTTCTCGTAGTCCGCCGGATCGACGATCACCCCGACGTGCGCCGAGTTCTTCGCCGCGCTCCGAACCATGGTCGGGCCGCCGATGTCGATCTCCTCGACGCACTCGGCGAACGGCTTCCCCGCGGCGACCGCCTCGCGGAAGGGGTAGAGGTTCACCACGACGAGGTCGATGGGCGGGATGTCCCGCGCCTTCACGTCCGCCTCGTCCGAGGCGAGGCCGCGCCGGTAGAGGATGCCGCCGTGCACGCGCGGGTGGAGCGTCTTCACGCGGCCGCCGAGGATCTCCGGGGCCTGGGTGTAGTCGCCGACCGAGACGACCTTCACGCCGGCGTCGGCGAGCGCCTTCTGCGTGCCGCCGGTGGAGAGCAGCTCCACCCCGAGGGCGGCGAGACGCCTGGCGAAGGGGACGAGACCGGTCTTGTCGGAGACCGAGACGAGCGCACGGCGGACCATGTAGGGCGACCTCCTCTGGAGGGCTGCCCTTGTAGCGAACGCCGGGTCCGCTTTCAAGGCGCGCGGTGCCGCCCGGGCGCCGGGGAGGCGCCCGCCGGATACCGCCCGGGGACCGCTACGGCTCGTCCGCGCCGTGAGGCGGCGGGATCCGCGGCTCGTCCTCGGTGATCGTGCGGAGCTTCGAGAGCCCGCGCGTCTCGACCTGCCGGATGCGCTCGCGGGTGAGGTTCATGATCGTCCCCACCTCCTCGAGCGTGATCCCTCCCCGGTCGGCGACGTCCAGCGCGCAGGTCTCGTCGAGCTCCCACACCTCCCGGTCCGGGAAGTTGAGCTTGATGGACCCGGTCGTCGGGTTCACGTCCAGGTAGAGGTGGTGCTTGCAGGAGATGAACATGCAGGGCCGGGGGCCGTTCGCGCAGTCGGCGCGCGAGCGCGGCCGGCGAGCCTCCATCTCCCGCATCGTCGCGTCCAGCTCCGGGTCCATGAGCCCGAAGGCCCGCTGGCGCCGCAGCTCCCGCGCGATCTCCTTGCGGGACATCGTCTTCGACCGCCGCCGGCCCCGCTTGCCGTCGCCGTCCAGCTCCTCCCCGCCGAGCGCCTGGTCCTGCTCCTGCTCCGGCTGCTCCGGCGCGGGCTCCGCGGTCCGATTCACCTCGCTCATCCCCTGCCCTCCCTCTCCGCCACGGGCGCCCCCGGGGGCGCCGTCCACCATCCACGGGCGCCGGGCCGGCGCCGCGATCGTCACGCCTCGACGGCTTGCGCCGTCACCGTGGCGACCGCTCCCCCCACCTTCTCGATCCGCTCGAGCGCCTTCCGAACCTCGCGCTCCGCCCGGACGAGCTCGTCCTCGAACTGCCTGCGGCGCGGGTGCGCCCGCGCCTTCCGCGTGAGCTCCTCGACGAGCTCCTGGAGACCCTTCTCCACGTCCTCGAGCCGGTTCCGCACCGTCACGAAGCTGCCGCGGATGTCCTCGACCGTGTAGCCCTCCGCCATCATCCGCTTGATGAGCGCGATCCGCCGGACCACCGAGACCGGGTAGAGCCCGGTCGACCCGGTGTGCTTGCCCTTGCGGCCGACCCGCCGGCTCCGGGGCAAGAGCCCCATCTGCACGTACTTCCGGAACGTCGCGGCAGACAGCCGCGCGCCCTTCTCCGCGAACAGCCGCACGACCTCGACGCTCGTGATCCCGGCGGCCCTGTCCCGCTCGAGGCGGGCGATCTCGTCGTCGCGGAAATCCACTCAGGATTCTCTATTCTTAATCCTACACTGAAAACTTGATTTGGACGGTAATCCATTGAGTGGCTTTGGTCAACCCGCGAATGGCGCGCCACGGCGGGGCGTCCCGCCGCAGGTGGGCGGTCACCGTCCGGCGAGGCGGCCGGCGTGAAGCGCGGTCTGGAGGGGATCGGCCCCGGGTCCGGGGCGGATCAGCGGCCGAGGCCGGCGGCCCAGTCGGTGCGGCGGCCGGGGGCGATCTCGACCCAGGCCTCGCGCATCCCGTGGCGCGGATGCGAGGCGCGGACGCGGTACCGGCCGGGAGGGAGCGGGATCGTCATCGGCGTCTCGCCGACGGGGCGACCGTCGACGGAGACGTACGCCCAGGACGGCGAGGTGACGTGCAGCAGGCCGGGCGAGGTCGCGTCGGAGGGCGCGGGAGCGGCCTTCACCGGCGCAGGGTGGATGACCGGCGGGGTCGAGACTGGGGTCGGTGCCGGGGTCGCGAGCGTGGCCGTCGACGTGCCCGTGGCCGTGCCCGTCGACGTGCCCGGCCTCTCCGTGACCGTGACCCGCGTCCCGTCGCCCGTGGCCCCTGCCCCGCTCTCCGTGCCCGCCCCGGCCGTGGTCGCGGTCGGGCCAGGGTCCACGGGACCTGGGGCGCGGGAGCCGGGCACCGGGGGCGGGTTCGCGTTCGGGTTCGGGTTCGACCTGGTGATCGAGAGAAGGCCTCCCACGCCCACGACGACCGACACGGCGAGGGCGGCGATCGCGGCCCACCTCCTCCGCCGCCGCGTCCCCGGCGCTGCCGTTCGCGTGAGCCCGTCCCCTCCCGTCTCCTCCGCCGGCACCTCGTCCGCGGCGGCGCCCATCGCGCCCCCGGGCGTGCCGGGAGCCGCCCGCGGGCGCACCACGGTCCGCTCCACCGCGCGCGCCGGGGCCGGCGTCGCGCCGTCCGGCCAGAGGCGATGCATGAGGCCCCGCAGCTCGAAGTCCTCGGGCGAGCGCACGAGGCCGAGCAGGACGCGGCCGAGCGCGTTCGCCAGCTCCTGCGCGGACGCGGTGCGCCGGGCGGGATCCCGCTCGAGCGCGCCCAGGACGACCCCGTCGAGCTCGGGCGGCACCGCCTCGTTCCAGGCGGACGGCGGCGACGGTGGCGCGCCGTCGACCACCGCCGCGTACGTCGCGGCCTCGGTGTCCCGCGCGAACAGCCGGCGCCCGGCGCAGAGCTCCCAGAGGACGACGCCGAGCGCGAACACGTCCGCGCGGGAGTCCACCGCACCACCGCCGCGCGCCTGCTCCGGCGGCATGTACGCGAGCTTGCCCTTCACGGTGCCGGGCTCCGTGAGGCCGGCGCGGCTCATCGCGCGCGCGATCCCGAAGTCGGCGAGCTTCACCTCGCCCTCGAAGGACACGAGCACGTTGTGCGGGGAGACGTCCCGGTGGACGATCCCGAGCGGCGCGCCGTCCGGGCCGGGGAGCCGGTGGGCGTAGGCGAGCCCCTTCGCCACCTCGGCGCCGACGTGCACCGCGCGCGGAAGCCCGAGCTTCTGCCCCAGCTCCCGCGCCCGCTCCGCGACGGCCGCGAGCGTCCGGCCGCGGACGAGCTCCATCGCGATGAAGTACCGGCCGTCGACCTGGTCGAAGTCGAACACCTGGACGACGTTCGCGTGGGTGAGCCGGGAGGCGAGCCGCGCCTCCTCGATGAACATCCGGACGAAGTCGCTCCGCGCCTCGTGCTCGCCGCGCACGAGCTTCAGCGCGACCTCCTTCACGACGCCGGCAGCCCCCGTCGTCTCGGCGCGCCACACGTCGGCCATCCCGCCGGACGCGAGGAGCTCGAGGAGGCGGTATCGGCCGAACGTACGCACGGTCCGTGATTGTAGCCGAGCGTCGCGCGGCACCAAGAACGTGGAAAAGGGAGCGGGCGCGGCCGATCCCGGCCGCGCCCGCGAGCGCTGCGATCTGCGTCCGGCGCGGACTACCGACGCCGCGCCACGACCGCGGCGAGGGCCCGGCGGAGCGTCCCGCCGCGCGCCGCGAGGAGGAGCAGCGGGAGCGCGAGGAGCGTCGCGCCGCCGGTGCCGCCCGTCGAGCCGCACCCGCCCTTGCTGGCGGTGGCGGTGGCGGCGGCGGCGGGACCGCCGACGGTCGCGCCCTCGGTGCCGGTGAAGCCCTTCCCCTTCGCCGCGAGGATGCGCTTCGCGATCTCCTCGCGCGCCGCCGCGAGCTTGTCGGGAGCGACGTCGGTCGTCCACGCGTTCGGGAACAGGTCGCGCGCGACCTGCCGGGCGCCGTCGCGGTCACCGGCGTCCGCGAGCAGCTTCAGGTACTCGTAGTCCTCCATGCCCTCGCGGATCATCTTGAGCCGGATGGACGCGACCGGGATGTCGGTCTTGCCGCCGATGCGGGACGGGGTGCCCGGGTAGAAGAGCGTGCCGTCGCCGTTGCCCGTGAAGTCCCACTGGTTCGACCAGGCGTCGTGCGTGAACGCGTTCGCGGTCTCCCAGTACAGCTCGCCGCTCGCGTCCTCGAGGAAGGAGAACCACTCCATCGCGCGGTTCCGGGTCGCGGACGCGTCGATCATGTAGCTCGGCCAGCCCGTGTAGTACTTGTCCGAGTCCGACGGCGAGCCGATGTTCACCGTGCCGCCGCAGCCGTGGCTCATGCAGCTCTGGTAGAGCCACAGCTCCTTCGTCTTCCCCGACTGGAGCCAGCCGTCGTAGCGCGAGCGCTGATCGCCGGCGACGGCGCTGCCCGGCTTGTCGTCCGTCCAGTTGATGACCGGCACCATGATGTCGATCGACTTGTCGACGCCGTGGTCCTGCGCGTCCCAGATCTGCGTCGTCACGAGCGTGCGGAAGTCCGGGTCGGCGTCGTGCGCGACCTGGGCGCGGGGACCGATGTCGCCCCAGGCGCAGGTGAGGGGCGGCTCGTCGCAGGTGTAGTCGAAGAGGCGATCGAACCAGCCGCGGGACTTCGCGAGGCCGGCCCACTGCCGGTGCTCGTCCACGCTCTGGCGGCTGCCCATGTACTTCACTGCCGTGAGCTTCGCGCCCTGGAGCTGCGTCGGCGCCTTGCCGTCGATGAGCGGCCCGTAGAAGCGGTCGATGTGAGCGGGGTCGAAGCTCGCGCCGTCGTCGGTGATGCCGGTGAGCGTGATGTGGTGGTCGAGGGCGAGCTGGCCGTAGCGCGCGCGGAGGGCCGCGTGGTCGTCACCGGACACCTTGTGCACCGCCATGAGCAGCCCGTACGACAGGTTGAACGCGGTGCGGAGCGAGGACGTGGAGGGGAGCACGAAGTCCCACACCACGAGCGAGAACGGGATCTTCGCCTCGCCGTCGCTCGAGCTGACGGTCACCTCGCCCTGGTAGGTCCCGGGCGCCGCGTCGGCGGGCACGTGGACCTCCACCCAGATCGCGCGGCTCTCGCCGCTGCTCACGTCGAACGGGAACGCGTTGCGCTGCTCGCCGACGACGTCGTCGACGTCCGGGACGAGCGCGTCCGGCCACTTGCCGGTGGCGCCGTCGAGCGCCGAGGGGTGCGCGAGGTCGATGAGGTCCTCGCGGAAGAGGCGCGGCGCGTCCAGCTTCGACGGGCCGGAGATCGTCGCCTTCGCGCTCACCTTCGACGCGGGGCCCGTCACCACCACCTGGAAGGCCTCGAACTCGTTGCGGGCGGCCGCGATGCGCGCGTCGGTCGTCGCGCGCGGCTTCGCGTCGGGCCGGATCTTCTCGCTCGCGGAGGCGGTCCACACCTCGCCCGCGCGGGAGGCAAGCGGGGCAAGGGTGAGCGCCATGGCAGCGGCGAGGACGGCTCGGCGGGTCTTCATCGGGTCGGCTCCTTTCCGGGTTCGTTGCAGCGCTCCCGAAACGGAGGGCCTACCGACCGAATTTCTCGTCCCCTGGTGAGCAAACGTGCGTGGAGGAGGGTGTGGCTCGGCCGCTGGCGCAGGCCATCCGACGTTCGGCGCCAGGGAGGACGCACGGCCCCACCCGGCCGCACACGCGGCTCGCTCGCTCGTTTTCTGGCGGCAGCTCTAGGACGAGCCGTGCTGGCCCGGTCCCCCAACGCGCGCACGGGCGGGCGCCCGGCGCTGCGGCTTCACTCCGGGCGCAGCTTCGCCCGTGGAGAATATGGGGGGCGATCGCTCCGGGGAGGTGCGATCCGGGGAAGGGAGGACGTCAGGCCGGGCGCGCTACCCGCTCGCCCCGACCGTTCGAGAGGCTCGGGGGAAGCGCTTCCGGCGCATCCGCTCGTGGCTCGACAGGCTCACCACGAGCGGTCCCGGCCTCCTCCACCGAACGGTGCCTGCCTCACTCCCCGACGTGACCGAGCCACGCCGGGAGCGGCGGCGGCCGGGCCGCGGCGGGGCGGGCCTGCGGCAGGGGCGGCGGGCGGACCGTGCCGATCCGCGCCGGCGGCGTCGCGACCGGGCGCGCGCCCTCGCGGCTCGCCGGCACCACCGCGGGCCCGCGCTCCAGCAGATCGATCCGCATCCGGACCCGCTCGAGGCGGTCGAGCGACGCGGCGAGCGCCTCGTCGAGCCACTCGTCCGCGGCACGCCGCTCGTCGGCGGCGATGATGCGCCCGGCGCGCCGGAGCGCGCTCCAGATCGCCCGGTGCAGCAGCTTGAACTCCCGGGCGACCCGCGCCGGCTGGGCGCCCGAGCGGACGAGCACCGTGCACCGTTGCAGGCCGTCCGCGCCGCGCGGCCGTGACGGCGGCACGTCCCCTCGGAGCGCGAGCGACAGCTCCCGGAGGAACGGTCCGACGGCGAACCCGATCGCGGGCTCGCCGCCCAGCTCGTCCTCCACGGCGCGCCTCCACGTCTCCGTGATCTCGCCCCGCTGCTCCTCGATCAGGAGCCCCACCGCAACCGCGCCGCCCACGCTGCCTCCTCGGACCGAGCCGGACCGTGCGGCATCGCGCCGGCCCCGCCGCGAGTGAAGCAAGGCGCCTGCCAGTGCCCGGAACACGCCGCCGGCGGATCCGGACCCGCGGCGGCGCCGTCGAATGGGAAAGCTCGTTCCCATCCGGTGAAGAGCCGCGCCGCCGGAGCGCCCCGCGGGCGCCCCGTGCCGCGCGCTCCGTGCGCTCCCCTCGCGGCCCACCGCGCTGGCCGGGCCTTTGCTTCGTGGTGCTGCCCGAGAGGCTGGCGCCCGTCCAGGGCGCGACCGGGAGGCGGGAGGAGGGGCGCGCGGACCGTGGCGGCCTCGGGCCGTGGCGGCGCGGGCGCGCGCGGCTCCGAGCGGGCGGACGTCCCCCCGGACGAGACGATGGCGATCGGCTACTACGGATTCCTCGCGACGCGGGTGGCCCCGCAGCGCCTCCTCGCGACGGCGGCGCGGCGCGCCGTGCGCGGCGCCTGGAACAGGCTCGCCCCGCCGCTCGCGCCACCGCCGGAGCGGCTCCTCGCCGTCCTCGGCTGCGACGCGCCCCCCGCGCTCGCGACGCTGCTCGCACGGCCCCGACCGGCGCGCCCCGCGTGGACGGCCGGCGCGCTCCGCCGGGCCCTCGAGCGGCACGCGCCGGGCGAGGTCGCGCGCACCGTCGCCCGCGCCGACGCGGCCGCGGAGGGTCGCCTCACGGTGTACGGGCGGGTCGTCGACGCGCGGCGCGCCGACGGCGGCCTCGACTGGCAGCGCGACTTCGTGCACGGCGGCTGGTTCGTGGGCTGGGCCCCGTCCGGCGCGCTCCCGCCCGCGCCGGAGCTGGACGTGAAGATGGCCTGGGCCCTCGCGCGTGGCGAGCAGTGGGTGGCGCTCGCGCAGGGCGCGGTGCTCGACCCGCGCCACGGGGACGACCTCGCCGCGGCGCTCGCCACCTCCGTCCAGGACTTCGTCCGCGCGAACCCGGTCGGCCACGGCGTCCACTGGACGAGCGCGATGGAGGCCGCGATCCGGGCGTGGAACCTCACCGTCGCCCTCTGGATCCTGTCGTTCCGCCGGCGTGAGCCGGACCCGGCCCTCGCCGTCGACGCCGTCCGGCTCCTCGTCGCGACGGGGCGCTTCGTGCTCGCCCACCTCGAGGACGACACGGCCGTCCCGAACAACCACCTCGTCACGGACTGGGTGGGGCTCCTCGCGTGCGCGGGCGCGCTGCCGGAGTGGCCGGAGGCGCCGCGCTGGCGCGCCCTGGCCGTCGACGGGCTCCGCCGCGCCATCGCCGAGCAGGTGAACGAGGACGGCACGAGCTTCGAGGGGTCCGTCGCCTACCAGCGCTTCTCCCTCGAGCTGTACGTGGCGGGGCTGCTGCTCGCGCACGCCGCCCGGACGGGCCTGGGCCGCGGCTACGCGCGGCGCCTCGCGGGGCTCTTCGGCGCGACGCGGGCGCTGCTCTCGTCCTCCGGCGAGCTGCCGCAGCTCGGGGACAACGACTCGGGGCACGTCCTCGCGGTCGCCGCGCGCGGGGCGACCGAGGGCGGGTACCTGCTGCCGCTCGGCGCTGCGCTGCTCCGCGATCCCTCGCTCCTCGTCCGGCCCGGCGCGGGCGACGCCGTCGAGGTCGCCTGGCTGCTCGGGCCCGCGGCGCTCGAGTGGGTGGCGGGGGCCCGGCCCGGCCCGGCGCCGCGCAGCGCGGTGTTCCGCGACGGCGGCTTCCACGCGCTCCGGCGCGGGCCGGTCGAGGCGTTCGTCTCGTGCGGCCCGAACGGCCAGCGCGGCATCGGCGGCCACAACCACAACGACAAGCTCGCGCTCGAGCTCTTCGTCGCAGGCGTTCGCGCGGTGTGCGATCCGGGGATGCCGGTGTACGGGCGCGACCCCGCGCTCCGCGACGCCTTCCGCTCCACCCGCGCGCACGCGACCGCGGTCGTGGACGGGCTCGAGCAGGCGCCGCTCGTCCCCGGCCGGATCTTCGCGCTGCCCGAGGCGGCGGGCGCCCGGGTCGTGGCGTTCTCGTCCGGCGAGGAGGCCGACCATCTCGCGGGCGAGCACCGCGGCTTCGTCCCGCGCGCCGGCGTGGTCCACCGCCGCGAGCTGTGGGCGGCCGAGGCGGGGCTCGTCGCCGTCGACCGGATCCTCGGCCGCGGCACGCACGCCATCGAGCTGCGCTGGCCGCTCGCGTCGACGCGCGCGCGCCTCCGCCGGGTCACGGGCGCGGAGGCCGCCGCCCTCGCGCGGCTCGCGCTCCTGGCGCGGCTCCGCCGTCCCGTCGATCCCGAGCACGCCGTCGAGGTCCCGCTCGGCGGCGCGGGCCGGCTGCTCGTCGCCTTCGCGTGCCCCGCGGGGCTCGTGCCCGAGCTCGGACCCGCGCTGCGCGCGCGGGGCTACGGCGAGCTCGAGGACGCCTCCGCGATCCTCCTCGCCGGCCCGGTCGCGTGCCCCGCCGCGCTCGCCACCCTGTTCCTCCACCTCCCCGCAGAAGAACGGAGCCCGACGTCATGATCGAGCCGCAGCCCATCCTCCAGGCCAGCCACCTGCTCTCCCGCCTCGCCGACCGCACCGCGCGCATCGCCGTGGTCGGGCTCGGCTACGTGGGCCTGCCCCTCGCGCTGACCTTCTCGCGCCGCGGCGGCCTCCGCGCCGTCGGCATCGACGTGGATCCGGAGAAGCCGCGCCTCCTCGACGCCGGGAAGAGCTACCTCAGGACGGTCGACGCGGCGGACGTTGCGGAGGCCGTGGACGGCGGGAAGCTCCAGGCGACCACCGACTTCGCCCGGGCCGCGGCGTGCGACGCGGTCGTCATCTGCGTGCCGACCCCCCTCACCCGCGAGCGCGAGCCGGACCTCACCTACATCGAGCGGACCGGCGAGGCGCTCGCGCCGCACGTCCGGCCGGGACAGGCGGTCGTCCTCGAGTCGACCTCCTACCCCGGCACGACGGAGGAGGTGCTCCTGCCCATCCTCGAGCGCGGGAGCGGCCTCCGCGCCGGGCGCGACTTCTTCCTCGCGTTCTCGCCCGAGCGGGAGAACCCGGGGTCCGGGGTCGCGACGCACACCATCCCGAAGATCGTCGGCGGCTACACGCCCGCCTGCCTCGAGGCGGCGCTCGCGCTCTACGGCTCGTCGTTCGATCGCGTGGTGCCGGTCTCGTCCACCCGCGTCGCCGAGATGACGAAGCTCCTCGAGAACGTGTTCCGCAGCGTGAACATCGCGCTCGTGAACGAGCTCAAGATGCTCTGCCACCGCATGGGCATGGACGTGAACGAGGTGATCGACGCCGCGTCCACGAAGCCGTTCGGGTTCATGCCGTTCCAGCCCGGCCCAGGGCTCGGCGGGCACTGCATCCCCATCGACCCCTTCTACCTGACCTGGAAGGCCCGCCAGTACGAGTTCCAGACCCGGTTCATCGAGCTCGCCGGCGAGGTGAACACGGACATGCCGCGGTACGTGATCCACCGGACGATGGAGGCGCTGAACGAGCGCGGGCGGACGCTCAAGGACGCCCGCATCCTGGTGCTCGGGATCGCCTACAAGAAGGACGTGGACGACATGCGCGAGAGCCCGGCGGTGCGGCTCATCGAGCTCCTGCAGGAGCGCGGCGCCCAGGTCGTCTACCACGATCCGTACGTGCCGCGGGTGCCGCGCATGCGCCAGCACCGCCTCGACATGGTGAGCGTCCCGCTCACCGACGACGCGCTCGCGACCGCGGACGCGGTGCTCATCGCGACCGACCACTCAACCATCGACTACGCGCGGGTCGTCGACCGGTCCCGCCTCGTCATCGACACCCGGAACGCCTGCAGGGCGGTCCGGGTGGGGCGCGAGAAGATCGTGAAGGCGTGAGGGTCGGGAGGGGCCGCTGCGGCATCCGGCCCCGGGCCGGGGCCCCGGCGAGCCGGCGCGCGGCGTCAGGGCGTGCTAGAGACGATCGGGAATCCCGAGACCGCACCCGTGACCATCGCCCGACTGCTCGCCCCGCTGCTGCTCGCCGCCGTCCCCGCTCTCTCGACACCCGCCGCTCCGCGGGCCGGGAGCGCGGCCCTGGTGGCCCCCGCGTCGCCCGCCGCGCCCGCGGACGACCGCCTTGCCACCCTCGACGCGATGCGGGCGGAGCTCGCGCGCTCGATGGAGCGGCTGCGCCTGAAGGGGTACGAGGCGCCCTACTTCCTCTCGTACCAGGTGGTGGACGTCTCGAAGCAGGACCTCACCGGGCGGTACGGCGCGATCTTCGACGACCACCCGCGGCGGGACCGGAACCTCCTCGTCGACCTGCGGGTCGGATCGTACGCGTTCGACTCCTCCGGGCCCGAGGAGGCCACCATCGTGATCGGCGGCGGCGGCGGCGACGACGGGCCGACCTGGTATGCGCCGAAGGACGCCCCCGTCGACGGGGACGTGACGGCGCTGCGGAACGCGCTCTGGCTCGCGACCGACGAGAGGTACAAGGAGGCGCTCTCCGCCTACTTCAAGAAGAAGTCGAAGGCCGTGTATCGCGAGGAGGAGCCGGACCGGGCGCCGAGCTTCTCGCGCGAGGCTCCCGTCCACCACGTGGACGCGCCCCGCCCGTTCCCCTTCGATCGCGAGCGCTGGCAGGGGATCATCCGGGAGACCACGGCGGCCTTCCGCGACCACCCCCAGGTGTTCGACTCGCAGGTCCGCGTCACCGCGGAGAAGCAGGTCCGGTGGTTCGCCTCGAGCGAGGGCTCCGCGCTCGTGACGGAGCAGACGATCTACGGCGTCCACGTCCAGGCGGTGGCGCGCGCCCCGGACGGCCAGCTGCTCGAGGACGGCCGCGACTTCTACGCACGCTCCGAGGCGGAGCTGCCCCCGCCGGACGCGCTCCGCGCGGCCGCCGAGGCCGTGATCCGGGAGCTGGAGGCGCTGCGGTCGGCGCCCGCCATCGACCCGTACACCGGCCCGGCGATCCTCGAGCCGGAGGCGACCGGCGTCCTGTTCCACGAGGCCGTCGGGCACCGGCTCGAGGGCGAGCGGATGGACGACGATCAGGAGGGACAGACCTACAAGGGACAGATCGGGCAGGTCGTCCTGCCGACCTTCCTCACGATCGTGGACGACCCGACGCTCGATCAGGTGGGCGGCGTCGCGCTCAACGGGACGTACGCGTTCGACGAGCAGGGCGTGCCCGCGAAGCGCACGGTGCTCGTCCGGGACGGGAAGCTCGAGAGCTATCTCCTCTCGCGCAAGCCGGTGAAGCCGTTCGAGCGGTCCAACGGCCACGGCCGCGCCCAGGCGAACCGACAGCCCATGGCGCGCATGTCGAACCTCGTCGTCGAATCGCGGAAGCGCGTGAGCTCCGAGGAGCTGAAGCGGATGCTCATGGCGGAGGCGCGCCGGCAGGGGAAGCCGTTCGGGCTCGTGATCCGCGACATCACCGGCGGGAACACCAACACCATGTCGTACGGGTACCAGGCGTTCAAGGGGACGCCCAGGCTCGTCTACCGCGTCGACGCGAAGACCGGAAAGGAGGAGCTGGTCCGCGGAGTGGAGCTGATCGGCACCCCGCTCACGAGCATCAACAAGGTGCTCGCCACCGGCGACTGGTCGCGCGTGTTCAACGGCTACTGCGGCGCGGAGAGCGGCTACGTCCCGGTCTCGACCATCGCCCCCGAGGCGCTCATCGGGGAGCTCGAGCTGCAGCGCGTGACGAAGGCGAACGAGCGGAGCCCGATCCTGCCGGCGCCCTGGACCGAGCGGGCGACCCCGCAGTCCACCGCGCCCGCGTCCGCGCCCGCCGCGCCGTCCGCGCCGTCCTCGAAGGAGGCCTCGCGATGAGCCTGCCTCTGCCCCTCCCGCCGCTCGATCGGGTCCTCGGCCAGCCCCGGCGCGCCGCGCTCGACGCCTTCGCCCGCGCCGGTTGGCGCCCCTACGCGACCCCCATCACGCTCGACGCCGAGCGGCGGCGCCTCCTCAACATCGATCTGTCCGAGCCGGAGGTCGCGTTCGAGGCGGACGGCGACCTCGCGGCCGTCGCGCACGTCGAGACCGACCGGCAGGGGATCGTGACGCACGCCGAGATCGTCGGCGCGGAGCCGGCGGAGCCGGTGCGGGTCTCGCTCGCGCTGCTCGGCGGGGCCACGGGTTCGCCGAAGACCGGCGGGAACGCCGAGGCCCGCGAGTGGGTGTGGGGGCCGGAGTCCGGCGCGGACGTCGAGATCGCGGGCGAGCCGGTCCGGCTGTGGATGTGCGCGGAGCGGGCGTACGGGGACCGGCTGTGGCTGGTGGCGAGCCTGGTGCGGCGGAGCGTGTAGGTGCGCGCGTCGTAGACCTTCCCGCGCGCGGCTGGCACGCACGGCATTGCGGGCGGCCCACCATGCGCAGCAGCACCTCACCAGGACGGCACCGCCGCGGGTCACGTGGAGCGCAGGCCGACGCGAGGGTTCGAGCCCCGCCCCCACAGCGGACGTCTCCAGTACTGAAACCCCACGCGACGAGAACGCGAAGGCGTGACGTCGACACGCGTTCCGCTCGGAGCGAGCGCTCCCGCGTCTAGCTCGAGCTGGCCCGGAGCAGCCCGCCGCCACTCACGATGAGGATGCCAGCCAGGACGAGGACGGCGCCGCCGGCGAAGGTCTTGCTGATGGGGTCCCCGAGGACGACGACGCCGAACGCCACGCCGAAGATCGGCGTCATGAAGGAGAACACCGACAGCCGGGTCGCGAGGTAACGCCGCAGCAACCAGAACCAGGTCAGGTAGCTCGCGAACGAGACGACGACGCCCTGGAACGCGAGGCTCCCCCACGCGACGGGTGTCAGGGAGACGCGGCCGGCCTGGCCCGACCCGAGGGCGACGGCCAGCAGCAGCACGAACCCGACCCCGAGCTGGTAGAGGAGCGTCTGCGCGGGTGGCGCCTCCGACAGCGCAGACGTGCGGATCACCACGGTGGTGGCCCCCCACGCAGCGCCCGCGAGGACGCCGAGCAGATCTCCGGCGAGCCTGGACGTCATCGTGCCGCCCGCGGCCGTGCCGCCCAGGAACGCGAGCGCGATCCCGGCGAACGCGACGGCGATGCCGAGCCACTGGTGCCTCCGCAGCCGCTCGGCCGGGACGAGCAGGTGAAGCCCGATCGCGGTGAAGACGGGGGACGTGTACAGGAACACCGCCATGTGCGAGGCCGAGGTGCGTCGCAGGCCCTCGGCGACGAAGAGGAACTCGGCCGCGAACAGCGCACCTGCCACGAGACCGGGGCGCGCGGTCCGGCCCCGCATCGAGAGCTGCTCGCCGCGCCAGGCGCTGAACGCGGCGACGAGGAGCGCGCTGAGCCCGGACCGCAGCGCGACCTGCATGATGGGCGCGACGGCGGGCGCCGCGAGCTTGATCGCCACCTGCTGCGCACCCCAGATCGCGCACAGCAGCAGCATGGTGCCGGCCGCGAACCCGTCGATGGGCCTCCTCGTCGTGCTCATCTGGCGCGATCGCCTCGTGGACCCGGGCGCCCGCGCCCCGATCCCTTACGGGAACGCCTCCACGGGCGCGGGGACCGCGTGCGCCGTCGTCGTCCCGTCGCCGAGCTGGCCGGAGAGGTTCCCGCCCCAGCACCGCGCGGTGCCATCGCCGAGGAGCGCGCAGCTGTGCGTCTCGCCGACGACCACCTGGCGCGCGCCGGTCACCCCGGCCGCCACCACGGGCGTGGCACTGTCGCTCGTACCGCCGTCGCCGAGCTGGCCGCTCGCGTTCGAGCCCCAGCAGCGGACGGTGCCCTCCGCGAGGACGGCGCACGCGTGGTTCGGGCCGACGGCGAGGTCGATCGCGTTGGCCAGGCCGGCGACCGGCGCCGCCGCGTCCGAGGACGCGGCGAGGTTGGAGGGGTCGCCCAGCTGGCCGTGCGCGTTCGCGCCCCAGCAGGAGATCCCGCCGCCGGCGTCCCGGGCGCAGGTGGTGTCGCCGCCGCCGGCATCGATCTGCACGACGTCCTCGGTGAGCCCGTACACGCTCACGGGGACAGGGCTCAGCGCGGCCGCCGCGCCTGCCGTTCCGAGCTGACCGGAGCCGTTGTCACCCCAGCACGAGACCGCGCCGTCGCGATCGATGGCGCAGGCGTGGAGCGCGCCAACCGTGACGCCGCGCACGTAGAAGCCACCGCCGCCCACGGCCGCACTGCTCGCGGTGGGATCGCCCGTCGTGTTGCGACCGAGCTGGCCGCGGTCGTTGCGGCCCCAGCACTCCAGGGCGCCGACGGGGTTCGCGCCGCACGCATGATCGCCGATCGCGACCGGCCAGTCCGGGCGGGCGAGGCCGCCCGGCGGGAGGTTGCGGATCGGGCCGGTGAACGTCGGGTCCCCGAGCTGGAGGAACTCGTTCGACCCCCAGCAGGTCGCCCCGGAGACCGTGCCGAAGCACGTGTTCGCGCCGCCGGCGACGACGGCGCCGGCGCCGGACGCCACGTCCGCGGGGAGCAGCGCGTTGACGGGCTGGCCGTTCCCGACCTGGCCCGCGGAGTTCGAGCCGAAGCAGCGGACCGCGCCGTCGGCGAGCATCGCGCAGGTGTGCGCGCGCCCCGCAGCGAGCGCCGTCGCGCCCGGCGCGCCGTTCAGGAGGAGCGGGCTCAGCGTCGTGCCGCCCGCGGCCGGGTTCAGGCCCGAGCCGCCCGTGCCCCAGCAGTACGCCTGGCCGTTCTTCACGCCGCAGGTCTCGTCCTGGCCGGCGAAGAACGCCTTCCAGCCGGTGAAGCTGCCGTTCGCGAGCGCGGGCGACTTCCGGTCCGCATTGCCGCGATCGCCCATCTGGCCGAACGCGTCGTCGCCCCAGCACCAGGGCTCCCCGGTCGCGGCGATGATCGCGCAGGTGTGATTCCGGCCGAGGGTGAGGCGCGACGCCTGGGCGAGGCCGACCGGAAAGGGCGCGATGCGATCGCTCGTGGAGCCGTCGCCGATCTGGCCGTCGCCGTTCGCGCCGGCGCAGTAGATCTTGCCCTTGAGGGTGAGCGCGCAGGTGTGGGTCCAGCCGGCGTCCACCGAGACGTACCGATCGAAGGCGTCGAGCGGCGCCGGGTACGGGACCGGCGCGAGGGCCGGCGCTGGCGCGGGGACCAGTGCCGTGCCGTCGCCGAGCTGACCGTGCGTACGCGCTCCCCAGCAGCGGACCGATCCGTCCACGTAGGCCGCGCACGAGTGCTGGTCACCCGCCGCGATCCCCGTCGCGGCCACGACGCGGCCGTCGAGCGGCGAGAGGTACGCGGGGACCTGCACCACGCCGGAGCGGGCGGCCTGCGCGCCGTTCCCGAGCTGGCCCTGGTCGTCCTTGCCCCAGCACCGGATCGAGCCGTCGGCGAGCAGCGCGCACGTGTGGGCGCGTCCGCAGTCGATCGCCACGGCGGGCGTGGAGGCCCCGGTGGACACCCGCTGCGCCGTCGAGAACGGACCCGCGTTCACGGCCGGATCGATGCCCACCTGCTGCCCGTCGTTCGCGCCCCAGCAGTAGATCGCGCCGTCCTGCGCCAGCGCGCACGCGTGACTCTCGCCCGCCGAGATCGCCACCGCCGGCGGGAGCCCCACGACGGGACCGGTCACGGCGCTGCCGCCGGTGCCGAGCTGCGGGATCCCGGCGGTCTGCGAGAGGCACAGCACGCGCCCACCGCCGTCGAGCACGCACGTGAAGTAGGGCGTGCCGCCGGACGCAGCCGGTACGCCGTTGCCGCCGCTCGCGGTCGCGACGGCGCCGTTGCCGAACGTCTTCCCCATCTTCTGCGCGACGTTGCGGTCGGCGTTCCCGGCCTGGTCGTGCGCGCGGACCACGAAGAAGTACCGGGTGCCGGGCGAGAGGCCGGTCACGTCGTAGGTGATCGTGCCGGTGCCGCCGGTGACGGACGGCGGCGTCGCGGTGAACGTGCCGCCGGTGCAGCCGCCCCAGGACGTCGAGCGGCACACGTCGTAGACGATCCGGTCCTGCGTCGTCACCGCGTCCGTCGCGGCCTGCCAGGTCAGCCGGATCGATCCCGCGTCGCGGACGGTGACGGTCGCGAGGCCCGCGAACGCCGGCGGCGTCCCGTCGTGCACGTACGGCCGCGGCGCGGCCGTGCAGGGCGAGACGTTCCCGGCGGCGTCCACCGCGTTCGCGCCGAAGGTCGTCGTGGTGTCCTGCGGGACCGGCACCGGGATCGAGAACGCGCCCGCCGCGCTCGCGACGCCGGTCGAGACGAGCGTCCCGGCCGCGCAGCCGGGCGTCGTGAAGATCTGGACCGTCGCCTTCGCCTCCGCGGTCCCCGAGAACGTCGGGCCGGCGTTGCTCGTCGGGCCCGTCGGGAACGCAGCGGCGGTGTCGGTGAGGACCGGCGCGGCGGGCGCGATGGAGTCCTCGACGAAGGCGAGCGGGGTACCGCACGACGACGCGTTGTCCGCGGCGTCCGTCGCGCGGGCGCTGAAGGTCGTGGTCGCGTTCGGGTCGACGGGGACGACCAGGGAGAAGCTCCCGTCGGCGGCGACCGGCGCGGGGCCCAGGAGCGACCCGCAGGTCCCGTCGCGGTAGACGTTCACCGTCGCGGTCGGCTCGGTGGTGCCCGCGAGCGCGATCGTCCCGCCCGCCGCGGACACGTTCCGGGCGTGGTCGCTCGGCGGGCTCGACGAGAGTCCGGGAGCCGCCGGCGGCGTCGAGTCCTCGACGAACACGAGCGCGTCCGAGCAGGCCGAGGCGTTCCCCGCCGCGTCCCGCGCCTGGGCGAAGATCGAGGTGGCCGCGTTCCGCGGGATCGTCGCGCTCACGACGAAGCTGCCGTCTCCCGCCGCACTCCCGCCGCCCAGGAAGGTCCCACCGCAGCCGCCGCCGAAGAGGGTCACGCCGGCGCCGGCCTCCGCGTTTCCCGCGACGGTCACGGCCGCGGTGTTCGCGGGCGAGCCCGGCGTGACGGACGCGAGCGCCGGTCGAGCGGGGGGCGTCGAGTCCTCCACGTAGATCGGCCCCGGCACGCAGTCCGAGACGTTCCCGGCCGCGTCCGTCGCCGTGACCGCGAGCGCGGTCGTGGTGTCGTCCGCGACGTGGAAGCTCACGGCGTACGCGCCGCCGCCGCCCGCCGCCCCCGCCCCGAGCACGGGACCGGCGCAGGCCGGGTCGCCGTAGACGCGGACCGTCGCGCCGCCCTCGGCGACGCCGGAGAGCACCGGATCGTTGTCGTTCGCCGGCCCGGCCGGCGTGGTCGCCGTCGCGACGGGTGCGGCCGGCCGGAGCGAGTCCTCGACGAAGGCGAGCGTCGGCCCGCACGGGGAGACGTTCCCGGCGGGATCGGTCGCGCGCGCGGTGAATACCGTCGTCGCGTTCGCGTCCACCGCCACCGTCGCGGAGAACGCGCCGTCGGCCGCCACGACCGGCGCGGCGACCGGGGTCTCGCACGCGGCGCCGCGGAAGATCGACACGGTCGCGCCGGGCTCGACCGTCCCGGACAGGACGATGGTGCCGCCGGTCCGGGCGACGTTCTGCGGGTGGGCGCTCGAGGGGCTGGACCCGAGCGCGGGCGCGGCCGGCAGCGTCGAGTCCTGCACGAACGCGAGGGCGGTCGAGCAGCCGGAGACGTTCCCCGCCGCGTCGACGGCCTGCGCCACGAGCTCCGTCGTCGCGTCGCGCGCGACGCTCACGCCCACGGTGAACGTCCCCGCGCCGGACGCGGTGCCGGTGCCGAGGAACGGCCCGCCGCACGCGCCCGCGAACACGACCACCTCGGCCCCGGGCTCCGCCGTCCCCCTGACGTCCACGACCGCGGTGTTGGCGGGCGACGCCGGCGCCGTCGCGAGGACCACCGGGGCGCCGGGGGCCGTCGAGTCCTCCACGTAGATCGGTCCGGCCGCGCAGGCCGACCGGTTCCCCGCGGCGTCGGCCGCGTCGAGCTCGACCGCGGTGGTGGTGTCGTTCGCGACGTGGAAGGTGACCGCGAAGGCGCCGTTCGCGCCGGCCGTGGCGGTGGCGAGCACGGCGGCCGGCGCGCAGCCGCCGCCGGCGTAGACGCGGACCGTGGCGCCCGGCTCCGCCGTGCCCGACAGCACCGGGTCGTTGTCGTTGGCCGGAGACGCGGGCGTGGTCCCGCTCGCGACGGGGCTCGCCGGCGGGGTGAGGTCGTGCACGAACGTCAGCGCCGGGCCGCACGTGGAGTTGCCGGCCGCATCCGTGGCGCGCGCGGTGAACGGGAGGGTCGCGTCGGGCGGATCCTGGGGGATCGCGACGCTGGCCGAGAACCGCCCCGTGGCGTCCACCGCGGGCGCCGGCAGGAGCTCGGCGTCGCACGCGGCGCCACGGTACAGCTGCACCCGCGCGCCCGGCTCCGTCGCGCCGGAGATCACGATCGCGGAGGCGCTGGAGGGAGAACCCGGCGTGGCCGCGAGCACGACGCCGGCGGGCGGCGTCGAGTCCTCGACGAACCCGATGGGCGCCGAGCACGCGGACGCGTTCCCGACCGCGTCCCGCGCGTCGGCGTAGATCGCGATCGCCTGGTTCCGGTCCACGGTGACGGCGGCGGCGAACTGGCCGTCGATCGCCGACGCCTGCGCGACGCCGAGGAAGGCGCCGCCGCAGCCGCCGGCGTGCAGCGTCACCACCGCGCCGGGCTCGGCGCTCCCGACCACGGACACCGCCGCCGCGTTCGCGGGCGAGCCGGGGACGGTGCCGGCGAGGATCGGCGCCGCCGGGGGGGTCGAGTCCTGGACGTACAGCGGCCCGCTCGCGCACGCGGACGTGTTCCCCGCCCCGTCCGTCGCGTCGAGGTGGAGGGCCGTCGCGGCGTCGCGCGGCGCCGCGATCGTCACCGCGAACGCGCCGTCCGGACCCGCGACGCCCTCGCCGAGCACGCCGGCGGCGCCGGTGCACCCCGCGTCGCCGTACACGCGGACCACCGCGGCCGGCTCGGCGATGCCGGCCAGCACCGGCGCGAGGTCGCTCGAGGGCGACGCGGGCACGGTCGCGGAGGCGACGGGCGCGGCGGGCGGCGTCGAGTCCTCCACGAACGCCAGCGGGGCGCCGCACGGGGACGCGTTCCCCAGCGCGTCCGCCGCGCGAGCCGAGAAGGTCGTGCTCGCGTTCCGGTCGACGGCGACCTCGAGGGCGAACGTACCGTCCACGTCCGCGACGACCCGGCCGACCTCCGCGTCGCACGCCGCGCCGCGGTAGACCGTGACCGTCGCGCCCGCCTCCACGGCGCCCGACAGCACGATCGTGGCCGCGTTCCGCGGCACGTCGTTCGCGGGCGCCGAGGCGAGCGCCGGCACCGCGGGCGCCGTCGAGTCCTCGACGAAGACGATCGCGTCGGAGCAGGGCGAGACGTTGCCAGCTGCGTCGACCGCCTCCGCCACGATGGTGTTGGCCTGGTTCCGCGCCGCCGCGGCGTCCACCGCGAAGGCCCCGTCCGCGGCGACGGGTCCGGTCCCCACGATCGGCCCCTCGGCGCAGGTCCCCGCGTGCAGCCGGATCGTGGCGAGCGCCTCGGCCGTACCCGACACGGAGACGCTGGCCGCGTTCGCGGGCGAGGCGGGCGCGGTCGCGGCGAGGAGCGGGGCCTCGGGCGGGGTCGCGTCCTGGACGTACACCGGCCCGGGGAAGCAGCCGGACGTGTTGCCCGCGAAGTCGGTCACCTCCAGCCCGAACGTCGTGGTCGCGTCGTGCGGCACGTGGACCGTCACCGAGAACGCGCCGTCCGCGCCGGCGGCGGGGGCGGTCCCGAGCGGGGACCCCGCGCACGTCGCGTCGGCGAAGACGGCGACGCGTGCCAGCGGCTCGGTGGTGCCGGAGACGACCGGCGCGTCGACGTTCGAGGGCGACGCGGGCGTCACGGTCGCAGCGGCGGGCGCGCCCGGAGCGTCGCCGTCCACCACGTACGTGAACACGGGCCCGCAAGGCGACGCCTTGCCGTCGATCGACGCCGCCGCGCTGAACTCGGTCGTGGAGCCGGGCGCCACGGTCACCTTCACCGCGAACCCGCCGTCCACGCCGATGTGGACGCTGGCGAGCGGCGTTCCGACGCAGCCGGCGCCGGCGTAAACGGACAGTGTCGCGCCCGGGCGCGTGTACCCGACCAGGGTCGGATCGGTACGGTTCGACGGCGACGGCGGCTGCGACGAGAGCGTCGGCGCAGCCGGCGCGCTCGCGTCCCCGGTGCCGCCGCCCCCGCTGCAGGCGGCGAGCAGCGAAAGGGCGAGCCACGGGCCAGACGAGCGGACGACGCGCATGCCTCGAACCTCCGGGGGATGGAAGGAGGCTCGTAGCACGGCCGGACGACCGACCACAACCGGGGCATCCGCCCGGAAAGGCATGTGGCGACGGCCTGTTGGGACACCAACGAGGAGGCTACCGGGCGTCGCGCCGCCACCCCTGCCAGACCACGTAGCGGCGGAAGTCCGACACGAACTCCGCGTCGCCGATCCCGATCGCCTCCCGGAAGGCCGCCGGGAAACGCCGGCCCTGCCCCATCAGCTTCACGATCCGGTGGACGCGCTCCTCGCCGTACCGGGCGAGCAGGAAGACGACCGCGTGATGGGCCGCCCCGTAAACGACCTCCGACTGGTCCTGATAGAGCGGGTCGGGGTCGAGCAGCGGATCGCCGACGGCGACCACCGGGCCGCGGGCGGCGCGAGCGCGGGCGCCGGGCACGCCGTCGCCCGAACCGGGGAGCGCGTCCTCGTAGAAGCGCGACAGGTCCCGGAGATCGCCCCGCCGGTGCCCCTGCCCCGCCGACACGCTCGCGAGCCCCTCGCTGAACCAGCGCGGGATGTCCTTGTACATCCAGGAGAGCTCGTCGCCGGCGAGCTGGTACATCGCGCAGTGGGTCAGCTCGTGCGTGACGAGCTCGTGCACCTCGCGATCCGAGGCGCCGAGGAGCCCCCACGTGCGCGGCGACTGCAGATCGATCTGGCCGTACCGCGCCCACGCGCGGAGCCACTCGTAGCCGCTCCGGTGGACGGCCGCCTCGAGCGCCGCGTGCGTCGGGTGGACGACGACGTTCACCGGCGCGCCGAGGACGCCCCAGCGCGCGACGCGGGGCGCGGCGTCCTCGAGCGCGGCGATCACCTGCCGCGCGGCGTGCTCGTCCTCCGGGAAGTAGTGGACGCGGAAGCGGGCGGGGCCGACGGTGAGATCCTCGACCCGCTCGCCGTCGCCGCCGAGGTGCGCGATGCACCCGGTCGCGAGCGCGGCGAGGACGAGGACGGCGGCGCGGAGCACACGTCCACTTAGCGTCACTCCCCGTCGGTACGCAAGGCGGGCGACACGCCGCACAACCCGAGCAGGAGCGGAGCGAGGTGGGTCAGATCACCCACCGTGTCCAGCGCTGGCGCGGCACGGCCGAACCCGAGCACCGGGACGGGTGCGAGCGTGTGGTTGCGCGTGGAGAGGTCCTCGACGTTGCCGTGGTCGCTCGCGACGACGAGGGCGTCGCCGGGCGCGAGGCCCGCGACGACCGCGCGGAGGAACCGGTCGAGCCGGCCGAGCGCGTCGCCAGATCGTGATCGCGCGCGAGGTCGAGGAAGATCGCGGCCGCGTCCTCCGGGGCGCGGGGGGAGAGGCGCGCCCCGTGGACGCGCGCGCGAGCGCCGGTGATGTCGTGCGTGAGGGCGGCGCCGCGTCCGGCGTCGTCCCACGTCCGGAACCGACCGCCGCCGGCGGCGTACGCGACCGTCGTCGCGGCGGGGCGCGCGCGGCGCCGCCCGTCGGTCGCGAACTCCGGCTCGCCCTCCGCCTCGAGGCCGAGCGCCCGGAGGTACGCCACCGGGTACGCGTTGGCGAACACGGCGCGCCGCCCGGCGGCGGCGAGCGCGCCGAAGAGGGACCGCTCCCGGAGCAGCGCCCGCAGCGGCGCGTTCGGGTAGCCGAGGAGGTGGCGCCCGAGGAGGCGCGGCGCATTCTCTCCCGTGAGGATCGTGCTCTGCCCCGTCGCGGACTGCGGTCGGCCCGGCACGCCGAGCGTCGCGTCGGCGAGCACCGCGCGGCCCCCGTCCGGCAGCGGGGCGCCCCCGCCGTCCGCGAACCGCGAGAGCAGGAACGGCTCCCGCGCGAGCGGGTTCGCGTCGGGGTCGCGCGCACCCGCGCCCACGCCGTCGACGAACACGAAGAGGACCGCCACCGCTGGAGGATAACGCGCCCCGCCCGGCGCGCGCGCAAAGCGGTGATCACCGGGCCGGAGGTCGCGCAGGGGCATGGGCTCGAGTCGCCGGCTCGTCCGGGAGGTCGGCCGGGGGCGCCCCAAGTTTCGTCGCGCCCGGCGCTGCCCGGCGGCGCGGAGCAAAGGAACTTCCCCCCGCCCACCTTTCGGGCACCGGCGGAGCCCCGGAGGAGGACCGATGCGGATGTGGCGAACCTCGACCGGAGCTGCGGGCGCGCTTCCCGCCGCCGGCGCTCCGGCGAGCGCACCGGCGTGGTCGTCGGGGATGGCTGCGCTCGCGCGCGACGAGGCCGCGCGCGCCGCGCTCCTGCGGGTGCTCGTCGTCGGCTGGTCACTCGCGGTCTTTGCCGCGTACCAGCCCGGGCTCATGACGCCCGACTCCATCGGGCAGTACTGGCAGGGGATCCACTGGTACTTCGGGACGTGGGCTCCGCCGCTCGGCTCGATGCTGAGCGGACTCGCGGGCAAGCTCGCGGGCTCTCCGTGGCCGCTCTTCCTCGCCCAGGTCGTCGCGCTCCCGGCAGGGATGGCGGCGCTGGTCCGGCGTCCGGGCCATGCCCCCGTGGCGACCCTCGCCGTGTTCGTCGCCTTCCTCGTCGCGCCGCCGGTGTGGGGGATCGCGAACACGCTCTACAAGGACGTCTGGATGGTGGTGCCGCTCGTGTTCGCGGTGGTCGCGCTGCGCCGGGGTCACCCGGTCGCCGCGGCCGTCGCCGCAGTGATCGCGGCGCTCCTCCGGTACAACGCCATCTTCGCGGTCGTGCCGTTGCTCGTCCCGATGACGGCCCAGCTCGCGCGCACGCGGGTCGGCCGGGCCGTCGCCGGGGCGGCGGTGATCGCGGCGTGCCTGGTCGTGCCGCCCGCGGTCGCGCGCGCGGTCCGCGCCATCGACGAGTGGCCGCTCGGGTCGTTGCTCGTGTACGACCTCGCCGGGATCGAGGTCGAGCGGCCCGACCTCTTCGCCGGATCCGTGCTCGCGAAGGACGTGAGCCTGGAGGAGCTGCGGGCGCTGTATTCGCCGTACACGGGCGCGCCGCTCTTCTGGGAGCCGAACCGGCGCACGATCCAGAAGGACCTCCTCCCGGCGCGGCGCGCGCAGCTCGAGGCCGAGTGGCTGCACACGCTGCCGAAGGCGTGGAAGGAGTACCTCCGCCACCGCGTCCGGGTCTTCGAGGCCCAGCTCGCGCTCCAGCGCGGGCCGGTGTTCCTGCCGTTCCAGCTGGACATCGAGGCGAACCCGTGGGGCTTCGACGTCCCGAAGGCGGGCGCGGCGTGGCGGATCGCAGAGCGGGTCCGGCACCGGCTGAAGGACACGCCCCTCTTCCGCGGGTGGCTCTGGCTCGCGCTGTCGGCGGCCGGCTGCATCGCCGCCGCGGCCCTCCGGAGGGAGAAGCTCGCGGCGTGGGTGGCCGCCTCGGGCCTCGCGTACACGCTCGCCTACGCCGTCATCGGCGTGGCGGCGGATTTCCGCTACGTCTACTGGACGGTGATCACGGTCTTCATCACGGCGATGCTGCTCGCCGACGCGCCGGCCACCGCGGGCGCGCCGGGGTCGGAGGAATGAAGCCGATGCACGGTCGGCGCGCCGCGGCGCTCGCGCTCGCGGCCGGCGCGTGGGCGGCGATCGTGTTCGCCGCCTTCCGCCCGGGCCTCATGTCGATCGACGCCCTGGTCCACTACGGCCAGGGGCTTCAGCACGCCTACAGCAACCAGCACCCGCCGCTCGTCGCCGTGCTGTTCGGGCTCTCCGGCTGGTCGTTCGGGACGCCGGCGGGGATCCTCGCGCTGCAGCTCGGTACGATCGGGGGCGGGTTCGCGTTGCTCTCCTGGCGCGGGCTCCGGGATGGCCCCCGGCCCCTGCCATCGCTGCTGGTCCTCGCGGTCTTCCTCGCCGCCCCGACGACGTGGACGTTCGCGGCGATGCTCGGCAAGGACGGGCTGATGGCGGGCGCGCTCCTCCTCGCCTGCGCCGCGCTCCGGTCCGGCCGCCCCGGCGCGACGCTCGCGCTCGCGCTCGCGGGGACGCTCCTGCGCCACAACGCGATCCTGGCCGCGGCGCCCCTCGCGGTGGGGGCGATCTGGGAGGGGCGGCGCCCGTCGGGTCGGCTCGCGCGGGGGGCCGTCGCAGCGGTCGCCGTCGCAGTGCTCGCCGCAGCGCCCGCGGCGGTCGAGCGCGCGACCCGCGCGCGGGACGTCTGGCCGCTCGGGCAGCTCCTCGCGTACGACCTCGCGGGCATCTACGTGCGCCACCCCGAGGCGCTCCCCGCGTCCACGCTCGCGCGCGACCTGTCCGTCGCGGATCTCCGCCGCCTGTACACCCCCTTCACCGGCGGCCCGCTGATCTTCCCGCGCCACCCCGGCGACCCCGGGATCCCGTTCGACGGGCTCGCCGCGCGGCGCGACGAGCTCACCGCCGAGTGGCTCCGCGCCGTCCGCACGTACCCGCGCGCCTGGCTCGCGCACCGGTGGGACGTCTTCCGCGCGCTCCTCGGGACGCAGCGCGGTCCCGCGTTCTACCCGTTCCACGCGACCCTCGATCCGAACCCGTGGGGGCTGCGGCTCCACCCCGGGTCCCTCTCGCGCGCGCTCGAGGCCGTCCGCGACGGGGCGCGGGACGGGATCGCGTTCCGCGGCTGGTTCTGGATCGGACTCTCCGCGCTCGCCACCGCGGTCGCGGCGAGACGCGCGCGCCGCGATGGCGTCCCGCTGTGGATCGCGCTCTCGGGACTCGCGTACGCGCTCGCGTACCTCGCCGTCTCCGTCTCCGCGGAGTTCAGGTATCTGTACTGGACCGCGCTCTCGACGTTCGCGACGGCGGCTGCGGCGCTCGGGACGGGTGCCGCCGCTCGGGTGGAGGTCTCGCCGCGCGCGGCGCGAGCCGGCGCCGCCGGGGCGCCTTCCGCAGCACCGCCCACTGCGACAGCCCGCCGACGATCCGGACCTGCCGCTCCTCGAAGTGCGGAGCGCCCCGGAGATCGATGAGGAAGTCGTGCGGCGACGTCCGGCGCTGGTTGAGCCCCACCGCCTCGAGCGCCCGCATGACCCAGTCGCGGGACGGCACCGGCGTCGTAACGAACATCGCGCCGCCCGGCGCGAGCAGGTCGTAGCAGGCGCGGAAGCAGTCGACGTGCTCGACCACCTCGAACGCGACGATCACGTCGAACGACTGCGCGCGCAGCCCGATCCGGCGCCAGTCGTTCACGTCGCCCACGACGTCCGCGGGCGGGCGCAGGTCGAGGCCGGTGTACCGGGTGAAGCCCCGGGCGCGGAGCGCCGGGCCGAGCCAGCCACCGCCGCACCCGATCTCCAGGATCCGCGCGTCCCGGGGGACGGCCGAGAAGAACCGGTCGAGCTTCCTTCCCTGCGCCCAGCGGCTCAGGAGCGGCACGGGACCTCCACGCGCACGTTCGAGGGCACTCTCAGGCCGCCGAGCCGACGCCGACCTGCGCCGGCACGGGCCGCGACCCGGCGCGGGTCGGCGAGTGGACGTCCCGGACCGTCTCCTCCTCGTGGTACTCCGCGTCCTGGTTCACCTTCCAGACGTCGTAGAGCCGCTCGCCGGCGAGGATGTTGTCGACGGTGAGCATGGCGGTCATCATCGCGTGATCCTGGTTGTTGTACTTGTGCATCCCGTTCCGCCCGACCGGGTGGAAGGTCGGGAACCGGGCCGCGAGCTCCTCGCGCAGGACGTCGATGCGGGTGGCGTAGGAGTCGTCGTAGACCGGGTAGGCCTTCGGCTGCCGCACCACGCACGCGTCCACGAGGTCCTCCCTGCGCCCCAGCCCGACGATGGACAGCTCCCTCATCGCGAGGTCCACGAGGGCGGCGTCGTCCGCGTTCCAGAGCGCGTCGTGCTCGAAGCAGAAGTACTCGAGCCCGTAGCAGGCCATCGCCGGGTCGGGGACCATCTCGGGCGACCAGGACTTGAAGTTCTGGATCCGCCCGACCTTCACGCCCGGCTCGTGGATGTAGATCCAGTTGTCGTCGAACGCGTCCCGGTCGCGGAGCATGACCGCGACGGTGATGAAGTCGCGATAGCGCAGGCTGCGGATCGCCTCGACGGTGCGCGCGGACAGGCTCGGGGAGAGCGCGCGCTCCAGCATCGAGAGCGGCGCGGAGGAGATGACGTGCTCCGCCGTCGCCTCCTCGCTGCTGCCGTCGCGCCGGCGGACGGTCACCGTCCAGCGCCGCGCGGGCGCGTCCCAGGCGCAGTGCGTGACGGCGGCGCCGAGCTCGACCCGCCCGCCCATCGCGACGGTCCTGGCGGCGCACGCCTCCCACATCATCCCGGGCCCCTTGCGCGGGTACCGGAAGGAGTCGATGAGCGTCTTCACGACGCGCGAGCGATCGCGCCGGCCGATGCGCGGGAGGAGCGCGTTCAGCACGGCGGTGGTGAGGTTCAGCCCCTTGATGCGCTGCGCGGCCCAGTCGGCGGAGATCTCCCGGCAGCTCATCCCCCAGACCTTCTCCGTGTACGTCTTGAAGAAGATCTCGAAGAGCCGCTCGCCGAACTGGTTCGTGACCCAGTCCTGGAACGTCCGCGCCTCGGGGATCGGGAACGCGCGCGCCTGAACGTACGACGCGAGGCACCGCGCCGCCTCGACGGGGCCGAGCTTCAGGAGCGCTTCCGTTCCCCGGAGCGGGTACGAGTAGAACTTCCCGCGGTAGTAGATCCGGGACGAGCGCGGGCGCTCGAGCATGTCGCCGGGGAGGATCTCGGTCCAGAAGTCCTCGACCCTGCGCGATTTCGAGAAGAACCGGTGGCCGCCCACGTCGAAGTGGAAGCCGTGGTGCCGGACCGTCCGCGAGATGCCGCCCACGTACTCGGGATCCGCCTCGAACACCGTGACGGGGCTGCCCGCCTTCGCGAGCAGGTAGGCGGCGGTGAGCCCGGCGGGACCGGCACCGACGACGATCGTGGAATCTCGGCTCATGCACGCTCCTGGACCGCGCCCGCCGCCGGCGAAGACCGACCCGAGGCGCCGGGCGGGCGTACGCTGCCCATCGCGCCGCGCGGCGGGTAGCCGCCCTCCCCGCGACGGCCTCAACGGTGCGTGAACGCGTGGGGGCCCGCTCCAGGCTCACCCGCGGAGGTCTCCCGCTTCCGGTGTGCACGCGCCCCGCGCGGCGGTATCCTCGCGCGAGGCCCACTCCTCCATGCCCCGCCTCCCTGCCTTCCCCGAGGACTGCACCATCACCTTCGACGGCCGCGCGATCCGCGCGCGCCGCGGCGAGACGGTCGCCTCGGCGCTCCTCGCCGCCGGCCGCCCCCTCGTGGCGCGGAGCGCGAAGTACCACCGGCCGCGCGGTCCGTTCTGCCTCTCGGGCTCGTGCGGGAGCTGCCTCGTCCGCGCGGACGGGCTGCCCGACCAGCGCGCCTGCCGGACGCCGTGCCGCGACGGGCTCGCCGTCGAGACGCAGAACGCGTTCCCGGACGCGGCGCACGATCTCCTCGGCGCGATCGACCGCGTCTACCCGCACGGCCTCGACCACCACCACCTGATGACCTGGGGCGCGCTCGCGAACCGCGCCGCCGTCGCCGTGTCGCGCCGGCTCGCGGGGCTCGGGCGCCTGCCGGCGAGGGCGGCGGTGGGCGGGGCGCGCACCGGGCCCGCGCCGCGCGAGGAGCCGTGGGACGCGCTCGTCGTCGGCGCCGGACCCGCCGGCCTCGGCGCGGCCGAGGCGCTCGCGGCGGCGGGACGGCGCGTCCTGCTCGCCGAGGCGGAGCCGCGGCCGGGCGGGAGGCTCCGCGCGCGGCTCGGCTTCCCGGACGATCCCGGCCCGGAGTGGACGGAGGCGGTGCTCGCGCGCGTCGCGGCGGCGGGCGGCGAGGTCGCGCTCGGCGCGACGGTGCTCGGCCTCTGGCGCGACGGCGGCGCGCCGCTCGCGCTGCTGCGCGTCGACGGCGAGCCGCCGCGCCTCAGGCTCGTCCGCCCGGCGCGGATCGTGCTGTGCGTCGGAGGCGCACCGCAGCCGCCCCCGCTCGAGGACGGCGACCGCCCCGGCGTGTTCGGCGCCCGCGGGCTCCTCGCGGCGCTCGCCGAGCACGGGGTCGTGCCGGGCCGGCGCGCCGCGGTGCTCGGGACGGGGCCGGAGCCGGCCCTCGCCGCCGCGCGGCTCCGGGAGGCGGGGATGGTGGTCGAGGAGGTGGCGCACGTGGAGGGACGCATCCTCGGCCGCGCCCGCGTCCGGGGCCTCCAGCTGTCGCGGGGCCGCGTGCTCTGCGACACCATCGCGGTCGCGACGCCGCCCGCGCCGCAGACGGAGCTCGCCCGCGCGCTCGGGGCGGAGGTGCGCCTCGACGCCGCGTGCGACGCGTTCGCCGTCGCGGTCGACCCGGCTGGCCGGACCCGCGTGCCCGGGCTGCTCGCGGCGGGCGAGGTGACCGGCGCCATGGCGGCGCGGGGCGCGGTCGAGAGCGGCCGGCGCGCCGGGGAGGCCGCGTGACGAAGCAGCTCGCCTGCGCGTGCGAGGACGTGTCCCTCGACGAGGTCCGCCGCGCCTTCGCCCTCGGGCACCGGGACCTCGAGTCCGTGAAGCGCTACACCGGGTTCGGCACCGGGCCGTGCCAGGGCAAGAGCTGCCTCGCCCTCGTCGTGCGCGAGCTCCTCCGCCTCGGCGCGACCCCCGCGGAGATCGTCCCCTTCACCGCCCGCGCACCGGTCCAGCCCGTGGCGCTCGGCGAGCTCGCGACGCTGGATCCCGCCGCGCTGCCCCTCGACGACGGAATCCCGGTGGAGCCTCCCGCGACGGACGTGCCGTCGGCGCACCCGCAGGCTCCGCTGCCCGCGCATGCCGACGTGGTGATCGTCGGCGGCGGCATCATGGGGCTCGCGCTCGCCGCCGAGCTCGCCGCGCGCGGCCGGACCGACGTGCTCGTGCTGGAGGGCGCGTACCTGAACGCGGGCGCTTCGGGGCGCAACGGCGGCGGCGTCCGCGCGCAGTGGTCCACGCCGACGATGATCCGCCTCGCGCGCCGCTCGCTCGAGCTCTGCGATCGATTCGCGGTGGAGATGGGCGTGAACGTCTGGTTCCGCCGCGGCGGCTACCTCTTCCTCGCGCCCACGAAGGAGCAGGTCGCGCGGATCGAGCGCAACGCGGCGCTCCACCGCCGCGAGGGGCTCCGGACGCGCGTCATCGGCCCGGCGGAGGCGCTCGAGGTCGTCCCCGAGCTGGACGCCTCCCGGTTCCTCGCCGCGAGCCACAACCCCGACGACGGGGTCGTGTTCCCGTGGCCCTTCCTCTGGGGCTACGCCGGGAAGGCCGAGGCGCTCGGCGCGCGGGTCCGCACCTTCACGCGCGTGACCGGGTTCGAGACGGCGGGCCGCCGCGTCGCCGCGGTCGTGACGGACCGCGGCCGGGTCGCGTGCGACACCGTCGTGGTCGCCGCGGGGGCGTGGTCGAAGCAGGTGGCGGCGCTCGCCGGCGTCGCGCTCCCGAACCGACCCACCCGGCACGAGATCCTCGTGACGGAGCCGCTCAAGCCCTGGCTCGACCCGCTCGTGTCCGTGCTCGGGAACGGCCTCTACTTCTCGCAGTCGCAGCGGGGCGAGCTGGTGGGCGGCATGGGGGACCCGGCCGAGCCGGAGGGCGTCGTCCAGGGCTCGACGCTCCGCTTCCTCGCCCGCTTCGCCCGCGCCGCGACCGCGGCGGTCCCGGCGCTCGCCGGCGTGAAGGTCCTGCGGCAGTGGGCGGGCTGCTACGACGTCACGCCCGACAACAACCCGGTGCTCGGCCCCGCCGGCCTCGACAACTTCCACCAGCTCTCCGGGTTCGTCGGCCACGGCTTCATGATGGCGCCCGCCGTCGCGGAGCTGTACGCGGACTGGCTGACCGGTCGCGGGAAGGACGAGATCTTCGACCGGTTCGGGGTCGAGCGCTTCGCCCGCGGCGCGGTGTCGAGGGAGGATTTCATCATCGGGTAGCGATATAAGGTCGGCCCATGGCACTCCGGAAGAAGATCGCGTTCCTCGGGACGGGGAACATGGCCGAGGCGCTCGTGAAGGGGCTCCTCCGCGCCGGCACCGCCGACGCCGAGGAGATCGTCTGCACCGAGCCGCGCGCCGACCGCCGCGAGGAGATCGGCAAGCGCTACGGCGTCCGCTGCATCGCGAGCAACGTCGAGGCGGCCGAGGAGGCGGACATCCTCGTCCTCTCGGTGAAGCCCCAGACGATCGACGTGCTCCTCGACGAGATCGCGCCGGCGATCGACCACCACAAGCTCGTCGTCTCCATCGCCGCGGGCGTGCCGATCTCCGCGATCGCCCGCAAGCTCGGCGCCGGCGTCCGCATCGTCCGGACGATGCCCAACACGCCCGCGCTCGTGGGTGCCGGCGCGACCGCCCTCGCCCGGGGTGCGCACGCGACCGAGGAGGACCTCCTCCAGGCGAAGGCGCTCTTCGAGTCGGTCGGGACCACGGTGCTCGTCGAGGAGCACCAGCTCGACGCCGTGACCGGCCTCTCCGGCTCCGGCCCCGCCTACGTGTTCCTCGCCATCGAGGCGCTCGCCGACGGCGGCGTGAAGGTCGGGCTCGCGCGCCCGGTCGCGATGGCGCTCGCCGCGCAGACGGTGATGGGCGCCGCGAAGCTGGTGCTCGAGACCGGCGAGCACCCCGGCCGGCTCAAGGACCAGGTGACGAGCCCGGGCGGCACCGCCATCGCCGGCGTGCACGCGCTCGAGCTGGGCGGCCTCCGCGCCGCGCTCATGGCGGCGGTCGAGGCCGCGACGGACCGCTCGCACGAGCTCGGCGAGAAGGCCGCGTCGAAGAAGGATTGAAGTGACCCCTCCCCGCCTCGCCGTCCTCGCGATCACCGCCGCCCTCGCCCTCGCCTGCCGGACCGCGGAGCCGCGCGCGCTCGTCCGCGTCGATGCGCCACCCGCCGAGCCCGGCGCCCCCGCCGACGCGCAGGCGCTGCGGGTCGAGCGGGCGGTGCGCTCGGTCGCCGACGAGGAGCGGCTCGTGTGCCTCGAGGGCGGCGGCGCCGTCCTCCTCACCTGCTCGCCGGCCGACGTGGGCTCGCGCTCGGTGCAGGTGCGGCTCACGGTGCAGCGCGCCGGGAGCGGGATCGAGGTGATCGGGGACGCGCCGTTCGCGCACCCCGGCGATCCCGACGTCTGCCGGCTCGCTTCGCGGCTCGTCCGCGCGGTCGACGCGGAGCTCGGCGTGCCGTCTGCGCGCGTCCACCCGGGGAGCGGGTGTCCCATGCCGGCCGAGGCGCGCTGAGCGCGTCCCTCCGATGCACCCGGCCGTCGTCGCGTCCCTCCGCTGCCCCATCTGCCGCGGCCCGCTCGCGACCTCAGGGGCCGCCCTGCGCTGCGGGTCCGGCCATGCGTTCGACGTCGCCCGGCAAGGCTACGTGAGCTTCCTGGCCGGCAAGGGCACCGGCCTGCTCGGGGACGACGCCCGGATGGTGGACGCCCGGGCGCGCTTCCTCGGCGCAGGCCACTACGACCCGCTCTCGGACGCCCTCGCGGCGCTCGCGGCGGGCGCCGGCCCGGGTCTCGTGGTCGAGGTCGGCGCCGGGACCGGCCGTCACCTCGCGCGGGTGCTCGACGCGCTCCCGGCGCACGCGGGGCTCGCGGTGGACCTGTCGAAGCACGCGAGCCGCCGAGCGGCCCGGGCCCATCCGCGGGCGGGCGCCATCGCCGCCGACGCGCGGTCGGCGCTCCCCGTCGCGGACGCGTGCGCGAGCGTCGTGCTCGACGTGTTCGCGCCCCGGAACGCCGCCGAGCTCCGGCGGATCCTGCGGCCGGACGGGCTCCTCGTCGTCGCGACGCCCGAGCCGGAGCACCTCGGCGAGCTGCGCGCGCCGCTGGGGCTGCTCGACGTCGATCCCGAGAAGCGGCGCCGCGTGGACGACGCGCTGGCGCCCCTCTTCGAGCGGGGCGCCTCGCGCGCGCTCGGGTGGAGGATGGCGCTCGGCCGCGCGGACGTCGTCGCGCTCGCGTCGATGGGCCCCTCGGCGCGGCACGTGGACGACGCGACGCTCGCCGAGCGGGCCGCGGCGCTGCCGGACCCCGCCCTCGTCACCGCGGCCGTGACCGTCGTCGCGTGGACGCCGCGGGCGGAGACGCCTGCCCCGCCGAGTGCGCGAGCGGACGGATCGCCGGCGCGCTAGGACCTCCCGCGAGCGCGGGTGTCCCCGCCCGCGGCGAGGGAGGCGCCATGAAGTCGTTCCGGAAGACGCTCACGCAGCACACCCCCGGCCGTGTCGCGTTCGTGAACCTCACGCCGGAGGTGGAGGCCGCGGTCCGCGAGAGCGGGATCCGCGAAGGCCTCTGCCTGGTGAACGCGATGCACATCACCGCGTCGGTGTTCATCAACGACGACGAGTCGGGGCTGCACCAGGACTACGCCGCGTGGCTGGAACGGCTCGCGCCGCACGATCCGAGCCCGGCGGCGTACCGGCACAACCGCACCGGGGAGGACAACGGCGACGCGCACCTGAAGCGGCAGGTGATGGGACGCGAGGTCGTCGTCGCGGTGACGGAGGGCCGGCTCGACTTCGGCCCCTGGGAGCAGATCTTCTACGGGGAGTTCGACGGGCGCCGCGACAAGCGGGTGCTCGTGAAGATCATCGGTGAGTGAGGGTCACTCCGTCGTCTCGCAGCTCGCCCACCCGCAGTGGGTGCAGGTCAGGCAACCGCCGCTCTTCACGAGCAGCGCGTCGCACTGCGGGCACCGCTCGCCGTTCCGCGTGGCGCCGCTCGTGAGCACCTGCCTCTCCCGCGAGCCGTCGCGGTACACGGTGATCCCCTTGCAGCCGAGCTCGAAGGCGAGCGCGTAGGCGCGCGCCACGTCGCCGACGGTCGCCTCGCGGGGGAGGTTGATCGTCTTCGAGACGCCGTTGTCCACGTGGCGCTGGAAGGCGGCCTGCATGCGGACGTGCGCCTCGGGCGCGACGTCGTAGGCTGTCGCGAAGACCCGCTGCACCGCCTCCGGCACGCCGTCGATGCCGCGGGCGCGGCCGGCGCCGCGGACCGCGGGGAGCGCCGCGTCGGCGCCCGCGGCCCGGAGCGCGTGGGCGACCGCCGGGTGCTCCTCCCGGAGCTCCGCGTCGCCGAGCGCGCGCCGGACGTACGCGAGCGCGAAGAGCGGCTCGACGCCGGACGAGCACCCGGCGATGAGCGCGAGGGTGCCGGTGGGCGCGATGGTGGTGACGGTCGCGTTCCGGCGCGGCGCCGCGCCCGCCCGCGCGAGCGCGCTCGTCGCGAACCCCGGGAACGCGCCGCGCACCGCGGCGAGCGCCTCGCTCGCCGCGTGGGCCTCCCGCTGCACGAAGCCCGCGACCTCCCCGGCGAGCGCGAGCGCCTCCGGCGCGTCGTACGGGATCCCGAGCGCGACGAGGAGGTCCGCCCACCCCATGACGCCGAGGCCGATCTTGCGGTTCCGCCCGCTCACGTCGGCGATCTGGGGGAGCGGCCAGACGTTCACGTCGAGCACGTCGTCGAGGAACCGGACGCCGTCGCGCACGCAGCCCGCGAGGCCGTCCCAGTCCACCGCACCGCCGCGCACGAACCGCGAGAGGTTCACCGAGCCCAGCGTGCACGCCTCGAAGGGCAGCAGGGGCTGCTCGCCGCACGGGTTCACCGCCTCGAACCGGCCGAGGTCCGGGGTGGGGTTCGCCGCCTCGACCCGGTCGAGGAAGACGAGCCCGGGCTCGCCGGACTCCCACGCGGCGAGCGCGATCCGGTCGAGGAGCGTGCGGGCGTCGAGCGTGCGGACCAGGGCGCCCGTGCGCGGGTGCCGGAGCGCCCACGGCGCGCCCGCGTCGGCGGCCCGGAACAGCGCGTCCGGCGCCGCCACCGACACGTTGAAGTTCTCGAGCCCGGGCCCGCGCTTCGCGTCCACGAACTCGAGCACGTCCGGGTGATCCGCCGCGAGCACCGCCATGTTCGCGCCGCGCCGCACGCCGCCCTGCTTGATGATCTCGGTGGCGGCGTCGTAGACGCGCATGAACGAGACGGGACCGCTCGCGACGCCGTGGGTCGTCTTCACCACGTCGCCCCGCGGCCGCAGCCGAGAGAAGGAGAACCCGGTCCCGCCGCCGGACTGGTGGATGAGCGCCGCCCACTTGAGGGCGTCGAAGATCGCCGCGAGGTCGTCGTCGACGGGCAACACGAAGCAGGCGGCGAGCTGCCCGTGCGGACGGCCGGCGTTCATCAGCGTCGGCGAGTTCGGGAGGAACTCGAGCGCGGAGAGGCGCGCCTCGAACCGCTCCGCCCATGCGCCGCGCTCGGCCGGCGGCTCGGCGGCCGCGACCGCGCGCGCCACCCGGCGGACGAGCGCCTCCGGCGTCTCCACCACCGCGCCGCTCTCGTCGCGGAGCAGGTAGCGCCGCTCCAGCACGTGGCGCGCATTCTCGGAAAGCGACCGCATCAACCTCATTCTAGCCGGCGCCCGCCCCTGCCGCCGGCCGAGATCCCGTCCGCACGGGCGCCGCGCCGCACGGGCGCGGCCGCGACCGGCGAGCGAGCGCCGCACACGCCGGGCGTCGACTCGACCGCGTGCTGTCCCGACGCCGCCTCGACGCGCCCACGCCCTTGCCGCACCTTCGGGGGGGTCCCAGATTGCGTCCGCGGGGCACGGCCCCGCCAACACCGGGAGCGAACCATGGCCGAACGTGACAAGGGCCGCGAGCGCCGCGGCGGCAACATGACGGTGCGCGAGGCGGGCCGGCTCGGCGGCGAGGCCCGCAAGGAGCAGCTCGGATCGAAGGGCTATTCGGAGCTGGGCCACAAGGGCGGCCAGCGCGTCCGCGAGCTCATCGAGGAGGGCAAGCAGTCCGAGCGCAAGTAGGCGCCCGGGCCGCTTGTGCGCGCGCGGCGCCGGTGCGAGAACAGGGCGCATGCGACGCGCCCTCATCCCCATCGGCCTCCTCCTCCTCGCCGCCTGCGCCACGCCCGCGACCGTGCCCGACACGGAGCGCGCGCGCGTGGACCGCGAGATCGCCGGACAGCAGCGCTACCTCCGCGTGGCGATGTACGCGGGGTCGCTCTGGAGCGACACGACCAAGATCTTCCTCACCGATCAGCCCGGCGCGGAGCTGGACTTGCTCGAGAAGGGCGACGGCACGCCCATCCCTCCGCCGCCGCCCGAGCGCGTGCTCGCGCCGGGGACCGCGGTGCGCGTCCGCAAGGTCGAGTTCCCGACGACCTGGGGCATCGCGGATCGCGTGATGATGACGCCGCGGTTCAACCCGTGGGTCTACCTCGACGGCCCCGGCGACGGGCGCCCGTACGTCCTGGTGCTCCCGCGCGACATGAACCGATTCGACGACGTCCGCGCCGAGCTGGATCGCGTGCTCACCTCCGACGATCCCGGCGGCGTCTTCGCCGGGCTGCCGCAGGACCAGCGCGAGGCGATCCTCCGCAAGCAGCCGATCGAGGGGATGGGCGCGCGCGCCCTCGAGATGGCGTGGGGCCTCCCGGAGAGGAAGCGGATCGATCGGCCCGCGGGGACGGAGGAGTGGATCTGGCCGGGCGGGAAGCGCCGGGCGTACCTGCGCGACGAGCGGGTGGAGAAGATCGAGAGGTAGGCTGCGCAGGCTACCGCCGGTGACCGCCGCGGCCGCCGCCACGGCCGTGGCCGCCGCGGCCACCGCGACTCCGTTCGCCGCCGCGGTCGCCGCCGCGCTCGCCTCGCTCCTCGCGCCGGGGCGGCCGATCCCGCCGCTCGCCGTCGCGGCCCCCGCGCTCCGTCGGCTGCGGCGTGACGCCGATGGCGACGCAGAACACGGTGCCGGCCCGGAGCTGGGCGACGAGGTCCGCCTCGCTCGCGACGGGATCGCGGAAGAGCGTGGCGGCCTTCCCGATGTCCGGGAGCTCGTGCGCGCCGGAGCCGCCGGTGCACGGCAGGCTCATGTGGTCGGCGGCCTCGATGGCGAGATCGTTCGCCGGCCCCTTGCGCCGCGCGTTGAGCCCCTCGATCGCCGCGAGCCCCTCGAGCGTGAAGATGACGTCGCCGCTGGGGCGCTCGACGGTCTTGTCGTACGGGTGCGCCGCCACCGCCACGCCGCCGAGCTCCCGGACCTTCGCGAGGACCTCGCGCACCGGCCACGGCGTCGCGGAGCCGAAGATCTGGGGCGGCGCGGGCACCTTCGCGGGGTCCGGGAAGAAGCAGAGATAGTGGCCGCGATCGGTCGCGACCTCGACGCCGCAGAGGACCAGGAACTGCTCGTCGCGCCCGGCGGCGCGGAACTCGTCGAGGCCGTCCAGGGTGTTCAGGTCGGTGAACGCGACGCCGTCGAGCCCGGCCTCCTTCGCGCGGCGCACGACGTCGCGCGGCGCGAGGGTGACACCGCGCGTGTGGTGGCTGTGGACGTGCAGATCGATGAGCATCGAGCGGGCCCCCGGGGCGACGATCGGCCCTGGGTGTTAGCACGCGGCCGCGGCTCGTCCAAGCACATCGCGGGCCGGGCGCGCCGCCGCGCTCAAGCCTGCAGGACGGGCTCGCTCCACCGCTCGTTGCGCTCCTCGGCCGCGCGGATCAGGTAACCCATCAGCATGAGGCTCGAGGTGTTCTCGAGGACGCGCTCGGGATCTCGCGAGATGAGGTTGGCGCTGTACGAGAGGAAGAACTGCGCGAGCTCCTCCCCCGCCTCCCGCACGATCAGGGCGTTCAGCTCGCCGGACTCCATCGTCCGGATCCGGTTGATGAACTCGACCGCGAAGCCCTTCTTCACGCGCATCACGCCTCCGCTCCCGCGCGCGAAATGTAGGGAGCGCGCCGGCGCGGGACCAGCGGGCGCGGCCGGGGCTGGAGGGAAAACCGCGAGGCGATACCGCATGTTATGGCGGTCGCTTCCTTGACGGTCCGGCCGAAAGCTGGCAATCCTTCTCGGGGATGCGCCGCGCGGGTCGAGGCGGGCGAGGGAACGGGAGAGCGCGATGCACTTCACGGGCGTGAAGGTCTTCTCCGCCACCAAGGCCAAGGAGCGCGAGGAGCTCGGCGAGACCGTGACCCGCTGGATCCGCTCGAACGCCGACGTCGAGATCGTCGACCGGGTCGTCACCCAGTCGAGCGACGACGAGTTCCACTGCCTGACGATCGTGCTGTTCTACCGGCACAAGCCGGCGAGCTAGCGGCGCCCCTCGGGCGACCGCGCTCCGCTCACGGCTGCGCGCCGCCCTCGGGCGGCTTCGGTGCATCGGGCTTCCGGGCGGCCGGCTGCTCCTCGTCCTTCATCGCATCCTTGAAGCTCCGGATGGCCTTGCCCATGCCCTCGCCGAGCTGGGGCAGCTTCGAGGAGCCGAACAGCAGCACCACGATGACGAGGATGACGACCAGCTCCGGAAACCCGAGACCGCCCATGACTGCCTCCGTGACCCGTCCCGACGGGCGTTACTACACTCGAACGGGTCGGGACGCAAACGGCCCGCCGGCGGCCCGGCGCGGGTCCACGCGAAGCGTGGACCACCCCGGCGCGCCCGCGACGTGCTAGGAGCGACCCGCATGAAGCTCAAGCAGCGACCCGAGGACTTCCAGGTGACGGAGTCCTGGCGGTTCGACGAGGCGGCGCGTGGCGCGCACTTCGTCTACCTGATGGACAAGCAGAAGCTCTCCACGTTCGACGCGGTCGAGCGGATCTGCGCGCGGTTCAAGATCCCGCGCGCGGCCGTGAGCTACTGCGGGCTCAAGGACAAGCAGGGGCGCACGACCCAGCTCGTGGCGATCGAGGGGCGCGAGATCGAGCTGCAGGATCCCGACCTGCGCCTCAAGCTCCTCGGCCGGACCGCGGAGCCGCTCTCCGCCGCGAACACCACCTCGAACCGGTTCGCCGTCACGGTCCGCGACCTCTCCGACGACGACGTGGCGAAGCTGCCCGCGTCGATCGCCGAGGTGCGGCGGCTCGGGGTCGTGAACTACTTCGACTCGCAGCGGTTCGGCTCGCTGAAGCATGGGCAGGGCTTCATCGTGAAGGACCTGATGCGCGGCGACTTCGAGGTCGCGCTCCGGAACGTGCTCGCCCGCCCGAGCGAGCTCGACCGGTCGGACGACGCGCGCGTGAAGGGGTTCTGGAAGGAGCACTGGGGCGAGTGGGGGGCGCGGAACCCCTTCCCCGGCGCCGAGCGGTACCAGGCCGTCACGAAGTGGCTCCGCACGCACCCGCAGGACTACCGCGGCGCGCTCCTGCGCACCGAGCCCCGCTGGCGGGCGCTCCAGGTGTTCGCGTACCAGAGCTGGCTCTGGAACGAGGGCGTGAAGCAGTTCCTCCGCGACGTGGTCGGGATCCGCGATCTGCTCGCGGTGAAGTACCAGGCCGGCACCCTCCTGTTCCCGCACGCGCTCGACGCGGACCGGGCGCGGCTCCTCGGGCAGATGTCCTTCCCGCTGCTCGCGCCCGCGACGCGCTTCTCCGATCCGCGCGTGGAGCGCGCGGCGCTCTCGGTGCTCGGGCGCGAGGACATGACGCTCGCCTCGCTGGCGGTGCCGGGCACGCCGGAGATCCACTTCGAGCCGGAGGAGCGGCCGCTGCTCGTCCACCCCGGCCGCCTCGCGGTGGGCGAGGCGCGGCCGGACGAGCTGAACCGCGGGCGGTTCCGCGTGAACGTGGCGTTCACGCTGCCGCCGGGCGCCTACGCCACGCTCGTCGTGAAGCGGCTCTTCCACTGGTCGCTCGCGCCACGCCGGACCGACGAGCGGCCGATGCGGGCGCGGCCGGAGCGGGCGAGGGAGAGAGAGGAGCGCGAGACCTCCGCGCCGGAGACGGCGGCCGGGGCGGCGGTCACCGCGCCGGCCGGCAAGCCGCGGAAGGCCGCGCAGCGCGCCGCGGAGACGTCTGCTGCTGTATCACCGCCGGCTGCCTCCGCTCCGCAGAAGAAGCTCGGGTTCCTCGCGCGCCGGCGGGCGGAGAAGGAGGCGCGCAAGGCCCGGCGCGCCGAGGCGAGGAAGCGGTAGAGGTCAGCTCGGACGCGGATCGGCCCACTCCCAGACCAGCAGCCCATCCCGCGCGAGCGCCTGCAGCTGCCCGGCGACCGCGCCGACGTCCACCGGCGGCGGGATGTCGAGGGCCACGATCTTGGGCCGGAGCATCTCGTGCGTGCACCCGAGCCCGAGCAGCCGCTCGAGGAGCCCCTGGATCTCCGTCGACGACAGCTCCACCGCGGGATCGAGCGCGAGCCGGAGCGTCCGGTGGCCACCCTTCTCGACCACGTCCTCGAGCAGCGGCGCCTCCTGACCCGTGGCGTCCGCCGCGCGCACGACGTCGTCGCGGGAGATGCCGTACGCGAAGAAGGGGCTGCTCTCGACCCGGTAGCGCCCGCTCCCGAGCGGCTCGGCCCACAGCCAGTCGTCGGCGGGACCGGCCTCGTCGGCCGGGCGGTCGAGTGGGACCCGGATCCGGACGAGCCCCTCCACGGCGAGTTCGGTCGTCATCGCACCCCCGATGGAATCTACCCGGGGCCGAGCCGCGCCGCGATGGCTTCGGCGAGGTCTCGCCCGGTGTGGTCACGAGGCAGGACGGAGACCGGGAGCCCGGCCGCCCGGATCGCGTCGGCGGTCGTCGGTCCGATCGCCGCGAGCAGCACCCGGCCGAGGAGCGACGCACGCCCGGCGAGGGCGCCGGTCACCGCCTTCACGGCGGACGGCGACGCGAACGCCACCGCGTCCACCTCGCCGGCCGCGATCCAGTCGGCGAGCCGCGCGAGGTCCGCCGCGGCGGCGGCCTCCGTCCGGTACGCCTCGACCGCGGTGACCTCGGCGCCGGCGGCGACGAGCCCGGCGAGCAGCTCGGGGCGCCCCTCGGCGGGTCTCGGCAGGAGCACCCGCCGGCCGCGAACGCGCGGCGCGAGCTCGGCGGCCATCGCCTCCCCCTTCGCCTCGGCGGGGACGAGGTCCGGCGCGCGGACGAGATCGGCGAGGCGGGCGGCCGTGGCGGGCCCGACCGCCGCGAGCGACGGCCGCGCGAGGGCCCCGACCGGCAAGTCGAGCAGACGCAGGCGCGCCACGGTGCGCTCGACCGCGGTGGCGCTCGCGAAGACCACCCAGTCGTACGCCGCGAGGCCGCGGAGCGCCGCGTCGAGCGGCGCCGGGTCGGCGGGCGGCGCGAACGCGATCGCCGGCAGCTCGCGGACGATCGCGCCGAGCTCGGCGAGGCGCGCCGCGAGGGCGTCCTCGCCGCCCTTCCCGCGGGTGACCACGACGGTGCGGCGGTCGAGGCGCGGTGGCACGGCCCTTCCCGCGCTAACGCTTCGGGGCGGAGAGGGCGGTGCCCTTCCCCTCGGTCTCGCGGAGGATCTCGTCGGCGCCCTTCGACAGCAGCTCCTCGGCGACCGCGACGCCGAGCTTCCGCGCGTCGGCGTGCGACCCGCGGCGCTCGCCGCGGATGACGCGCGTGCCGTCCAGCGACGCCACGAGCGCGCGCATCACCACCTCGCCGTCCTCGAGCGTCGCGTGCCCGGCGATCGGCACCTGGCACCCACCCTCGATCCGGGCGAGGAACCCGCGCTCCGCCTCGACGCGGATGCGGGTGGCCGGGTCCTCGAGCCGCGCGAGCCGCTTCAGCGTCGCGGCGTCGTCCGCCCGCGCCTCGAGCGCGAGCGCGCCCTGCGCCACCGCCGGCAGCATCTCCTCGGGCGGGAAGACGTACGTGGCGTGCGCGCCGAGCCCGAGGCGGCGGAGCCCCGCGTACGCGAGGACCACCGCGTCGAGCCCCTCCGACGCCTTGCGGAGCCGGGTCTCGACGTTCCCGCGGATCACCTCGATCTGGAGGTCGGGCCGGAGCGCCTTGAGCTGGGCGCCGCGGCGGAGGCTGGAGGTGCCCACCTTCGCGCCCTTCGGCAGCGCCGCGAGGGTCTTGTGCTTCGGCGAGCAGAGGGCGTCCCGCGGGTCCTCGCGCTCCGGGACGGCGGCGAGGACGAGGCCCTCGGCGAGGAGCGCGGGGAGGTCCTTCATCGAGTGGACGGCGATCTCCGCGTCCTTCGCGAGGAGGGCGTCCTCGATCTCCTTCACGAACAGCCCCTTGCCGCCGACCTGGGCGAGCGGAACCTCGAGGATCCGGTCGCCGCGGGTGACGAGCTCGTGGAGCTTGACGTCGACGCCCGGCTCGTTCGTGCGGAGCCGGTCGGCGACGTGGTTCGCCTGCCACTTGGCGAGCGGGCTGCGGCGGGTCGCGATGCGGATGGTCACCTGGAGTTCACCTTTCTAGCTGCGCTCGGACGCCGCCGCGGAGGCGCGGCCCGTGCCATTGCCGGCGCGCGGCTCCTTCTCCGCCGCCGGCTCGTTGTCGATCCCGAAGAGCTCCGCCGCGGCGCCGGGCAGGGACGAGTCGCCGGACGCGGCCGCCTCCTTGAGGCGCGCGGTGGGCCCGTGCAGGAGCTTGTTCACGATCGCCTGGGCCATCGCCTCGACGCTCTTGCGCCCCTTCTCGTCGAGCTTCAGCCCGACCTGCGCGAGCGTGCGCTCCGCCTCGGCGCGGGCGATCTTCTCCGCGTGCCGCCGGAGCTCCGCGAGGACCGGCAGCGCGGCGCGCGCCTCCCGCTCCTTCGCGAACGCCATCACCTCGGCCTCGATGATGGCCTCGGCGCGGAGCGCCTCGCCCTTCCGCGCCTCCTGGGTCGACGCGACGACCTTCTCCATGTCGTCCACGTCGTACGCGTAGACGTCCCCGAGATCCGCGCAGGCGGGATCCACGTTGCGCGGGACGGCGAGGTCGATGAGGCAGATCGAGCGGTGCCGCCGCGCCTTCATCACGCCGTGCAGCATGTCGCGGGTGAGCACGAACGTGGGCGCGCCGGTCGAGACGATCACGACGTCCGCCTCGACGAGCAGGCGCGTGAGCTCGTCCCACGGGCGGAACGTCCCGCCGACCTGCGTCGCGAGGGCCTGGCCGCGCTCCGGCGAGCGGTTCGTCACGAGGATGCGGTCGGCGCCGAGCACCTGGAGCGCCTTCGCGGAGAGGGCGCCCATCTTCCCGGCGCCGACGAGCAGGATCGACCGGCCGCGGAGGTCGCCGAAGATCTTCTCGACGAGCTCCACCGCCACCTGCGACATGCTCGTCGCGCCCTTGCCGATGTCGGTCTCGGTGCGGACGCGCTTCGCGGTGGCGAAGGCGCGGTTGCACAGGCGCGAGAAGTAGGACCCCGCCGCGGACGCGGCGCTCGCGAGGCCGTAGGCCTCCTTCACCTGCCCGAGGATCTGCTGCTCGCCGACGACCATCGAGTCGAGGCTCGACGAGACGCGGAACAGGTGGCGGATCGCGTCGACGCCGTGCTTCACGTACAGGTGCTCGCTCGCCTCGGAGGACCGGCAGGTGAAGAAGCGGCGCGCCGGCTCGTCCCCGCTCGAGTGGACGAACACCTCGACGCGGTTGCAGGTCGAGACGACGAGCGCCTCGGCGACCCCCTCGGTCTCCTTGAGATCGCAGAGTGCCGCCTTGAGGGCGTCGCCGGTGAGCGCGACGCGCTCGCGGACCTCGATGGGGGCGCTCTTGTGCGAGAGCCCGACCAGGAAGATCTCCCGCCCGCCGCTCACTGCGCGTCTCCCGCGCGGACCGTCGCGCCGTAGTCGCCCGCGTGCCGCGTGACGCCCGGCACGGACTTGAGGGTCACCATCGAGCCGAGCACGATCACGAACCCGACGAGGGTGAGCAGCGCGTAACGGCGGCCGTGCCACCCCGTGTGGCGGAGCTGGACCATCGCCCCGTACAGCAGGAAGACCGCGAGGGAGACCACCTGCTGCGGGTCCCACGACCAGGCGCTCTTCCAGACGACCTTCGCGGTGAGCGTCCCCGCGATGATCCCGATCGTGTAGAAGACGAACCCCGACCGGACGAGCCGCTGGTTGAGTCGATCGAGCGACTCCAGGGACGGCAGGCGCGAGAAGAGGGCGCCGAAGTGCTTCCCCTTCACCTCGCGCTCCTGCAGCAGGTACATGACCGACACGCCGAAGGCGACGCCGAACAGCGCGACGCCGAGGACCATGGTCATGACGTGGACCGTGACCGACGGGTTCCGCAGCGTCTCGGGCGGTACGCCCGGGTGCCCCGGGTCTCCGAACAGCACCGGGATCAGCACCACGAGCATGAGCGGCGTGATGAACGCGCCCACCGTCGGCATGTGGTACCAGCGCTGCAGGAACAGGTAGATGCCCGCGGCGAGGAAGACCATCAGAACGAGGCCGCCGCGGAGGCTGAAGAACTCCTGACCGCCGAACTCGGCGCACCCGACCCCGATCGCGACGGCGTGGAGGGCGAACGCGCCCGTGAGCACCCAGAACCCGACCGTCGCGAGCCGCGTGTGCCGCGGCCGCGCGAAGAAGATGACGTACGCGGCGGCGGCCACGAGGTACAGCGCCGTCGCAGCGCGCAGGAACATGACGCTCATCGTCCGTGCTTCCTCGCGGCGGGGCGCCCGCCCGCCGCATCGCCCGGCGCCGTGCCGGGCCTCAAGAGATGTTCTCCAGTAGGAAACGGGCGAGGGCCTCCGCTTCCTTCCGCTTTTCCGCGAGCTCCCGCGGCAACGGGCCGCAGGGCCTCTTCCCCGCCGTGGACCCGGACGCCCGGGGGGTCGCCCCGGCTGCCACCGGAGCGGCGGTCGTCGAGGACCCCGGCCCCGCCGAGGCGGCCACCCGCTCGGAGGGAGCCGTGGCCGCCGCCTGGAGCGCCGCCGCCTCCGCGAGGAACCCGGGCTGCACCTCGTACGCGGTGTCGCCCAGGATGCACGAGTCGTCCACGGCCTCGGCGCCGAGCTCCCGGAGCTGCGCCGCGCTCTTCACCTTGTGGAGGAGGCCGCCCGGATCCGCGTCCGCCCCCAGCACCTTCAGGAACCGGACCGCCGGCTCGAGGACATAGCTCCGCCCGCGACCGTCTCCCGCGAGGAGCGTCATCACGTTGCCGACGAAGTCGATCTTCCCCTGCTCGGCCCAGCCATCGAGCATCGCCTGGGAGACGAAGAGCAGACCGCCCATGGCTCCTGATTGGACTCCCGAAACCCCCCGGACCGAACGGCGCGCTCCAACCGGGCGTGCGGCGGGCGGGGGCCGGAAATTACCACGCCCGCCGCGCCGCTTGCCACTGTCGGAGGGCGCGGGTATCTACACCGCCTCGAACACGACCGAAGGAGCGTGCATGGCCTCGAACGATGTCGTCGTCCTGAAGGACTCCACCTTCGAGCAGGAGGTGCTGAAGAGTGAGACCCCCGTCCTAGTGGACTTCTGGGCGGTGTGGTGCGGCCCGTGCAAGGCCATCGCCCCGGTCGTCGAGGACCTCGCCACGAAGTACAAGGGCAAGCTGAAGGTCGCCAAGATGGACGTCGACGAGAACCAGGTCGTCGCCCAGCAGTACGGCATCCGCTCGATCCCTACCCTGCTCTTCTTCAAGGGCGGCCGCGTCGTCGACACGGTGATGGGGAACGACAAGACCAAGCTCGAGGAGGGGGCGCGGAAGGTGACGGGGTAGCGCCTCCCCCGTGGCCGTGCCCGTACACGTGCCCGCGCCCGTCCCCGTCACCCCTCTCCCGTGGCCCGTGGCCCGTGAGACGTAACCCGGGCACGAGGTGATCGGGCACGGAGTCACGGCCCAGGGGACACGGGAAGCGGGTCACGGGCACGGGATAGGGCACGCTCACGGGCACGGTAACGGGGAACGGGCAGGTCCCGTTCGTCGCCCGTCAATTCACGAACCGTCGCATCCCCACGTTCGCGAGCAGCCCGATCGCGGTGTAGATGACCAGCACCGACGATCCGCCGTAGCTCATCAGCGGGAGCGTGACGCCCACCACGGGCAGGACGCCGATCACCATCCCGATGTTGATGAACACCTGCCAGAAGAGCATCCCGGTGAGGCCCACCGCGAGGAAGTGGCCGAACCGGTCGCGGGCGTTCCCGGCGATGTCCACCGCGCTCGTCACGAGGGCGAAGTAGAGCGCGATGAGCAGGAGGCAGCCGACGAAGCCGTGCTCCTCCGCCCACACCGAGAAGATGAAGTCGGTGTGCTGCTCGGGGAGGAACGACAGGTACGTCTGCGTGCCCTGCGCCCACCCCTTCCCGAGCGCCTGACCCGACCCGACCGCGATCATCGACTGCGTCGCGTGGTAGCCCGCGCCGAGCGCGTCTGCCTGCGGGTTCATGAAGGTCTCGACCCGCTTCTTCTGGTACGGCTTCAGGTGCGGGTAGACCAGCACGGCGCCCACGACGCCGACCCCGGCGAGGAGCGCGAGCGTCTTCCACTTCACCTTCGCGAACAGGATCTGGGTGATCCCCACCGCGAGGACGATGAGCGCGGTGCCGAGGTCCGGCTGCTTCAGGATGAGCGCCGCCGGCAGGAACGTGATGCCGAGCGGGATCACGATCCCGAACAGCCCGTAGCCGTCCTTCCGCTTCTCCGAGTCCGCCGCGAACCAGCTCGCCATCGCGAGCGCCACGGACAGCTTCGCGAGCTCCGACGGCTGGAAGTTCACGGGCCCGAAGGTGAGCCATCGCCGCGCGCCCATGACGTAGCGGCCCTTCACCATGACGAGCAGGAGCAGCACGACGACGATCGCGTAGAAGACCCAGGCGAGCCGGTGGAACGCGCGGTGGTCGACGAGGGTCACCGCGAGCGCGACCACGATGCCCGCGCCCATCCACGAGCTCTGCGAGATCCAGACCGGCGCGTGGGCGCTGCGGGACGCCGAGGCGAGGTTCCAGATCCCGATCGCCGAGATGGCGAGGACGAGGAACGCCACGTGCCAGGGGAAGTGCGCGAACAGCCGCCGGTGCGGCGTCGCCGCGAGCGAGACGTCAGGCGCCACGGCGCGCTCCCTGCCCGGCCCCGGGCGCGACGCCGGCGCCGAGCTTCGGCTTCTCGGGGGTGGTGGGCGGCTTCGCCGCGGGTGGCGGCGTGGAGGGCGGCGGCGCGCCGGGCGACAGCGGGGCGGGCGCGGCGGCCGGCCCGGCCCGCTCGGCGGCGTCCTCCTTCTTGAGCTCCAGGAACCGGCGGATGAGGGCCATCGCGGTCGGGGCCGCGTTCGACGCGCCGAACCCGGAGTGCTCGTTCAGGACCACGACGACGATCTCCGGATCCTCCGCCGGCGCGAACGCCGCGAACCAGGCGTGGTCGCGCTCGAAGTACGAGACCTGCTCCGCCTTGAGCCGCCTCGCGCCGAGCTTCACGACCTGCGCCGTGCCGGTCTTCCCGGACACCGTCACGTCGACGTCCTTGAGCTCCTTCTGCTTCACGTAGTAGCCGGTGCCGAACGGCTGGTTCACCGCCGCGAAGAGGCCCTTGAGCACGGTCTCGCGGGTGGACGGCTGGACGTCGAGCTTCGACCGGACGTCCGGGGCGAACTCCTGCAGCACCTTCCCGTCGGCGTCCTCGATCCGCTGCACGACCTGCGGCCGCCAGATCTTGCCGGTCGCGAGCGCGGCGTAGAACACGAGCTGCTGCATCGGCGTCACGTTCACGTCGCCCTGACCGATGGACAGGTTCACCGCCATGCCCTTCTGGTAGCCGCCGGGGATGTGCGCGTCGTGCCACGCCGCGTCGGGGATGACGCCCGGGATCTCGCCGGCGATGTCGAAGCCGGTCGGCGCGCCCAGGCCGGACTTCCGCGCCCACTTCGCGATGGCGTCGGCGCCGAGCAGCGCCCCCGCCTGGTAGAAGAACACGTCGCAGCTCGCGCCGAGCGCGTGCTCGAAGTCCACGTAGCCGTGGCCGGAGTCCTTGTCGCAGCGCCACCGCGCGCGGCCCATGGAGAAGTGTCCCGGGCAGAAGACGGTCGTGTTCGGCTTGTAGACGCCCTCCTCGAGAGCGGCGATGGACGTGAGCGCCTTGAACGTGGAGCCCGGGTGGTAGTGCTGCTGGATCGCGCGGAAGAGCTCGGGCTGGAGCGGGTCGGAGTGGATCGCGGCGAGCTCCGTCGAGGTGATGCGGCCGGACATCTTGTTCGGGTCGGGCGCGGGCCGGTCGACGAGGACGAGGAGGAACCCGGTCTTCGCGTCCATGGCGAGGACGACGCCGGCGGTGGCCGGGAAGGTCTTCTCGGCGAACTCCTGCAGGCGCCAGTCGAGCGAGAGGACGAGGTTGTCGCCGGGGGTGCTCGGGACGAGCCGCTGGTCCTCGGGAATGAGGTTGTCCGCGTCGTCCTTGCGCCGCCCCTTCGCGTCGACGGGGATCCGCTCCTTGCCGTCGATCCCGCGGAGCTCGCGCTCGTAGCGCCGCTCGAGCCCGCGGCGGCCGACGTAGTCGCCGAGCAGGTACGCGCCCTGGGGCGAGTCGGTGCGCTCGAGCTCCTCGTTGAGGCGCTTGAGCTCGTCGGCGCCGACCTCGTTCATGTAGCCGATGAGGTGACCACCGAGCCCGGCGTACCGGTAGTTCCGGTGCGGCACCGGCTGCACGTCGACGCCGGGCAGCTCCATCTGCTGCGAGAGGTAGCGGTCGAGCTCCTCGCGCGAGATGTCGACCTTCACCGTGAACGGCCGGAACCGCTCGAGCTTCCGCGCGTTCTTGAGCTGCAGCTGGGCGCGGTCCATCTCGTCCGGCGACATCTGGAGCATCGTCGCCAGCCGGGAGAGGATGTCGTCGCACTGTTTCCCGCAGAAGTACGGCGTGAGCGTCACGTCGTAGGACGGGCGCGAGTCGACGAGGACGCGCCGGTTCCGGTCGAGGACGAGGCCGCGGTCCGCCGGGACGCGCAGCTCCTTCACGAAGTTCTCGTCCGCGCGCTCCTTGTACTCGTCGCCCTGCAGGATCTGGAGCTGGTACAGCCGGCCGACGAGCACGACGAACGCGAGCACGGCGATGCCGGTCGCCCACACGAGGCGAGGCTTGAATTCCTTCTGCGCCGCGCCGGGCGCGCTGGGAGGGATGAGCGACATGGTCAGCGGAGCAGCCCGGGCTCCTCCCGGTGGAACAGCGTGTCGACGCGGCGCATGCCGGCCAGCACGAGCGGGGACGCCGCCGCCGTGAGGAGCGCCTCGAGGATCATCCTCCCCACCAGGGTCGCCCCGGGCGCGGCCTCCGGCGCGGCGGTGTACCCGAGGAGCAGCATCGCGCCCAGCGAGAAGACGAGCGCGCCGAGCCCCGAGAGCGCGGCGAACCCGGCGCGGCTCCGGACGTCCACCGACGCCGCCACCGCGCGGACGATGACGAAGACGAGGACGGCGAGGAAGGTCATGAGCCCCTTCGGCGACCCGGTCATGAGATCGAGCACGTACCCGACCCCCGCCGCGCCCACCGAGCCGTCGACGTTCCCGCCGTGGAGGCCGAGGTAGACGACGCACGCCGCGAGCAGCGACATCGAGAACGCGCCGCCGCCGGCCCAGCGGAGGATCGCGGCCTGCAGCCCCGCGAGGAGCAGGGCGAAGATCACGTGCGCGAGGGGCTTCACGGCTTGTCGCTCGGCGCAAGCGCGGCGGGGAGCGCCTCCGGGGGCAGCTCGGAGGAGGTCACCACCAGGACCTCCTCCACCCGCGTCACGTCCACCGACGGAACGACGCGAGCGTCCTGGAACAGGCCGTTCGCGCTGCGCCGCAGCTGCGTCACCTTCCCGACGGGGAGGCCCCGCGGGAACACGCCGTCCGTGCCGGAGGTGACGAGCAGGTCGCCCTCGATGATGTCCTCGGTCCGGAGCGCGTAGTCGAGCTTGCACGCGTCGGGCTTGCCGAGCCCGCGCACGTTACCGCGGGCGCGGGTGCGGTCGACGCGCACCGCGATGGAGCTGTTGCGATCGGAGAGCACGAGCACGTCGGCGCTGTGATCGGTCAGCGCGTGCACGCGGCCGACCACGCCGTCCGCGGTGACGACCGGCATCATGCGCGCGATCCCGTCCTTCGCGCCGCGATCGAGGGTGAGCGTCTGCAGCCCGCTCGGCGAGAGCCGGACGCCGATGATCCGCGCGCCCAGGTAGGAGCGCGAGGACGCCCCCTCCGCGAAGGAGAGGAGGCGGCGGATCCGCTCGACCTCGGCCCGCTCCGAGAGGAGCTCGAGCCGTTCGAGCTTGAGGAGGTTGTTCTCGCGCGAGATCTCCATCGCACGCTCGCGTGCGCCACGGAGGGCGACGTAGCCGCGCCATCCATTCATCACGCCCGTGACCGTCCACCCCACCGCGCGCTCCACGGGAGTGGTCACCCACAGCACGGCTCGATCCAGGCGCGAGCGCTCGCTCGGCTTCTTCGCGTGAGCGAAGAAGACGCCGAGCGGAACGAGGAGCAGGACCGCGACGAGGATCAGCTCGCGGTACCGCTTGAGCAATGCCAGCACGTACTCTCCGGGGACTCGGGCGGGGCCAAATTCCCTTGCATTTTAGCCCCTGTTGGCTAGGGTGTTCAACCTTCCGGCGCCCAGTCCCTTCGAAGGGCGCCCGACCATAACAACCCGGAGCACCGGTTCATGCTCGATAGCCTTCGCGCCACCAAGGGCGGCCTCCTCACCTGGATCTTCCTCGGGGCGATCATCGTCGTCTTCGTCATCTCGTTCGGACCAGGGTCCTTCTCCAAGGGCGGGGCCGGATGCGGCGGCACGCCGGCCTACGCCGCGCGGGTGAACGGAGCCGTGATCCCGGCCCGGGACTTCGAGGAGCAGGCGGAGCGCCTCGCGCAGTTCTTCGCGCAGTTCGGCCAGGACGTCACCGGCCCTGCCGCCGTCGAGATCCGCAAGCGCGCGATGGACAACGTGATCGAGCGCGCCCTCGTCGTGCAGGAGGCGAAGCGCCGCGGTCTCGTCGTCACCGATGCGGAGATCTCCGCCGAGGTGCGCCGGATGCCGCAGTTCCAGGAGAACGGCGAGTTCCGGTTCGACGTGTACGAGGAGCTCGTGAAGCGCTCCTACGGGTCCCCGGCCAAGTTCGAGGCGCTGCTCCGCGAGCAGCTCCTCTATGACCGGATGGTCGCCGCGCTCGACGAGACGGTGAAGGTCTCGGACGGCGAGGTGAAGGCCGCGTGGAAGGCCGGCGCCGACAAGGTGTCCGTCGCGTTCGTCCAGTTCCCGCTCGCCGCCGCGCAGACGGAGGTGAAGCCGTCGGACGCCGACGTGAAGGCGTTCGCCGACGATCAGGGGAAGCAGATCGAGGCCTTCTACAAGGCCAATCCCGACCGCTTCGACCAGAAGAAGAAGGCGCGCGTGCGCCGGATCGTGGCCCGCGTGGCGCCGGGCGCCTCGCCCGCCGACGACGCTGCGGCGAAGGCGAAGATCGAGGCCGCGCAGGCGCGCGTGAAGAAGGGCGACGACTTCGGGAAGGTCGCGAAGGAGGTCTCCGAGGACCTCGACACGAAGGACCGTGGCGGCGAGGTCGGGTTCGTCGCGGAGGGCACCTTCGACGAGGCGTTCGCGAAGGCGGCGCTCGCGCTCGACAAGGGTCAGGTCTCGGATCCGGTCCGGACGCCCGCCGGCTGGATGCTCATCCAGTCCGAGGAGGTCGTGCCGGCGAAGCAGGTGCCGCTGGAGGCCGCGCGCCTGGACATCGCGCGCGAGCTGCTCTCGAGGGAGCGCGCGCAGAAGCTCGTCCACGAGAAGGCCGAGGCGGCCCTCGAGGCGGCGCGGAAGGGCAAGTCGCTCGCCGAGCAGTTCCCGAAGACGGACGAGGGGAAGAAGAAGCAGGTGAAGCTCGGCGCCACCTCCATCGTGGCGGACGAGACCCCGGCGTTCGCCGCGGGCACGCAGTTCCTGCCGAAGATCGGCCCCGCCCCCGAGCTCGCGGCGGACGCGCTCGCCGCGAAGGCCGGCGACGTGCTCCCGAAGGTCTACGACACGCCGGCCGGCCCGGTGGTCGCGGTCGTGAAGGTGCGCGAGCGCCCCGACGACGCCGCGTTCGCGGCCCAGCGCGAGACCTTCGCGACGCAGCTCCGGCGGCAGAAGGAGGCGGCGGCCCGCGTGGCCTGGCTGCAGACGCTCCGCGACGGCGCGCGGATCGAGGAGAACCGGGCGCTGCTCGGCGGCGCGGTCGCGCAGGCCGAGTAGAGGACGGGCCGCCTTGGCCCCCCACCTCGTCCTCGCGTCCCAGAGCCCGCGGCGGCGCGAGCTGCTCGCGCAGCTCGGGCTCGCGCTCGAGGTCCGCCCGGCGCACACGGACGAGAGCGTCCGGCCGGGCGAGCCCGCGCGCGACTACGTCCTCCGCGTCGCGCGGGAGAAGGCGCGCGCGGTGGCGGGCGAGATCGTGCTCGCGGCCGACACCGCCGTCGTCCTCGGCGGCGAGATCCTCGGGAAGCCCGCCGACGCGGCGGACGCCGCGCGCATGCTCGGCGCCCTCTCCGGCACGCGGCACGACGTGCTGACGGCGGTCTGCGTCCGGCGCGTCTCCGGGCCGCTCGGCGTCGAGCTCGACGCGGTGGTGCGCTCCGAGGTGCGGTTCGCGATGCTCACGCCCGCGCAGGTCGCGTGGTACGTCGCGACGGGCGAGCCGCTCGACAAGGCCGGCGCGTACGCGATCCAGGGCGCGGGCGGCGCGTTCGTCGAGGCGATCGCCGGCAGCGTCTCGAACGTGGTCGGCCTCCCGCTCGCAGAGACCGCGGAGCTGCTCCGCCGCGCCGGGTACCCGATGCCCTGGGAGCCGCGGTGAGCACGATCGCCGAGCGGCTCCGGGCGGTGCGCGCCGGGATCCCCGCCGACGTGACGCTCGTGGCCGTGTCGAAGACCCAGCCGGCGGAGGCGATCCGCGAGGCGTACGCCGCGGGGCAGCGCGACTTCGGCGAGAACTACGCGCAGGAGTGGCGCGCGAAGGCCGAGGCGCTCGCCGACCTCGCGGACCTCCGCTGGCACTTCATCGGCGGGCTGCAGACCAACAAGGTGAAGTACCTCGCGGGGAAGGTCGCGTACGTCCACACCGTGGATCGCCTCGAGCTCGCCCAGGAGCTCTCGCGGCGGTCCGCGCAGAAGGGCGCGGTCGCGCGCGTCTTCCTCGAGGTGAACGTCGGAGGCGAGGCCTCGAAGGAGGGCTGCGCGCCGGAAGCCGTGCCGGAGCTCGCGCGGGCCGTGTCGGCGATGCCTGCGCTCGAGGTCGTGGGCCTCATGTGCATCCCGCCGCCCGGCGACGATCCCCGCCCGCACTTCCGCCGGCTGCGCGCGCTCCGCGATCACCTCGGGCTCCGCGAGCTGTCGATGGGGATGAGCGCGGACTGGAGGATCGCGGTGGAGGAGGGCTCCACCTTCGTACGCGTCGGGACGGCGATCTTCGGCGCCCGGCCGGCGAAGGCGCCGTGAGCGCCGTCACGTGGCCTTGAGCTTCAGACGCCCCGAGTCGGTCACCTCGGCCCGGAACTCCTGGCCGCAGTAGTAGCAGCGGACCTCGTCGCCGTCCCCGAACGCGTCGTCGTACGGGTTGTTGGCGGCGCAGTCCGGGCAGTCGAAGTCCTGGAAGCGGCGCTCTCGCCCGCCCTCGTCGGACGAGCCCTGGTCGTCTTCTTCGTACCCAGCGTCGAACGGCATCGTCCCTCCGCGTCGCCGAGCGTAGACCAGGCACGGCCGCTCCGCGAGCCGGCGACCGCGGGACGCGTCGCCTCGGGAATATCCGGGCGGGCGAGCGCCATTCCTGAACGGGGCAACCGGTGCGGCGCGTGACGGCCGGACGACACCGTTGTCGCGTTTCCGGCTCCCACGTCGCGCGGGGCAGCCGGATTCCCCAGCAACTCCGTGGCGCCGCCCCCCGCTCGGCGCGTGGCACCCGGCTTGCTGCTGGTAGACGAGGACCTCGCCGGAGCCGCACTTGAGGAGAGTCGAGACATGTCGCACACCGCCCCGCTCGCCCTCGCCGCCGCCCTGGTCGCGGCCACGCTGCCCGCGACGGCCGTCGCCGGGTTCTCGCCGGGCGAGGAGACCGTCTTCAGCGTCTCGTACCTGAGCCTCCCGACCGGCGAGGGCCGGATCCTCGTCGGCCAGCCCGAGGGCACCGTCTGGCCGGTGCTGTTCCAGGCGAAGACCGGGGGGATCGCGGGGGTCATCGACATCCGCGAGAACCTCGTCTCGTACTGGGACAACGAGACGAGGCTCCCGCGCGGCTCCGACCTCCGCGCGTACGAGATCGGCGACTACCACGTCGACTCGGCGCGGTACGACCGCGAGGGCAAGCAGGCGACCGTGGTGGTGCAGCGGAAGGGGAAGCGCAAGGAGGAGACCTTCCCGGTCGCCGCCGACGTGCAGGATCTCACGAGCGCGTTCATGTGGCTCCGGCTCCAGGAGCTCCAGGTCGGGCACCGGTACGAGGTACCGGTCTGCTCCGGGAACAAGCAGTTCACGCTCGTCGCCGAGGTGCTCGCCCGCGAGGCCGTCGAGACGCCCGCCGGCACGTTCCCCACGGTCAAGGTGAAGGTCCGCACCGCGCTCGAGGGGAAGTTCTCGACGAAGCGCGACTCGTTCATGTGGCTCTCCGACGATCCGCGGCACGTGCTGGTCCGCGCCTCCGCGGAGTTCGCCGTCGGCAGCATGGTCGTGACGCTCAAGAGCTACCGCCCCGGGGCCGAGGTGGCGGCGCGGTAGCGCGCCGCTGCGCTATGCTCCCGGCGTGACGCTCGCCGCGCTCGCCGCGCTCGCTCTCGCCGCGCCGCCCTGCGGCCTGCCGCTCCCCGCGGGTCCGCTCCCCTGGAGCACGGGCGAGACGCTCACGTACGATCTCGACCTGCTCGGGATCGTGAAGGCGGGCACGCTCGAGCTCTCGGTGGAGCGGCCGATGTCGGGTGGCCGGATCGTGCCGCTCCGCGCCCGCGCGAGGACCGACGCGTCGTTCGCGAACCTCACCCGGATCGCGGCGGTCGCGCTCTCCTGGGTCGACCCGCGGACGCTCCGGCCGGAGCGGTACCGCGAGGAGGCGGACGAGAACGGGGTCCACAAGGTCGGCGACGCGAAGCTCGCGCCGCCGGGCGCCGACGTCACGATCACCTACGAGGTGGCCGGGAGGCGGAGCACCGCGACGTACGCGCGGCAGGGCGAGGCCCTCGACGCGCTCTCGGCGCTCTACCGCCTGCGCGCCGCACACCTCGCGCCCGGCGACACCTTCTGCCTCGACCTCGTCGCGCGCGGACGGTACTGGCGCGTGACGGGGACGGTGGCGCCGCGCACCGAGAAGGTCCAGACGCCGCTCGGCCGCCTCGAGACGCTGCGGGTCGATGCCTCCTTGCGCCGGGCGAACGCGCCGAACGCGCCGCCGTCCGCGATCCACCTCTGGATCTCGAGGGATCCTGCGCGACTGCTCGTCGGCGTGGTGGGCGAGGTGGACGCGGGACCCGTGCGCGCGATGCTCACCGCCGCGCGCGGCGTGCGCCGCTAGTGCCCGTCCCTACATCCGCGCGGCGACCTGCGCGAGCCGGCGGCGGACGCTCGCGAGGGTGGAGCCGAGGTACTCGATGCGATCGGCCGGGGCGCCGCCGAGCGCCAGCGAGAGCAGGCGCTGCTGCGACGGCGCCACGTCGGCGAGCGCGGCCTCGACGTTCGCGACGTATGCCGCGACCGCCGAGAGCGCCGCGCGGGCCTCGCGCAGATCGTCCTCGAGGAAGTCGAGCACCACGTGCTCGCGCGCGGTCGAGCCGGCCAGGCGGGCGCGGAGCGCGTCGACCGCGTTGCCGGGCGCCGGCGCCTCGGGGGCGGCCGCGGGAGCCGGCCCGGGCGCGGTGGCGGGAACGGAGGAGACGACCGCGACGCGGGCCAGGACGGCGGAAGAGCGGTTCATGGCGTACCCTCCCCGGCTGCGCGCGCCGCGCGCCGCCGGACGGTCTCGATGCATGCAGCGATGCGCGCGGGCGCCTGCCCCTCGGCGAGCAGGTCGCGGATCTCGCGCTCGGCCCGTGCGAGGCCGGTGGCGTCTCGCTCGCCGCGCGCGGCGGCGAGCGCGCGGGCCAGCTCCCCTTCGAGCGACCCGCGACGGACGCAGTCGCCGCGATCCGCTCCTCCCGCGACGGCCGCGGGCGAGGGCCGGCGCGAGGGGGGCCGCTCGCCGTCGCGCACGACGAGCCCCGGCGCCGCTCGCGGCGTCCCCGCCGCGACGTTCGCCCGGGCGCCCGAACGCGTGCGCGCCACCTGCTCGTCGGGGAGCGGCGCCGGAACCGCGGCGGGCGCCGCGCGGCCGAGGAGCACCTCGTCCCCGACGCGCTCGCCGGCCGCCTCGGCGGGCAGGTACACGCGCCAGAGCGTCCCGCGGTTGTCCCGGTGGAGCGGCCGCGCGAACCGTTTCGTCACGAGCGCGTCGAGGACGCGGAGGAGGCGGCGCTCGGAGAGGCGCAGCCGGGCCATGAGGTCCTTCTTCCCGGCGCGGCACCAGTTCCGCCCCTCCGCGTAGGAGAGCCGCAGCAGGTGCAGGTAGGCGGCCTGCTCTTCCGCCTCGAGGACGGCCGACGCGCGATCGAAGACGTCGAGCGGGATGGGCGCGAACGCCGAGCGGACGCGCACCGCGCCGAGCAGCTCGCCCGCGAACGGGACGCGCCGCATCTCGCCGGCCTCGAGCGCCTCCGCGGGGACGGCGTCCGGCGCGAGCCGATCGGTCGCGAGCGCGGCGCTGCCGCGGATGCCTCGGTAGTAGGGCTCGGCGCGCCGCATCCGGGATCACACCGAGGGTAATCGGGCGATATCGGGGGTCAATTTTTCGACTTCGCCGCGGAGAGCGCGCGGCACGACGCGCACGCGCCCGGAAAACGAAAACGGCCCCCGTCCCGGGAGCCGCTCGAACCGCCGCGTCCTGCCGCTACCCTAGATGAGGCCGCGGGAGCGCCGGAGGAGCTCGATCGTCTTCTGGTACTCGATGTCCCACGCGCTCGTCCCCTCCTGCAGGTGCTTCAGCCGGGCGCGCGCCTCGCGATCGATCTCGTCGTCCACGTCGAGGTGCTTCTTGAAGATCTGGAAGACCTTCTTCCGGAGCGAGTTGTCCTCGGCGTAGACCTCCTCGACGTTCCTCGAGATGAGCAGGAACTCGATCATCTGGCCGATGACGTACTCGATCCCCTCGTCCCCCATCTTGAAGCCGCGGACGTCGGCCATCTCGCGCTTCACCTGGTTGAACCGGGAGTGATCGTAGCCGCGGCGCTCCAGCGCCTCCCGCGTGGCGGCGTTCACCCGCTCCTCGGCGGCGAGGTACTCCTTCATGATCGCCGCCATGTCCATCTCGGCGTCGGCGATGCGGAGGGTCTCGACCTCGATGTCGCCGTCCTGCATGAGGGTCTGAACGACCTCGCGGGCGATCGTCGGGATGACCTTCGGGTAAAGCCGCATGGAGTGAGTCCCTCGCCGTCGACGGCCTGCGGTCCGCGCCGCGGGCCACTCAGAGCCGGTGCGAAGACCGCAGGAGAAAAGGTATCGCCGTATAAACCCCGCCTGCCGGAAGTGGCAAGCGAAAACGTCCACGTCTGGCATGTTCCATGCGTTTGCTCGGCGAGGCACCGGCCCCCCTGGGCACGGCCCCTCCCGGATGCTCCGCTGCGGGGGGCGCGCACCGCCGGTTGCTCGCCGCGCTGCGGCGCCGGTGCCGCGAAAAAGCGCGAGGGCGGCGCCCTCGCAGGCGCCGCCCTCGCTGGATCTCGCCGACGCGCGCCGAGCTACGTCGTGTAGATCTTCATGACCTCTGCGAGCAGCTTCAGCGCCTCGGCCTTCGGGCGCTGGAAGGCGTTGCGGCCCATGATGGAGCCGAACGCGCCGCCCTCCTTCAGGCCCCGGATCTCCTCGAGCACGGCGTCCGTGCCCTTCGCCTCGCCGCCGGAGAAGATCACGATGCGCTTCCCGTTGAACGCGCTCTGCACGACGTGGCGCACGCGCTCCGGAAGCGTCGCGATCGGGATCTTCTGCTCTTCGTAGACCTTCTTCGCCTCGGGGTGCTCGACGAGCGCCTTGGGCGGCTTCACCTTGATGATGTGCGCGCCCATCTGCGCGGCGATCTGCGCGGCGTACGCGCTGATGTCGACCGCGGTCTCGCCCTCCTTCGACACGCCGGAGCCGCGCGGGTAGCTCCACACCACCACGACGAGGCCGTGGGCCTTCGCCTCCTCGGTGAGGGCGCGCAGGTTCTCGAGCTGCTCGTTCCGGGCGTCGGACGCCGGATAGATCGTGTAGCCGATCGCGCCGCAGCCGAGGCGGACCGCCTCCTTCACGGAGCCCGTCACCGCGGAGATGGGGGCGCCGCCGAGCTTCGACAGCGAGTCGGAGTTGTTCAGCTTGAGGATGAACGGGATCTGGCCGGCGTACTTGTGCGCGACCGCCTCGATGAAGCCGAGCGGCGCCGCGTAGGCGTTGCAGCCGGCGTCGATGGCGAGCTGCACGTGGTACTCGGGGTCGTAGCCGTCGGGGTTCTTCGCGAACGACCGCGCCGGGCCGTGCTCGAATCCCTGGTCGACCGGGAGGATCACCATCTTGCCGGTCCCTGCGAGCCGGCCGGTCATCAGCATCCGGTGGAGGTTGGCGAGCGTCCCCGGGTTGTCGGAGGCGTACCAGGACAGGATCTGCTTCACGCGCTCGGTCGTGGTCTCGGGCATTTCGGTTCTCCCTGTGTTTGGGGTCGAAATCTAAGGGACGCAGCACCCTGAAGTCGCCGCAATCTAGAGAGTCGCGACCGAGCAGGGCAAGCGGAAAAGCCGCCGTCCGCCTGCCCGGACGCTGGGTCCGCTTGGCCTCTCCGTCCGGGCTGCGCACGTTGAAGGTCACCACCCCGAAAGGAAGGCGACATGGCCCGAGGTTTCGGCGAGCCCCCCGAGCGCAGCCCGCAGGCGATCCTGTTCGAGGTCGAGTACCCGATCTCGCGCGACGACCTCGCGACCGCGGCGGGGGAAGCGGATGCGCCGCAGGATGCGATCAACTTCCTCCGGTCGCTGCCGGACCGGATCTACACGAGCCCGAACGACGTCCAGCGCGAGTTCGGCGAGGCGAGCGCGAGGTTCGGCATGTTCTCGAAGGACGTCCACCACCGCGGAGACATCGGGAAGGAAGCGGTGGAGACGGGGGCGGCGCCCACCAAACACCCGTAGTCCACGGGCGCCGTTCTCACTTGCCGTAGCACCTGCCCACGTACCCGCATCCCTCCGCGCGACAGCGCGCCTCGTCGCGCCCGAGCGCAGCGGGCGCCTGCTCGCCGCCGCCCTCGAGCGCCTCGCGGGCGAGCCGCGGCGCGGTGCGCGCGAAGCGGTCCAGCTCGGCGGCGCCCGGCGTCACGTCGATCGCGCGGTGGTCGCCGCGGAGGAACTGGAGGCGGGCGCGGACCTTCGCGCCGGGGTGCGCGCGGGCCGCGGCGAGCACGTACGCGAGCAGCTGCAGCCGGTACCGCTCGGCCGATCCCGGCCGCGGCGTCGCGTACTTGTAGTCCACGACGGTGAGCCCCTCGCCCCTCCGTTCCCGCACGAGCGCGTCGACGGCGCCGACGAGGTACACGCTCGGTGGCCCGTCGCCGTCGAGGCGGAGGAGGAACGGCACCTCGCGATCGACGCGGCCCTCGCGCGCCGCGAGCGCGAGGGCGCGGCCGCCCGGCGACTCGGAGAACCGGGCGACCTCGGCGAGGATCTTCCGGACGCCCGCGGCGCCGGGATCGTAGCCGCGCCGTGCCGCCGCCGCGGCGAGCTGGGCGCGGCGCTCGAGCGGAGGCGCGCCGAGATCCGCCTCCGCGAGCATCGCGTGCGCGAGCGTGCCGCGGGCGGTCGCGCGGCCGGGGTCGTCCGCGGCGGGCGTCGCGGCGAGGGCCCGCGGCTCCGGGACGCCGAGGACGCGCGCGTACAGGTGCCGCCGCGGGCAGCGCGCGTACTCCGCGAGATCGGTGACGGCGACCTGCAGCGCGGCGACGACCGGCGGTCGCGCGAGCACGGGAGCGGCCGCTGGCTCGCTCGCCGCCGGCTCGACGCGCACCGTGCCGTCCACGGGCGGACCGGCCGCGTCGGTCGCCGCGTCCTCGACCGGCACGCGCCGCGCGAGGTCCGGACGCTCGGCGAGCGCGGCCTCCACGAGCCCGCGCCAGGTCTCCGCCCCGTTGGAGGCCTCGCCGGAGAGCACGAGGTGGTCGCGCGCGCGCGTGAGCGCCACGTACAGCAGCCGGCGCGACTCGGCGGCGGCGGAGCGCCGATCGGCGTCGCGCGCCGCGCGCACGGCCACCGTCTCGACGAACTCCTCCCGCGCGGGGGCGTACAGCATCGAGCAGAGCCGGCCCTCCCCGTCCAGGAGCGCGCGACGGCCGTCGTTCCGGGCGCGGGCGCCGAGATCGGGGACGAACACCACCGGCCACTCGAGCCCCTTCGCCTGGTGCACGGACAGGAGCGCGACGGCGTCCGCCGCCTCGAGCTCCGCCTCCGGCTCGCGCGGCGGCCGCGCTGCCTGCGTCCGCAGGTGCGTCGCGAAGGCCGCCGCGGTCCCGCCGTCCTCGGCGAACCGCATGGCGAGCGCGAGCGCCTTGTCGAGGTTCACGGCCCTCCGCTCGCCGTCCGGCCCGGCGAGGAGCGCGGCGTCGAGATCGAGGGCTTCCACCGCGCGGGCGAGCAGCGCGTCCACCGGCAGGCGATCGCGGAGCGCGTGGAGGCCGCGGAACGTCGAGAGGAGGCGGAGGAGGCGGGACCACTCGGCGGCGGGGATGGCGGAGGGCGGTTCGGTCGGGGTCGCGGTCGGGCCAGGGCCCACGGGCCACGGCACGCGGGGCCCGGGCACGGCGCGCGGGTTCGCGTTCGGGTTCGGATCCGGTGACGTCGAGTGTGACGGGGGATGCGTCGCGGTCGCGGTCGTGCTCCCGCTCACCCTCCCCTCCACCTCCGCCGCGAGCGTCCCCTCCTCCATCCACGCGAGCCGCCCGAGCCCCACCTGCGCGAGGAGCAGCAGCGTCCCGTCGCTCACCGCGCACGCGGGCGAGCGGAGCAGCGCCGCCCACGCGACCGCGTCCGAAGGATCCGCGAGCGCCGCGAGCAGCTCGCCGACGTCGCGGACCTCCGGCGCCTGGTAGAAGCCGCCGCCGCGCGCGAGCCGGTACGGGATCCCGGCGGCGCGGAGCGCGCGCTCGTACGGGGCGATCTGCGTGAGCCGCCGGAACAGGATCGCGACGTCGCCCGACCGCGGGCGGCGAGGCGCCTCGCCGCCGTCGGGCCGCCGCTCGCGGACGGCGACGCCCGCGGCGCCGGACACGATCGCGCCGATCCGCGCCGCGATCGCCCGGGCCTCGCGCTCGCGACGGGCCGCCGCGCTGCCGTCGCCGTCGTCGACGAGGAGCTCGCAGGCGGGGCGCGCCCCCTCGGGCCGGGTCGGGACGAGGCGGTCGCGGTCGCCGAACGCGATCTCGTCGTCCCGCGGCGGCGCGCCGGGCGGCGGCTGCAGCGCGCGCACGAAGATCTCGTTCACGAGATCGAGCACGGCCGGCGCGCAGCGGTGGTTCTCGGACAGGTGGAGCACGCGCCCCGCGCCCGCCTCGAAGGCGCGGACGAGCCGGGCGAACACCGCGACGTCCGCGCCGCGGAACCGGTAGATGGACTGCTTCAGGTCGCCGACGGCGACGAGCACGGGCCCGGGCCCGGCCGGGTCCGGCCGCGCGAGGACGTCGAAGAGCTCCTGCTGGACCGGGTTCACGTCCTGGTACTCGTCGACGAGCAGCGCGCGGACGCGGCCGCGTAGCTCCGGCCGGAGCGCGTCGACGCGCCGGAGGAGATCGCGGGCGCGCACGAGCAGGTCGTCGAAGTCGACCGCCCGCGCCGCGGCCTTCCGCGTCGCGTACCGCGCCTCCGCGTCCGCCACGATCGCGGCGAGCTCCGCCTCCTGCGGCGCAGCGAGGACGTGGGCCGCCGCCGGCAGGAAGGCCTCCACGGCCGCCGCCAGCTCGTCCTTGAGCTCCCGCAGCGGACCGTCCGCCTTCAGGATGCGACCGCGCGCGGCCTCGCCGAGGGTGGCGAGCCGGCCGAGGGCCGCGACGGAGAGCGGATCCCTCCGGTCGCCGGGCTCGAGCGCGCGGAGCGCCGCGGCGACGGCGTCGACGAGGACCCTCGCGGCCGGGCTCGACGCCGCCCCACTGGCGTTCACGACCGATTCGGCGAGCGCGAGGAGGCGATCGCGGGCCGCGGCGGCGGCGACCGTGTCCGCCGCGACCGTCCGGAGCGGGCCGGCGTCGCCGCGCGTCGAGCGCTCCCGGACGAGCCCCGCGACCACCACCGGCAGGCCGCCGCGGGCGCCGCTCGCGCCGAGGCCGGCGGCGAGGACGCGCGCCTCGGGGCGGCCGGCGTCGAGCGCCGCGACGACCGCCGCCTGCGCCGCGGCCGCGAGCCAGCCGGACGCGCGCTCCTCGTCGGCGATCTCGAAGTCCGGGTCGAGCCCCGCCTCGAGCGCGTGCTCCCGGAGCAGGCGCCCGCAGAAGCCGTGGATCGTCCCCACGGCCATCCGATCGAGCGCATGCAGCCGCTCGAGCCAGGCCTGCGCCGCCGCCGAGCCGGGCGCGGCCGCCTGCGCGTCGCGCGCGCGTGCCGCGATCGCGCCGCGGAGGCGCTCGCCGAGCTCCTCCGCCGCCTTCTCGGTGAAGGTGATGGCCACGATCTCCGCGGGCGCGCACGGCGTCCCGAGCGCGGAGCCGTCGAGGAGCCGGAGGCAGAGCTCGACGAGCGCGGTGGTCTTGCCGGAGCCCGCGCCGGCCGACACCGCGGTCGGGGCGGACAGCTCGAAGAGCGCCCGCGCCGCCGGGCCGAACACGATGGGCCGGCTCACGTGCCGGCCTCCTCGCGCCGCTCGGCGGCGCCCTCGAACCGGCAGACCGCGCCGAACGCGCAGCCGGTGCAGTCGCGCGAGGCGATGGGGAACCGGCCCGCGCGGATCCTCCGCACCGTGTCCACGACGGCGGCGGCGAACGACCGCGGCGCGCCCCCGTCCTCCGCGCCCGGCGGGGCGACGGCGTCGGGCGCGAGCAGCGGGTCGGCGGCGTCGAGCGCGAGCGGCCTCGTCCGCTCGGCGCGGCGGACGAGCGCGTACGCCGCCTCGAGGCGGGAGCGGCCCGGGAACGCGCGCGCCGCCGCGAGGAGGTACGCGGGGATCTGGAAGCTCGTCTCGCCGAGCGCCTCCGGCGCGAGCTCGCCCTGGTAGGCGGTGCCGCTCCGGGCGTTCTTGTAGTCGAGGACGAGGAGGCGGTCGGGCGCGGCGTCGATCCGGTCGATGCGGCCCTCGAGCAGCACCGTCTCGCCGTCCGCGGACACCGCGAGCGCCGGCTCCGGCGCGCCGCGGCCGAAGCGGTGCTCCACCGCCACCGGCGTCAGCCCGCCGTGATCGCGAGCCTCGGCGCGGACCATCCGCTCCATGCGGGCGCGCACCGCCTCGCGCCGGGCGGTCCACACCGCGGGATCGCCGGTCCGCCCCTCGCGCTCGAACCGCGCGAACACCTCGTCCGCCGCGGCGCGCGCCTCCGCGAGGTCCTCTGGCGTCCCCGCCGGCGGCCACGCGCGCCGGGCCATGCGGCCACGCACGAAGCGCTCGAGGACCGCGTGCACGAGCGTCCCCTCGTCGCGGGGACCGATCTCGAGGTCCGCCGCGTCGGGATCCGGCAGGCGCGCCCCGATCCGGAGGAACGCGCGGAACGGGCAGCGCGCGTAGGCCTCGAGCTGCGTCGGCGCCCACGCCTCCGGGAGCGCCCGGCGGAGGGCGGCGCCCGCCGCGCCGTCCACCGCCCCCGCGACCGGCTCGGCGCGACCGGCGATCACCGCCGCCCGCCGCTCCGCCTCGACCGCGCCGCGCGCGAGGGCGTCGGCGGCCCGGGCTGCGAGCGGCGTCGGCGCGAGCGCCGCGGCGGCCGCCGCCCCGCCCCGCGCGGCGGCCCGGAGCGCCTGGCGCGGCGTGCGCGCCCGGGCGAGCCCCGGCTCCGGGTCGGGCGCCGCGGGCGGCGCGACGCCGGCCGCCGCGAGCGCCTCGGCCGCGAGCGGCGCGAGCGGCCCGCCCCCTCCGCCCGGCCCGGGAGCGGCCCACACGAACGCGAGGGCCTCTCGCGCGGCGGCCGCGGCGGAGAAGGCCCGGTGGAGCGCCTCCGCCCGCCGCGCCGCCGCGACCGGCACGGCGGCGCGACGGACGCGCCGGTTCAGGGCGAGCCGCTCGGGGTCGCGCAGGAGCGGCTCGGGCGGCGGCGCCGCGGGGTACGCCCCGCGCCCGGCGCCGGCCACCACGACGGCGCGCGCGACGAGCCCGGGCGCCTCGTCGAGCCCGCACAGCTCGACCGCGCCCGCGACCGGCTCCGGACCGGCGGGCAACGCCGCCTCGTCGATCGCGAGTGCGAGGAGCGCGCGGAAGGCGGCCGGCGGAAGTGCGGCCTCCCCGCGGCCCGCGAGCGCCACGGCGCGAACCACCGCGTCGGCGGCCTCGTCGACGCGGGCGAGCGCCGCGAGGTCGCGGGCCGCGACCGGACGCGGGCCGCGCGCGGCCTGCCGCCGGAGCCCCGCGCCGTCGACCAGCGCCGCGAGGCGGGCCGCATGGACCCGGGCGAGCGCGGGCGCGGCGAGCGGCCGGAGGCGCGCGTCCAGGGCGTCGACCGCGTCGGCGGCGCCGAGGAGCGCCGCGCGCTCGCGGGCGCCGCTGCCGGCGGAGACGAGCGCGGCGCGCCGCCGGAGCGCTTCGCCGGGCGAGACGCGGCCGTCGAGGGCGCCGGCACGATCGAGGAGGCCGCGGAGCCCCGCGCCGCCCCGCCGCGACAGCCAGGAGGAGCCCAGGAGCCGCTCCGCGGCGCTCCGGTCCAGGGCTCCGGCCGCGGCGAGCGCGTCCAGCACGAGGCGGACGACCGGGACGGCGGCGAGCGGCTCGCCGCGCCCGGCGGCGAACGGGATCCCGACGTCGCCGAGCGCCCGCGCGAGCGCCGCGGCGTGCCGGCGCGGCGCCGGCGAGACGACGGCGATCTCCGCCGGCGCGAGGCCCTGCTCGAGGAGTCGCGCGACGACGGCCGCCGCCGCCCGCGGCACGCCCTCCTCGCCGGCCCCCGCCGCGGCGAGCACGAGACCTGCGTCGCCGGCGGGCGCGGCGGCGCGGCCACCGCCCATCGCGAGCAGCGCCGCGGCGATCCGGGGCGCGCGGCCCTCGTCGACGTGCGGGAGCACGACCTCGACGTCGCGCCGCGCGGCCATCTCGTGCAGCGCCTCGAGGCGGCGGAGGAGCGGCTCGGCGGGCGCGGACGCGTCGGGCCGCTCCGGCCAGAACGGCAGGTGGACGCGCGTCCGGCGGGCGCGCGCCGCGAGGGCGGAGACGAGGTCCCACTCCGCCGGCGCGAGCGCCGCGATGCCGTCGAGGACGAGCAGGTCGAGCCCGCCGGTCTCGGCGGAGGAGACCCCGCGGCGGGCCGCCTCGGCCGCGACGCGGGCGGCGCCGGCGCGATCGAGCGCGCCGAGGGCCGCGAGGCGAGCCTCGTACGCCTCGAGCGCCGCCGCGACGGCCCGCAGGCGCGCGGCGGGCGCGCCCGCGAGCTCGCCGGCGGCCTCCCGTGCCTCGGCCGCGGTCACCTCGCCTCGCCTGAGCTCGGCGAGCGCGCGGGCGAGCGCCGCGGCGAGGCCGCTCTCGGGGTGCAGCCCGGCGAGCGCCCCCCCGGCCGCCTCGCCGGCCTCCGCCGCGAGGATCCGCTCCGCGAGCGGCGGCAGGATCGGCCGGCGGTCGCCCGCGGCGGCGACGATCCCCGGGACGATCCGGTCGACGGTCGCGACGGCGGGGCCGAAGAGGATCCCGCCCTGCGCGTCGCAGAGGCGGCGCGCGGCGCGCGTCGCCGCGAGCGGCGTGGCGACGAGGCAGAGGGTGGGCACGGGGTCGAGGTTACTTCGCGCTTCTGACTAGGCCGGCCCGGTACCGCGCCCGCCCGTCACTCCTCGCGGTACACCGCGAGCGAGCCCTCGTTCTCCCAGACCTCGACGCGCGAGACGACGACCCGCCCGGCCTCCCGCTCCTCGAGCCGCCGCGCCGTCTCCACGTAGAAGAAGCGGGCCAGCAGCTCGGCGGTGGTGTTCACCTCGTCGAACGGGGGGACCTCGTTCACGGTCTGGTGGTCGAACCGGCCGCCGACCTCGGCGACCAGCTTCTGCAGGTCGGCGAAGTCGATGACCATGCCGATGCGGTTCAGCTGGGAAGCGCGCACGTGCACGCGGACGCGCCAGTTGTGGCCGTGCAGCCGCTCGCACTTGCCGCCGTGGAAGCGGATCTGGTGCGCGGCGCTGAACACGAAGTCCTTCGAGATCTCGAACACGGGGCTGCCCATGGCGCGCGCAATATACCCGGGTGCGGCGCGGCGCGCACCCTGGCGGCGCCGCCTCCGGACGCCCCTCCCTGGCGCGGCGCGAAGCGTTCTCGCCGGGCCAGGCTCTCCCCCGGCATGGGCGGACACCGACACCATCACGATCACGGCGCGGGCCACGACCACGGCGGCTTCGACCGTCACCGCAACCCGGAGGACTTCGCGGCCTACCTCGCGAAGCTGGAGGGCGAGGACCGTGCCGGCTGGCAGAAGCCCGACGAGGTCGTCGCCGCGCTCGGGCTCGCGCACGGCCAGGTCGCGTGCGACGCGGGCGCGGGGCCCGGGTACTTCACGCTCCGGCTCGCGCGTGCGGTGGGCCCGTCGGGGCGCGTCCTCGCCATCGACGTCGAACCGCGGATGCTGGCGCTGCTCGAGGCGCGCGCCCGGGCGGCGGGCGTCTCGAACGTGACCCCGATCCTCGCCACGGACGGCGCGCCGATCCCGCCGGAGCCGTGCCACGTCGTGCTCGTGGTGAACACGTTCCACCACTTCCCGGACGGCGTCGCGACGCTACGGCGGCTCGCGACCCGGCTCGCGCCCGGCGGCCGGATCGTGAACGTCGACTTCCACCCGGGCTCGCTGCCGGTCGGGCCTCCGCCGGAGCTGAAGATCTCCCGCGACGACTTCCTCGCCGCTGCACGGGAGGCCGGGCTCCGGCTCGTCGACGAGCGGACCTTCCTCCCCTACCAGTACTTCCTCGCGCTGGCGCCTCGCTGACGTCCGCGGCTCACGGCGCGGCGGCGAGGAGCGCGCGCACCGCGGCGGCGGGATCCGGACCGGCGAGCCACGCGCGGATCGCCGCGACGCCGCGCGCCCCGGCGGCGAACGCCTCGGCGGCGTTCCCCGCGTCGACGCCGCCGAGCGCGACCAGGGGCAGCCCGAGCGCCGCGGCGGCGCGCAGCGCGCCGAGCCCGACGGGCGCCCCGTAGGCGCGCTTCGACGGCGTGTCGTGGACCGGTCCGAACGTCGCGAAGCTCGCCCCGCCGTCGCGCGCGCGGCGCACGTCGTCCGCGGAGTGGCACGAGACCCCGACGAGGGCGGCGGGACCGAGCAGGCGCCTCGCGTCGGCGGGCGGGACGCCGGCGGAGGGGAGGTGCACGCCGTCCGCGCCCGCCGCGAGCGCGACGTCGACGCGATCGTTGACGAGGAGCAGCTGGCCGTGGGCGCGACACACCGCGGCGAGCGCCCGCGCCATGGAGAGGAGCGCGCCCCCGGGGAGATCCTTCTCGCGCAGGTGGATCGCGACGGCCCCCGGCGGGACCCCTGCGAGCGCGGCCGCAGCGCGCGCCTCGAGATCGGCAGAGAGCCGCCGGTCCGTGATCAGGTGGACAACCGGGACCGCCATCCGTAATCTCGCCTCCCGGAATTCATCCTTGCGCGGGAGAGGCATCGTGTCGAGCGAGCTCGAGAGCTTCCTCGCCTTCCTCGAAGAGCAGAAGGCGAAGCAGGCGGCGCATTTCCCGACGGTGAAGTACGAGAAGGTGCTGTCGTTCATGGGGACGACGAGCCTCGCCGGCACGTTCAACGCCGTCTCGGTGAACCGGGTGCAGCGCCTCGAGCCCGGCCCGACCGGGCGCGAGCTCCGCATCACGCTCGTCGGGCCGATCGCCCGCTCGCCGACCAGGGGAGAGTGCGTCACCGTCCACCTCACCCGCGTGGAGCAGTACCAGGGCTTCCAGGTGAAGACGAAGCCGCTCTCGCTGAACACGAGCGCCTCGGATCTGCTCGAGGATGGTCCGGACGGGCTCGTGGTGAAGGGATCGTCGATCTTCACCGTCCACCACAGCCCCTACACGCTCAAGTTCTTCGAGAACGTGCCCTTCGAGGAGCTGCAGCAGATCGTCGGCGGCGTGCGATACGCGCTCGTCGGGGTCGGGGAGACCGCGAACATCTCCCCCCGCTTCATCTTCCACCACGAGGTGAAGAACGGGAAGCCGGTGCTGTACCACGGCGACGGTCTCGCGCTGAAGACGTACATGAACCTGAAGTCGAACCGGCAGGAGACCCGCATCGTCGTCGACTTGGACACGTTCCAGGGCTTCGCGCTGCACGGGACCGTCGAGGAGTTCGCGCCCCACCAGCACCCCGAGGCCTACGACAAGGTCTGCCGCGGCTTCACCGCCGGGAGCTGGGGCAAGCCCTCCAGAGTCTTCCGGTTCGTCGCCGAGGACGCGACGCGCATCACGCCGAACGGCTGATCGCCCGCGCGACCGCCGGCGACTCCGCCTCACGCCCGGGTGCGGGGCCGCGCCGTCAGGGCCAGCACCGCCCGCAGCAGCGCCTCGGGAGCCACGGGCTTCGTGAGGAAGAGGTCGACGTCGAGTGGCTCGCGGCGGCGGGCGCTCAGCACGACGACCGGCACGTCCCGGAGCGCGGGCTCGCTCCGCCGGCGCTCCAGGAACTCCCAGCCGTTCATGCCGCCGGTCACGAGGTCGAGGACCACGACCTGCGGCTTCGTCACGGCGGCGAGCTCCAGCGCCTTGCGGCCCTCGTCGGACGAGACCACGCCGAAGCCGGCCTTCGTGAAGAGCTCGGTGAGGGCGGCGCGGGTCTCCGCGTCGTCCTCGATGAGCAGCATCTTGCGCGTGGTCGGCACCCGGCTCCCTCCGCCGGTGATGATCGCAATCCGAACGCCGGGCGGCAAACGGTACGGCCGATGCGCCGCCCGCCTCCCGCGGCGGCGCGGAGGAGAGCGGCAGCCACGACGGAGCGCGCGGCCGAGCGCGGGGGCCGTGGTCCAGCAGGCGCTCGTCCCCGGGGGCGAGGTCCGGGATGGGGACCGAGCAAGCCCTAGAAGCCGCGCTCCCTGAGCCGCACGACCCTCGCGTCGTCCGTCCAGACGACCGTGCCACCCAGGACGTCGAGCTCGCGGATGGCGCTCCCCTCCGCACCATCGTTGACCGGGCCCGGCAGGAGCTCCCATCCGGAGCCGCTCCAGCGGCGAGCCCAGACCTCGTCCCCGGACGCGGTGCGCTCGACCCAGTACACGGTGGGCGCGTCGGCGTACAGGTTCAGCCGCGGGAGCCGCGCCGCGTGCGCGGCGTCGACGTTCAGCACCTGGCCCGCGCCGAACTCGCCCCCGCGGGGCCGGAGCGCGGCGACGATCTGATCGCCCTCCTGCCACGCGAGCGCGCCCGTGGACGAGGCGATCTCGCCCAGGACCACGTCGACGACGCCGACCGCGGCGTCGCGGTTCGCCACCTGCGGGAGGATCGTCCACCCGAAGACCGCCTCCGCCCCGCGGAGCTGGGGGACGCCGCCGGGCGCCGTCTCGATCCACGCGAGCAGCTGGCGGAGATAGCCGTCCGAACGGACGTCGGCCGCGACCGCGGGCGCGTCGGCGATCGAGCCGTCCGCGAGGCGCGCGGGCGAGCCGAGGTCGTCCCGCCAGCCGAGGCCGTAGCTGAAGCGCTTCACGCGGATGCGCCGTCCCCCCGCGGGATCCGCCTCGGACCACGCGATCGAGGGCCACTCCGGCTCCGCCGCGGGGCGACGGGCGTCCTCGCCGGTGTCGGCGTTCAGCGCGACCCCGGGTGCGTCGCAGAAGTAGACGTGCCCCACGCCCGCGCCGGTGCGCTCGATCCAAGCACCGGACGCGAGATCGCTCGCGGTCGAGCCGGCCTCGGCGCTCGCGACCGACGCGAGCGACCAGACGCCGTTCGGCGCGGCCCAGGCCTGGACCCGCCCCGCGCCGGGCGCGCCGGGCGGCGGGATCGCGAACAGGGTCGGCGCGTACGGACCGTCGTAGGGACACGTGGCGGGGGACTGGAAGACGTCCGCCGCGACGAGGCCAGCGGCGATCCCGCCGGTCCCGTACGTCGCCCGCCACGACCGGACCGTCACGGAGCAGGTGAACGGCGCGAGCGGGTTCCCGGAGGCGTCGACGAGCGGCGGCAGCGCGACGGTCTCCTCGACCGGCAGCGACTCGGGCGGGAGCGGCTGCGTGGGACAGAGGCGCAGCGTGCTGTACGCCGCCGACGAGGCGGTCGGGCGTCGCACGCCGCCGGCGACGATGGCCGCATCGCCGAACGACCCGGACACCGGCTCGCTGAACGTGACGACGAGGCACTCCCCGGACCGCGCCTGATCCGGCGCGCTCGACTCCGGCACGCACGAGACGACGCGCGGCACGGTGGAGTCGACGACGACGTCCGGAAACGCGCCCTGCACGTGGTACCCGGGCGCGCGGACCGCGAGCCGGTGGACGCCGTCCGGCAGCACCATCGGGTCGAACGCGACGTCCCAGGGCGGAGGGCCGAGCGCGGCGAGGACGCGGTCCCCGGCGACCAGCTCGGCCGCTGCCGGGACCTCGCCCGACGCCGACGCGACGAAGTGGAGCGGGCCGACTGCCCGGGTGCCGGGCGCGGGCGACGTCACCGCGACGGTGAAGGCCGGCGCCCGCCACGGGCCGAGCTGGTACGACACGCCCCACTGACGGCCGACGGGCAGGACGCCGAGGACCACGCCGATCTCGCCGGCGTCGCCGAGGGAGGAGAAGGTGAGCGTCACGCCGCGGCGGTCGCCGTCGACCGCGATCATCGACGGTGCCTCGAGCGTGCCCCGCAGCGGCGCCGCCGTCGGCGTGGTGCCCGCCTCGATCCGGTTCGTGAACGTGACCCGCACGTTGAAGGCGCCGCCGACCGTGACGGTGCCGGGGGCCGGATCGACGGAGGCGATCCCGAACGGCGCCGGGTCGACCTCGACGTCGCGCTCGGCCGACGAGGGGAGCGCACCGGAGGTGGCGCGGGCGACGAGGCGATGGCGGCCGGGGGCGGCCTCGAGCGGCACCCGCAAGTCGCGCCCGGTCGGCCACGTGCCGGGCAGGGCGTGCCCGTCGAGCTCGAGCGAGACGTCCTTCGACGGCGCGGAGACGCGGAGGACCACCGCGTCCGACGCGTAGAGCGTGCCGGCCGGCTCGATGGTGACCGCCTGGCGGCCGTCGTGCAGGACGCACCCGGAGAGCGCGGCAACCGCCGCGAGTGCCGCCGCGAACGGCCCGATCAGTCTCGTCGCCACGTGCCCCTCCATCCGAGCGCGAACCACGGTGCGCCCTCCCCCGCCGTCGTCTGGATCCAGCCGACGTCGACCGACCACCGTCGCTCGAACAGCCGCAGCGCCAGCGCGCCGAGCGCCTCGCGCGCGTCGGCGCGGGGCGTCACCCAGCCCTCGCCGACGAGCGCGACGTGCGGGAAGACGCTGACGGTGCCGGCCGCGGCGACCACCACCGCGTCGAACCGCCCGAGCCGCTCCGCCTCCGGCAGCGGCGGACCGGCGTACACGGTGAGGTGCGCGGCCGGCGTGCCGGCGGTGACCGAGCCGTAGAGCAGCGCGACCGCACCCTCGCGGCCCGAGATCGCCTGCACGCCGCCGAGCGCGTGGAGCCATCCGAGCGGATGCGCGTGCACCGCGATGCTCGCGGCGACGGCGGGCCGGGGGAAGGAGGCGCCGTCCAGCGACGGAACGTACAGCGACGGCACCGAGAGCGCGACGGACGCCGTGAGCCACGGCGTCACGCCGGCGTCGACGGCGGGCAAGGCGGCGGCCGTCGCCCTCACCGCCACGTCGCCCGCGCGGAGCGCCAGGGCCGAGGGGACGTGCAGGTGATGGCCGCACGCGGGATCCTCGTCCCGGGGGTCACCCCCGAGCCTCGGCAGGTCGCCGTAGCGGCCCACGATCGCGCCCGCGGGGAAGCGCACCCGATCGCCGGTGCGGAGCTCCACCTCGTCGCCCCCCGGGCCGGTCGAGACGAACCGGCCGGCGATGGTCTCGCCGAACCGGAGCCAGAAGACGCCCTCGTCGCCGGGCCGCGCCGGCGTGATCGCGGGTGGCGGGTCGGGCATCGAGTCCGCGGCGCGGGCTGGCGGAGACGCCGGAGCTTTCGCCGCGACCGGCGCCTCGTCCGCCGGCGCCTCGTCCGCCGGCGCGGCGTCGGACGGTCGCGCCGGCGGGTCCGCAGGCTCTCCCGGCGACGCGGCATGGACCGCGAGCAGCACCACGACGACGGCGAGCGTCACGCGTCACCCTCCCCTCGAAGGAGGGAAGGGTACACCAGCCGTGCGCTCGCCCGGTACCCGGAATCACCCCGGGTCCGGGTTCAGGTTTCGGGTCGCCTCAGGTCCCGAGGAGCCCCGTCATCGGCGACGACGCCGACGCGTGGAGCTTCATCGGGATGCGGCCGGCGAGGAACGCCTTTCGGCCGCCCTCGATGCCGGCCCGCATCGCCTCCGCCATGAGCACCGGATCCTTCGCCTCGGCGATGGCGGTGTTCATGAGGACCGCGACCGCGCCGAGCTCCATCGCGAGCGCGGCGTCGCTCGCGGTGCCGACGCCCGCGTCCACGAGGACCGGGACCTTCACGGTCTCCATGATGATGCGGAGGTTGTACGGGTTCCGGAGACCGAGCCCCGAGCCGATCGGCGCTCCGAGGGGCATCACCGCCGCGCACCCGACGTCCTCGAGCTTCTTCGCGGTCACGGGGTCGTCGTTCGTGTAGGGCAGGACCGTGAAGCCCTCCTTCACGAGCACGCGGGACGCCTCGACGAGCCCCTCCACGTCGGGGAACAGCGTCCGGCGGTCGCCGATGACCTCGAGCTTCACGAGATCGCCCATCTCCAGCTCCCGGCCGAGGCGGGCGGTCCGGATCGCCTCCTCCGCGGTGAAGCACGCCGCCGTGTTCGGCAGGAGCTTCATGTCCTTCGGGATCCACTCGAGGAGCGATGCCTCGCCCTTCTTCGAGAGGTCGAGCCGCCGGACGGCGACGGTCACGACCTCCGCGCCCGACGCGACGAGCGCCCGCTTCATCGTGGGGAAGTCGGGATACTTGCCCGTCCCGACGAGCAGGCGGCTCGTGAAGCTGTACTTCCCGATGCTCCAGGTGTCGGCCACGGCTACCCTCCTCCCACGAACGCGACGATCTCCACGGAGTCGCCCGCCCCGATCTTCTGGGCCTCGTAGCGATCCTTCGTGACGACCGTCTCGTTCACCTCGACCGCGACGCGCTGCGCCTTCACGTTGAGGTGCGCGAGGAGCGTGGCGACGGTCATCCCATCCGGGATCTCCCGGAGCTCTCCATTCAACCTGACCTGCATGGTGCCCGCGATCTAGCAACGGGGGACCGAGCACGTCAAACGCCGGCGACCCGCCGGTACCCCTCCCCTCGCCAGAGCGGCCGCGGGCGGGGCCCCGCCGCGCCGCCGGCCCCCTCCCCGACGCCTCGCGCTCGCCCGCGTCCCATGCGACTCTCCGCGCGTGCGGCTCCCCCTCGTGCCCCGCCGGCTCGCGCTCCTCCTCGGCGTCGCCGCGCTGGCGACCCTCGCCGGCGCCGCGCTGCCCGTCCGGGAGTGGGCGCTGCGCCTCGCCGGCGCCGCGCGCGGCCTCGGTCCCGCGGGCCCGCTCGCGTTCGCCGCCGCCTACCTCGGCGCGGGCCTGCTGGCGCTCCCGGTCGCGCCGCTCTCGTTCGCGGCGGGGCTCGCGTTCGGTCCGCTCGCCGGCGCGCTCCTCGCGGTGCCGCTCACGACCGCGGCGGGGTCGGCGGCGTTCCTCGCCGGGCGCCGCCTCGGGCTGCCCGCGCGCGCCCGCGGCGAGCTCGCCCTGCCGGGAGGCCTCTCCGACCGCGACGCGTTCCGGCTGGTGCTGCTGCTCCGCCTGTCGCCGGTGACGCCCTTCGCGATCGTCAACCTCGGCTTCGGCGCCACGCGGATGCGGCTCCGCGACTTCGCGGCCGCGTCGCTCCTGGGATCGATCCCGGCGGTCTCGACGTACGCCGCGCTCGGCGGGATCGTGTCCGCGCCGGGGGCCGCCTCGAGCCGGTGGCTGCTCGCCGGCGGGGCGCTCCTCACCGCGGTCGCGGCCGCGGGGTGTCTCCGGGTCGCCGCCGCCGCCCGCAGCGCGACCGGCGCCGCGTCCGCCGCCGCGCCGGAGCGGTGACCCCGCCCGTGTTCGTCGCGCTCTCCAAGGTCCTCGACCTGGCGGTCGCGCCGCTCAGCTGGGCGATCGTGCTCGTCCTCGCCGGACTCCTGCTGCGGCGCCGCCGCCCCGGGCTCGCCGCAGCGCTCCCGCTCCTCGGGGTGACCGTCCTGGTGCTCTTCGCCCTCGAGCCCGTCTCGCGGCGGGTCGTCGGCGCGGTCGAGGCCGGCGCACCCGACACGTTCCACCCCGACCCGCCCTACGACGTCGTGATCGTGCTCGGCGGGATGGTGGACGCCTCCGCGTCGCGCGCGAGCGGCGCGGTGGAGCTGACCGCAGCGGCCGACCGGATCGTCCGGGCCGCGGCGCTCCTCCGCGCCGGCCAGGCGCGCGACGTCCTCCTCTCCGGCGGCCTCGTCTTCCCGGTCCCGGGCGACCGCCCGGAGGCGGACCAGCTCCGCCGCGTGCTCCTCGAGGCGGGCGTCGCGCCGGAACGGATCTTCGTGGAGAGTGCGAGCCGGAACACGCGGGAGAACGCGGTCGAGTCGGCGCGCATCGTTCGCGAGCGAGGCTGGCGGCGGCTCCTGCTCGTGACGAGCGCCGCCCACATGCCGCGCGCGCTCGGCTGCTTCCGCGCCGCGGGCCTCGAGCCGGACGCGCTGCCCGTCGACCGGCGCGCGGGCGACGGGCGCGGCGCGTCGTGGCTCCCGCGCGCGGAGGAGCTCGCGGCCTCGACCGACGCGCTCCGCGAGGCGACCGGCCGCCTCGTCTACCACCTCCTCGGCTGGACGCGGTGAGCGGACGGCCTAGTCGAGATCGACCTCCACCCACGACAGCTGTCCCCTGCGCTCGACGCGCAGCGCGGCGGCGCCGTGATCCGGGAGCCCCTGGATCGCCGTCCGGAGCTCCGCGAGGGAGCGGACCGGCGTCCGGTTCACGGCGTGGATGACGTCGCCGGGCACGAGCGGAACCTCGAGCTGCGAGTCGAGCGTGCGCGCGATGACGGCGACGCCCGTCGGATCCCGCAGCCCGGGCAGCAGCGGCCGCGTCCGGTCGTCCAGCTCGACGCCGACGATGCCCAGGCGGGGGACGCTGCTCTTCGACACGTCGGCGAGGGCGGCGAGCCGCTCCTCCGGCGGCGGCGGCTCCCGGCCCTTCACGGACAGCGTCTTCGTGGCCGTCCCGCGCCGGACGACGAGCCCGACCGGCGCGCCCGCGGGGTGGAGGTACAGCGCCGTCGAGAGGGCCGGCATCGTGTCCACCGGCCGCTCGTCCATCGAGACGAGCACGTCGCCGGCCTGGAGCCCCGCCAGCGCGGCGGGCCCCTCCGGCGCGACGTCGGAGACGACGACGCCGTAGTCCTGCGGGAGCCCGAGCGCCGTCGCGAGGCCCGCGGTGATCTCCTGGGCCGAGACGCCGATCACCGTCCGGTGCACGTGTCCGTAGCGGCGGAGGCTCTCGTAGACGAACTGCACGACGGGCGCCGGGATCGCGAACCCGAGGCCCTCGCTCCCCCCACCCTGGGTGAGGATGAACGCGTTGATGCCGACGACGTTGCCCTCGGTGTCCACGAGCGGGCCGCCGCTGTTGCCCGGGTTGATGGGCGCGTCGGTCTGGATGTAGAGCATCGGCCGATCGGGGAGCGGCTGGCGCGCGACGGACGAGACCACGCCCATCGTGACGCTGCTCGCGAGCCCCTGCGGGCTCCCCACGGCGAACACGAGCTGTCCCGGCTTCACGTCGCGCTTGCCGAGGACGAGCGTCGGCAGCCCGGTCGCGTCGATCTTGAGCAGCGCGAGATCGAGGTCCGGCTCGATGCCGACCACGCGCGCGTCGTGGATGCGCTTCACGCGGTGGGCGCCCGGGCCGCCGTCGCGCTGGGGGAGAAGGACGCGGACGCGCTGCGCCCCCTCGACGACGTGCGCGTTCGTCACGACGAACCCGGACGGATCGACGATGACCCCGGACCCGACCGCGTGCTGCCGGACGATGACGGACGCGCCGTCGCCCTCGTCGTCGGCCGGACCGTACCCCGTGACGGCCACCTGGACCACCGCCGGGGAGACCTTCGCGACGACGCCCTCCAGGGCACCGTCGAGCGCACGAAGCACGGCCGGGCTCGCCGGCGCGGCGGCCGGGTCGGCGGATGGCCTCGCCGCCCGGGCGGCGAGCGGGACCGCGAGGGTGAGTGCGGCGATGCAGGGGGCGAGCGAGCGGTGGGTCATGGTGTCCTCCCGATGGTCGTGAGGATACCCGCGTCCGGGCCCGGTAGCCTCGTCCACGCGCGAGCCGGCGCGCAGGAGAAGGCGCCGGAGGGGGCGCCCCGATGGAACGTCGTGCCCGGCGCGCATGCCGGATTAGGGTTCGCGCGTGGCACGCCCCCGGCAGTCCGTGGCGATGAACTACGCGGTCGCCTTCGGTGTCGCGGTCGGCGCCGTCGCGCTGTCGCAGCTCACCGTGCAGCCGTTCGGCGGCGCGTACTTCTACCTGCCGCTCGTCGCGGTCTTCTACGCGGCGCTGCACGGCGGCGTGGGCCCCGGCCTGCTCTCGGCGTTCCTCTGCGCCGCCGGGTTCGACTTCCTCTTCCTCGGCGAGCCGTTCCGGTTCGGCGTCGCGACGCGCGAGGAGGCGCACCGGGTCGCCGGGTTCGTGCTCTTCGGCGTCGCCGCCTCGCTCCTCGCCGGCAGGTTCCGGGCGGCGCGCGATCGCGCCGAGCGTGCGCGCGAGGAGGCGGAGGCCGCGGGCGCGGAGGCCCGGCGGATCGGAGAGCTGCAGGAGCGACTCGTGGCGGTGGTGAGCCACGACCTCCGCAACCCGCTCGGCGCGCTCCGCGCCGGCCTGGAGCTCCTCCCGCGCCTCGGACCCCTCGCGGATCGCCAGCGGGTGGCCGTCACCCGCATGCGCGGGACCGTGGACCGGATGGACGGGCTCATCCGCGACATCCTCGATCTCGCGCGCACGCGCAACGGCGCCGTGCTCGCGGTCCAGCTCGCGCCGGCGCGGCTCGGCGCGATCTGCGCACGCGTCGTCGGCGAGCTCGAGGCCGCGTACCCCGACGTGCCCATCACGGTGGCGGTGGATGGCGACGACCACGCCGAGCTCGACGAGGAGCGCCTCGCGCAGCTCGTCTCGAACCTGGTCGGCAACGCCATCGTCCACGGCGACCGCGCCGCCGGCGTCGCGGTGCGCGTCCGGGGCGGGGGCCCGGCGCTGCGGCTCGAGGTCGAGAACCGCGGCCCGCCGATCGCGCCGGAGCTCGCGCCGCACCTGTTCGAGCCGTTCCGGCGCGCGGGGCACGACACGCGCGGCCTCGGCCTGGGGCTCTACATCGTGAAGGAGATCGCGCGCGCCCACGGCGGGGAGGTGGCGGCGCGGAGCGCGGACGGTTCCACGGTCTTCGAGGTGGTCCTGCCGCGCGAGGCCCGGGCCGCGCCGCCGGCCGCCTAAGGCGCGCTCCGGCCGAGCACGCCGCGGGCGCGGAGCGCGTCGACGAGCGCCCGGCTCACGGCGGCGTGGCTCGCCCGCCATTCGGCGTGCGCGTCCGGTCCGACCCGGTTCGCGACGGCCAGCGCCGCCGCGACCGGCACGCCCGCCGAGTGACACGCCGCGAAGACGCCGGTGACCTCGAGGTGCTCGGCCGCGGCGTGCGCGGCGAGCGCGCGGGCTCCGTCCGCCGTGCGCGTGATCGCGGGCGGCACGGCGACGGGATACGCGGGCAGCGGCAGCGGGAAGGTCGCGGGCCAGCGGGTCCGCTCGATCTCGGGCCGGTACGCCCGCCCCTCCACCTCGTCGAGCGACAGCGCGATCGCCTCGGAGACGGCGATGAGCGCGCCGGGCGCGAGCCGCGCGTCGTACGCGCCGCAGGTGCCCACGAACAGGACGCGGGCGGGCGCGACGCGCGCGAGGTGCCGCGCCGTCTCGACGGCCGCCGCGACGGCGCCGACGCCGGTGCACGCCGTCACCCACCCCGGCGGCGGCGCGGCGTCGAGCCCCGCGAGCTCGGGCGGGAACGCGGAGAGGAGGAGCGCCGGGGCGTTCGCCATCGGCGACATCGTAACCCTCCCGACCCGGAACCCGGATGCGAACCGGAGAGTTGCGGGGGATTGCCTCGTCGCCCCGCTTCTGATATTGAGAATGCCTCTCATCTTCGCCGGGCCCCTGGACGCGGCCCTGGAGGACGGCAGTGATCGTCTGCGTGTGCAGGGGAGTGACCGACCGGCAGATCCGCCAGGAAGCCGCCGCCGGCCATGCTCTCGACGAGGTGTTCCGTCGCACCGGGGCGGGATCCTCGTGCGGGACGTGCCGGCTCGCGGTCGCCCGCCTCGTCGCCATGGAGCACGCCCAGGCGGCCGCTCGCGCCCAGTCCGTGGAGCAGGCCGCCCAGCAGCAGCCGGAGCAGGACGCCGCCTAGCGCCTCACGGGGGAAGCCCCTTCCGGGAGAGGGCATCCGGCCCGGGCGCGGGCAACACTCCGCGACCCGAACTCGACCGGAGGCTGCATGAAGGGCGACCCGCAGGTGATCGACCTCCTGAACGAGGTCCTCACGAACGAGCTCACGGCGATCAACCAGTACTTCATCCACGCGCGCATGGATGAGAACTGGGGTTACGAGCGGCTCTACAAGAAGAACCGCGACGAGTCGATCGACGAGATGAAGCACGCCGACCAGGTCATCGAGCGGATCCTCTACTTCGAGGGCGTCCCGAACATGCAGCGGCTCGGCAAGGTCAACATCGGCGAGAACGTCCCGGAGCAGCTTCGGCTCGACCTGGATCTCGAGAAGCAAGCGATCCCGGTCCTGAACCGCGGCATCGAGCTTTGCCGGAAGTCGGGCGACAACGGGACCGCGGAGCTGCTCGAGGACATCCTGGAGGACGAGGAGGAGCACGCCAACTGGCTCGAGGCCCAGCTCATGCTCCTCGATCAGGTCGGCGTGCAGAACTACCTCGCCGAGCAGATCAAGAACGACGACAGCTGAGCCGCCGCGCCGCCCGGCTTGCGCAGGTGACGGCCGGCTCGCTGCCAGCTACGACCGGCGGAGCGGCGCGACGGGCGCCTGCGGCGCGCGGGCCGTGGTCACCTGCGCGGCGGGGACGGCCCGGACCGTCGCGGGGGCGGGCGCGGTGAGCGTGAAGAGGAAGCCCGCCTCGAGGGCGATGGAGAGGGCGAGGAGCGCGATGGCCTTCATGATCGTGTGACCTCCGTTCCCCGAGCCCTACGGCGCTCCGGCGCTCGTATTTCAGCGCCCGCCGCCCGCCCCCTCCGGGCGGCGCGTGGGAGCCCCGAGGGCCTTCGCGCGCCGGCTCACCGAGCGCCGCCGCGGCCGATCACGATCGGCACGCGGACGGCGACGGGGTCGCCACGGAACGTGGGGAACGCGAGCCGCGCCGCCGCGCGCGAAAGGCACGCGCCGATGGGCAGTCCGGCGAGGTCCGCGTCCTCGAGCGTCCCCTCGGCGCGCCCGGTCGGGGCGACGAGGAGCAGGAGCCCGGTGCGGCGGCCCGCGATGGCGCCGCCTTCCGGGCCGGCGAGCGCATCCGCCACGCAGCCGTCGAACGCCGGCCGCGCGCGCGACACGACCGACTCGACCTCGGCCGGGTCGAGCGCCGCCGCCGGCGGCGCGACGGGCGCATCGGCCTTGCGAGACAGCGCGGCCGCCATCCCCGGGTCGATGGCCGGTGGCGCGTCGGGCGTGCTCTCGAAGGCGACGCCGGACGTGGCAGGCGCGGGCGCCCTGTCGGGCGGCGAGGACCGGGGCGGCGTGTCCGAGCGCGGGTGAGCGCGCGACGGCGAGTCGGCGCGCGGCGCGGGATCGCGGCGGGCGTTGGCAACGGCCGCGTGGTGTTCCGGCGGCCGGGTCCCGGACGGCGGGGACGGGGGCGGTGGCGCGTTCGACTTCGGGGTCGCGGTCGGCGCCGGCGTCGGCGGCGGCGTCGCGGCCGCGACCGGGCTCGGGATCGGCTTCGAGGTCGCGTTCCCGCTCGCGGTCGCGCTCGGCCTCGCGTCCCTCTCCTCCCCTCCCGCCCGCATCGCGCGGAGCGAGGCGAACCCGCCGGCGGCGGCGAGCACGCAAGCCGCGGCGACGCCCGCGAGGACCGACCGCCTCCGCGGCGGCGACGGAGGACCGACGGGCGCGTCGCCCCGAGCCGGGAGCGACTCGGAGCGCGACAGCTCGAGCGTGAACTCGCCCGAGCCCTCGTCCGGCACCGGCGCGGTCGCGCCGGCGCCGGACGGCGACGAGGGCGCGGCGTCGACCGGGGCGTCGTCCGGGGCCGGCACGGCCGGAGCGCTCGGCGCCGGCGCATCCGCCGGCGGCAGGGCGCCGAGCGCGGCGAACGGATCCGCTTCGGCAGGAGGCGGGGGGAACGGGTCCGCGACCGCCGGCGCACCGGCGAACGGATCTGCTTCGGCGCGCGGCGGGGCGAACGGATCCGCGACCGCGGGCGCCGCGGCGAACGGATCGGCCGCCGCCGAGGCCTGCGCGAACGGATCCTGGGAGCCCGGCGCCGACGCCGCCACGAGGAAGGGATCGCGCGACGCGGCCGCGTCCGCCCGGAAAGGATCGTCGAGGGGGGGGCGCCTCTCGGCCGCGAACGGATCGTCGAGGGGGGCGCGCTTCGCCGCAGCGAACGGATCGTCGAGCGGCGAGGCGGTCGCGGCCAGCGGAGCCGTGGCGGAGGGCTCGAGCAAGGGTGCGGGACGCGGCGCGGGCGCGGGGCGGCGCTCCGGCGCGGGCGCCGGCGCCGCATCCACGACGCCCGGCGCGGGACCGAAGAGATCGCGCTCCGGCGTCGCGGCCGGATGCGAGCGCAGCGTTCCGGTGGACGGATCGACCGGCGCGTCCCAGGTCGGCACCGGCAGCGGGGCGCCGGTACGGCGGTGCGCGGTCGTGCTCTCCGACACCGGGCGCGAGGGAGCGGCGCGCGGCGCCGGAAGCGCGACCGAGGAAGTCGCCGCCGGGGCGGGCGGGCGGGACACGATGGGCGGCGGCGACGCGCGCGGCGCCGTGACGGGCGCGGCGGCGACGCCCGCCGACGGGCGCAGCACGATCGTGTGGCCGCACCGGCAGCGGACCTTGTACGTGCGGCCCGGCACCGGGTCGTCGGTGGTCGCGAACCGCTTCCCGCATGCGTCGCACGCGAACTTCACGCTGCGCTCCCTCCTGTGCCCGCGCTCGAGCCTCGCGGCGCGCTCGGCGAGGCCGTCGCGTCCACATGCCACGACCCCGCGGCACACCCGTTTCGACGGTACATCGCCCCTGCACCTCGGATCGAGTTGCTGCTAGAGTATCGCTCTCCGGTATCGCGGGATACCGGCGGTCCTGTCCAGTTCGCAGCCTGGCGGACCGAGGGTGATGGGTGGGCGGGCGCGTGGCGCTCCGAAGGTGGTCGGGAGGCGTGGCGGATGGGCGGGGTGTCACAGGTCGCGGCGCGTGCGGTCGAGGGCGGGAAGCCCCAGCTCACGCGATTCCACCAGCGCGTCGCAGCGGAGGCGCTCACCGCGCGCGGCGGCGGCGGTGCGTCCCGGCTCGCCCCCGCGCTCGCGCACTCCGCGGTCGACCTCAACCCTCATCAGATCGAGGCCGCCGCGTTCGCGCTGGCCTCGCTGCCCACCGGCGGCGCCGTCCTCGCGGACGAGGTCGGGCTCGGCAAGACCGTCGAGGCCGGGCTCGTCCTCGCGCAGCTCGCCGCCGAGGGCAAGGCGCGCGCCGTCATCCTCGTGCCCGCCACGCTCCGCGCCCAGTGGCGCGAGGAGCTCCGGTCCAAGTTCGGCCTCGACGCCGACGTGGTCGACGGCGACGTCGTACGGGAGCGCGAGAAGCAGGGGCTCAAGACGAACCCGTTCGACACCGGCGGGATCGTCATCTGCTCCCACCCGTTCGCCGCGATGCGCGTGAGCGAGGTCGAGCGGGTCCCGTGGGACGTCGCGATCATCGACGAGGCGCACCGGCTCCGGAACGCGTACCGCAAGGATCACCGCACCGGTCAGGCGCTCCGCAAGGCGCTCCGCAAGTGCCCGAAGCTCCTCCTCACCGCGACGCCGCTCCAGAACGACCTCATGGAGCTGCTCGGCCTCGCCGCGTTCATCGACGACGCGCTCCTCGGCAACGAGGAGGCGTTCCGGCTCCAGTACGCGTCGGGCGAGCTCACCGAGGACAAGGCGGCCGATCTGAAGGCGCGCCTCGCGCCGGTGGTGATCCGGACCCTCCGCCGCCAGGTGAAGGAGTACGTGAAGTACACGGCGCGCCGCTCCATCGTGGAGGACTTCGCGCCGACGGCCCAGGAGCAGGAGCTGTACGACCGGGTCTCGGAGTACCTGCGCCGCGAGGACGCGTACGCGATCCCGATGGCGCGGCGGGCGCTCTTCGTCCTCGTCTACCGCAAGATCCTCGCGTCCTCGTCGTTCGCGCTCGCGGCGACCCTCGACCGGCTCGCCGACACCCTCGACCAGAAGATCGCGGGCGTGGAGTGCACCGCCCAGGCCGACCTGATCCTCGAGATGGACGGGTTCGCGGAGGAAGTCGAGGAGCTGTTCGACGACCCGTCGTCCGCGGCGCGCCCGAAGGGGCAGCTGGCGCTCCGGCGGATGAACGACGAGCTCGGCGAGCTCCGCGCCTGCGCGAAGCTCGCTCGCACGATCCAGGTGAACGCGAAGGGCGACGCCCTCGTCCGCGGCCTGGACCGCTGCTTCACGGTGGCGAAGGCGTGCGGCTGGCCGGAGAAGGCGGTCGTCTTCACCGAGTTCCGGCGCACGCAGGACTACCTCAAGAAGCTGCTCGAGTCGAAGGGCTACTCCTGCACGTGCCTCTCCGGCGACGTGGGCGGCACGGAGAAGCGCGCCGCGCTCGTCGAGGAGTTCCGGAACACGACGCAGATCCTGATCATGACCGAGGCCGGGGCGGAGGGGCTGAACCTCCAGTTCTGCAACCTCGTCGTGAACTACGACCTGCCCTGGAACCCGCAGCGCGTCGAGCAGCGGATCGGCCGGTGCCACCGCTACGGCCAGCAGCGGGACGTGCTGGTCCTGAACTTCCTCAACCGCTCGAACGCCGCCGACGCGCGGCTCTACGACCTGCTCTCCCAGAAGCTCGCCCTGTTCGACGGCGTCTTCGGCTCCTCCGACGAGATCCTCGGCGCGCTCGGGACCGGCATCGACTTCGAGAAGCGGGTCCTCGACATCTACCAGTCGTGCCGCGATCCGAACGAGATCGACACCGCGTTCAAGAAGCTCCGCTCGGAGCTCGACGACCGGATCAGCGCCCGGTACGCCGCGGCGCGCGCGCTCCTGTTCGAGCGCTTCGACGGCGAGGTCCGCTCGAAGCTCCGCGTCGCGGAGCAGAAGGCGAAGGAGGCGGTGGCCCGGCGGGAGGCGGAGGAGGAGGCCCTCGTCGCCGCTGCCTTCGACGAGGAGGCGCCGCCGACGCCCGTCGTGCTGGAAGGGCCGGCCAAGGGCCGCTCGAAGCGCGCGAAGCTGGTTCAGGCCGCGGCGGAGAAGATCCGGGCGCGCCCGCAGGACGCCGTCGCCTTCCTGGAGCTCCCGAACCGGATCCTGCCCGCCCCGCTCGGCAAGCTCGCCGGCCGAGAGGGCTGGTGGTTCGCGTACAAGTACACGCTCGACGCCCTCGTCTCCGAGGAGCGCGTGGTGCACCTCGTGCTCTGGTTCGACGGCGAGCGGTTCCACGCGCTCCCCGCCGAGGACGCGGACGCGTTCGCGGCGCTCCCCGCCGACGAGACGCAGGCCGGGCCGCGCGGCGCCACGGTGTCCATCGGCCAGGCGCAGGAGGAGGCGCTCGCGGCGATCCACGCGAAGCTCGTCGCGGACCTCCAGGCCCGCATCGGGGACACGTTCGACGCCGCGCGAGATCGCTGGGACCGCTCGGTCGAGGACGCGCTGGCGGCGCCGCGGAAGGCGGTGGAGGACGCCCGCGCCGCGTGGGGCAAGGCGCGCGCCGCGCTCCACGACAAGTCGGACCTTCCCCTCCGCGACCGGCGCGCCTTCCTCGAGCGCGCCGAGCGCGAGTACCGCCGCAAGCTCGACGACCTCCGCGCGCTCGAGGCGCAGCGGTACGGCGAGAAGGATCGCGCCATCGCCGAGCTGAAGAAGAAGTCCGAGGTGAAGGAGCGGCGCACGCTGGTGGCGACCGCGTACTGGCGCTGCGTCTAGCCGGCAGGCGCGGCGCCGCGCACCGCCCTTCCACCGCCGCTCGCGGCTCAGCGCCCCACGGGCGCCGTCGCCGCCGCGGGCGCTGCGGGGGCCGGGACCACTGCCGCCCCGCCAGCAGGCGCGCTCGCGGCGCCGGCCACCTTCGGCGCGACCAGCTCGAAGCGGATCGGCACGGCGGCCTTGCCGGTGGCCGGCGGCGGCAGCGCGGCGAGCACCCGCGCGACGCACGCGGCGAGGTCCGGCGCGCCGGTCGAGTCGGCGGCGATGACGGCCTTCGCCGCCTGCGAGACCTCCACGACGAGGACGCCGTCGACGGCCGGATCGGCCCGGAGCGCGTCCGCGTAGCAGGCCTCGAGCTCGGCCGCGTGCGCGAGCACGGCCTTCTTCGCCTCGCCCGGCCCCGCGATCGGCTCACCGACGTCGACCTTCGGCCGGGCGCCCTGGGCGGCGGTCACGAGCGGCCGGTCGGCGTTGGCGCCGCCGCGGGCGAGCGTCGTCGCGCCGTCCATCCACCGCCAGTCGACGGGATCGACGGCGAGCGTGTAGGTCCCGAGGCGCGGTTCCGCCCCGCAGGTGGCGTCCTCGGGGAGATCGAAGGTCACCGCCAGCGTGAGGCGCCCGGCGCGCTGCGCGTCCAGGATCCGGCGCGCGCCCGCGGCGTCGACGTCGACCGGGAGGCCGCGCTCGGACGCGGTCCACAGCTTCGCGCGCGGTCCGAGCACGAGCGAGAACGGCTCGGCGAGCGTGAGGCGCCGCTCGGGGCCGTCGTAGGGCGCGAAGGCGAGCTTCCCGCCGGGCACGGTGACCTCGTACCGGCTGGAGAGGGCCTCCTCGCGCGCGCCCGCGTGGCGCACCTCCGCCTCGCCGCGATCGAGCGCGTCGCCCTTCGTGCGCAGCCGCTCCAGCGGCGTGAGATCGCCGCACAGCGCGGCGAGCTCGCGGGGCCCGGCGAGCGTCCGCACCTCCGGCGCGGGCTGCCCCTCGTGGCGGACCACGGGCGTGGTGCCTTTGCCGGCGGGGGCGGCGGCGAGCAGCGCTGCGGCGAAGATGGCGTTCATGGCGTCCATGGTAGTCCCCGCGTCCCCTGCCCGGCGAGGTCAGCGACCCAGGCGAATCCGCAGCGCCCCCGGCAGGATGGTGATGTGTGCGGGAAGGTACCCCGGCGCCTCGCCGTCCACGTCGAGCGGGACCTCGGCGCCCTCGAGCGGCTCGGCCTCGACGGTGCGCGCGCGCAGCACGCGGGTGTTCGGGAGCTCCACGTGCCTCCCGTCGTACAGCATCCGCTTCTTGGTGATGAAGTCGCGGAGGCCGAGCCCCTTCCACACGACCACGTCGAAGAGGCCGTCGTCCATCCGCGCGTCCGGCGCGACCAGCATGCCGCCGCCGAAGTACCTCCCGTTGCACACGGAGAGCGCCGTGAGCCGCTCCTCCTGCCAGGGCCCGTCGTCGGCGCGCCAGCGCACCGGCCGGTCCGACCACGAGAGCAGCGCCCGCGCGCTGGCGAGCATGAACGAGAGCTTCCCCGACGGCAGCTTGAGGCCGCGGTTCACGAGCGCCGACACGACGCCCGACACGCCGAACCCGGCGACGTTCGCGAAGTGCCGCACCTGGCGCGCGCCATCCTCGCCCGCGAACGTGATGCGGCCGAGGTCCAGGACCGCCTCGCTGCCCGTCACGAGCGCGCGCGCCGCCGATTCCACGTCCCCCGCGAGACCGATCGTCTTCCGCAGATCGCCGCCGGTGCCCCGGGGGATGAACCCGAACAGCGGCCGCGCCGGGCGGGGCGCCCCCTCGACGAGCCCGTCGATGACCTCGCTCGCGGTGCCGTCGCCGCCCACCGCCACGACGAGTCCGGCGCCGGCGTCGCGCGCCGCCCGAGCGAGGCGGACGGCGTCGCCGGGCTCGTGGGTGAAGGCGCAGTCGAAGTCGCCCACGTTCGCGCGGACAGCGCGCGCGATGGCGTCGAAGTGCCGGCCGGTGCGGCCGGCGGCGCTGGCGGGGTTGACGATGAGGTACGGCTTCACGGACCACTAGGATACCAGCGCCACCCGCCCGTACCCGTGCCCGAACGCGTACCCCGGTCTGTCCGTGCCCGTCACCCGCGTCCCCTGGCCCTGCCCCGTGGCCCGGCTCTCCCGTGACCCGACGTCACGCCGCGTCGGCGGGCGCAGCTCCGGCCGGCCCCGCCGCTGCGCTGGCGCCCGCGGCGACGCGCTCCCGGAGCGCGTCCACCACCCGTCCGATCGGCACCCCCGTCGGGCAGAGGGACTCGCACCCCTTGGCGCACGCGGCGCATGCGTCGAGCGCCCCGGCCGCGAGGTGCAGCTCGGCGGGGTTGCGGGAGTAGAGCCGGAACGTCGCGTGGAGCCCGAGCGCGCGGACGGCCGGGACGGCGCCCGCGAGGTCGCACCCCGTCTCGCACAGGCCGCAGGAGATGCACGCCTGCGCCGCGAGGGAGATCTCGCGCGCCGCATCCGCGGTGGGCGCGAGCCCCTCGACCTCGTACGCGGCGCGGAACCGGGCCTCGCCCGTGCCCCGCTGCCGGAACAGGCGCTTCAGCGGGTGCGCGATGGTCGCGCGGTACCCGAGGTACGCGAGCGCCCGGAGCCGGCTCACGCGAGGCCTCCCGCCGCCGCGCGGCCCGCGAGGAAGCCGGTGAGGATCGCGACACCCAACCCCGTGCCGTCGGTGGCCTGCTCGTGGCCGCCGATGATCGCGCCGGCCGCGAGGAGGCGCGGGTGGACCGGCCGCCCGCGCGCGTCGAGCGGCCGGAGCGCCGCGTCCACCCGGAGCCCGGCCGAGAGCAGCGGCTGCGGCGACCGGCGGTCGCGGACCGTCAGGGACGCCGCCGGGCGGAGCGCGAGATGGACGCCCGCCTCCCGCCCCTCCGCCGCCTGCACGGCCAGCCCGAACGCCGGATCGAGGAGGACGCCGCGCCGCGCGACGCCTCCACCCACGAACCGGCCGCTCGCGAGGATCCAGGTCCCGGCGACGACGGCGGTGCCCCCGACGTCCACCGCCGCCCCGGGCAGCGGCGCCCCCGAGACCGCGCCGCCGAGCACCGCGACGCCCGCGGCGCGGAGCCGCGCCTCGAGCGCCGCGTGGAGCCGGAGCCCCGGGACGCTCGGGACGTCGGACAGCGTCTCCGCGATTGGCACGCCCGCGGCCGCCGCGATCCGCTCGGGGACGCGTGCGGCAGGGTCGAGCCCGAGCACGGGCGGGAGCAGCACCGTCCCCGCGCCGCCGATCCCAGGCGTGGCGCGGAGCGCCTCCCCGAGCCGCTCGGCGGCGCCGGGCCGCTCGAGGGCGCGGGCGAGCTCGTGCGGCCGCGCGGCGGGGTCGTCGAAGGGGAGGCCGACCTGCGCCGCGATCACGTCCGGGCCGCCGCGCGCCGTGTACCGGCCGAGGCCCGCCGCGACCAGCTCCGCGTCGAACGCGAGGTGCCCGGCGAAGCCGCACACCGTCAGCGGCCCCGGGACCGCGAGCAGGTCGCCGGCCTCCATCGAGCGCTGGCACAGCGCCACGCCCGCCGCGGTGCCGAACGGCGTCGCCAGGAAGCGCGGCCGCTCCAGCGCCGGCGCGAGCAGGCCGTCGAGGCTCCGGGCGACGAACCCGAGCGCCTCGCCGAGCCGCCACAGCCCGGCCGATCCCACGACGGCGTACGGGTGATCGTGCCGGCGCGCCGCGAGCCTCCGCGCCGCCTCGAGCGGGCCGCGACGCCAGGCGAGCGGCTCGTCCGGCGACGCGCCCGGATCGGGCGCGACGGCGATCGCGCCGGACGAGAGCGCGGTCGCGCCGGGCGCACGCCGCGCGAGAACGACGCGGGCGCCCCCGTCGCGCGCGGCGAGCGCCGCGACCGCGCCGGCCATGCCGCCTCCGATGACGAGCACGTCGGCGTCGAGGCGCATCAGCCGACCTCCCCGAGCCCGTGCGCACCGCGGAGCAGCTCCTCCTGGGCGAGCTGCGCGGCATCCAGCACCGGGCGGCGCTCCCGCCAGCCCGCGTCGAGGAGGTCCGCGAGCTCGGCGCGGACCCTGTCCGCCGACCAGGACAGGGTCCGGCCGGCGAGCTGCGCACCGACGCGGGCGCAGTCCAGGCCTCCGCACGCGCCGACGGCGAGCCGGCACCGGCGGCGCAGGTCCTGGAGGCGGCGGACCTCCTCGTGCCGGCAGCACCACACGACCTCCGCGGCGAGGATCCCCTCGTCCCGGCAGAGCACGAGGCCGAGCCGCGGGTCGTCGCGCACGAGCCCGAGCACGTCGCGGGCCCGGCTCCCGTGCCGGTACGCGACGCGCGCCGCGACGGGCGCCGCGACCGGGAACTCGCGCGCGAGCGCGGCGGGGTCCGGCACCGCGTCGCCGCCCGGGAGCGGCACCTCGTGCGTCCGGCACGGCGTGACGGGCCGCCCGAGCAGCGCCTCGATGCGATCGGTCGCCTCCTCCGCCTGCGCGCGGTAGGAGGCGAGCTTCCCGCCCACGATCGAGATCATCCCCGCCGCGCCCTGCGTCGCGCCGTCGAGGAGCTGGTGCTCGCGCGACAGCGCGTCCTCGTTCGGGCCGTAGGCGTACAGGGTGGTGCGGACGCCGCACCAGGCGCGGGTGATCCGCGCCCGGCGCACGCCCGGCACGAGGGAGGCGGCGCCCTCCAGGAGGTACTCGACCTCGTCGTTGGTCGCCTCGAGGTCGTCCGGGTCGCCGTAGTAGTCGTCGTCGGTGGTGCCGATGATGGACTCGCCCTCGTGCGGCATGAGGAACATCTGCCGCCCGTCGACCGCGGAGACGATCACGCCGTAGTTGGACCAGCGGCGATCGAGCGTGAGGTGGACGCCCTTTCCCGGGCGCATCGGGACCTTCACCCCGCTCGCCCGCGCGAGCGCGGGGGACCACGCGCCGGCGGCGTTGAAGACCACCGGCGCGTGCGACTCGCCCTCCTCGCCGGTGAGCGCGTCGCGCCACCGGACGCCGCGGACCTGGCCGCCCTCGGTGATCACCTGGCGCGCCTCGGTCCACGTGCGGATCGTCGCCCCGTGCCCCCGGGCCGCGAGCGCGTTCAGCACGCAGAGACGGAACGCGTCGATGCCCCACTCATCGAGCGTCACCGCCCCGTGCAGGCCGGGGCGGAGGCCCGGCTCGAGGCGGTAGAGCTCCTCGGCGTCGAGCCGGGTGGACGGCTTCCCGCGCTTGAGCGGCTGGAAGAGGTCGTACGTGCCGACGTAGACCTCCGTCGCGTAGAAGGTCGCGCGCTCCCGGAGCGTCGCGCCCTCGCGCCGCGACGCGAACGGCATCAGGAAGGGGATCCGGAAGAGGAGATGCGGCGCGATCCGCTGGATGTAGCCGGAGTCCCGGCAGGCGAGCGCCGTGACGTGGCGGTCGGACAGCATGTAGCGGATGCCGCCGTGGATCATCCCCGAGCTGTTGCCGCTCGCGCCGACGCCGAAGTCGGCCTTCTCGAGGAGGAGCACCCGGAGGCCGCGCATCGCGCAGTCGCGCGCGGTGCCCGTCCCGTTGATGCCCCCACCGAGGATGATGACGTCGTAGTCCACGCTGCCGCCTCGGAGGGAGGGTAGCGCGCGGGCGGCGCGGCGCGTCGGAAAACACGCGCCCTGACCCCGGGCGGGTGGCATGCTGCCTGGCGTGCCGACCACTCCGGCATCGACGGACTTCACACTTCGCCTCGCGGACGCCTGCGACTGCGCCGCGATCTGCGCCGTCCACGTGAACTCCTGGAAGTGGGCCTACCGCGGCCTCGTCGCCGACAGTGCGCTCGACGCGCTCTCCGCGGCTGACCGCGTGCCCATCTGGCGAGAGGCGCTCGCGCCGGCGAGCGCGCACCGCATCTCCCTCGTGGAGCGCGACGGCCGGGCGATCGGCTTCGCTGCGTGGGGCCCGCCGCGCGACGCGGACGTCGGGGCCGACACGGCAGAGCTCTACGCGCTGTACCTGGAGCGCGAGGCCGCGGGGACGGGTGCGGCGCACTCGCTGATGGTGCGGGCGCGGGCGGAGATGTGCGAGCACAGGTACGCTCGCGCAGTGCTGTGGGTCCTCGCGGCGAACCCGCGGGCCCGTCGCTTCTACGAGAAGGAGGGGTGGGCCGTCGACGGCGCCGAGAAGACCGTGAACCTCCGCGGAACGGAGCTCCAGGCCGTGCGGTACGCGACGGCCGTCCGATGAACACGAGCGGCGGGTTCGGCGCTTTCAGATGAGAAGCGACGGCGCCGACGAGCCGACGTCGAACGGCCCCCTCGCCCTGACCCTCTCCCCCGGTGGGCTCATGATTCATCACAAGCCGAACGAGAACCGGCGCCTTGCGCCCGGCCGGTCTTGATCGGTGAAAGTGAAGGAGGGCTGAGAAGGGGGCCGGCCGAGGCGGGTCCGCGGTGGGGAAACGTCGACCGCGTGGATCGGCTACCGAGAAGCCTGCATCGCAATGACGGCGAGCTCCGGGCGCGAGGCGCGGATGCGGGCGCGTTCGGGGGAACCCAACCGATCGCGTCGGGCGGTTGACACGTCTCCGGCGCTCTCGCGGATCGCGCGTCGCGCCCACGCGAGGACGCCTCTCCCGCAGCGCTCCGCGCGCGTTGCGCGTCGCGAGCGGCGTCCGAACCCCGGCGCGAGGCGGCTCGCCAATTCTCGCGCCAGTGCTCGAATCCGTGCGTTTGCGGAGGGTGAGAACTTTCGCGTGAGACGATGCCCGCATGAACGCTCGCGACTCCTCGAACCGCCTCTCCGAGCTCCTCCGCCGCGAGCGCCACGCGATGGCGGCCTTCCTCGTCGCCCTGGCCGACTTCGACGCGAAGCGGCTGTGGCTCGAGCTCGGCTACCCGAGCCTCTTCACCTACCTGAACCGGGAGCTCGGGCTCTCGAAGAGCGCGGCCTTCTACCGGAAGACCGCCGCCGAGCTCATCCAGCGCTTCCCCGAGCTGGTCGAGCCGCTCGAGGACGGCAAGCTGTGCCTCTCCACCGTCGGTGAGCTCGCCCAGGTGCTCACGCCGGAGAACCGGGACCAGGTGATCCCTCGGTTCCTCCACCTCTCGAAGCAGGAGGCGCGGTCGGTCGTCGCTGAGCTGAAGCCGGTGGAGCGGCCTCCGCGCCGGGAGGTCGTGACGACCGTTCGCCTCGCGGCCGCGGCGCCGCCGTCGGCTCGCGACCCCGAACCCGCCGCAGCGCTCGAGCTCGGCGCTTTGGCGACCGCCCGCGTCATTGCGCCCGGTTCGCCGGCAGAACTCGTCGATGCCAAAGTGGACACACGGACCGTGAACGCCCCGGTCTCCCGGACGACGCCGCCGACCTTCGAGCCGCTCACCGCCGAACTCCGCCGGATGCACCTCACCGTCACGAAGCGGTTAGAGGCGAAGGTCGCCGCGGCGAAGGAGGCCCTCTCGCACTCGCACCCGGGGGCGAGCACCGAGGTGATCCTCGAGGCCGCGCTCGATCTCCTGCTCGACCGGGCCGAGAAGCGGAAGGGCCTGGTCGAGAAGCCGCGGCGCGAGAAGCGGCCGTCGAGACCGGACCACATCCCGGCGGAGGTGAAGCGGGCGGTGTGGGTGCGGGACGACGGCTGCTGCCGGTGGGCTCTCGAGAACGGCGGCACCTGCGGCTCGCGCCACCGTCTCCAGTACGACCACATCCAGCCGAAGGCGCTCGGCGGGAAGTCGACGATCGAGAACGTTCGCCTCCTCTGCGCTCGCCACAACTTGCTCGCCGCTCGGAAAATCTTCGGCGATGCATGGATGGACAGCTACGCGCCGGCCCGGAAGGCCACCGCGGCGACGGGGCGCCGCGACGCCGGCTCGGCGGGTGCGTGCGCCGAAGTTCCCGCCGCGGCCCTGACCGGGCCAACGTGACCGTCGGGCGCGTCGGAGCGCCTCCCGAAGCCTCCGGCTGGCCGGGCCCCATCGCCGTCGTCGCGACGCAGGCTTCTTGGTGGCCGATCCCCGCGGCGACGTCTCGCCCCTGCGGGCACGCCCCGGCCGTCCCCCTTCTTCTAGAGCCCCTTCCCCGCTCGCCAACACAGACGCGGCGTCCCTGCGGCGACGGTCGCGGTGGTCCGAGATGTGATGAATCGTCAGCCCGGTGGGGAAGAGGGGATTCATTCACGATACGTGAACCGGAGCCCACGCGGCGATCATGCCCGCGGGCGAGCTCGTCACTTCCCCGGCTCGACCGTCGACTTCACGTGCAGCTCGCGGAGCTGCCTCTGGTCCACGTCGCCGGGGGCGCCGGTCATGAGATCGGTGCCCTTCTGCGTCTTGGGCCACGCCACGACGTCGCGGAGCGACTCGGCGCCGGTGAGGAGCATGACGAGGCGGTCCATGCCGAGCGCGATCCCGCCGTGCGGCGGCGCCCCCATCTTGAGCGCGTCGAGGAGGAAGCCGAACTTGCTCTTCGCCTCCTCGTCCGAGATGCCCATGGCCTTGAACACGCGCGCCTGGACCTCGGGGTCGTGGAGTCGGATCGAGCCGCCGCCGATCTCGAACCCGTTCAGCACGAGGTCGTAGCGCCAGCAGTACACGCGCCCCGGATCCGTCTCGAGGTACTGGAGATCCTGGTCGCGCGGGCGCGTGAACGCGTGGTGCGCCGCGGCCCAGGTCTTCGACTCCTCGTCGTACTCGAAGAGCGGCGGATCGACGACCCAGAGGAACCGCCACTGGCCGCCCGACCCGTACTCGGGGATGAGCCCCATCTTCTTCGCGAGGTGCACGCGGAGGTTCGCCATCACCGTGTGGACCACCGACTCCTTCCCGAACTGGAAGAGGAGCAGGTCGCCCGGCTGCGCGCCGCAGGCGGCGTTGATCGCCTGACGCAGCTCCGGCGTCACGGTCTTCGCGAACGGCGACTGGGTCCACTCGCCGCCCTCGCCGACCTTCGCGCGGGCGAGGCCCTTCGCGCCCATGCCCTTCACGTACTCCTCGAGCTTGTCGATCTCGGTGCGCGAGAAGTTCGCCGAGGCCGGGACGCGCATCGCCTTGACGATCCCCTTCGCCTTCACCGCGTCGGCGAGGAGCGGGAGGCCGCCGCCGTCGTGCTGCTTCACGAGGTCCGTGAGCACGACGTGCGGCATGTCGAAGCGGAGGTCCGGCTTGTCGTTGCCGTACTTCGCCATGGACTCGTCGAAGGGCATCCGGAGGAACGGCCGCGGGATCTCGACCCCGAGGACCTCCCTCCAGAGCTTCACGACGAGGCCCTCGATCACGTCGAACACGTCGTTCTGCTCGACGAACGACATCTCGACGTCGATCTGCGTGAACTCGGGCTGGCGGTCGAGGCGGAGGTCCTCGTCGCGGAAGCAGCGGACGATCTGGAAGTACCGGTCGAAGCCGGCGACCATGTAGAGCTGCTTGTAGAGCTGCGGGCTCTCCGCGAGCGCGTAGAACTTGCCCGGGTTGAGCCGCGACGGGACGAGGAAGTTCCGGGCGCCGCCGGGCGTGTACTTGCCCATGAACGGCGTCTCGAGCTCGAGGAAGCCCTGATCGGTGAAGTGGTTGCGGGTGAGGTGGTTCACCTTCGCGCGCGTCATGAGCGTCTTCTGGAGCGGCGCGCGTCGCAGGTCGAGGAAGCGGTACTGGAGCCGCTTCTCCTCGCTCGTGTCGGTCTTGTCCTCGATCTGGAACGGCACCGGCTCGGAGCGGTTGAAGATCTCGAGCTCCTGCGCGTGGACCTCGATCTCGCCCGTCTTCAGCTTCGGGTTCACGTTGCCGCCGCGGGACACGACCTTGCCGCGGATGCCGACGCAGTACTCGAGCCGGAGCTGACCGGCGAGGTCGTGGACGTCGGGCCGGACGTCCTCCTCGAAGACGACCTGCGTCACGCCCGCCCGGTCGCGAAGGTCGATGAACACCGCCCCGCCGTGGTCGCGCCGGTTGTTCACCCAACCGAAGAGGACGACCTCCTTGCCGATGTCGGCAGAGGTCAGTTCACCGCAGGAATGGGTCCGCTTGAGCTCGGTGATGAAGCGCGGCAAAGGCGTGCCTCCGAAACGTGGGGAGAGGCAGCTAACACCGCGAATACTCGGGCGTCAAGGAAGACGGGGCGCCCGCGCACGGACGCCGCGGGGGGGGCGTCCGGGCGCCCGTCCCGACCGCGCGGGCCGGGAGGTTTTTCACCCGGCGGGCTGGAGATCCTGCAGCACCGGGCCGCGGCGGCCGCGCGGAGCCGCGGCGCGACAGGCTGGACGCGGCTGGCCTCGTCCGTGCACGACGGAACCCGGAGGGCAGGAGGACGCGATGAGGACCGAGGACGAGGACGGCGGCGTGGCGATCGATCCCATCTGCGGCCGCCCGGTGATCGAGGACGACGCGGAGGCGCTCGAGTACAAGAAGCGGAAGTACTTCTTCTGCTCCGATCGATGCAGGGACCGCTTCGAGCGCCAGGCCGAGCGGATCCACGTCGGCGAGCTCGCCAAGGCGGGGTCGCTGTTCGGGGAACGGAAGGTCCGCTGGGGCGTCGCCTGACCGGCTCTCCTGGCCCGAGTGTCGAGGCGCCACGCCGGGTTCTCGCCATACCCTGATCCGGGCTCTGGACCCGTCACGCGCGTCCCAGCAGGATGCGCCCTCGTGTCTGCGCCGCCCCTCCCCCCCGCGGCGCCGGAGGCGACATGGCCCAGCCCTCGCTGCCCTCGCAGTTCCGCGCACTCGTCGTCCGGGAGGACGGCCCGAGCCGCTCCGTCCGGCTCGAGGATCTCTCCCCCGCCGATCTGCCGGAGGGGGACGTCACCGTCGCGGTCCGGTACTCCAGCCTGAACTACAAGGACGGGCTCGCCGTCACCGGGAAGGGCAAGGTGCTCCGCAAGGTCCCGATGGTCCCCGGGATCGATCTCGCCGGGACCGTGCTCGAGTCGGCGAGCCCGGCGTTCCGGCCCGGTGACGAGGTCCTCGTGACCGGCTGGGGGATCGGAGAGGCGTCCTTCGGGGGATACGCCGGCCTCGCGCGCGTGAAGAGCGCGTGGGCGCTCCCGCTGCCGAAGGGGCTCACCGCGCGGCGCGCCATGGCGGTCGGGACCGCGGGCCTGACCGCGGCGCTCTGCGTCGACGCCCTCGACGCGGCGGGCGTGAAGCCCGGCGGCCGCGAGGTGATCGTCACCGGCGCGGCGGGCGGCGTCGGCAGCGTCGCGGTGGCCCTCCTCGCGCGCGCCGGGTTCCAGGTCGCCGCGTCGACGGGGCGGGTCGAGGAGCACGCGTTCCTCGAGAAGCTCGGGGCGAAGCGGATCGTCCCCCGCGCCGAGCTCTCGAAGCCTCCCGGGAAGCCGCTCGAGGCGGAGACCTGGGCGGGCGGCGTCGACGCCGTCGGCGGCGCGGTGCTCGGCACCGTGCTCCGCCAGACGGCCTACGGCGGCGCGGTCGCCGCGTGCGGGCTCGCCGGCGGGACCGACCTGCCGGTGACCGTGCTGCCGTTCATCCTGCGCGGGGTGCGGCTCCTCGGCGTCGACTCGGTGATGGCGCCGCGCGAGCGGCGCGAGCGCGCCTGGGCGCGGATCGCGCGGGATCTCCCGCCGGACCTGCTCGACGCGCTCACGACGGAGATCCCGCTCGCCGACGTGCCCGCGTGGAGCGAGAAGATCCTCGCGGGGCAGGTGCGCGGGCGGGCGGTGGTCGCGGTGAGGTGAGGCTACCCGCTCCGCCGCACGTCGCGAAGCTTGAGCTGCAGCCGCTTCCGCCCGTCCCACTCGTCGAAGCCGACGGTGAACGCGGCGTCCACCGGCCCCTCTCCGCAGAGGGCGAGGCGGTCGCCCATCCCGAAGCCGATCGCGTCGAGGCCGCGGCCGCCGAGGACGAGCTTCAGGTGCGCGCCAGACGCGCCGACGGTGCGGGCGCGCGCGGCGGCGGAGCGCAGCGCGAAGATCGGCTCCGGGTGGCCGGCGCCGTAGGGTCCGAGCTTCTCGAGATCCTCGGCGGCGCGGTCGGTGATCTCGCGGTCGTCCACGTAGGCGTCGATCCGGCAGCGCGGCACGAGGTCCTCGTCCCGGATCCGCTCCGCGGCGTGCGCCTCGAACGCGCTCCGGAACGCGTCCACGCGGTCCCGCGCCACCGTCACGCCCGCTGCGTGCTTGTGGCCACCGAAGCGCGCGAGGTGGCCGGAGCAGGCCGAGAGCGCGTCGTAGAGGTGGAAGCCCTCGATGGAGCGGCCGCTGCCCTTCCCTGCGCCGTCCTCCATCGCGATCAGCACCGCCGGCCGGTGGAACTTCTCGACGATGCGAGAGGCGACGATGCCCACCACGCCCGGGTGCCAGCCGTCGCGCGCGAGGACGAGCCCGCGGACGCCCGCCTTCACGCGCTCGAGCGCGTCGGCGAGCGCCTCGTCGAGGATCCGCCGCTCGATCTCCTGGCGCGCCTGGTTCTCGCGATCGAGCTCCTCCGCGAGCGCCTGCGCCTCCCGCTCGTCCGTCGCGAGGAGGAGCCGCACGCCGCGCCCCGCGTCGTCGAGTCGCCCCGCCGCGTTGATCCGGGGCCCGAGCCGGAAGCCGACCTGGCCCGCGCTCATCGGCGTGCCCTCCGCGATGCCGGCGACCGCCTTCAGCGCGCGGATCCCGGGCCGGCGCGAGCGGGCGAGCGCCTCGAGGCCCCAGCGCACCAGGATGCGGTTCGCGCCGACGAGCGCGACGACGTCCGCGACCGTGCCGAGCGCCACGAGGTCGAGGGCGTCCTTCAGGTTCGGCTCGGGCCGCCGCTCGCCGAAGGCGCCCTGCTCCCGGAGCCGCTTCCGGAGCGCCATCGCGAGCGCGAAGGTGACGCCCACCGCGGCGAGGTCCTTCGACGGATAGTCGCAGCCGGGCTGGTGAGGGTTCAGGATCGCCGCCGCCTGCGGCAGCTCCACCGGGACGGTGTGGTGGTCGACGACGACGGTGTCGACGCCGAGCGCGGTCGCCGCCCGCACCTCCTCGACGCTCGTGATCCCGCAGTCGAGCGTGACGAGGAGCCGGACGCCCTGCCCGGCGAGCTTCGCCACGGCGTCGCGGTTGAGCCCGTAGCCCTCGACGAGGCGATGGGGCGTGTAGGTCACCACGTCGCCGCCCGCGGCGCGGAGGAAGCCGGCGAGGAGCGCGGTCGAGGTGACGCCGTCGACGTCGTAGTCGCCGTAGCAGGCGATCTTCTCGCGAGCCCCGACCGCGCGGACGATCCGGTCCACCGCCGCCGCCATGCCCTTCATCGTGAACGGATCCGGCAGGTCCGCGAGGCGCGCCGCGAGGAACCGCTCCGCCGCGCCAGCGTCGTCGTGCCCGCGCGCGGCGAGCACACGGGCAGCGAGGGGGTGGAGGCGCAGCGCCGCCGCGAGCGCCGCCGCGCGCGCCTCGTCCACGGCCGTCTCCACCCACCGCTTCGCCGGCGCTCCCGTCACGGAGGGCTCGGTAGCACGCCGGCCTGACAGGGGGGGGGCCGGGGCACCGGAGCGAGCAGGCCGGGTCCGCACCGGCGACGCACCGTCTGATCACCCCTGCCGAGGAGGTCGCCCATGGAAGCCCAGCGGATCGAGCGCCTTCGCCGCAGGGCGACGGCCCACCCGCTCGTGCTGCTGCTCCGGCTCGCCGTGCCCTTCGCGCTGCTCGCGCTCTACGCGGCGTCGGTCGGGTCGCGGCCGCGCGCGCTCAGGGTCGAGGTCGCGTCGGCGCGCCCCGGCCCCACGGCCACGACCTCCACGGCGCCCGCGCCGGCGCCGGCGCCCTGAGCAGCGCGCCGGCGGGACGCCGGGCCCTCCGCCGCGCGACCTCGCGGCCAGGGCACCGCGTCCTGCCGTGGCGCGACCCGGGCGCCACCTTGGAGCCGAACCCCGGAGGTGCCCCGTGGCTCGCAGCTCGATCCTCCACCTCGGCCCCGGCCTCGACCGACCCGGCCCGCAGCGCGGCTCGGTCCTGTTCGTGGGCACCGCCACGACCGTCGTCCAGCTCGGCGCCTTCACGCTCCTCACCGACCCGAACTTCCTGCACACCGGCGATCGCGCCCACCTCGGCTACGGGATGACGTCCCGCCGGCTCACCGACCCCGCGCTGGAGATCGACGCGCTTCCGCCGCTCGACGCCTGCGTGCTGTCCCACCTCCACGGCGACCACTGGGACGAGGAGGCGACCGCGCGGCTCCCGAAGGAGCTGCCGGTCATCACCACACACCACGCGGCCCGCGCGCTCGCGCGGAAGGGGTTCTCGCGGACGCACGCGCTCTCGGCATGGGACGACGTGCTCGTCCGGAAGGGGAGCGCCTGGCTCCGGATCACGGCGATGCCGGGGCGGCACGGACCGCCGGTGGTGTCGGCGCTGCTCCCGCCGGTCATCGGCAGCATGTGGGAGCTCGGCGCCGGCAGCGGCGACGCCATGTTCCGGATGTACGTCTCGGGCGACACCCTCGTCCACGACGACCTGCGGCGCATCCCGGAGCGCTACCCCCACGTCGACCTCGCGCTCCTGCATCTCGGCGGCGCGCGCGTGCTCGGCGTCCTCGTCACGATGGACGCGGCGCAGGGCGTGGAGGCCATCCGGATCGTGCGGCCCGACCTCTCGATCCCCGTCCACTTCGACGACTACCCCGTGTTCCGCTCGCCGCTGCAGGACTTCGTGAAGGCGGTCGTCGGGGCCGGCCTCTCCGATCGCGTGAAGTACCTCGGCCGCGGCGAGCGGCACGCATTCACCATCGGAGAGGGCGCGCGCGCGGCGGGAGCGCCCGCCGCGGAGGCCCGGCCCGGCGCGGCTCGCCCCGGAGAGGCGGGCGCGGTCCGGCCCGGCGACACCGGCCCGGGCTCGCCCTGGGACGTCGGGCGCTAGGCAGGCGGCGCGTCCGCCCAGGGCGGCTCCGCGGACGGGTCCGCCGCCGGCACGCGCTGGCCGCCCGCGAGCGCCGGCGCGAACGGGTCGCCGAGCCTCTCGAGGCGCGCGAGCACCTCCGCCGGACCGAACGCGAGCCGGGCCGCGTCTCCCGCGCGGACGGCGTCCTCCACCTCGTCCCAGCTCACCGGCGTCGAGACGAGCGGGAGCGGCGTCCCGCGGAGCGAGTACGGCGCGACCGTCTGGAGCCCGCCCGCGTTCTGCCGCCAGTCGATGAGGACCTTCCCGCCGCGGCCGCTCCGGGAGAGGCGCGCCGCGAAGCGGTCGGGCGCCGCCGCGGCGAGCGCCTCGGCGGCCGCGCGCACGAACGCCTTCGTCTCGTCGAACGTCTGGGTCCCGTCGAGCGGCACGACGACGTGCAGCCCGGAGGCGCCGGACGTCTTCGGGAGCGCCGCGAGGCCTGCGCGCGCGAGCAGCCGCCGGACGACGAGCGCCGCCGCGGCGGCCTCGAGCAGGGCCGCGGGCGGCGCCGGATCGAGATCGAACACGAGCGCGGTCGGCGCGCCCGGCCGGTCGGCGCGGGCGAGGAACGGGTGCAGCTCGATGGCGCCGGTGTTGGCCGCCCACGCGAGCGCCGCCGGCTCCTCCAGCCGGCAGTACCGGAGCGTCTGGCCGCGCGTGCCCGTGACCTCCGCCACCGGGAGCCAGTCCGGCTTCCCGCCCGGGCAGTTCGCCTGGAACCAGTACCCGCCGTCGACGCCGTCCGGGAAGCGCGCGAGCGTCACGGCGCGGCCGGCGAGGTGCGGCAGCATCGCCGGCGCGACCGCGACGAGGTACTCGACGAGATCCCGCTTCGTGAAGCCCGTCGCCGGGTACAGGATCTTCTCCGGCCGCGTGATGCGGACGGTGCGGCCGCCGACCGCGAGCTCCAGCACGTCCGGCGCGCTCACGGCCGTGCCTCGCGGGCCGCGCCCGCGGGCGCGAGCTGGTCGAGGGTGCACGAGCGCGCCTCCCGGTCCGGGCGCCAGCGGAGGAGCCGCGCCGGGTGGCGGAATCGATCGCCGTCGAGCCGGTCGTAGGCGACCTCGCAGACGAGGTCGGGCGCGAGTGGCGTCCAGTCGAGGGGCATGGTGCCGGGATCCCATCGCCCCGCCGAGCCTCCGAGGCGCCCCACCGGGCTCCGGTCCACGTTGAAGCCGCGAGCCCACGGATGGCCTGCGAGGGGCACCGCGCGCACCGAGAGCGCCGCGTGGAGGCGGCGCCGCTCGCGCTCGGCGAGCTGCGAGGACACGCCGACGTGCCGCAGCACGGGTCCGTCCCAGAGCCCGAGCAGCAGCGACGCCACCGCGGGCTCCCCGGCGTAGGTGCGGTATCCGGCGACCACGCAGTCGGCCGTGCGGATCGCCTTCACCTTCACCATGACGCGCCGGTTCGGCTGGTACGGCGCCGCGTCCGCCTTGGCGACGACGCCGTCGATCCCGCTCCCGCCGGCGGCCGCGAACCAGCGCCGGGCGAGCGCGACGTTTCGCGTCGACGGCGTGAGGAGGAGCCCGGGAGGCGGCGCGCGGAGGAGCGCCTCGAGCCGTGCGCGCCGCGCGGCGAACGGCGCCGCCTCGAGCCGCTCGCGGCCCACGGAGACGAGGTCGAACGCGACGAAGCACGCGGGGGTCTCGCGGCGCAGCCGCGCTACCCGCGAGGCCGCCGGGTGCATCCGCGCGAGGAGCGCGGCGAAGTCGAGGTCGCCCGATGGGCCGCGGACGAGGATCTCGCCGTCCAGGATCACCTCCGCGCCGAGCGCCGCGACCGCCTCGGCCACCTCCGGGAACCAGCGCCCGAGCGGCCGGCCGTGACGGCTGTGCAGGAGCACCTCCCCGCCGCGCGCCTCGGCGATGCACCGGAACCCGTCCCACTTCGGCTCGTAGGACCACGCGCCCTCGGGGAGCGCCTCCTCGAGCCGGGCGAGCATGGGTGCGGGGGCGAGCGAGGCGGCCACCCTCGAGATCTCGCGGGGGTCGGCGGCTGGCGCAACGTCGAGGGCGGTGCCGCCCGCGCCTGCCGCGCTCAACTTCGCGGCCATGCCCACCGTCCGCGCACGCGCCCTCCTCGTCCTCGCCGGGGTCTCCGCCGCGACCCTCGTCGCCGCCCGCGCGCAGGCGGCGCCGCCCCGCACCTCGCCGCCGCTCGCCTTCGTGAGCAACGAGGGCGATGGCACGGTGACGGTGATCGACACGGCGCGGGACGCCGTCCTGGCCACGATCCCGGTGGGGAAGCGACCGAGAGGCCTCCGCCTCGATCGCTCGGGGACGCAGCTGTACGTCGCGGTGAGCGGGTCGCCCCGCGCCGGCTCCGGCGTCACCGCGGTGGGGCTTCCCGACCGGAGCGCGGACGGGATCGCGGTCGTCGACGTGGCGCGGAGAGCGCTGGTGTCGACGGTCGCCGCCGGGGCGGACCCGGAGACCTTCGACGTCGTCCCCGGCAGCGGGCGCCTCGTCGTCTCCAACGAGGAGGCCGGGACGGCGGCCATCGTCGACGCGGCGACCGGCGCTCCCGTCGCGTCCGTCGGCGTCGGCGCCGAGCCGGAGGGCGTCGCGGCCCGGCCCGACGGCCGCGTCGTCGCGGTGACGAGCGAGGGGAGCGACCGCGTGGACTTCGTCGACCCCGCGCGCGGCGTCGTGCTGGGCAGCGCCGGGACGTGTCGGCGGCCGCGAGGCGTCGCGTTCACGCCCGACGGCGCGCTCGCCGTCGTGGCGTGCGAGGACGACGCCTCGATCGCGATCCTGGACGGGCGCGCGCTCCGCGCGGTGTCGACGGTGCCCCTCCCGCCGGCGACGCGTCCGATGGGCGTCGCGATCTCCGCCGACGGCCGTCGCGCGTACGTCTCCGGCGGCCGAGCGGGGACGGTGCTGGTCGTCGATCTCGCGCGGCTCGAGGTGACCGGGCGCGTCAGGGACGTCGGGGAGCGCCCGTGGGGGCTCGCGCTCACCCCGGACGGCCGCAAGCTGTACGTGGCGACCGGCCCCTCCGGCGACGTCGCCGTGATCGACACCGCGTCACTGACCGTCAAGATTCGCGTCCGGACGGGGGCGCTGCCGTGGGGGGTCGCGATCTCGGGATGATCCCCGACACCCGGGCGAGGGGGTTCCGCAGACGGCCGTGCCGGAGCTCGGGCTCACGGACGTCGACGCCCGGGATGGCGGCGAGGCGCCGCGGTGGTCAGGCGCCTCCGCGCGTGCGCCCGCGGCGTCCTTGACGCGGACCGGAGCGGTCCGGTACTACGTTCCTCGAAAATCGTGCTACGGCGCCGCCGTCGTCGCGCCGGAGCGGGAGGCGAGGAGATGAGGACGTTCGCCGCGACCCTGGCGCTGCTCGCGTGGCCCGCGCTGGCGCACGCCCACGAGATCCTGCACGACGTGGAGCGCGGTCGCGCCGTCGCCGTCAAGGTGTACGAGTCGGACGGCGACCTCGTCGCGGACGCGCCCTACCAGATCTACTCTCCGGCCGACCCGGCGACCGCGTGGGCGTCCGGCCGCACGGACCGGAACGGGTGGCTCTCGTTCGTGCCCGACGCGCCCGGCGCGTGGCGGGTGAAGGTCGTCGGCGAGGAGGGGCACGGCCTCGACGCCCGCGTGGACGTGACGGCGGCGGCCGCGACGGCGGCCCGGAAGTCGGGCCTCCCCGGCACCGCCTTCATCCTCCGCCCGCTCCTCGGCGTGGCCGCCATCGCCGCCCTCTTCGCCGGGCTCTTCGCGGTCTACCGCCGGAAGGGGGCGCGCTGAGCGCGGCGCCCCATGCACGTCCCCGACGGCTTCCTGTCGCCACAGATCACCGTCCCCGCCTACGCGGCGGCGGCGCCGCTCTGGGCGTGGGGCGTGCGCCGCCACTTCGGCCGCGCCGCGTCGGAGTCGCTGCCCGTCGTCGGGTCGCTCACGGCGCTCGCGTTCGTGATCCAGACGATCATGATCCCGGTCCCGGGGGGCACCTCCACGCACCTCGTCGGCGTGCTGCTCCTCGCGGCGCTGTACCACCCGCTCCTCGCGTTCGTGTGCGAGTCGCTGGTGCTCCTCCTGCAGGCGCTCTTCTTCGGCGCGGGCGGGATCACCGTCCTCGGCGTGAACGCCCTCGCGATGGGCCTCCTCGGACCGCTCGCCGGCGTCGCGGCCTACCGGCTCCTCCGGCGCGTGTCGGAGCGCGGCGCCGCCTTCGCCGGCGGCTGGCTCTCGACGCAGGTCTCGACGCTCGCGATCGCCCTCGTCCTCGGGCTGCAGCACCGGCTCTCGGAGCGCTACTTCCCGCTGCCCCTGACCGTCACGTTCTGGACGATGATGATCCCGAGCCTCGCGGTCACCGGCGTCGTCGAGGGGCTCTACACCGTGTTCGCGCTCGCCCTCCTGCGGAAGGCCAACCTGCGTGGCGTCCCCGCCTGACCCGCGCCGGGATCGCGCCCTCCTGGCCGCGGGCGTCGCGGCGGCGTTCGCGCTCTCGGCCGTGTCCGACCCGCGCGCGCTCGCCGCCGCGGGCGCCCTGGTGTGCCTCGTGTTCCGGCGCGGGCTCGCCGGCACGCTCGGGAAGGCGCTCCGGTCCGTGGTGCCGCTGTCGGTCGGCCTCTCGCTGCTCTCCGCCGGCTGGCTGCGCCTCGTCGCGGGCGCGTGGCCGGACCCCGCGCCGTTCGTCGCCCTCGCGCTCCGGACCGCGGTGATCGCCGTCGTCACCTTCGCGGTGCTCGCGCGGGTGGACCTGCTCTGCGCGCTCGCGCCCTGGCCCACGCTCTCGCGCCTCGTCGTCGTGACCCTCGCCCAGATCCACGCCCTGCGCCTCCTCGCGACCGAGTCGCTGCTCGGGCTGCGGAGCCGCCTCCCGCGCCGTCCGGGCGCGCTCGACGTGGTCCGGGGCGCCGGCGGGATCACGGGCGCGCTGTTCACCCTCTCCGCCCGGAACGCGCGCGACGTGTCCGAGGCGATGCGGTCCCGGGGGTTCTAGTGTCGTTCGTCCTCGACGGCGTCTCGATGGAGCTCTCCGGGCGCGCGGTGCTCCGGGACGTCTCGTTCGCGGTCCGGCCCGGCGAGCGGGTCGTCCTCCTCGGCGTGAACGGCTGCGGGAAGACGACGCTGCTGAAGCTCCTCGACGGGCTGCTCTTCCCGACGGCGGGCCGGATCGGGTGGGAGGGTGCCCCCCTCGACGCGCGTGCGCTGGACGACGCGGGCTTCAGGCGCCGGTTCCGGGGCGACGTCGCCTTCCTGTTCCAGAACGTCGACGCGATGCTCTTCAACCCCACCGTCGCCGACGAGATCGCGTTCGGGCCGCGGCAGCTCGGGTTCGGCGACGCGGACGCCCGCGTGGCGCGCTGGGCGGAGCGGCTCGACGTCACGGGCTTCCTCGGTCGCCCGCCGTTCGAGCTCTCCGGCGGGGAGAAGAAGCGCGTCGCGCTCGCGGCGATCCTCGCCGCCGGCCCCCGCGCGCTCCTCCTCGACGAGGCGACCGCGAACCTCGATCCGGCCTCTGCGGCGCGCCTCGTCGAGCTGCTCGGGGAGCTCGAGGGCGTGACGCAGATCTACTCGACCCACAACCTCTCGGTCGCCGAGGAGCTGGCGCCGCGCGCGATCCTGCTCGCCCCGGGGCGCGCCGGCGTCCTCTTCGACGGCCCGACCGGCGCGCTCCTCGGCGACGACCGGCTGCTCGTCGAGAGCGGCCTCGCCCACCGCCACGCGCACCGGCACGGGGACGCCGAGCACGCCCACTACCACGTGCACGACGCGGAGTGACTTGCGCCCGCGAGGGCCACGACGGAGGAGCACATGCTGGAGCGCATCGGCGTCTCGCTCGAGGACGACCTCCTGTCCCGGTTCGATCGCCTGATCGGCGAGAAGGGGTACGTGAACCGCTCCGAGGCGATCCGGGATCTCATCCGCGACGCGCTCGTCCAGCGCGAGTGGTCGGAGTCGCCGGCGCGGGAGGAGCGGGTCGCGGTCGTCACGCTGGTCTACGATCACGACTCCTCGAGCCTCGCCCAGAAGCTCGCGCACATCCAGCACGAGAACCACAAGGCGGTGGTCTCGGCGCTCCACGTCCACATGGACGAGCACAACTGCCTCGAGGTCCTGGTCCTCCGCGGGCGCGCGAGGGACGTGGTCTCGATGGGAGAGGGGCTCGTCAGCACGAAGGGCGTGAAGTACGGGAAGGTCGTCCCCGCGACCACGGGCCAGGGGCTGCGCTAGCGGCCGCCGGTCCGGCGCGCGGCGCCGGATCGCGGGCGCCGGTCGAGCGAAGGGTCGATCGCGCAAGCCGACGTTTGCACCACCTGCCTCGGGCGATCCCCGAAGGGCATTGCACGCCGGGAGCGGCGGGCGCACCTCCGTGCCGAACCCGAGGACGGAGGGATGGCCATGGCGAGCTCGACGGTACGTACGGTGTTCGAGAAGGGCACGAGCGCGTTCAACGCGCATGACGTGGACGCGATGGCGGAGACCATGACGGACGACGTGTCGACGCGGGCGCCCGGGGGCACGGAGCTCAGCGGGAAGCAGGCGGTGAAGGCGTTCTACAAGAGCTGGATCGATGCGTTCCCGGACGCGCACGTGGACATCAAGGCGGTCCACGTCCTCGACGACGTGGCGGTCGAGGAGGGCGTGTTCACCGGCACGCACCGCGCGACGCTCAAGAGCCCCGGCGGCGATCTGCCGGCGACCGGGCGCAACGTGAGCGTCGAGTACATCCAGGTCCTGCGCTTCCGGGGCGACCGGGTCGCCTCGTTCCACCTCGTGTTCGACCGGGCGGAGATGCTCGAGCAGCTCGGCCTCGCGCCGTCGCCCGAGGCGATGGCCGCGTCCGGCCGGCGGGGCGAGGCGGCGGCGCAGCCGATCCAGCCGCACTGAGCCGGCGAGACGGGTCTCGGGCGTCGGGCCTCGAGCAGAAGTGCCGTGCTCGTGGCGCGCGCTCGCGGCGAAGGCCCGGACGACGGTGCCCCGCGGGCGCCGTCTCCGCCGGCGCCCGAGGCCCGAAGGCTTCCGTCAGCCCAGATACCGCCCGAGGATGGGCCGGAGGCGCTCCTTGACGTCGGGGGCGAGGCGGGAGCGGTCGGACCAGATGGCGAGGGCGAGGGCGGACTGGCAGGAGCAGGGCTTGTCGAGGGCGGCGACGAGGGGGACGGCGCGGCGGACGAGCTCGAGCGCGTTCTGGGTCGCGGCCTTGACGTTGCCGAGGATCTCCTCGATGAGCCGGGCCTGGTCGAGCGAGGCGGGGTGCGGCTTCCAGCAATCGTAGTCGGTGGGGAGGGCGACGAGGGCGTAGCAGAGCTCGGCCTCGCGGGCGAGCTTGGCCTCGGGCATCACCGTCATGCCGATGAGGGAGGCGCCCCAGCTGCGGTGGAGCTCGCTCTCGGCGCGGGTGGAGAACTGGGGCCCCTCCATGCAGACGTAGGTGCCGCCCTGGTGGATGCGGGTGGGGAAGCCGGTCCCGGCCTTCACGAGGACGTTGCGGAGGGTCGAGCAGAAGGGGTTCGCGAACTCGACGTGGACGGCGAGGTCGTCGAAGAAGGTGCCCGGACGCCGGTGGGTCTTGTCGATCACCTGGTCCGGGATGACGAGGTGGCGCGGGGCGACCTCCTCGCGCAGGCTCCCCACCGCCCCGCTCGCGAGGACGTGGGTGACGCCGAGCGACTTGAGCGCCCAGATGTTGGCGCGGTAGGGGACGGTGGAGGGGTTCTTCAGGTGGCCCTCGCCGTGCCGGGCGAGGAGCGCCACCGGGACCCCCGCCACCTCGGCGAGGGTGATCGGGCCGGAGGGACGACCGTAGGGGGTGTCCACCTCGCGGAGCTCGCCGCCGCCGAGCGCGCCGAGCGCCTCGCCGAGCCCCGTGCCGCCGATCACTCCGACCATCACCCGAGACATCGAAGGCCTCCTCGCGCCGCGGTCGCGGCGAAGGGTCGAATCTACCCCGACACCGGACGGGCGGACATCGCGTCGTTCCGGACGGAAAGTCGGAGCCGGAAAAGAAAAAGGCCCGCCGGCGCGAATCGCGCGGGCGGGCCAAAAAGATGCGGCAGCGACCTACTCTCCCACACCGCTTCCGGTGCAGTACCATCGGCTCTGGTGGGCTTAACTACCGTGTTCGGGATGGGAACGGGTGTGACCCCACCGATATAGCCACCGCAAACTTGTATAAAGAGCAGAAGGACGAAGCCTTCTGACAACCGTACGAAGGGTAATGGAGCATCGCGCAGCGCGGCAGAGTTGCGAGATTCTAATCGAAGCATCTCGATCTCGACCTCGAGCAGGTCACCTACGACCTGAGAAGAGGGAGACCAAGCCGCACGCCCTATTAGTACCGGTCAGCTGAGCGCCTCACAGCGCGTACACCTCCGGCCTATCGACCTCGTAGTCTTCGAGGGGGCTTCAGGGGCTTGCGCCCGGGAGAAGTCGTCTTGAGGTTGGCTTCCCGCTTAGATGCTTTCAGCGGTTATCCTTTCCGCACATAGCTACCCAGCGATGCCTCTGGCGAGACAACTGGTACACCAGCGGTGCGTCCATCCCGGTCCTCTCGTACTAAGGACAGATCCTCTCACTTCTCCTACGCCCACGGCAGATAGGGACCAAACTGTCTCACGACGTTTTGAACCCAGCTCGCGTACCGCTTTAATTGGCGAACAGCCAAACCCTTGGGACCTGCTCCAGCCCCAGGATGCGATGAGCCGACATCGAGGTGCCAAACCGCGTCGTCGATGTGAACTCTTGGACGCGATAAGCCTGTTATCCCCAGAGTACCTTTTATCCGTTGAGCGATGGCCCTTCCATACAGAACCACCGGATCACTATGACCTGCTTTCGCACCTGCTCGACCCGTCGGTCTCGCAGTCAAGCTCCCTTATGCCATTGCACTCGACGCCTGGTTTCCAATCAGGCTGAGGGAACCTTAGCGCGCCTCCGTTACTTTTTGGGAGGCGACCGCCCCAGTCAAACTACCCACCAGCCATTGTCCCCAACCCCGATGAGGGGTCCAGGTTAGACACCAGAAATCGCCAGGGTGGTATTTCACCGTTGCCTCCCCCCAAGCTAGCGCCCGGGGTTCATAGGCTCCCACCTATCCTACACAAGCAATTCCTAGTGTCAGTGGCAAGTTGTAGTAAAGGTTCATGGGGTCTTTCCGTCTTGCCGCGGGTAAACTGCATCGGCACAGCTATTTCAATTTCGCTGAGTCCCTGGTCGAGACAGCGCGGAAGTCGTTACGCCTTTCGTGCAGGTCGGAACTTACCCGACAAGGAATTTCGCTACCTTAGGACCGTTATAGTTACGGCCGCCGTTTACCGGGGCTTCGGTTCATCGCTTTGAGCTTGCGCTCTGACGAATCTCCTTAACCTTCCGGCACCGGGCAGGCGTCAGACCCTATACATCCACTTAGCGTGTTTGCAGAGTCCTGTGTTTTTGTTAAACAGTCGCTACCGCCATTTATCTGCGACCCAAAGTCGCTTCAGGAGCAAGTCCTTACACGGCTTCGGGCCTCCCTTCTTCCGAAGTTACGGGAGTAGATTGCAGAGTTCCTTGACCAGAGTTCTCTCAAGCGCCTTAGGATTTTCTCCTCGCCCACCTGAGTCGGTTTGCGGTACGGGCACCTCGCTGGCTCCGCGCGGGGATTTTCTTGGAAGCATGGGATCACGCACTTCAGGGCTTACGCCCACGTCATCACCTCTCGGCGTAATGGCCTCACCTTTTCATCGTATGAGGCCCGCCTACGGGCTTGAACCGGGACAACCGTCACCCGGCTGCGCTACCCTTCTCCGTCCCCCCTCGCTTCAACGCCAACGGGGTGGTACAGGAATATTAACCTGTCATCCATCACCTACGCCTTTCGGCCTCGGCTTAGGGCCCGACTAACCCTGGGCGGATTAACCTTCCCCAGGAAACCTTGGGCTTACGGCGAACGAGTTTCTCACTCGTTTTGTCGCTACTCATATCGGCATCAGCTCTAGAACAGACTCCACCAGTCCTTGCGGTCTGGCTTCGCCGTCGGTTCTACGCTCCCCTACCGATCAGCTTGCGCTGATCCCGTGGCTTCGGTGCCATGC